>NZ_ML014769.1 GCF_003675895.1 Parashewanella curva
GATCAACGAAGAAGTAACCAAGTTTTTTAATCAAGTCATGCAAATGGATACTTTTACATTACGCCAAGAGGCTATTTCAACTGAAAAGTTCCCATGATTTTAGCTAAAAATGAACTCCGAAACTTGAATTTAAAGCTCTACAGGTCGAGATGACAAATTCTCGTGGAGATTTGAACTTTTGTCGCTCTTGATGCCAAGCTTCATCTGACTTAATCAAAGTAATCATCACTTCTTTTAAGTTGCCATCAGTTGCCATCCAGCGGTCGGTCATTTTTTTGATGAGGGATTCAGGCGGATTATCTGAGACAAAATGACGGGCAAGTTGAGTGGATACATGTTTTGCAGTCGCTGGATGACGAGCCACAGCTTTAATCATCGCAATGCCTTGCGCTTCGCCACCTTGCCGATAGGTTTTACCGAGCAACACTCTATGACCAGGCTCATGACCATTGGCTCTGAACATGAATCCGATTGTATCGTCTCGCTGCGGTCTTGCCACGCTCCACCCTGTTATACCTTTTGCCATTTCAATTACATCGGCTTGAGTGTAGCCAGAACCGACTCCCATGGTATGTAACTCCATCAACTCACGCCCTAAATTTTCATTCAGGCCTTTACCGCGTTTACCTATTCTTGAATTCGGACCAAAAGACTTATCGTTGTTCAGATATACCAACATCGCTGGGTGATGCATTACCGCCAACACCATGTCATGGAAAGAACCAAACATGTGAGGTGCTATAGCTTCACGCTCAAGGGTTGGTGCCAATACTCGCATCATTTGCCCTTGAGCGGTCACGCTAAAATGATTCGACCAAAAATCCAGTAGTCGCCACGCTAGTGATTGATCGGAATGAATCGACCTGAGCAAAGTATCGCAGCATAACGCCCTAAAATTACCACCAAGATACTTACGGATTTGCTTTTGTTGCTTAGCAAAATCTTTCGCTTGTTCCGACTCTGGTTCTTTCTTAATCAAGCGTTTTTGTTGTTGATAATTGGCTAAATGAATCGAAAGTTGATCAGAATTAGGCAGCTTTTCATTAAAGCTGATTGGCTGTAATTGATCGATGAGATATTGAACAGGATCATGACTGGCTTTTTCCAGTTCTCCTTTTCTTGCTCCCAGACCAAAACGATTAACCGCGATAACGGCATCTGCTGACATGATTAAATTCCCTACAATCTAATATTGTTAATTTGACCATAGAGAATCTGTCTGAGAAGTCGAGTAGCTTTACAAGTCTTTACTTTTGTTTAATGTCGATTGGAATAGATAATCCCTGCAACGATCTGCGTTTTACTTAGCTCTATAGTTCACTTTCTTGGATTCTGGCCATGTATAACTAACATCTTGTTTAGCATCGCTGTCTCCCTGTTGCATGAAGATGTCAACAATATCTCTCCCCTTGTCATCTAACACTTTCAAGTCACTACTCAATCTTTCTCCAGTAAGTGTAAACACCTCTTGTACAACACCTTGTGATTGAAGAAATGCATTATAAGGTCCCATTGACTGTTGCTTTTCAGGATCAAAATCCTTCAAGGTATGATCAGCCTTTTTGTTGAGAAGAAACTCAATAACTTTATAATGCCCCTTAAGGCAAGCAATAAATAGGGGGGTACGCCCAGAAACACCTGTCGTCGAGCAAGTTACCCGCTCGTTAATGTCTGGTTTCCCATTATACAATAGTTCAACAACCTCCAATTTACCTGTGCGACAAGCAAGCCAGAATAAAGAAATCGATGGGTAGACTAGACCATCTATTTCACAATTTATTTTAGTGTTGGCTAATGTTTCAATGTCATACTCCATAATAAAGTCATCGATTTTTTGTACATTTCCTTTGTAACCAAATGCCAATGCCATTTCCTTCATTTCATCTTCGGAAAAGGTAACCTTAGCCTTTTTGGCCTTAAAACTGTCTAGCGTCTCTGAGTGAGAGCCCACTTCATCTGGTATTTTTTGATGAAACCCCCTTTTTTCTTCAGCAGCAGCTTGATTTGGCTCAACTTGATAATACAAACCACTTTCATCGTTAACTAAACTCGATCTATCCTGTTGTGACTCTTTTTTTTCAGCAGGGTTAACAGCTAAAGCCTCTCTCTCTGCACGACAAACTGACATTTCATATATCCTCTTTCGCTTACACATAACTCATAAAATAAATGACTGTGGTATTAAACAAAACAAAAAATCGTTTTATGTTCAGTTAGTTGAAAGGTATGAAAGTTGATCGCTTTCACTCTCTAGGGCGTATTTAGGTTTGATTAACTGAATAAGGAAGTGAAGTTATGAAAATCAAATTATGGTTAGCATCTACAGCCTTAGCTTTTTCATTTAATGCTTTTGCAGGCACTTGCTCGTTTGATATTGCCGTGATGGATGCACTCAAATTTAGCAAACCGAGCATAACAATTTCAAAATCTAAATGTGACAAGGTAACTATTAATCTCATGCACATAGGTAAGTTACCCAAAACGACAATGGGTCATAACTGGGTACTAACGAAGTCAACTGATGTTGAAGCCGCAGCATTAGCCGGTCAAATGGCAGGAGTCGCAAGTAACTTTGTGTTAATGGGCGATAAGCGAATAATAGCTTCGACCAAAATCATTGGTGGTGGTGAGTCAACCAGCATAACTTTTGACACTAAGATGCTAATGACCGGCGGAGGATATACCTACTTTTGTAGTTTTCCCGGTCATCACTACATAATGAAGGGAATGTTTATTGTTAATCCCTAGATGTCGTTCCCAATTAGATTTTTGATTGACCGACATACAAAGCAGTCGTTACTGCGTTGACCGACATACACTGCTGTCGTTACTGCGTTTAGTTCACTAAAC
Source organism: Parashewanella curva (assembly GCF_003675895.1). Lineage (GTDB taxonomy): Bacteria > Pseudomonadota > Gammaproteobacteria > Enterobacterales > Shewanellaceae > Parashewanella > Parashewanella curva. The sequence goes on from NZ_ML014769.1 coordinate 2,851, forward strand.
TTCAAACTTTGTGCCTTGATTTTGCAAATTTTAGGCAGTAACAAATCAAAAAGTCTTTAATTGGGAACGGCCTCTAGCCTTTCTCAATGCCCGCATTAAAAGCGGGCACTTTTATTTAACCACCCAATTTTTTAACTCACAAAAATATATTTTTACTCACCTTACCAAGTAAAACATGAATAAAACTCATAACGCCATGAATAAATACCATTATTTTTCATTTGAAAATATAAGTATAAATTCCCTTCAAACTAAAAACATCAGTTGGCTACGTTCTCAAGAGTAGAAACGCAGTAATGCCAGTTTTGTATTGCGGTAAAAAATGATTGCTAGCAAGGCGTAGCTTGCAGCAAATAGTTGCTCTACTTGCAAAAGTTACAACGCAGCTAGCGGGCATTTTTACAAGCTTGTGGGCGTAGAGCGTTTCAGCCATTCGGTGAATGATTAAGACATTGAAATTATTACCAACTCAAATAGATATTAACTTATTGAGCGTTCAACTGATGTTTTTAGGTTCAAATATGTACTTTTAAACAGAGTGAATAAAACATATCTAAAAAGGACTTAATCGCCATGAGCACAGATTTTCGATTTAACATTAACAGTATTCGGCTCGATGAAGATTATCAGCCCTCAAACAGTACTCGCATCACGACTAATTTTGCTAACTTAGCAAGAGGAGAGCATCGCCAGCAAAATTTACAAAATGCGCTAACAATGATTGATAACAGTTTTAATGCTTTAGCTCATTGGGACAATCCTACTGGAGACCGTTATTCAGTCGAGCTTGAAATCATTTCTGTTGATATGGATATAAAGGGAAGTGGACAAAGCTTTCCATCAATTGAAGTATTAAAAACCAACATCATTGATCATCAAACCAATCAAAGGATTGAAGGGATTATTGGAAATAATTTCTCTTCTTATGTTCGTGATTATGATTTTAGTGTGCTGCTACTGGAGCATAATAGAGATCAATCTAAATTCAGCGTGCCTGATAATTTTGGTGAGCTACACGGCAAGCTATTTAACTATTTTGTTAATTCAGAGGCATATAAGGCACACTTCAACAAGCTGCCCGTTATTTGTTTGAGTGTTTCCGATAACAAAACCTATCACCAAACTGAAAATAAGCACCCAATCTTAGGCGTTGAATACTTACCAAATAGCTCATCACTTACTGAACAATACTTTAAAAAAATGGGCTTAAAAGTTCGCTATTTTATGCCTCCTAACAGTGTGGCACCTTTGGCATTTTATTTCTTTGGTGACTTACTGAATGATTACAGTAACTTAGAGCTTATCAGTACCATTAGCACGATGGAAACATTCCAAAAAATATATCGCCCTGAAATATATAACGCCAATGCTACGGCAGGTAAATGCTTTCAGCCTAATTTAAAAAACCAAGATCATTCATTAACTAAAATTGTTTACGACCGAGAAGAACGTAGCCAATTGGCAATCAAGCAGGGGAAATTTGCACAAGAGAATTTCATCAAGCCCTACCAAACCGTTCTCGAAAAATGGTCAGCTAATTACGCATTTTAATTCACTCAACCGAACGGCTTTACATTTAATGAAAACACTATTACCTACATCTACAGCCGGCAGCTTACCAAAGCCATCTTGGTTAGCTGAACCTGAAACACTTTGGTCACCTTGGAAAATGCAAGGCCAACAATTAACTGATGGTAAACAAGATGCTTTACGCCTAACACTACAAGAGCAGTCAGTGGCTGGTATTGATATTGTCGGCGATGGCGAACAAACCCGCCAACACTTTGTCACCACTTTTATTGAACACTTATCTGGTGTTGATTTCGAAAATCGTAAAAGCGTCAAAATAAGGGATCGCTACCAAGCTAGTGTACCCACCGTAATCGGCCCTGTTAGTCGCCCAAAACCTGTTTTTGTGGAAGATGCCCAATTTTTACGGAAACAAACTGATCAACCAATAAAGTGGGCTTTACCCGGCCCAATGACCATGATAGATACCCTTTACGATGACCATTACAAAAGTCGAGAAAAGCTTGCTTGGGAATTTGCGAAGATTCTCAACCAAGAAGCTAAAGAGTTAGAAGCCGCGGGTGTAGATATTATCCAATTCGATGAACCCGCTTTTAATGTATTCTTCGATGACGTAAACGACTGGGGCATTGCGTGTTTAGAAAGAGCTATCGAAGGCCTAAAATGTGAAACGGCGGTACACATTTGTTATGGCTATGGCATAAAAGCAAATACTGATTGGAAAAAAACCTTGGGCGCAGAGTGGCGACAGTACGAAGCTATTTTGCCAAAACTGCAACAATCAAACATTAATATCATTTCTCTTGAATGCCATAATTCTCATGTTCCTATCGAACTTCTAGAATTGGTTAGAGGAAAAAAAGTAATGGTAGGCGCTATTGATGTTGCAAACAGCGCCATAGAAACACCTGAAGAAGTCGCCGAAACACTCCGAAAAGCCCTCAAATTTGTTGATGCAGATAAGCTATACCCTTGTACCAACTGTGGCATGGCTCCCTTGCCTCGACAAATCGCGAGAGAAAAACTAGCCGCATTAAGCGCTGGTGCCGAGATTGTCCGTAACGAACTAAAATAATTCCCTCTCCGACTATGACCATTTGTCAACAGATGGCATTATGGTCTGATTCGAATTCAAAAGGAAAGTGGAGACAGCAGGTGCTAGAGCGTACCCATTTGGAAATATTAACAGCCATAAAAGAACATGGAACACTCACCAAGGCGGCCGACGCTCTGCATTTAACTCAATCCGCGTTAAGCCACAGTATTAAAAAGCTGGAAGCTCAGCTCAATACTGCTATTTGGGAAAAAAAAGGCCGTGAATTAAGGTTAACGGCAGCTGGAGAGTGCATTCAATCTCTCGCCATTAGAGTATTACCCCACTTTTCACATACAGAACTTTTGCTAGACCAAATAGCAAATGGAGAAAGTGGCAGCCTACGCATCGGAATGGAGTGTCACCCTTGTTATCATTGGTTACTAAGAGTAATCGAACCATACCTTAGTCGATGGCCAAGTGTAGATATAGATGTTAAGCAGGAGTTTCAGTTTGGTGCGCTTGGTGCTCTCCAAAATTTTGAAATTGATGTACTCATTACACCTGATCCATTATTTACCCCCGACATTCAATATACTCCTGTGTTTGGCTACGAGCATATGCTTGTAGTTTCGAGATTTCACCCATTAGCCAATCACGCTTGGGTTGCGCCAGAGGAATTAATTAATGAAGTTCTTTTTAGTTACCCTGTCGAACCACAGAGATTGGATATCTTTAGCCAATTTTTAACTCCGGCAAAATGCACAGTGAGAAAGCACAAAATCATTGAAACGACTGAAATCATGTTGCAAATGGTTGCAGCAGGCAGAGGCGTTTGCGCGCTTCCTGGCTGGTTAGTTGAGCAATACTCCAAAACCATGCCAATAAAAAGCGTTCGCTTTGGTGAGCATGGCATCGACAAGCAAATCTATATTGGAACCCGTAAGCACGAAGAGCAGATTGATTATCTAAATGATTTCATTACTCAGGCTCAACATGCAAGAACATAAATTAGGGCGTGCCCTAAAATCCAAGTGCATATTTCAGCACTTTTTGTTTGATGGGAGAATCAATATTCGCCACCTTCAGCGCTAGGTTTCTTATCGCTTTAATTGGCATTAAATTGTTGCTAAACGTTTTGTAAAACATATCCATACCGGTTTGCATCAACAGGTTATCTTTATATCTCTGGTTTTGGTATTCAGCTAATACTGAATTTTGATACCAGATTTGATTTTCACCCAAAGCTTCGGCAACTACAGACAATAAAGCATCAACATCTTTAAAGCCTAAGTTAACACCCTGCCCTGCTAACGGATTAATGGTATGCGCGGCATCACCTAATATCACCACGTTATCAGCATAATACTGATTGGCATGACGACGAGTCAGTGGAAAGCTGCCTTTATCTAACACGATAAAGTTTGGATCGAGTCGCTCTGGGAAATGAGCTCGAATTTGCTCAGCCAATTGCACAGGATTGAATTGCATTAATTTGGCAATAGTTTGTGGCGAGTCATACCACACTAACGAAGCATGATTATCAGGTAATGGTAATAAACTACGTGGCCCATTCGGCGTAAATTGCTGCCAAGTGACATCTTGCTGTGGTGTTTGAGTTTCAATATTGATCAACATGCACGCTTGTTGATAATCCCAACCTGTAATGCCGATTCCGGCCCATTGACGAACACTAGAGTTGGCACCATCACAACCAATTAATAAATTAGCAATGCACTGTTTGCCTGACTCAAGACTGACCTTAACCTGCTGAAATGATCCTTGCTGATATTCAAACTGAGTAACTATTTCGGGATAAAGGATTTCCACATTATCCATTTGCTCAAGTTGTTCCCACAAGCCCAATTGAATAACTCGATTTTCTACAATATGACCTAAATGATCTTCGTGAATTTGTTCACAATGAAACTGGGTGATAAAGCCGTCTAATTCCCAAGTTTCCAATCCACGATAAACAGCATGTCGCTTTTTAAACACACCATCCCAAGCACCCAAGCGATTCAATAACTTTTCAGATGCCGCGCTAATAGCCGAAACTCTAACGTCTAATGGCTGATTATCATCAAACGCTTTGGGCTCAATACTTTCAATAACTGAAACTGAAAGCCCTAATTGAGCTAAACCAAGTGCTGTTGCTGCACCGACCATACCACCGCCTATCACAATGGCATCTTTGTATTTTAGTTGAGAGTCCTTGGTCACAAGTATCAAATCCTAGGAAGTTTGAGTCAGTTTACACTCCAGAAACAGTATTGTTAAGAAAGCCTTCTATTAAAAGTTTTCGCATCAATTGATAAGTATCAATCAATTGTTCTTTTTGCTCTTGGTTAAAATTATTAGAGCTTTGTTGAGCTCGGTACGCCCTATCAAGTCGAGCTAGAGGATCGTATTCTCGCTCTTGTGCTATTGAGTAGCCAGGCTTAGCTTTATAAGACAATAGAAGTTCCAACATCTTAAGGTCAAAATTATCAACCGCAAAATCAACAGCATTGCAATTATAACCTGGTATTGTCGGATTCGTTCGAGGATGAACACTGGCACCAATGGCAAGAAGATTTTTTGCCGTATAATAGCGGCGATTTATAACTGCCAAGTGTAAGGGTGTTAAGCCTTCACGGTTGTATGTCGATAGTCGACGTGGCGACAGTAAAAAACGATAACGAGGTATCAATTGAAAGTGGCCATATACCGCCACTGTATGAAGTTCAGTCTGTCCATTTTGATCCAAACGATCAGGAAAAAACATACCCCGCTCAGCAACATAATTCACCCCTTGCATAGCTCGCTGTATTTCTTCTTTGGTGTTGGGTTCATTAACAGCTGATATGGCATGCTGTAGAGGTGTACGACGATCGGATGGGTATTCTTTTACAACCGAGTATGAGAGGCCACGTTCCTGTAAAGCTCGAAAAAAATCACCTTCACAACTGTTGTATACATCTCTAATTGCATCGGATGTAGTTACCCCAAAGTATTTACAAATGGCAGTGGAAATAACGTCAACAAAAGGTAAGTCATCAGGTTCAAAGATATCTTGACGAATAACATCATAACAACGATTATTCGATATTCTTATTTTATAAGCCCTCAATCCAAGACGGGTTTCTACTTGTACTACATCTCCATCTCGAATTGCCCCTCTTCTACATGTAGCAAGTTGTAAGCTATTAGCAACTGTTGAATATTCATTAAATCTTGCTGATATTGCTTCTGCCATAACTTATTCACTTATTTAGGTTTATACTCGAAGCACCGATGGCGTCGGGTAAAAGTTGAACGACCACAGACATTTACACACACAGCGATTTTTTTTCAAATTAATAAATATTCATTAAGGTAAAAATTAATTCTGAGCTATTAACTCAAGTATTTACAAACTAAATCACAACCTCAGAGTACAAAAGCTGGTCAGGCGAGTAATCTGGCGGTAAAATATGCCGCTATTTTTTGAGGTATGAGTAACACAAACTGATGAGTAAAAAACTCCACATTAAAACCTGGGGCTGTCAAATGAATGAGTATGACTCAGCTAAGATGGCCGATTTAATGGATGAATACGAAGGTTATACCCTGACCGATGAAGCTGAAGAAGCGGATGTTTTGCTTCTGAACACTTGTTCAATCCGTGAAAAAGCACAGGAAAAAGTGTTTCATCAGTTAGGTCGTTGGAAAAACCTAAAAGACAAAAATCCCGACTTGATCATTGGTGTTGGTGGTTGCGTTGCATCACAAGAAGGTAAGCACATCAAAGAGCGCGCTCAGTGCGTTGATTTGATCTTCGGCCCACAGACCTTGCACCGTCTACCAGAAATGGTTGACCAAGTTAAGCGTGGTGAAAAAGCGGTTATTGATGTCAGCTTTCCAGAAATTGAGAAATTCGACCGTCTACCAGAGCCAAAAGCTGAAGGCCCAACCGCATTCGTTTCTATCATGGAAGGCTGTAGTAAATACTGCTCATTCTGCGTAGTGCCTTATACGCGAGGTGAGGAAGTCAGTCGTCCATTAGATGATGTGATCTTAGAAGTGGCACAACTGGCTGAGCAAGGCGTCCGTGAAGTTAATTTACTTGGTCAAAACGTGAATGCTTACCGTGGGGCCACCTTTGATGGTGAAATCTGTACTTTTGCTGAATTACTGCGTTATGTAGCGGCAATTGACGGCATTGACCGTTTACGTTTTACCACCAGCCACCCCATTGAATTCACTCAAGACATCATTGATGTTTATGCTGATACCCCTGAGTTGGTAAGCTTCCTTCACTTACCTGTGCAATCCGGTTCTGATCGTATTCTTGCGGCAATGAAGCGTGGACACATGGCACTTGAGTATAAATCGATCATTCGTCGTCTACGTAAAGCTCGTCCTGATATTCAAATCAGCTCTGACTTCATCATTGGTTTCCCTGGTGAAACTCAACAAGACTTCCAAGACACGATGAAGCTGATTGAAGACGTAAACTTCGACCATAGCTTCAGCTTTATTTACAGTGCTCGTCCGGGAACGCCTGCGTCTGATTTACCTGATGATGTTGATTTAGAAGAAAAGAAACAACGTCTAGCTATTCTACAAGATCGCATCACCCAACAAGCTATGCGATACAGCCGTCATATGATGGGCACAGTGCAGCGTATATTGGTTGAAGGTCCATCGGTTAAAAACCCAATGGAGCTTCGTGGCCGTACCGAAAACAACCGCGTGGTTAACTTTGAAGGTCAACCTCAGCACATTGGTAAATTTGTCGATGTTGAGATTGTTGACGTTTACACCAACTCACTACGTGGTAAATTTGTACGAGCTGAAGAAGATATGGATCTTCGCCGTGAATTACGCCCATCTGACGTACTTGCTAAACATAGAACAGAAGATGATTTAGGTGTAGGAACATTCCAACCTTAATCCATACAAAAAAATTAACTAAACTTAAGGGCAGGGACACTGCCCTTTTTTGTCAACTTTGATAAGATAAACTAGATTAATTGATTTCATCTTGGAGACTTGCTTGTCCAGTAAACTGACTACGTTAAATCTGTACCTAGAACCTGCCGAACCACGTCGTCTTGCTTCTTTATGCGGCCCTTTCGACGATAACATCAAACAAATTGAGCGTCGTGTTGGTGTTGAGATCAGCTACCGTGATAATCACTTTACTATTGTTGGTCAGCCACAAAATACCCTAACTGCAAATAATTTGCTGCGTGATTTATACGTTGAAACTCAACCTGTTCGTGGCAGCACGCCAGATATCGAACCAGAACAAGTGCATATTGCTATCCAAGAAGCGGTATCGGTTGAAGCCTATGATAGTTCAGATGATAAAGAACTATTTATCAAAACTAAGCGCGGTGTCATCAAGCCAAGAAACCCAAACCAACGCCAGTACGTTGCTAATATTGTTCGTCACGATATTACCTTTGGTGTCGGGCCAGCAGGTACGGGTAAGACCTACCTAGCTGTAGCAGCTGCTGTTGATGCTCTTGAGCGTCAAGAAGTACGCCGTATTTTGCTGACTCGCCCAGCGGTTGAAGCGGGTGAAAAATTAGGTTTCTTACCCGGTGATTTAAGCCAAAAGGTCGATCCTTATCTTCGCCCTTTATACGATGCATTATTTGAAATGCTTGGCTTTGAAAAAGTGGAGCGTTTGATTGAACGTAACGTAATTGAAGTTGCTCCACTGGCTTATATGCGTGGTCGTACATTAAACGATGCCTTTATCATTCTTGATGAAAGCCAAAATACTACGGTTGAACAAATGAAGATGTTCCTAACCCGTATTGGTTTTAATTCTCGCGCGGTGATCACAGGTGACGTTACCCAAATCGACTTACCTCGCAATACCAAGTCAGGACTGCGTCATGCGATTGAAGTGCTAAGTAAAGTTAACGAAATCAGTATCAACTTCTTTGCTTCCCACGATGTCGTACGTCACCCTGTTGTGGCTCGTATCGTTGAAGCTTACGAAGAACACGACATGCACCAACAAGCCGCCAAAGCACGTCGCGAACAAGCCGAAAAGAAAGCCCAACAATCTGCAGAAGGCGATATAAATGAAGCTTGATGTCGATTTACAATTGGCTTGTGATGCCTCAAATCTACCATCGCAAGCTGAATTTGAACTTTGGGCTAGCACTGCTATCCAACATCATATGTCGGTAGCAGAGCTAACGATTAGAATTGTTGAAGCAGAAGAAAGTCAGCAACTCAATCATCAGTATCGCAACAAAGATAAGCCCACTAATGTGTTATCTTTTCCATTCGAAGCACCAGAAGGCATTGATTTACCTCTGCTTGGTGATTTAATAATCTGTGCTGATGTGGTAAAAAAAGAAGCGGAAGAGCAAAATAAACCATTACAAGCCCATTGGGCGCATATGGTTGTACATGGCTGTTTGCATTTGCTAGGGTATGACCATATTGACGATAACGAAGCCGAAGAAATGGAATCGTTAGAAACCGAGCTTATTGAAAGCTTAGGATTTGAAAACCCGTATAAGGAAAAATAACAGGTCTAATATTGACCTAATGAAAGACTATGAATGACGATATCCCCCCGAGTACCCACGCCCAGAAAAAGGGCTGGTTTGATAAAGTAAGCCAACTGTTTCAGGGCGAACCTCAAAACCGAGAAGAACTCGTTGATGTGATTGAAGACGCCGAAGAGCGAGATTTAATCACCGAAGACACTCGCGAAATGATCAAAGGTGTTTTAGAAGTGTCCGATTTACGCGTGCGCGATATTATGATCCCACGGGTTCAAATTGTCACTTTAGACATTGATGATTCCATTGAAACGCTTCTCAATACCGTTATTTCCTCTGCTCATTCACGCTTTCCGGTGATCAATGATGATAAGGATCACATCGAAGGTATTCTCCTAGCGAAAGATTTACTCAAATACGGTTTTAATCAAAGCGATGAACCTTTTGAGCTCAGTAAAGCGATTCGTCCTGCAGTTGTAGTCCCTGAATCCAAACGCGTTGATATTCTCCTTAAAGAATTCCGCAGCGAACGTTACCACATGGCCATCGTTGTTGATGAATATGGCGGCGTATCTGGCCTAGTGACCATTGAAGATATTCTTGAAGAAATCGTGGGGGAAATCCAAGACGAATTTGATCACGATAGCGAAGAAGAGTGTGAAATTCGTAAAATCAATGATTCAGCTTATATGGTCAAAGCGTTAACGCCCATTGATGACTTTAATGAACAATTTGGTACCGAGTTTAGTGATGAAGAGTTCGACACTGTCGGTGGTTTGGTTTCCCACGCATTCGGTCATCTACCTGAACGTGACGAAAACATCACCATAGGTAGCATTAATTTCAAAGTTACTAGTGCTGATACCCGACGCTTAAACCAATTAAGAGTTAAGTTTTTGAAGGATCAAACTTAAGTGAGTTTTATTTCTAAATTACACGGCCACAAGTGGACACGCTTTGTGGCCGCTTTTTTAGCCGGCGCTTCTTGTACTCTATCTTTTGCTCCCTATGATCTTTGGGGAGTTTTGCCAGTTGCATTTGCGATAAGCCTTTACCTTGGCCGTACACTGGGTGCAAAACAGGGCTTTAAGCATTGGTTGAGCTTTGGGTTTGGATATTTTGCTGTAGGTATCAGCTGGGTCCATGTCAGTATGGCTGAGTTTGGAGGTATCCCCCTGATTGCCTCCATGCTATTAATGGCATTATTGGCGCTCTATCTCGCTCTTTTTCCAGCTTTTGCAGGCTATTTGAGCCGTCAAATTTGCAAAGATAATCATTGGCAGCATGATGTGCTTTTATTTCCTGCGCTTTGGGTATTAATGGAATGGGCAAGAGGTTGGGTATTAACAGGCTTTCCTTGGCTTTGGGCTGGTTATAGCCAAACTCAAGGGCCGTTATCCCCTGTGGCAGCTGGATTTGGTGCAATTGGTTTAAGCTTGCTATTAGTTACGCTGGCAGGTGCTTTAGCACAACTATTCCAAAAGCGCTGGCAAGCGATTGCTGTTTATACGCCATTACTATTAGTTCTCATTGTTATAGCTCCCAAATTCTCAAATGTCACGCCAACTGGAAGCAACATGAAAGTGGCGATGATCCAAGGGAATATTCCGCAAAGCACAAAGTGGCAACCTGAAATGTTGTGGCCAACCTTGCTGAAGTACATGGATCTATCTCGAAATAACTACGATGCAGATGTGATTATTTGGCCTGAGGGAGCCATTCCTGCACCAGAGTATAAAGTTAGTGATTTTTTAGCGAACGCCAACCAATCAGCTAATTTAAATGACAGTGCGATTGTTACAGGCATTATTAGTCAAACAGGGCCACAAACCTTTTATAACTCGCTTGTTGTCTTGGGAAATACTCGCAAAAAGCATCAAGCAAATGGTGACTATACCCCTCATAGTGACAACGAATACCGTAAACATCACTTGTTGCCTATTGGTGAGTTTGTGCCATTTGAAAGCATACTAAGACCTATCGCACCGTTATTTGATTTACCTATGTCTTCGTTCACTCGTGGGAGTTATGTTCAGCCAGATTTACTGGCTTTGGGTTATCACATTACACCCGCAATTTGCTTTGAAATCACCTTTCCTGAGCAAGTAAGAAACAACCTAAAAGCCAACAGTGACGTGATCCTTACTGTTTCTAATGACGCTTGGTTTGGTACTTCTATTGGGCCATTGCAGCATATGCAAATCGCTCAAATGCGAGCGATTGAGTTAGGTAAGCCCGTACTTAGAGCAACGAACAATGGTGTTACTGCCGTTGTTAATCCTAAGGGTAAAATCACAGAACAATTACCTCAGTTCAAAACTGGAATATTAAGAGCTAACGTACCGCTAATGAAAGGGGAAACCTTATTTTATAAGCTCGGTCAATTGCCAGTATTGCTGCTTTGTGGACTAGTTGTCGCCATAGGGTTTGTTTACAGTCGTAAAAACTAAAATTCATTAACAATGGTTCGGACACTTTTTATAAGCAATTGAATTTACAAAATTTTATGAATTGAATCTGAAAACACAGATTCATTAAAATTCAATGACTTACTAAATATTGAGGCACGACCAATCAAAAACTGTCCGAAGTATTGATTAAGCAACTCTATTGATATGAATAGAAAGACCCATAATGTCTGTGTTATGGGTCATTTTGATAGAACTCCACCAGCTTCACACTCTGAATTTATCACCATAAATTTTCACAACGACAATATTTCTTTGAAATCATATAGATACGCTCAACCCCCCAATTTAATTGATGCTTATCAACAAAAACATAAATTTTCAGCTTGAAAATTTAAATAATTGTTGTAACTTTGTTCAGTCACTTCATGCATTATTATAAACAGAGTCGCAGATATGAACACAAAAGAGCAAGCCTCCCGCTTTTTAATGCAAGCTACCTTGGGAGCGAACTACCCACTGATTGAAAAGGTTAGTCAAGATGGTATAAATAACTGGCTCGATCAGCAGTTAGAACATCGAGTTGAAGAAGAAAATGGTTTTGTAAAAGATGGTTTCTACCAAAAAACCCATGATATATGGCGTGGTAAATCAGAAACAAAAGGCTTTAAGAAAAAACTGATCGATGCCTATACCGAATCCAACATCAATGGCGCGGGCAATAACCCTGCTCTTCCATACAATTACTACTTTAGACAAGCATGGTGGCATAAAACCTTAGTACAAGGCAATTTAGCCGAAGATACAAACCTTGATAATGATTTTACTGAGCAGCCAAAAATCTCAGAAACTGAAGCCAATGCTGATAACTTAGTTCGTCACAGAGTGGCTCAAGCATTAAGCGAAATTCTCGTCATTTCTGATAACTCGATTCTCGAATTAGATGCAGAAGGCATGGCAAGCTACTATGACTTGCTTTACAAGCACGCTCTAGGTTCATACAAAGACTTATTAACGGATGTGTCATTACACCCTTGCATGGGCGTGTACCTCACTCACATCAACAATCGCAAAGCTGAACCAACTAAAAATATTCACCCTGATGAAAACTACGCCCGTGAGATCATGCAGCTATTTACCATTGGTTTGTTTGAGCTAAATCCTGATGGCAGCCATCAGCAAGAAAATGGCAAGGATATTCCGACTTATAATAACGATGACATTAAAGAGATGGCGCGAGTATTCACTGGAATCAAGGCATCGGAATACAATTTTGAATACCCTAATGCTGTTCTGAACTTTGATGGCGAAGATGTAAGAATGGCTGACATTAACGGTCAAGAAATTGATTTTAATGATGGTATAAATAACTCAGTCAAAATGATCCCTTATGTATCAATGATCAAGCCAATGGCAACCGAAGATGATTATCATGATCTTGAACCTAAGAAGCTCCTAAACGGGTGGATTGACTTACCAAAACGCACAGCAAGTGGTGGTTCAGCAACCTTAGCCGACATCAAAGCAGCTGTATCTCGATTAGTTGAGCACAAAAATACTGCACCTTTCATCGCGAAAAAGCTCATTCAGCAATTGGTCACATCGAACCCTACCCCAGCTTATGTTAAGGCCGTTGCCAGTGCTTTTGGTAAATCAGGTAATTTAAAAGCCGCTGTAAAGACCATTTTGACTTATCCGCAGAGCAATGTTGTTACCATTGGTGATTCCGATATTAGCAATATCCAAAAGTTAAAGTCTCCTTTATTGCGCGTTACCCAATTACTTCGTGCTTTCAATGTAAGTAATGAGCAAAAGCGTTTATGGTTGATCGGGAGTGATATTAAAGACGATTTGAATCACCATATTCTATCTTCGCCGACGGTATTCAACTTTTATAAGCCTGACTTTATTCCCCATGGTGATATTGAAAAAGAAAATAAAGTGGCACCAGAGTTTGAGCTATATAACGCCCATACTTCAATTAGCTATGTGAATATGGTTTACCGTTGGTTATTTGGTGAAGCATTACCTTTAGTTAGCACTCAAATCAAAACAGGGGTAACCCCTCCGCACGTTGTGCCAGAACTTGATGCCGAAACATTACTGGCTAATACCCAAAGTAAACTAAACCTCAACTTTGATGCTGAGCTTCCACTAGCAGCCGATAAAAACAAATGGTCACAACTTATCGAGCGTGTTTCGTTAATTTTGACAGGCAAAGAACAAAGTTCAGTCAAAACCAACATTCTTGATGCACTTGATAAACAGAACGATCCTAGTAATCCAAATAACAGCCTTTGGATTGTCCAAACAGTGGTATTTATGATCGCTGTTTCACCTGACTTTGCTATTCTGGAGGCTTAATCATGTCAAACAAAAATTATACTAGACGTCAGTTTTTACACACCTCCACAGTATTTATGGTGGGAACTACGGCTATGCTGTCTGGTTGCGGTGGCGGTAGTGACAACGCTGGAACTCCGGTAACACCACCTGTTACACCTCCGGTCAATCCACCTGTTACCCCTCCTGTAGCAGGGCCACTAAAAGTGGCTAAACAGGCCAAAAGCTTAGTATTCATTATGCTTGATGGCGGTAATGACAGCTTTAACATGCTAGTGCCTCGCACCACTGCTGATTACAAGGAATATGAAGATACTCGTGGTGGTTTAGCTATCGCTAAAAACGAGTTACTTAACCTTAATGATGTTAGCTTTCAGCAAGGCAAACAATTTGGTTTACACCCAGCCTTAGAGAAAACTCAAAAACTGTTTAATGATAAAAAACTATCATTTATCGCTAACGTCGGCCCTATGGTTGATAAAGTGACTAAAGCCGAATATAGAGCTAATTCAAAGCCACTTCCGCTCGGTTTAATGTCACATTCAGATCAATTTAAACACTGGCAAACATCTCGCCCAAGTGAACGCTTAAATTCGGGTTGGTTTGGCACAATTGCAGATGTGGTTCAGCCTGACAAAGCCAATGATGCTATCTCAATGAACATCTCATTAGCTGGCAGTAACATAATGCAAAATGGCGTGGAAAGCCGTGAATATGCCATTACCAAATCGGGGAGTGTAGGCTTAACCGTTAAGGACAATTCAAACCCAGCGCTTAAAGAGCTTAACGATGTTCTATTGAAAGGCTTTAACGATATGCTTGAGTCAACTTCTGGTTCAAGTTTCGATAAAACCTACGTCAATGGGGTGAAATACTCTCAAGTTCAATTTGAGAAATTTGAAGATGCCACTAAAGCCATCACTGTTGACTGGAAAGGCGGTGATTCAGAGCTCGCCCAACAGCTTGAAATGGTTGCAAAAACCATCAAAGCTAGAGCAGCTTTGGGGATGGCAGGGCAACAACAGACGTTCTTTGTACGCTATATCGGCTGGGATCACCACAGTGAATTACTCAAAACCCACAATAGGATGTTGGGTATCGTGGATGACGCGCTTTCAGGCTTCCAGCAAGCATTAGAAGATCTAGGAGTTGCAGAAGAAGTGGTTACCTTTACCGGCTCGGATTTTGGTCGCTCATTAACCTCAAATGGTAACGGTACTGACCACGGCTGGGGCGGTAACACCTTAGTCATGGGTAATGCTGTTAAAGGTGGTGAGGTATATGGTAAATATCCTGCACTTAGCTTAGGCGACGCCAATCCTTTAGATGTTGGCGGTGGAGTTATGATCCCAACCACTTCAACCGATGAAGTTTATGCCGAGTTAGCTATGTGGTTTGGGGCAGAAAAAGCCACACTACCTAAGCTATTCCCTAATTTAGGTAACTTTTATGATGTAGCATCTGATAAGAGCCCGTTAGGTTTTATTAAAGCATAATTTTTTCTTAAATGGCTCGATAGCTCTAATGTTTCGAGCCATTATAGATTTAAAGTATGATGCCTTCTGATACAAGTTGAATAAGGGCGCATTAATAGTTCATCATACCTCTGTCGATTTTGATTTAATTGTGGCACCCGCAGCAGGTGGAACACTTAATTTTGAATCGATAAAATGCTTCGTCTCTGCGCTAAAATTTTTCCAGACTTTTTTACGATCTTTAAACACCTTAAAAGCTTCAAAATCTCCTTTAAGCAATAAGCCTATTAAGTCGAAAAACTTTTGTTTGACTAAGCAATAAACAAAGCAGTCTTGAAGCTTGTCCACATTTTGCTCAACTTTACTATCGATTAATTTGTAATATTCTTTAACCTCTCTTAAACCTTTAAACTGAGCAATTAGAGCTTTATTTTCTTTTATATTCTTTGCTGAAAATCGATTATCTTTAAATAATCGAAAAGCGATGCCCCAATACTGCTCTTCCGCCGCTTTGGCGATAAGACTGTCACTAGAAAAACTCGCATCCGCTCTCAATCGGCTTCCTTCCATCATATGCCCAACGACTTGAAACGGCGTATACCCATTACTGTTTTTACACTCTAGCCGTGCCCCTCTCTCGATAAGCACCACTGCACTGTTGAAACAACCATACGAGATAGCAAAATGCAATGCAGTATTGCCCCATTTATTCTGCTCATTAATACCGGCTTTCCCATCGAGTAGCGCAGTAGTTAATTCAGAAGAATTCCGTTTTGCCGCCAGCATTAAAAGACGATTTCCGGACACTTGGCATCGAATATCCAAGCGAGCGCCAGCCTCAATCAGTATTTTTGCAACACATTCTGGGTGCCGATAGTCGTCATTAAGAAGTCTAAATAGTGGTGTGAGTTGTTGCTTTGAACAGTGGTCAGGGACATAACCTCTTTCCAAAAATGCCCTTAACTGTTCAGGTGAATTTAAAAATACACACAGTTCGATGTATGTGTTCTTCGTTGGCTCAGCTAATTTTGTGCCAGTTTCATCAGCATGTTCAAATATGGCCTCAATCATAGTTCGAGATGCCTTTTGATGGCAGGCAAGCTCAAGCGGTAAAACGGTATCGCAGGGAGTATTTATCCCTTGTCTACGAATTATGGCAATTGCACGATCGACATCATCTTGAGTAAATGCCAATTTTAATGCCGCATTATTATCTGTAGAAAGTTGATAATCTTTTATCGTTGAAGTGCCCGATGTCTTTTTTTCAGGGGCAGAAGCAGCCATAGATAAGCTATGTTCAAGACTATCAGTTTGAGTGAGTTTATATTCACGCTCGTTTATTTTAGTTTGCTGGCTTGGAGAGCTCTTACCCTCTTTTCTTCCTAAAGTACGATAATAATCTGGGGCTCCATAACTACTACGGATACTCACCTCTCCAGAACCAACCCCAGCCATAAGCACCTCGACTCGCTACTAATATAACCTCGAAGTACTTTCGATTTTTATTATTTTGAGTGATTCAAGCCCTCTGACAACCTACGCTTTTGAGCTGAGAAGGTAAAGGCTAGATTAATTTAAAGTCATCAGCATAAAATCACAATTTAAGGATTTAACGGTAACCTTATAAACTGTTCACCATCACACTCAGGACAACTTGAAATCACTGAAGGAAAATCAATTTCAACACCATGACCACAGTCTTCACAAATCATTCTACCTTGGCTGACTATTTCCCCTGCTTTGTATGCACCTGCCATTTCAAGCTCTTTAGATAACTCATGCCACTCCACTTGACTACGGTCTGTGATTTCACCTAACCAATGAAATAAGCTGTTTTCCAGCATCAGGAATGTTGGGCTAGCGCTAACTTCTTGTTCATGCTGGTGCTTGACGAATTCAGAGATCTCACGGTGCAGAAACGCTTTAACCAAGTCCAGCTCAGCATCATCAATATCTTCTTTTAAAGATAAAAACGTCGCCCCTTGCTCCACCGACTGTATTAGATCATTGGCTGTTAACGAAGGATCATTTTCATACTTATGCTTAACTTGCTGAATAAGCTGCTGGTATAAATCTAACAAGGCTTGCTTTTTTTCTTTCATCGTCTTCACTCCTTAATTTAGAGGAATTCATCAAAATATTGTTCAAGCAGACTCATATATAGTTTATCCTATGCTCATTTCCTAACACTAACCTAGTGTTAGATCAAATTAATCAGCATTGCCGGAAAAAATTGATGCAAGAGCAATATACTCCCTCGGAAATCGAATCGAAAGTTCAGCAACACTGGGCTGAGCAAAAAACCTTTGAAGTCACTGAAGATCCAAGCAAAGAAAAATTCTATTGCCTGTCTATGTTCCCATACCCATCAGGCCGTCTGCACATGGGTCATGTTCGTAACTACACCATTGGTGATGTGATCGCTCGTTACCAGAAGCTTCAAGGTAAAAATGTACTTCAACCAATTGGTTGGGACTCTTTCGGTCTACCTGCTGAAAACGCCGCCATCAATAATAAAACGGCACCAGCACCATGGACATACGAAAACATTGATTACATGAAAAACCAGCTAAAAATGCTGGGATTTGGTTATGACTGGAGCCGTGAACTTGCGACCTGTACTCCAGAATACTACCGCTGGGAACAATGGTTCTTTACCAAGCTTTACGAGAAAGGTTTGGTATACAAAAAGACTGCACAAGTGAATTGGTGCCCGAACGATCAAACCGTTCTAGCCAATGAGCAAGTACAAGATGGTTGTTGTTGGCGCTGTGATACCCCAGTAGAACAAAAAGACATTCCACAGTGGTTCATTAAAATTACTGCTTATGCCGAAGAGCTACTGAATGATTTAGACAATCTACCTGATTGGCCGGAGCAAGTTAAAGCCATGCAGCGCAACTGGATTGGCCGCAGTGAAGGCTTAGAAATCACTTTTAATGTGAGCGACAGCGAAGAGTCATTTGATATCTACACCACTCGCCCAGATACCCTAATGGGCGTGACTTATGTTGCGATTGCAGCCGGTCACCCATTAGCTGAACAAGCGGCAGCAAATAACCCAGAACTAGCAGCCTTTATCGAAGAGTGCAAAAATGCTTCAAGCTCTGAAGCGGACATCGCCACTATCGAAAAGAAAGGGGTATTTACAGGTCTTTACGCTACTCACCCCATTTCAGGCAAACAAGTTCCAATTTGGGCTGCGAACTTTGTATTAATGAATTACGGTACTGGCGCAGTAATGTCAGTTCCAGCACACGACCAACGTGATTACGAATTTGCTAACGCTTATGGTCTGGAAATTGAAGCTGTAATTAAACCTGCCGATGCAGAACTAGACATCAGTGAAGCGGCATTCACTGAAAAAGGTGTGCTATTCAACTCTGGTGAATTTGATGGTCTAGAGTTCGAGAAAGCCTTTGATGCGATTGCCACTAAGCTAGAAGCTGAAGGTAAAGGCACTCGTAAAGTTAACTATCGTCTGCGTGACTGGGGTGTATCTCGTCAACGTTATTGGGGTGCACCTATCCCAATGGCGACCTTGGAAGATGGCACGGTAATGCCAATTCCAGAAGAGCAGCTTCCAGTTGTTCTTCCTGAAGACGTGGTCATGGATGGCGTTCAAAGCCCAATCAAAGCCGACAAAGAGTGGGCGAAAATCCAAATCAATGGTCAAAACGCGTTGCGTGAAACAGATACCTTCGACACCTTTATGGAGTCAAGCTGGTACTACGCACGCTACTGTAGCCCACAAGCCGATCAAATGTTAGATCCAGCTAAAGCGAACTACTGGTTGCCTGTCGATCAGTACATTGGTGGTATCGAACACGCTTGTATGCACTTGTTGTATTTCCGTTTCTTCCACAAATTATTGCGTGATGCAGGCTTGGTTGACTCCAATGAGCCTGCTAAACAGCTACTAACTCAAGGTATGGTGTTGGCAGAAGCCTTCTACTACACCAATGAGAAAGGCGGTCGCGTTTGGGTTTCGCCACTCGATGTAGCTGAAATCGAACATGATGAAAAAGGCCGTATCACCAAAGCGGTAGACAAAGACGGCAACGAGCTGGTATACACTGGCATGAGCAAGATGTCTAAGTCGAAAAACAACGGTATCGACCCTCAAGTTATGGTTGAAAAGTACGGTGCTGATACGGTTCGTCTATTTATGATGTTTGCTGCACCACCAGAGTTAACCCTAGAGTGGCAAGAGTCTGGTGTTGAAGGCGCACACCGTTTCTTACGTCGTTTATGGAAATTAGCCGCTGATCATATTGCTGCAGGTGACACGCCAGCCCTGAATAAAGACAGTTTAAATAGCGATCAAAAGGCTTTACGTCGTGAGCTTCACAAGACGATTCAAAAAGCCACTGACGATATTGGTCGTCGTCAGATGTTCAACACTGCCATTGCTTCAGTAATGGAATTGATGAACCATCTACAAAAAGCGAAAAAAGACGGTGAGCAAGACCGTGCTATTATCGGTGAAGCACTATCAGCTATCGTACGTTTACTTTACCCAATCACTCCACACATGAGTTTCGAACTGTGGAATCAACTAGGTAACGAAGGTGCGATTGAAGATAGCCATTGGCCTGAAGTTGACGAGTCAGCTTTGGTTGAAGACAGTAAGCTGATTATTGTACAAGTAAACGGTAAGCTGCGTGCTAAAATTACCGTTGCAGCTAATGCCAGCAAAGAATACGTAGAAGCCGCAGGTTTAGCCGATGACAACGTAACTAAATTCACTGACGGCAAAACCATCCGTAAAGTGATTTATGTTCCGGGCAAACTGCTTAATATTGTTGCCAACTAATACAACAAGGAAAGCGAACACTCATGCTAATTAAACGCATAGGTTTCGCCATGATGGCAGTGAGCATTATGCTCACTGCCGGATGTGGCCTCAAATTACAGGGCAGTTACTCTATACCGCAAGAGCTGCAAACCATGAGCCTAACCAGTCAGGATAAATACAGTAAACTGACTCGATTAGTTCATGAACGTATGCAACTCAACAACATTTCAATTGTTGACCTGAACCAATCAAAGCCAAGATTGAATTTGATTTCTGATTCATTAGAGCGCTCAACCCTTTCCTTTTATCCAAGTGGTA
Organism: Parashewanella curva; assembly: GCF_003675895.1. GTDB lineage: Bacteria > Pseudomonadota > Gammaproteobacteria > Enterobacterales > Shewanellaceae > Parashewanella > Parashewanella curva. The sequence goes on from NZ_ML014769.1 coordinate 23,253, forward strand.
ACGTCGCAGAATATGAGTTGATGTACCATGTTAACTTTACGATTCAGTTACCAAATCAAGAAGCAAAGCCTTTTCAAGTCGAGATCCGTAGAGACTACCTTGATGATCCGCGAACAGCCTTGGCAAAGAGTCGAGAAATGAATCTTCTTGTTAACGAAATGCGCATTCAAGCAGCCGACAGAATCGTGCAAACTATCGCTGCTTTTAAGCAATAAATAAGGAGAAAAAATGAAGCTGTTTCCCGATCAGCTGTATAAAAACCTTTCTCCTTTTAAGTCCGTTTACCTACTATTTGGTGATGACCCTTGGCTGATTGAAAATTGCAAAAGTCAGATCCTTTCCGAAGCCAAAAAAAAAGGTTTTGAAGAACGCATACAGCTTCACCAAGAAAACCAATTCAACTGGAATGACTTAGTCAATGAATGGCAAGCGATGAGCTTATTTTCCAGTCGTCGTATTATTGAGTTATCTCTACCTACATCTAAGCCCGGTACTGAAGGAGCGAATGTTTTAAAGGAGTTAATGGCACAGCCTAATCCAGATACCTTACTTATCATTCATGGCCCTAAAGTCACCGCCGAGCAAACCAATAGCAAATGGTTTAAATCACTTGATACACAAGGCTTATATTTGCCGTGCAATACGCCAGAGGGACCACAGTTTCAGCGTTGGTTAGATGGACGAATCAATTACTTCGGTTTAAGTTTACAAGCCGCTGCTCGTGCTATGTTAGTCACCTTATACGAAGGTAATTTATTAGCCGCTGATCAAGCACTACAGCTGTTACAACTGTTATCCAGTAAAGACCAAATATCAGCAGAGCAATTGAGCCTATATTTTGAAGACCAATCTCGCTTTAGTGTATTCCAACTTGTTGATGCATTGCTTATCAACAAAAAGAAGAAAGCCATGCATATGCTGGCACAATTAAAAGCTGAAGATACGGCGATGCCAATTATTCTGTGGGCTTTATTTAAAGAGCTTTCTACCTTACAACAACTTAAACAAGCGCAAAAAAATCGAGAGAACTTAACTGCACTTTGGAAAAAACTGCGTATTTGGGACAAGCGTAAACCCATGTATCAAGATGCCCTTAATCGCTTGAGTCTTTCTAACATTGAGCATATGCAAGCCATGGCTTCTGAGATCGAACTCAACCTAAAACAACATGGTATCGAAGACTGGACAGCCACCAGCCACTTGTGTTTGCTGTTTGATCCTGTTGCCCATAATTCACTTGCTCATATAAAATTATCATGAGAATAGGCATCCTTGGTGGCACATTTGATCCTATTCATTACGGCCATATTTGCCCAGCTTTAGAAGTGAAAGAAAAATTAGGCTTAGATAAAATCTGGCTAATGCCTAACCACATTCCACCTCATAAACAAAGCACTCATGCAAGCACTGAAGATCGCATAAAAATGGTGGAGTTAGTCTGTGAAGAATATTCTGAATTTGAACTGTGTGATATTGAGTTAAAACGAGATACACCGAGCTATTCTGTACAAACTTTAGCGGAATTAAAGCAAGCGCACCCAAGCCATCACTTTGTATTCCTTATGGGCACTGACTCGCTATTGTCGCTGCATACTTGGCATCAATATGAGCAGCTTTTCGAGCTTTGTGATATTGCTGTTACTCAGCGACCTGATTACACTTATTCGGCTCAAATCAAGGGTAAGATTGCTCGTCGTTTTATCAAAAATCATTATAAATTGGACAATACCTTAGGAAATATTTTCTTAATTCCAGTAAAACCTAAGCCAATTTCTTCCACTTTCATAAGAAATCAATTGCAACAAAATGAAGATTGCAGCCAATTATTTCCCTTAAAAGTACGAAACTATATCGACTCGAAGTCTCTTTACCTATCCAATACCCGCTCAGACAAATAAGTCACTACTCTCGGGGCAATGGGCCTCAGTGTAGGGATTAAGTATTTTGTCCCATTGGGATCCCTTACAGGGACTTCTCGAATGATCATGCCAGTAATACCTGAGCTATGAAATAATCCAAACATCGACTCGTGATGTTCGATTCTGTTCCATCGTTGCTCCTGCAATCGATACGTTGCCGTATCCCAAAACACATTGTAAGGACCACGTTGCATTTTAGCCTGTTGGCCGAAAGGTAAATAAGCCTGTCCACCCAATACCGAAGTTTTAACTGCACTGTTAAATTCTTTTGTCCATTCGGGTTCATGCTTCCCTTGAGGTAAGTACTCTAAAGTTGCAAGCTGATGACACTTATCTGTGAATAATTTAGATTTATTTGTTAAATCTGTAACGGCTGCATTAGCTGCGGTTCTTTGTTCCTGAGGTAGGGATAGAAAATCTGCTGGAGATGTTGGAAAGCGCTGTCTCACTTTAGCTGCAGAAATGGTATCTGAAAAATACCCGTTCAACTCTCGATAACCGAATGGTTCTGTTAAAAATGAAGTATGATCATCGCTTCCCCTTAGTCCAGGAATTTTATAGGCAAGCTGGAAACTGGAGTTGTCACCTTCTTCACTATTAGGTAAGCGCATGGTATGAAGTTTGACAGTAACAGGCTCTTTGGCACCTTGAGTCATTCTACTCAACAGATATAACGCCTTTGCTTGCTCCATGACTTTTTCAGGGGCATCCTTTTTTAAGTACTCTTTATTAGTGAGCACATACAATGCCTTATAGACTTGAGCACGTTTAGAACCAGTAACCCAATCCATTTTGCGCACAACCCATGAATCAATATTTTCAATTTCATCGGCACTTTGTGCATCAGCAATTTTATCCAAGGTGCTTTGCTCAATCACTCTACTGGGCGTGACAGAAATACCACCAATAATTAACGACATCATTGATTTCCTAAAACGGCTTACTTATTATAAAGTTAAGCTCACTTACGGAAATATTTCCATCAGGTAAAGCCCTGATATTTAGTAGTTAGATTTTTAAACCTTTATACCATTGCTTTAACTCAATAAAATGATCGTACTCAGCATCCGCATGAGTAAGCATGTTGGCATGATCATAATCTTGCCTATTACCATTGTGCTTACTTAAAATTAAAAACTGCCCTTGCTTAAATTGCAGTTCATCAAAAGTAAACTTTACATCCTTGGGATTCCCTAAGACTGCATCATTTTTCGCTGCAAAGAACCATGCTGGCGGTAAATTAGCATTAGATAGTTTGGCGCCATAATCAAACCCATCTTCAGGGTCCACCCAATCACCATCGAGCCAAGGAAAGGTTTGTGTCAAACTAAGAAAGCTTTCGTTATCCATTCCTATTCCTAAACCTGCAGCAGGAAAATAGCCTTTAAGTTTCATTAAAGGGATAGACAAACGCTTCCACACCAAATCAAGCATCACTGTTCGGTGTACGTTCTTAACACTTACACGGCGTTTAGTACCAAAGGTGACAAACGAAGCCACCTGAGATTGCAGTTCAGAATAACGCAGCATAGTGGCGGCCATTAGTACACCGCCCCATGAATGAGCAAGCCAATGCACTTTATCGGCCAAAGGATTCGCTTCTAAGATAAATGCTTGAATACTGGGTATCACTTCTCGAATGACTTCGGTTTGGCTAGGGTTTACCCCACGCGCAATTTTAGGGGTGCTCAGGCCTCGCCCCGGCATATCCAACACATAAACTTTATATCCCTCTTTAGCGAGGGAGCAAGCGAGCCCTTTGCCCGATTTTGTATAAAACACTCTGCCATTGGAAATAGAGCCATGAAGCATAAAAAATGGGGTCAAGTGCGGTTTACCACCTACAGGTGCGATTTTTCGAAGATGAAGATGCCCTTCTTTGTATGGGTAAAATATCGATTCTTGCTGGATTTCAATCACTCTTTTGCGTCCAAGAAGTGGTTTAATTGATAATTAGCTTTATGCCTACCAATTACTATGAATGCAAGAGTTTTCCAATACTAAAAACAGAGCTTGGAATCCATTATCCTAAGCAAAAGAAGTATCTGTGAACAACACTGATTTAACCTTAATATTAACGATGAGTTGCCTTTCTTTTTTGATGATTATTCACTATTCAAGACTGGCAGTTCAATAATTGGACTTTACCAAACTGTATCCAACAGTATTCACAATGGAATGCAGATTGATAATTAAATACAGATAAAACGGATTAACGTTTGTAAGCCTTACATTAGAGGCAAGACTGAATGTTGAAAGCAATACGTCTTCATTAACAATTGTTTACCTTTATTTTTTTACCTTGTTTTTTTGGTAACTTGTTGAAACGTATTTAGCTGATTTTGATTAACGAGGTATGTATGTCTGCTCAAGCTGCATCCTTTCAAAGCTCCCCATCAAGTTCCTTTTTCCCTTTTTCCATTTTCCCTACGCTAGAAAACCGTTATGAAGAAAGAGGGTTTTGGCTTAATGGTTGTAGCTACGCCCAAGAAGAAAAACATAACTTACACCGCCAAATTCTTGTGGCCTTTAATAAAAAAATGGCCGAAAGCGACCTAGAAAGTCTCACTTCTGCAGCTAAAGATAAACATACTCATGACATGACAGATTCTTTTAATTTATCAACACTTGGGCATGGAGTAGCAGCCTTTCTCTTTATCGCGACCGCACCTTATACAGTAAGAGAGTCATTAAGAATTAAAGAAGAACCTTCAAAAAATGAAGTTAAATGGTCTGTTGGTTTAGGCGTAGCAGCCGGCATACTCACCGTTGCAATGGAGGCTGGTTATGACCGTATATACACCCCTGAACAAAGAGCTAGAAAAGCACACAATGATGCGCTAAGAGAACTAGAGCCTCATTTACATTTAAGAGTGAAATTTACTAATGAAGTCGAAGACCTTGAACGAGAATTAACGGGTTTACTATTTCGCCAAAAACTCCCTGAGATAGATGTTTGGAATCAACAAGACCGCGAAACCAGCCTTAAATATTATAAAGAACAGTGCGATCAAAATCGTAATTTCAGAGACTTTATTATCGCTTACAATGCACTGTGCGAAACAGATATCATGTTTAAAGAAAGTAATCATCAACTTGGTATATTAGAAAGTCAGCTTTCATCAAAAAAACAGAACAAAACTAAAGTATCAAATGATTTGAAAATGTTACAAACAGCCAAAAAAGAAGCAGAAAAACAATCTTTCCTCAATACGACTAAACAGACAAACCCAATACCCGATTCAAACGCCAGATTAGCAAATAGGTTACAGATCACGAATGCAGGACAAACAGAACGGCAACTAGAAAGAGATCTGACAAAGCTCAACGATGCAATAGAGGAATTAGAACGACAAATAGCAAGTCAAACAATAGAACTAAGCCGTCTAGAAAATCTTCGAGAACAAAAGCTAAAAATTACCCAGCAGGCAAAAAAAGAAATATGCGATACCCAAAATGATGATTACTGTAAGCAACTTGAACCCTACCTGATACTCGCTGATATCTCGGATACTTTTAAACGATATAAGAATACTGGATATCAATCTCATCTAAAATCAGTGTTAGAAACAGGAGTGGATGATTGGTTGTTAAATACCAGACCTGAAATCCCCGTAATAAAACCAAAAGTTGATGACGATAATGTTGAATCTTACATTAATCGCTTGTCTGTATTAGGTGAAAAGACAATTGCTTCTTCTACTACATCATCAGCTCCAGTCAGTCCCTTAGCTTCAGCATTTACTACACCGCAGTTCACTGAAGAAGCAAACGCAAAAATGGAACCAAAAACTCAATCAACTGAACAGCAAGACGATCAATTGAACTCAGCTGAGGAGCTTCCCATAGAGACAGAATCTGACATAGAGACAGAATCTGACAGTGAAGTTAAAGATAATACATAGTCAATCAAATCTCGGCTGAAATTAACATGATTGAACCTAAAGAAATGACAACGCCGGTAGGAGAGTCGGCGTCTTGTGAGAGACCGTTCGCCTCCCAAGATGAGTTTCAGGGATTTAGAGTAAATCAAAGCTATGAACATTCGATATTATCTTTTCTACCCGGACATAAATCGACAGCCATACCTTACAAAGTAGACTTTAATAGCCTTCAAAAACTCTGTATTCAAAATCTTAAGCAAATTTCTGATATTGAAATCTCATCAGGTTCCATCACTGCCGAGCAACTAGCAACAATCAAGCAAGCAGGAATTTGCAGTATCATTTGCTTACTTCCTGATAAGGAAATCGATAAAAATGAACAAGCTGAGGCTTTAAAGTTGGGATTGAATTTCCGTCGTTTACCAATCCGCGGAGTAGAAGATATTACTTTTGACAATGCAGATAAATTTGAACAGATCCTCCAAGAAGTAAAAGGGCACCCTTTTTTGGTTCACTGTAAGTCGGCGAATCGTAACGCCAGCCTTATCACACTAGTGGCCTACAAATACAACGATAACGATGCCGAGCAAGCGCTAGTATTGGGTAAATTTTGGGGACCGATACGCCCACCTTTTGAAGCTAAACTCAGACAGCTGATGTCACACTAACAATAGAATACTTACCAGACAAAGACCTTAAAGAAAGACTTACTTTCCTCATAGTTAATTTAACACTCCAATTTGCCCTACTAAATTTCTTTCGGTACATTGGTATTAACTTTTTGCTAATAACAATAATTCCAATGAAAGAAGGATTTAAAGTACCTCATACGCTAGTGCTACTGCTTTCTATGATGCTGATTGCCTACATAGCCACTTGGATAGTTCCACAAGGTTTCTTTGAAACAACAACCTTAGACAATGGACGCCAGGCTGTCATTCCCGGCACATATACATTAGCCGACACCTCTACCCATTTGACTCCAATGGACTTTCTTGTTGCTATACCAAGAGCCTTCGCTGCCGCTCAAGATGTGATTTTCTTTGTTTTGATTATCGGTGGCGTACTGGCAATTGCTCGAGCAACGGGGACGATTGATGCATTAATTGGAAGGTTATTAGAAAAGTTTGACCACAAGCCGAATCTGCTCATTTTTATGGTGGTATTTTGTTTTGCAATGGCCTCTGGGGCCATCGGAACAGCAGGAGAATACATCCCCTTTGTTTTAATCCTTGTTGGATTGTGTAAAGCCATGCGCTTAGACGCAATGACGGCAGTGGGAATGACCATTGCAGGTTATGGCATAGGCTATGGCGTATCTGCTTTTAATCCTTTTACAGTAATGGTGGCACAAAACGTCGCTGATATTCCTGTATATTCAGGTATAGAACTACGTTTAGCTATCTTCCTTCCATTCGTGTTGATTGGCTTTCATCATGTTTGGAGCTATGCGAAGAAAGTCTATGCCGATCCCTCTCAATCATTAACTAATCATTTACCTTGTCCACTCGCAAACCATGATGAACAGGGTTATCCAGCACTCAATGGTCGCCACAAATTAATTTTATTGGGCCTCATTGCGACCATCTGTACCGCGGTGTGGGGGATTTCTCAAAAGGGTTGGTATTTATATGAACTAGGTGCGGTGTTTATCTTCTGGGGTATTTTTACGACCATAATCGGTCAGCTAAACGCTGACCGAGCAGCAAACGAATTTATTGAAGGTGTGAGAGATTTAGCCAGCACGGCTCTTTTAGTGGGAGTCGCACGCGGTATTGCGCTTATTATGGAAGACGGACAAATTTTGCATACTCTTGTACATGCAATGTCTTCACCTCTTTCTCATTTAAGCGCCGAACTTGCAGCTGTTGGCATGTTCATCATGCAGACAGTGTTAAACCTATTTATTCCATCTGGAAGTGGTCAAGCTTATGTCACTATGCCATTGATGGCGCCAGTAGGAGATATCATTGGTGTTAACCGTCAAGTGGCAGTACTCGCTTATCAATTTGGAGATGGATTTTCTAATATGATCATCCCGACCAATGCAGTGTTAATGGGTATTATCGGTATGGCTGGCGTCCCTTACCACCTTTGGTTTAGATTCTGCCTACCTCTTATCGGTAAACTGACCGCAGCCGCTGCTCTTGTTTTAGTTTTGGCCGTTACCTTTGATTATGGAGCTGATGTCCAACCTAAGGTTGACCAAGCTAACCTCAACGCCACACAATAGCATCATTTAGGGTTACTCACATTTAGAGTACCCCTTTCCTTTTATGTAATACTTTCTAAAAAATTGGTATATCTATTGTCTACCTTTCAATGGTACTTTTTCATTTTGAGGACAATTGTCCCTATATTTGTTGAGGAAAAGTGATAATGACTCCACACATAAACGCAAAACAGGGTGATTTTGCTGACATCGTATTTATGCCGGGTGACCCACTTCGTGCTAAATACATTGCAGACAATTATTTAACCGATGCCAAATTGATAACTGATGTCCGAAATATGTTTGGGTATACGGGTTATTTCGAGGGTAAGCAGGTGTCGGTAATGGGGCACGGTATGGGCGTACCTTCCGTTTCAATATACGTTCACGAGCTTATTACTCATTACAATGTTAAAACCATTATTAGAGTAGGCAGCGCAGGCGGCATTGCCGAAGACGCAAAAGTTCGTGACATCATTGTAGCTACGGGAGCTGGTACGGCATCAGCGACTAATCGAGCCAAATTTGCAGGTTACGATTGCCCAGCAACGCCTGACTTTGCATTAGCAATTCGTTGCCATGAAAAAGCCAATGAACTTGGACTAGATGTGAAATTTGGAAATGTCTTTACCAATGACTTATTTTACGGTTGCGATAAAAACCTAATCCCTGCCCTACAAAAAATGAACATTCTGGCGGTAGAAATGGAAACAGCTGCATTGTATACCTTAGCTATGGAACACAAGATCAAAGCATTGAGTATTTTGACTATCTCTGATCACGTGATCACTGGAGAAGAAACCTCAAGTGAAGAACGGCAAAATGGCTTTAACGACATGATGAAGTTGGCATTAGCAACGGGTTGTTAATCATTGTTAAAACATCAAAAATAGATGACTCCCTATCTTTTATTCTTTAATAAAGGGCTGGTTTCTGAATGACAGTGCATTGCACTCCAATATACTGAGTCTTCGTAGTTTCCCATTGCAAGTGTTTCTTTAAATTGCTTGCTTTCAGATACTGCGTCCTTAATAGACTTATTTAACGCGGCTGTGACACCATCAACAAGACTGGAAGTATCTCCAACCCCTCTATCTTGAGTATGAAACTGATAATAATGACGGCAACAACCTGATTTACTTTAGCGTTAAGTCATATTCAATACTACTTTGGTGGCTAGTTATAGTCATGTAACTAACCTTCAGTTGCTGAGTATTCGCTAACGACTCAGCATTTTTCTCCCACCATTGTCTATTCAAACTCGGCAGTCATATTCCTTCTTTTTCAACATAAAGATAGCTAACAAGATTAGGTACTTGAGCAGTTGGTTCAGCCATATACAAACTAATCAATAAGCAATTATCGGGTACTTCCAATGGTGGGCTTCAACTCGCAACAAAACAAGTTAAGCTTTGTTCATTTTGAATTTGCTCAGTCACTCATAGCATCGAAGAAAGCTATCGCCTTGCTTATCTCTTTTAAGTTTTGGGTTAAAAATAACCCCATATTTGTTGGTTTACAAATCCATTGCATCTTTATAAAAAGATGCCAACACGGAATAGGGTTATCTTGTTGTTCATAAATTATTATTAACTTTTTTTAATGCTTTTTAATTATTTTTTGTTTGTACAGCCACATATTATATTTTTGACTTAAAAAAGAGATATAAATCATGGCTACTTCTGCTCCACAATCTAAAAATTATCCAGAAGTTCAAATTCAATGCCAAACTAATGGTGACTTTGAATTTAATACCAGCTTAATCACTCGTTTTGCGGCCTTAGAAGGCAAGCAGTTCATCGTTACTTTCGCCAAAGCTCCCCCACAAAGAGAATATGTCTCATTACAAAGAGGTGAAGATAAATTACTCAGTTTTCACTTGCCTAGCAATGCATTTTCTACCTATCAGGACACAGGCTCAGATACAACGTCATTAACTGGTAGCAAACCTTTTAGACAGTATTTCCTTAGAGTAGAAGTTAAATTAAATAAGAGTAACCTTAAACTGGCCAAATCCTGTGAGTCAGGACTCGATGAAAAAGTAAAAGGCAAACTCGCTAAAGGAGTCGATGTAAATAAGCTAACGGCAGAAGGCAAAACGTTACTTTTTATCGCTGTTCAATCAGATCACTCGCCAATAGTAAAACGCTTAATTGAAGCAGGTGCCAACCCCTCAAAACCAAACACTGATGGAATGACTCCATTAACGGCGGCTGTCAGTAGTAAAAATTCAGCCATGTTTCAGCAGCTCGTTGATGCTTCTGCTGATGTTCAGTGTAAAAATAAAGATGGACAATCTTTACTTCATTTAGCTGTGAAAACTCACGATCCTGATATAGTTCAAAAGGTATTAAAGGCTGGTTTAAACATAAATGCTCAAGATAAAATCGGTCGGACAGCGTTACATTTAGCTTGCCAGAATGGAGATCTCGATATCGTATGTGACTTACATAGGAAAAATGCAGACATAACAAAACTGAATAACACTGGATTTAGTTGCATCCATTTTGCCGCAGCAGGTGGGGCTATCAGTTGTATTCAGTATTTATTGCAATATGATCAAGATATTTTTGCCAAAGATAGTACTGGCTGGACTTGCTTACATGTTGCCGCCCAGCAAGCGCAGGCACCAATTATCCACTATTTACTTTCGAAAGGTGTGCTAATCAATGTTCAGAGTGCTAATGGCGAGACTCCTTTGCATATTGCAGCGTCAATGGGGCAATTTGATTTTGTGAAGGAACTACTCGAACTGGGTGCCGACCCACTAATTCTCAACAAAAAAGGCAAAACAGCATCAGATTACGCACAAGAAAATGGGCATACTGATTGTTTGTTGCTTTTAGAAAAACTAACACCTACAGATATATACGCGACTGTTCCAACCTAATGACTGCGTAGCAAGATAGCGGGCATTGAATTGATCTTGTTAGAAACAAGATCAAGCGATTAAGGCATAATCATCGTTTGATTACACCTTCCTTAAACATTTTTACTCTTGATTAACTTGAATGATATTGTTCACCTTAAATCCTTTTGCTTTGGCTGTAGCATAGAAATCATCAAGTACAGCTTTTGATACGGTTGGCGTTCGTGAAAGCAGCCATAAATAGTCCTTGTTATAGCTGGTCACATACGCATAGTTATAATTCGGATCAAGTTTAAAAATCACATAAGATGCGCTAAAAGGTTTAAAAAAAGATACCTTTAGATAGCCAATATCTTCTGTTCTGGCAAACGTTGCAGAACCTTCAATGTTACTCATTTCTCCACTTTTGTTATTAATGCCTTGATTGATGACTTTGATACTGCCGTCATCGTTCAATGAATAATTAGCGGTAACATGATCCAAGTTTTTCTCAAAATCATTCTTCATCCTTGCAATCTCGTACCATTGTCCGCTGTAACTTCCAATATCAAAACTTTCTACTGGCTTTATGCCTTTAGGGATACCCAAGCAAGCACTTAGAAACAAAGGGAGTACCACTGTAGCGAAAATATGTTTAATACGCATATGAACCTCAATATTTGAATTTGTCTCTCTTTAATACGGATGAAACTCAACGTTTAGATAGAAAAAAACTTTATTTCATATTCCTACCTAGCTCAAATCCCTCGATATATTTCCCCCTTGTTTCTTGCTATACTGCGCCGCTACTCCGTTTTCATTGAGGTATAAGGCGTGCAGAGCGCAGAGTTAAAAGCATTTATTGTTGATAAGATTGAAGATCTTAAAGCCAGAGATATCGTCGAGCTAGACGTTAAAGAAAAATCCACCATCACTGAATATATGGTGATTTGCTCTGGTACATCCAAAACCCACGTTAAATCGATCGCAGAGCATGTTGCGCTAGAAAGCAAAAACGCTGGCATTCCACCGCTTGGCGTTGAAGGACGTGATGGTAGCGAATGGGTACTGGTTGATATGGGCAATGTAATTTTGCATGTCATGCAAGATCACACTCGTGACTTCTATCAGCTTGAAAAACTATGGTCAGATAATCACGCTTAAACCATCCAAAGAGTATGAAATTACAACTAATTGCTGTTGGCACTAAGATGCCATCTTGGGTAACACAAGGTTTTCAAGAATACCAACGCCGTTTTCCGAGAGACATGCCGCTAGAGTTAGTCGAAATTCCTGCCGGTAAGCGTGGTAAAAATGCGGATATTGCTCGCATTCTTCATAAAGAAGGTGAGCTAATGCTAGCTGCGATACCTAAAGGTAATCATATCGTTACTCTAGATTTACCTGGAAAAAATTTTACCACACCGGATCTTGCAACCACGTTAAATAAATGGCAACTTGATGGTCGCGATGTCAGTTTATTAATTGGCGGCCCAGAAGGATTAGCTCCAGCCTGTAAACAAGCAGCGCAGCAAAGCTGGTGCTTATCGGCGTTAACCATGCCACACCCGCTAGTACGAATTGTGGTAGCAGAAAGCTTATATCGAGCTTGGAGCATTAATAACAACCACCCTTATCATCGCGAATAAAAAAATACTTTATTTTTATTTGCCGGAGAAACCTGTGTCGCCGAAAAAGCGAATGACCATACATGATCACGCCGCTGAGGCTTCACTGTTTAAGCGTCGCGCCTTATTTACATTTTTGTGCGTGATGGCCATGATCAGCATTTTGCTGTACAACCTTTACTACCTTCAAGTAGAGAGCTTTAAAGATTATTCTACTCGCTCCAATGATAATCGTATTCGAGTCGTTCCAGTATCCCCAAACCGAGGGCTTATTTATGATCGTAACGGCGTACTACTGGCTGAAAACCGCCCGTTTTATTCTTTAAAGGTTCTCCCCGAAAAAGCCAAAAACCTTGCCGATACTTTAAAGCAATTACAGCAGGTCATAGAGTTATCAAATGACGAGATTGACAATTTCAATGAGGCTTTGAAATATCAACGCCGATTTAAGCCACTTACTTTAAAATCTCGTTTAACCGAAGAGCAGGTAGCTGTATTTAGTGTCAATCAATATAAATACCCAGGTGTCTATGTTGAAGCCGGACTAAAGCGCTACTATCCCTTTGATGGATTACTTACGCATGTCTTAGGTTACGTGGGAAAAATTAACCAAAAAGACCGAGCTAGACTAGAAGCCAGTGACGACTGGAAGAATTACGCGGCCACCAAAGATATCGGTAAACAAGGCATTGAGCGATATTACGAAAGCTTACTTCACGGCACACCAGGTCACTTAGAAGAAGAAGTCAACAACCGTGGTCGCACGATTCGTACCTTAAAAAGCACGCCACCAGTTTCAGGACAAGATATCTACTTAACCATTGATATTAATCTACAAAAGAAAGCCATGGAAATGCTAGCGGGTCGTCGTGGTTCAGTTGTTGCCATTGATCCCCGTGATGGTGGTATTTTAGCATTGGTATCCAGTCCAAGTTACGATCCCAATCAGTTTGTACATGGTATTTCAGGAAAAGCTTATCGTTCATTATTAAATGACGATTCTCGTCCATTGATTAATCGTGCCACTCAAGGCCAATATGCCCCTGCTTCTACCATCAAACCACTCATGGCGCTAGCTGGGCTTGAAGATAATACCATCGACGAAAAAACCCGTATTTGGGACCCAGGTTTTTGGCAAATTCCCAATGTTGAGCACAAATACCGAGATTGGAAACGTTGGGGACACGGCTGGGTAGACATCCATCACGCTATTATTGATTCATGCGATACTTTCTTTTATGAAATGGCATATAAACTTGGTATTGATCGAATTTCAGAGTTTATGATGCCGTTTGGATTTGGTGATAACTCAGGTATTGATATTTTCGAAGAATCACCCGGCAATATGCCTACTCGTGACTGGAAACAACTGAAGTATGAGCAGCCATGGTATATTGGTGATACGATTTCTATTGGTATTGGTCAAGGATACTGGACAGCAACGCCACTGCAGCTGGCAAATGCTACAGCCATTCTCGCCAACCATGGACGCCGATACGTTCCACACTTATTACGTGCTATGCAAAGTCAACAAACCAATGTACCAGCCCCCGTGGATGAACGCCCCCCTATTGTGCTTAAGGATGAGAATAACTGGGATATTGTAAATGATTCTATGTATCGAACAGCCAATAAGATCCGATTTAAAGACTCACCCTACAAAGCAGCAATGAAAACTGGTACCGCACAGGTAGTCAGCGTGGCTCAAGATGCAAAATATGATGCAAAAGCCATTAAAGAACGACATAGAGATAACGCTCTTATAGTGGCATACGCTCCTTATGAAAATCCCACAATTGTGGTCTCGGTGGTATTAGAAAATGCCGGTTGGGGCGGCGAAAATGCAGGACCTGTAGCAAAAGCCATGTTAGATGAATATCTGTTACGGCCAAAAACATCGGGTAAAGAATAATGAATTCACAACACTATCGCCCAAATATTTGGCGCCGTATGCACATAGATTTACCGCTATTAATCGGTCTTTTAGCCCTAATGGTATATGGCGCGTTTGCGATTTATTCAGCCAGTGGTACTAATTTCGCCATGGTTGAACGACAAGCGGTTCGTATGGCATTAGCGTTAGGAGCTATGCTTTTTATGGCGCAAATTAACCCCGAAGTGCTTAGGCGGTGGGCGTTACCTATTTATCTCACTGGTGTTGTTTTACTGATTGGTGTTCATTTTTTTGGTGAAGTAAATAAAGGCGCTCAACGTTGGTTGAATATCGGCTTTATGGAGTTCCAACCATCGGAACTTATGAAACTGGCCTTCCCTATTACTATGGCTTGGTACATTAGTAAGTTCCCGTTACCCCCAAAGAAACGCTATCTTTCAGGTGCTGCGGTGCTGTTATTAGTACCCACACTACTGATTGCCAAGCAACCGGATCTAGGAACATCTATTCTAGTAGCTTCATCCGGTGTTTTCGTGTTGTTTTTATCGGGTATGAGCTGGAGAATTGTGCTTAGTCTCATAGGCTCGGCTCTCGCCTTTCTTCCTGTACTTTGGTTTTACCTAATGCACGATTATCAGCGCACTCGGGTATTGACATTACTTGATCCTGAAAAAGATCCCCTTGGAGCTGGCTATCACATTATTCAATCTCAAATTGCTATTGGCTCCGGTGGGCTATGGGGTAAAGGCTGGCTACAAGGCACTCAATCTCAGTTGGAATTTTTACCTGAGCGCCATACCGATTTTATCTTTGCCGTGATTGGGGAGGAATTCGGCCTCATTGGTAGTCTGATTTTATTAGCTATCTATCTTTATGTAATTGGACGAGGTCTCGTTATCGCTTCACGCGCTCAAACCAGCTTTGCTCGTTTATTAGCAGGCAGTATCACTTTGACCTTTTTTGTTTATATCTTCGTTAACATTGGAATGGTTTCTGGTATTTTACCTGTAGTAGGAGTTCCTCTACCATTGATCAGCTATGGGGGAACTTCTATGATTAGCCTAATGATTGGTTTTGGTATTTTAATGAGCGTAAGCACTCATAGACGCTTTATTAACCGTTAATATAAAGGACTCTTTTTTATGCGCTTCATTCGCTCTATCTTCCCCATATTAGCGTTAGCGACATCGGGTTGCGCAAGCTCCTCTGTGCCACCGGCTCCAGAATTAAAGCTAAAAGATGACTTTATTCAGCAGCAAGCAGATAAAGGCATGGACAGAGCAGAAGTTCAGCAGTTACTTAAACAAGCGAAATTTAATCAAGAAGTCATTGATGCCATCACTCGTCCTTGGGAAGCAAAGCCTTGGTACAAGTATTACCCACTATTTTTAACCGAAAAGCGTCTCAATGCCGGATTGAAGTTTTGGAAACAACACGAAACGACTATTACTAAAGCCTCTAAACAGTTCCAAGTTGACCCAGAAGTTATTGTCGCGATTATTGGTATTGAAACCTTTTATGGAAATTACTTAGGTCGTTATTCAGTTTTAGATTCCTTATACACTCTAGGTTTTTATTACCCACCCAGAGGTAAATTTTTCCGAAGCGAGCTGGGCAATCTTATGCAGCTTGTGAAAGAGGAAAATCTCGATATTAATCAGCTAAAAGGTTCTTACGCTGGTGCTATGGGCTTTGGACAGTTCATCCCATCCAGCTATCGTCATTATGCTGTGGATTTTGATAAAAGTGGTAATCGTGATCTTACCGGCAGCCCTGTTGATGCAATTGGTAGTGTTGCTAACTACTTACATAAACACCGCTGGCAACTAGGTCAACCCGTTGCTTTACAATTAACTTCTGCCAATAACGTGGCACCTAAAGCCAAAGCTTGGAAAGGCGAGCGCTTAAAGTTAAAAGTTAGTGATATTCTGTCAGCTCAAGTGTTTTTAAAACACAATTTAGATATTGACGTTTCTCAACCAGCCATGTTGATTGCGCTAGACCAACCAAAAGCAAAGGAATACTGGTTAGGATTAAACAACTTTTACGTGATCACTCGTTATAATCGCAGCCCACTGTATGCTATGGCGGTGTATCAATTTAGTCAGCAACTCAAACAAGCCCATGAAAAAAAGTAATCTGTTTACTGGCCTTGTGCTTATGTTAATCATTAGTGGTTGTAGTAACAGCCGCTACCACTTGTCGGATGACAAAGCCCCCGTAAACCCTCCCGATTTATCGCAAATTGAAAATGCTCATCCACGATATGAACCACATTCAAGGCAAGGGAATAACGCTTATGAGGTATTTAACAAAAAATACCAAGTATTACCCTCTGCTAAGGATTACGTAGCCATAGGAAAAGCCTCTTATTACGGGAAAAAGTTTCATGGCTATCACACCTCTAATGGTGAGATTTATGATATGTATTCTATGTCTGCAGCCCACAAATCTCTGCCCCTACCTAGCTATGTTAAGGTGACCAATCTAGACAATGATAAATCAGTCATTGTTCGAGTGAATGATCGAGGTCCTTTTCATAAAGGTAGAATCATCGATGTATCCTATGCAGCCGCCTACAAATTGGGGATGCTTAAGCAAGGCGTGGCTAATGTTAAATTGGAAGCCATCCATTTGGTTCCCCCTTCCATAAATAGCCCCAAAACGGTATCCACGACACCTGAAAAATTATTTATTCAGCTTGTTGCCTCCAAGAATAGAGTGCGACTGGCATCATTAGCAAAACAACTACAAGCGAAATACCAATTCTCTACTCGCCTGCAAGCGGTCAAAGGCTTATATCGCTTACAAGTTGGCCCAGTCTCTGAAGCTGTTTTAGCTGAAAAGCTACTAGAAAAGCTAAAAGCTGACGGTTATCCAAAAAGCTTCATTATTTCTGAATAATTGATTTAATTTTTGTTAATTATATTTGTTATTTCGCTGAACCTTATGATTTTTTAACGGTCATAATTAACTGGATTAATGCTATAATCCTTCCAACTCTGTAATTAATTAACTAGATACGTGCCTTATTGATGATGAATTTTTCTAAATTTTCTTGTAAAGCTCTGCTGCTCTCCTTTGTTTCTTTTTCTTCTATAGCAGCCCCAGTTGTCATCCCCGATGCTCCAAAAGTTGCCGCCAAAGCTTATGTTTTGATGGATTACCATACAGGTAAAGTCATTGCAGAAGAAAACGCATACGAATCACTCAATCCAGCCAGTTTAACCAAAATGATGACAAGCTATGTGATTGGTCATGAAATGAAAGTAGGCAATATCAAAGAAACAGACGAAGTCACCATTTCAAAAAAAGCCTGGTCTAAAAATTTTCCTGATTCATCAAAAATGTTTATTGAGGTTGGAAAAAAAGTCTCAGTAGCGGATTTAAACCGCGGCATCATCATTCAATCAGGCAATGACGCTTGTGTTGCTATGGCAGAGCATATTGCAGGAACTGAAGACGGGTTCGTTGATTTAATGAATTCATGGGCAAAACAGCTTGGGATGCAAGACAGCCATTTTGAGAATTCACATGGTTTAGATTCAAACCTACACAAAACCACCGCTTATGATATGGCATTACTTGGTGCCGCTTTGATACGAGACGTGCCAAACGAGTATGCTATCTACAAAGAGAAATCATTCAAATTTAACGGCATCAAACAATATAACCGCAATAGCTTATTATGGGATAAAAGCATGAACGTGGACGGCATTAAAACCGGCCATACATCGGGCGCAGGTTTTAACCTTGTTGCTTCAGCAACCAAAGGTAATATGCGCCTGATTTCAGTGGTTATGGGTGCAAAAAGCAATACGGCTCGTAAAGCTGAAAGTAAAAAGCTATTAAATTATGGCTTCCGCTTCTTTAAAACACTTACCCCTTACAAAGCTGGTGATACTTTCGTCACTCAAAAAATCTGGTACGGCGATCGTCCTAATGTTGATTTAGGCGTAAATACAGATACACCATTCACAATAAATCGTGCCGATGCTAAAAATGTTGAAGCTAAGTTTGAATTAACCAAACCAATCGAAGCTCCAATTGCCAAAGGCGAAAACGTAGGCCGTTTATACTTCCAAGTAAATGGTAAAGAAGTTGCGCAATTCCCATTGGTTACGCTAAACGAAGTAAAAGAAGGCAGCATGTTTAGTAAAGTTATGGACTACTTTAAGAAGATGGTATCTGATAAATAAATATATCATCTATAAAAAAGGCGCCGAAGGCGCCTTTTTTATGTTTAAGAACAAGAACCACAACAAAATGTAGGTGCTTCTTTTTCTTCAGACTGTGTTGTTTCAAGATCAGTTGTTTGCTCTAGTTCAGTAGTCTCATTATTTTGAACTTCAGGGCTTTCTTTCTGGGTCATGGTGATTACCTCTTTCATTTAATAAGGTGAGGTTATCAATCCTGAGTATTTCACTCGAGTATTCTCTATTTGATGTTTGATCTGAATTAATAAAACATCAATTAAAGTTACTCAACACCATCTTTACACTCACCACGGATCATCACTTCGTTATCTAACACAGTACGATCGAGTTCAATATAACCACCTTTACAGTAACGACTTTGCCCAAGGGTACGCGTTAACCCGTACTCTACAGCGGCTTCCCACTGCGCAATTCGCTTTTCTCTAGCGCGCAGCTCACGAAGTAACTCCGAGCGAGATTTCATCTTCACATTTAATCGCTGTCGGTTAGATAACGAACCACTTCTTTCTAACGGAGAAGTTCGCCACACTTTATAAGTAAAAAGCTTTATTCCACCCATTTTCGTTTCAGTGGTAAAGCTATCTCTTACTTGGCCAGCATAATCAGCATTGGTTACTGTTGGCTTGCTACTACAAGCAGATAGACTAGCAGCGAGTAAAATTGGCATTAGTCTTAACCCTGTCATAGTAGTTCCTTTCATGCTTTATTTTATTTAGATGATAAATCTTCGAGGTAAGTGATGATATCCGATGATTCATACATCCAGGTTACTTTGCCATCTTCTTCAATACGTAAACAAGGCACCATTGAGCGACCACCAAGATTAACTAGGTCTTGCTGATGCTGTTCTTGTTTGGCATCCACCAGCTCAACATTCAAACCTAAGCGACGAATAGCACGACGAACTTTTACACAAAATGGACACGCATGATATTGATAAAGCTTAAGGTTTTTCGTTAGCTCGTCTAACTTAGATTGAGTCTCTGAGCTATGATTTGGTTTTGCTGGTGCAAAAATGAAATTGAACAATAAAATCAAACGACCAAGTATCCAGCGGATTATAAACATGGGTTACCTCTAAATTAACTTTTGCGAGCAGTGTACCTAATTGACCGTTGTTCTGTATAGAAATGCACAAAAGTTAATGCTAAAAATAACCACACTCCTACACTTGATTGAAAAAACTGCAATTAAGTTAGCTAAAGTAAAAAAGTCCTTTACCTTTATAGAGGCTTTGAGCATAATGCACCTCGTCCACAGGGGTGTAGTTCCAACTGGTAGAACAGCGGTCTCCAAAACCGACGGTTGCGGGTTCGAGTCCTGCCACCCCTGCCAAATTCTAGAAAGCCTTGCAGCAATGCGAGGCTTTTGTCTTTCTGACTTCAAGTTGTTTTTAAATCTAGTTCAACCTTTTCAAGCGCTAAGCAATGAGAGTAATTTTTGAACAAATATCATAATCTATGTATATTGATCCTTAGAGTGCGTTGACTACATGAATTAAAGGATTAAGAATGAGAAAAGCAATTTGGACTGCTTCATTTTTGGCTCTAATTTTGGCTCTGTTTACATTTTACCTTGTCTATACAAAACCCATATTCAATACCATTGAAACACACAATACCTCGCTAGACAAAGCAACTCCAATATCTACGCAAACAGCTAATAATAAGCCTAAAACTTTGGCAAAAAAATGCCGAAGTTGAACTCACCACTTCTCCCCCAATTCGCACTTGTGATGAGCCAACAATAGCCCAGTTACTTGAGCAGTTAGAGCAAGATTCATTAGAAAATGACTTACTCAAGACGCCAAGGCTCGTTAATGAACTATCAAAATTGACCACTTTTGAAGCTAAATTTGCATTTAGTATTCTCTCAAGCAAAACACAACAAGAAACGATAGAAAAACTGCGAGCTCTGATTAAAGACTCCCCAGACAATAAGTATCTTAATTATCAGTTGCTGTCTATGTGTGTTATCGACAAAGAACATCAATGCTCAACTTCTGTGATTGATTTCAGTATTGAAAACGATAAACAGAATGCAGCTGTTTGGATTTTGAAAGCCCAATATGAACTCAATAATAATCATTCAAAAAAACTAGAAGAGGCGATTATTGAAGCCGCTAATGCAGCACTTATCGATACTTATTGGGGGGAAAGTTACGGTGTATTCGATTCGGCCATTGAACAAGTTGGAGTGCCAAACTCCCTCCAAAGTAAAATGGCTGCTATAGGTATGGTTGCAGCCTTACCTATGTCTCCTTACCACAAGTTGATCCAGTACTGTAAAAACTTAAAACTTTCCCAAGCAGAAATGATTGAGTCTTGCTTACTTCTGGGTAAACAACTCAGTTATGGAAAAGCAACGCTACTTGAAAACTATATGGGTTATGCTTTGCAAGAACACGTCCATAAAAGGTTTAACAACACCAAGCGGTTAGATGAACTAAAACAAGAAAAGCAAAGACTAACTGAGACTATGAATTTATTTCAAGATGCGACTTCTTATTTATTCTTGAGTAACAACCGAACTTCAGAATGGATGCTAAAACAGAAAGAGGTTGGTGAGCTTGAAGCCGCCACCTACATTGTTGAAGAAGCCATTCGTCTTTCAGCCGATCCTAATTTTGATCCTTGCAAAGTCGATTGGTAAAGGTTAACTACGACTCAGGTCATTTACAACTGACTATAGACGCTTGGCACTGTCAATTATATCCAGATAAACTCAGCAAATTTGGGTTACTTTTCACTAGAGGGTAAAGGCTGTGCAATCAACTAAAGCTCACCATTCAATTGTCTTAGGTTAGACAAAAATAGGAAAGATCACACTAACGCATAAGACAAGTAACAAAACTCTTAAAAAAGCAATGAATTACACCTATAAGACACAAAATAAGGTAATGTTATCGAAGCATGGTATGAGTCTTTGCTTACACCTTCCTCAATGAATGAACATTTCAATAAAGACTGCTCCATTCCAAAACACTATTAGCTAGCTCATCAAGTTATTTTTCGATACACCTCGGTAGGTTTATATTGCTTCGAATAATTTTTGCTTAATTAATTGATATTAGATCAAAATGGCTTTTGCTGCTCAGCGTGACGATGAACTCATCAGCTCTTATATTTATAGACAAGACTCTGGGGTTTATAGTGAAGATTTTCCGCATAATTTAAAATATGGAGAATACTCCTTCACCCCTAATGACCTAACAAATCCAATACCTGCTGCCTTCTCTACATTTCACCAACCTCTAACTCAGTTTCCCCCCCAACAAAAAGAAGCAGAAGAAAAACTTTATATTTTAACTGATCAAGATGACTTAGAAATTGATGCCTTGCTTCAAGCTCCCCCAAGCATGGACGTTGCTAATAGCAGCCCTTCTGAACAAACGCCATCTGAAAAAGCCACTACCGTTGTAAAAACTCAACCTTACCTTCATCCGAATCATGCTTTAAGAGCAAAAACAGGCGTCCATTGTCAGCCGTCTAGACAATATCAACAAACGAGTAAAGAGTTTTCATTACTCAAAGACTCTGAGTTAGAAATAAAACTCATTGAGAATTCAAAAGAACCAAGCCGAATTGATGTCAGTTTTTCCCTTTCAGCTATCAAATTTCATACATGGGGAAGCCAGATAGAATACATAAACATGACGCATAAATTAACAAAAGTATCCACGCCCTCAGAAGCCAAAACAGTGACGTTACGAGAGATAAAAAAAATAACAGCCGCAACCTCTAGAGCTACACTCGAAAGAACGGCCTTAATCACTGCCTTCCTCCAGTACTGCATTAACAATCAATCGCTTGCGCCATTACCGGAAGTGCGCGACATATTATACCACCAATTAACCCCTTTCTCGGTGAACGTCTCTAAGACATTCTGCAGTATGTTTATTGCTTGCTGTATTGAGGCCGCTGATGTCGCTTCTGCTAAGAATATGCTTTTCGATATGCAAAAAACATTTTCACAAGTACCGAATGTTCATGTAATTAAGAGTCTATTACTGGTCTATGTAAGTGCTGGAGACTGTAAATCTGCATATCAATTGGTATGGAGAGGAACATTTCAAAAACACGGCATTAGTTACACAGATCAAATTTTCAAATACTTGTTGTTAAGTTATGTAAAAAACCGAGAAGTTAAGCGCGCATTTGAATGTCTCAAAAGAATGAACACACATTACCCTCGACATATAGACGAACAATGCTTTTTAGCTTTTTTAGCCGTCTGCCGCGTCTCTGACAATACATCCTTTGCCAAAGCAGCAATCTGCAGTGTTTGGCTTAATAAAAAAACGATAACCCCCACAATCACTCGAGCTTATATTGATATCTGTATATACAAAAATGATAAGAATGCGATAACGGAGTTCATGCATATTTCTCCATATCAAAGCATCTCATCTTTATACCGCAATTTATTACCTTCGCAGACTCTACAAGTGAAACAAATAGTGAATCCGCCATATCAACCTCGAAATCACTATCAAGGGCGACACAGAAAATAATCTAAAAATACGATTACAACGATTCATTTTATCCGTTATACAAGATAGATAAAACTCACTAACATTTGCTTCAACGACACGGCACTAAGCCAAATTAATTTATACCTACACTGGAGCAAACACCATGTCTCAATCATTGATTAATACAAAAGTAAAACCTTTTTCAGCTACTGCATTCCACAACGGTGACTTCGTTGAGCTAACCGAGCAAGATCTATTAGGTAAGTGGTCTGTAGTATTCTTCTACCCTGCTGACTTCACTTTCATTTGCCCTACTGAACTAGGCGATATGGCTGATCACTACGCTAAATTGCAAGAAATGGGCGTTGAAGTATATGCAGTGTCAACAGACAAGCACTTCACTCACAAAGCGTGGCACGATACTTCTGACACCATCAACAAAATCAAATTCCCAATGATTGGTGACCCAACTGCTGCTATCAGCCGAAACTTTGGTGTTCTAGTTGAAGAAGACGGCGTTGCACTTCGTGGTACATTTGTAGCGAACCCTGAAGGGGAAATCAAAATCGCAGAAATCCATGACCTAGGTATTGGACGTAGCGCTCAAGAACTGCTTCGTAAAATTCAAGCCGCTCAGTATGTAGCAACTCACGATGGTGAAGTTTGCCCTGCTGCTTGGACTCCGGGTGAAGAAACACTTGCACCATCTTTAGACTTAGTAGGAAAAATCTAAGTACGATTTCTATCTCTGCTAATTTGGGCATCGATATTGATGCCCTCTTATTTCCCTTCAGCATTTTTATAGGGCTTTGATATGTTAGATACCAATTTAAAAAACCAATTATCCGCTTATCTATCAAACTTGCGTCGCCCAATTGAGCTTCACGTTAATCTTGACTCTTCGGTTACTGCAAAACAACTTAACGAAATGGCAAATGAAATTGCCGAGCTTTCAAGTTTGATCAGCCTGAAAGAAGTCCCTAGCAAACGCGCTATAGAAATGACCGTATACTCGCCTGAAACTAAAAGCCGCATCTCTTTTGCAGGCATTCCAACGGGTCATGAATTTACTTCATTAGTATTGGCGTTACTTCACTCTGGTGGACACCCGATAAAATTAGATGAAGATGTTATCGAGCAAGTTCGACAATTAGAAGGCACCTTTGAATTTGAAACCTTCGTCTCATTAAGCTGCCAAAACTGCCCTGATGTCATTCAAGCGCTGAATATGATGGCGGCTATAAACCCAAACATTACTAATGTGATGATTGATGGAGCGGTATATCAAGATGAAGTCGATACTCGCAATATTATGGCTGTGCCCTCAGTATTTTTAAATGGCGAATCCTTCAGTCAAGGTCGTATCACTTTAAAAGATATTTTGGCTAAAGTTGATACAAAATCTGAAGCTCAAGCAGCAGAAAAAATCAATCAAAAAGATGAATTTGATGTATTGGTTGTAGGTGGAGGTCCAGCTGGATCTAGCGCCGCCATCTATGCCGCACGCAAAGGCCTAAAAACAGGAATTGTTGCTGATAAGTTTGGCGGTCAAGTGAGTGAAACCATTGGCATTGAGAACTTTATTTCAGTAAAAGCTACCGAAGGCCCTAAATTAGTGGCTAATTTAGAAGAACACGTAAAAGATTATGACGTTGACATTATGCAAGGTCAGCGTGCCAATAAGTTGATCACAGATAACGGCTTTACCATCGGTCTTGAATCTGGTGCCAGTTTAAAAAGTAAAACCGTATTGCTAGCAACGGGGGCTCGCTGGCGTGAAATGAACATTCCCGGTGAACAAGAATATCGCGGCAAAGGAGTAGCATACTGTCCACACTGTGATGGCCCATTATTTAAAGGTAAGCGTGTAGCTGTTATTGGAGGTGGTAACTCAGGCATTGAAGCCGCCATCGATTTAGCAGGCATTGTTGAACACGTTACTGTATTAGAGTTTGATAGTAAGCTTCGTGCTGATCAGGTGCTTCAAAACAAAGCGAATTCAATGGGCAATATCGATATTATTACTCAAGCCCAAACCACAGAGGTGATAGGTAATGGCACTAAAGTAACGGGACTCAATTATACAAACCGTGAAACAGGTGAGAACCATCATGTCGAACTAGCAGGAATTTTTGTTCAGATAGGTTTAGTGCCAAATACCGAATGGTTAGATTCAGTCGAACTAACGAATCGTGGGGAAGTCATTGTCGACAACCAAGGACAAACCAATATCCCCGGTGTATTTGCGTGTGGCGATGTAACCAACAGTGCTTATAAGCAAATCATTATTGCGATGGGTAGCGGTGCTACCGCTTCATTAGGTGCATTTGACCATTTAATCAGGCAAGCAGCTTAATTCAAAAATTTATTGGTATTATCCTCTTGGTTTTATCCCAAGAGGATGTCTAACCAAGAAAACATTATACCATTCACATCAATTAACTGTGTCATTAGGGACAATTTTCTAAGTCAGTACAAGGCGCAGTAACGATGCATAGCCATAGCTATGGTGAGGAGTTGCAACGCAGTAATGTCGACGAACCTTTTCAATTTAAGACGTAGTTATCTGGTACGAATGGGATTATTTCTTAAATCATTTTCTTATTAACCTTTATTTACTTGTTATTCCGTCCCCTGCCTTTTATAACTAATATCTATGCCTAATCAGGATATTGTTTATGTCATGCTTAAAACCCGTTATAGATTATTTTTGGTCTGGATCGTTAAGCAATCAATTACGTAACGAGTATCTTCATCAGGTAAGAACAAATGGCAAACAAAACACTCATAGCAAATTTATTCATGAAAACGACAGCTATTACATAGAGGAAGTTTCTATATTTAGTCCAAAAGATAAAGGAAGAGTTGTTTATAAAGTTGCAGGCCCATTTAAAGCAGAATCAACATCAGGTGGCTTAACTTTTCAGAGAATTTTCTTGTTTCACCATATTGGAGACAATTACGGAACATTAAAAGAGCGGTTTGCTGAAAACCAAATTAATGACCCAAAGCACGTCAATATCAGAGCTAAACTAGAGCAAATCGTCAATGACGAAAGTAATTACACAGTTGCTTCGTCGATTGACTTGGTTCGCCAAGGAGTAGAATTCAAAAGGTTTCACGAACAAAGAAAATCAGAGGCCTCTCCCACAGTATACTTTCTGCAAGCTTGCAACCCTCTGGAGACGAATAATTCGAGGAGCCAGGATAGGAATACGCCACAACCTGTGGAAACACAACAAAGAATAGCAACAGCAACAGAAAGGGCGATAGAGGATGGCTTTTCGGTAATTGATGTGTCCTATAGAGCAGCTAGAAGCAATTCCCCAAGAGTTCGTTTATCGCCATTAAACTGTGAACAAACAGGTGAGCCTAATGCACAATTACAAACTCAACCATTACCAACTACCGAAGAGCTTTTAGCTACATACCCCGCACAATCAACCAATATTTTTTCAATGGGCTTTGGGTATTTAAAAAGAAAGTGGAATTCCTAGAAAACGGTTTAGCGATCACGTTGTAATCCCCTTTCAACCGCCTTGATAACTCGAAGTGTTTTTCGATTAATATCCAATTCGCTTTCACGCTTGATATTCTGCTGCTCAAGCGCCCAATCAATATGCTCGCGTACCATTTCTGAAACATCGTGTGCATCACGCTTCAGTTTTAGCACTTGTATAATTTCTTCTGAAAACGGCGCATTACCTAATGCAATGGCTATATTTCTCAGCCATAGTGAATGACCAATACGGCGTATCGCACTGCCCTGCATTCGAGTTAAAAACTCCTGATCTGTCCACTGGAATAAGTCCACCAGCTTAGGCAGTTTTATGGCATCTCGAATATGGAAATCCCACTCTTCTGTTAGAGGAGCTTCGCTATTGACTGGACACACCAACTGACAGTCATCACAACCATAAATGCGATTCCCTATTAACGGACGAAACTCTTCAGGAATAGAACCTTGATGCTCAATGGTAAGATAAGAGATACAACGACGCCCATCCACCACATAAGGTTCAACAATAGCATTGGTTGGGCAAGACTTAATACAGGCTACGCATTTACCACATTCATTATTAACAGGTTCATCAACTGGCAAAGGGACATTAATTAATAACTCCCCTAGAAAAAACCAGCTACCCGCATTACGACTCAGTATTAATGAGTGTTTGCCTGTCCAGCCAATTCCAGCTTTATCGGCTAAAGGGCGTTCAAGAATAGGCGCAGAATCCACAAATGGTCGATATTCCGGCATAGCTTCACCAAGCTCTTGTAAATGGCTGGCAATTCTATCACCAAGCTTTTTGATTCGATTACGCATCATTTTGTGATAATCACGACCGCCAGCATAACGCGAGATATAACCTAAATTAGGATCTTTAAGGTTAGTGGCAAATCCAGCTTCTGGTGGCAGATAATCCATTCTGACACTGATCACTCTTAGGCAACCCGGCTGTAGCTCGTGAGGTCTTGCCCGCATCATGCCATGATTCGCCATGTAGTGCATTTCACCGTGGTAGCCTTTATCTAACCACTCTTGCAGCTTTGGCTCTTCATCTGCTAAATCGGTATCACAAATGCCAACATGAGCAAAGCCTATCTCTTTAGCCCAAGATTTTATATTATCGGCTAATATTTTAAGCTGAGAAGAATTGAGCATTTCAAAAAATTAATAAATTGTAATTAGGAGATATTATACCACTGTATTTACACTGTCCCCACTACAGCTTAACAACTCCAAAATGCGACTTAAACATGTCCCCTTGGCTTCAGCTTAATCCAATACAGCGAAGATATATCCAAGCTTATCAAGCTACTGTAGAAAGAGATATTACATCAAAAGTGATTTCTTTCATCTTCGAAGGAAACAAATACACAGTGATTCAAATCGAGGGGGACCTTGTATCTTTATCTATATCTCCATTACTCAACTTAAAATTTCAGCCAAAATCGGCTGTATCTGGCATTGATAAGATTGCTGTATTCTCAACCTTAAACGAAAAAAAAGTTCGGAAATCCCTTAAACAATTTTTTAAAAATCAAGGTAAGACCAGCCAAAGAGATATTCCTATTGATGAAGAAAATGATCTTGAAGTTGCTGAAGTTTCACGAAGAGCAAAACTAACCTTTGGTTGTTATGTCGAGAATCTAAAAAAAGCTAACAACCTAACTCCTATATGCTTTTCTGAATCACCACAAAACACAATATGCACAGCAATAATTCCAGTAATCAAACCCAAGCCAGAATACCACCAGCATACTCCACTATATGCTCGCTCAAAAGAATTAACTGAAGCTGTCGATGAGTTACTCGAAGAAACAATAAATGAAGAAACTAAAGATACCCTTCAAGAAGAAATAATCGCTGAAATAAGCAAAGTAGAACTAGCCAAACTAATACAAGAAGAAGTTAAAGAGATAATAAAAGAAGAAATTGAAGACGAAAAACTGATTCGATTACGCATTAAAACAAATTTGATACAACAAAATATTTTTAGCATTTTAGTGTATTATGTTTGCTTTGTATTGGCTTGTATTGTGATTGAACTCATTAGAGAATGAAAAATATAGAGCACCTTAGTGATGCTCTATAAACTATCTTTACCGATTATAAGATGAAGACTTAGAAAGAAGTACGTTTATAGCTACGATATTCCGGCTGCCAAAAACTCTTTTCAATACTTCTAAGGATGTGCTCATCTGTAATTGGGCGAGCCACGCCATCTTCAATGGCTGCTTTAGCAACAGCGAAAGCAATTTTTTTACTCACTTCATGGATTTTTTCCAATGAAGGCAATAATTGCCCTTCACCTTCTTGTGCTAAAGGAGAACACTCTGCTAAAGCACGACTTGAAGCCATTAGCATTGCGTCAGTGACACGCTTAGATTTAACTGCAATCACCCCAAGTCCAATCCCTGGGAAAATATAACTGTTGTTACACTGAGCAATTTCAAAAGTTTTATCACCTAACACAACCGGTTTAAATGGGCTACCCGTTGCCACTAACGCTTGGCCATTTGTCCATTTCAAGATATTTTGAGGTGTGGCTTCAACACGACTTGTCGGATTGGAAAGTGGGAATACAATCGGGCGTTCACAATGCTGATGCATGGTTTTGATCACGTCTTCAGTGAATAGCCCTGGCGCACCTGACACTCCAATCAATACTGTCGGTTTAGCATGCGTGATCACATCGATAAGAGAGACATTTTCACCAGCACCATTCCAATCTTTCGTAATTCCGGTGTGCTGAGCTAGTTTTTGCTGGAAAGGCAATAAATTAGGCATACTGTCTAAAAGTAGTCCCCAGCGATCAACCATAAATACTCGTGAGCGTGCTTCTGACTCTGAAATACCTTCAGATTCCATTTGTGCCACAATGGCTTCAGCAATTCCACAACCAGCACTACCTGCACCAACAAAAGTAATACGCTGCTCACTTAGCTTAGTACCTGCTGCTTTACAGGCTGCTAATAAAGAGCCAACTGTAACGGCTGCTGTACCTTGAATATCATCGTTAAAGCAGCAGTATTTATCTTTATAACGCTCCAGAAGTGGCATCGCATTCTTTTGTGCGAAATCTTCAAATTGGATTAGAGCTTCTGGCCAACGCTCTTTAACCGCCGACATAAAGTCTTCAATAAATTCAGCGTACTCATCACCAGCAATACGTGGATGACGCCATCCCATATACATAGGGTCATCCAATAACTGTTGATTATCGGTGCCAACATCTAAGGTAATCGGTAAGGTGTGTGCTGGAGATATACCACCACAGCTAGTGTAGAGAGCGAGCTTACCGATTGGGATACCCATACCACCAATACCTTGATCTCCCAAACCAAGAATACGTTCACCATCAGTGATCACAATCACCTTAACTTTATGGCGTGTGGAGTTGTTAAGAATATCACTGATGCGCTCACGATTTGGGTAAGAAATAAATAACCCACGATTTCGGCGGTAATTCTTAGAGAATTGCTCACAAGCTGAACCTACCGTTGGCGTGTAGATGATTGGCATCATCTCTGTAATGTGATTCTGCACCAAACGATAAAACAGAGTTTCATTGGTATCTTGAATATTTCTCAAGAAAATATGCTTGTTTACATCACTATCAAAGCGACTATATTGTGCATAAGCTCGTGATGCCTGCTCTTCGATTGTTTCGATAACCTGAGGCAATAACCCTTCAAGATTAAAGAAAATGCGTTCTTCTTCAGTAAACGCGGTGCCTTTGTTGATCAATGGCGCTTCTAGAATTGCTGGACCAGCGTAGGGAAGATACAGCGGACGTTTTTTATCACCCATCTAATAGACCTTTAACATTGGTTGTAATGAATGGGAAGTTACTTCCCTTGATACTTTAATGATAACCCTTTGATGAAATTACGTAACATTTGATCACCACAAGGTTTGAAATTTTTATGCTCAGGATTACGAAAAATCGCACCAAGCTCTGACTTTGACATTCGTAAATCTGCCAGAGCTAGGACATTAATGATATCTTGCTCTTTTAGCTCAAAAGCGACTCTCAACTTTTTAAAAATTTGATTATTATTCAATTTGGTTGGCTTAGGCAGCTCGCTTCCTTCACGTAAACCCCGTTTCTCAATAATAAGCCCATCTAAGAATCGACATAACACTTTATCAATACATGGAACGAACTGTTTATCATCTTCTTTTCTTAGTAGATGATGAAGTTCGACATTGGTTAGGGTTTGGCCAGTGTGAGAGAACATAGAGAGCATCTTGGCATCATCGTAATCTAAAACGAAACGCAGTCGGCGCAAAATATCATTGTTATTCATGGTAAATTTATCAGTAAGAGCTTTAGGGTGGCATTATATACTGAAAATAGACTTTTAATGCTGCATTTTGATGGATAACTTATGCGTGATATAACGCAAGTCTTAAATCCTTATAGGTAATCAATAAAACACTCTGTTTAGATATTAGGGCGTGTTGATCTTTCGTGATTATTTTTGCAGCGATAAATTGGTTATCTTATGCAAGGCAGAGTTTGTGCAGTGTGGTTATTACCGACATACAAACCTGTCGTTACTTCGTTTCCACATAAACAAACGGTAACGCAGCAGAAGTGACCAATTTACGCTGTCTTCGATGCTTTTGAGCACTTCCTGTTCTGTGTTGTGACCAGTTTACTTAGATGGCTAAGCTTCACTGCTCACGCCTTGAACAAAAAGCGCTCAAATAGCACGAAGTTTAATCCTGAAAGATCAACACGCCCTAGCTAAAGAAACTTTTTCTTCACATAATTTATTACAGTTCCTACAACGGTCAGTTCATTATTTTTTGCTGATTTATAATCTTCTTCGTGTCTCTCTTCCTGTGATTCTTGCTGCACGTATTCCCATTCATCAACAACCTCATCAGGAACAGTGATATTGCTAACTAAAGCTACAAGTGATGCTCTATCATCGATATATTTATATTCTCTCGCTATTTCAAGAGCTGTTTTTCCGAAAGAATCTCTCAATTGTGCATCAGCTCCAGCATCCATAAGAGCCTCTACTATCCCTTTATCGCCTCGCCTTACAGCAGTATGCAAAGGCAAGTCACCATTGGGGCCTCCCTTATTGACATCAGCATTATGCTTGAGCAAGGTTTGTACCGTCTTCGAATATCCGTTGTTGCACGCAAGCATTAGTGCCGTTTCCCCCTGATGACTAATAAAATTGAGTAATTCCTTATCTCTGGATAAAAAGCTTTCCATCATTTTTTCTGATTGCATGCGACAGACACTGAAAAAAACATAATCCCCATGGTAATGAGTCACTCTTGTTGAGCCTTGTTTGTTTAACAATAGCTCAAGCATATCCTCATCGAAATGCTGAATAGCATAGGCAATAGGCGTAATGTGTACAGCATTAGAGCAGCGCGTTGAAGCATCATAATCTAGCAATAAGCGCACACAGTCATACCGCTTGTTCTTAACCGCCATCATCAAAGCGGTATCCCCTGAATATTGATCACGTTTATCAACGCTTACACCTGCTTTTAACTGTTGTTCCAAAGTATTTCTATCACCGCTACTAGCTGCCGCCCACAAATCCCCATGTCGCCCCTCGTTATTCAGCTCTGACACCATTTTGTTTAATGCTGTTTTAACCGTTTTTTTATCGTTCCACTTATCTAAAAAGCGCTGTTTATCTGATAAGTCTTGCATAGGAATATCATTGGATTGTTCAGAAGTGTCGCGAGCGCTTCTCAAACTGACTGCTTCTACGGTTTGAGAGAAAAACGCTTTAAAACCTGACGAAACATCACAGCTGTACGTGAATGCTCTATAAGATGAGGACACTAGATACTCTATCGATAGTGCTGTTGTTGGTTCAACAAATCGAACTGTAAATGATGAGTCTGCTCTCTCAATACCATTAGCAAGCTTTGTTAGCTCTGATGTAGATGCATACTGATTGACGTTAATTTCGACTACTTTGTTTTTTTGTGTCGATACAGCTGAACTAGCCATACTCTTTCTCACTGCTGTTTCAATATAAAAAGCATAGTTGAAGCAAAAGGTTAGAGGTATTTTTAATAACACCTTTGCTTACAAAAAGTCTTTTTATTTTTATTGCCAGTTCAGTAAGCTAACAGCAATAAATAGGAGATCATTATGTCTTTAGGAAAAGATTTGAGTCGTCAAGCATTACTACTTGCCGTTTCATTATTGTTCATAACCCCAAATGCGTTAGCAGCTAAAAACCCAACTGAACCTATAGCTAAACCAAAAGTTTCAACGACTAATCATAAAGTTGAAATTAGTGGGGAAACAGTGCGCTATAATGCCATTGCTGGCGGAACTTTATTAAAAAATGAAAAAGGTGAAGCTACGGCCAATATCTTTTCAAGCACATATCTGCGTACGAATTCTGATAGTGACAAGCCAAGGCCAGTAACTTTTGTGTTCAATGGTGGCCCCGGCTCAGCTTCCATTTGGTTACACCTTGGTATTTATGGCCCCAAAAGAGTGGTTGTTCCAACTAATGCAAAAGATGATGGTGCCGCACCTTATCAGTTAGTGGACAATCAATTCTCTCTTTTAGATGTCACTGACTTAGTATTTATCGATCCTGTGGGAACTGGTGTTAGTCATGCTGTGGGCAAAGCCAAAGACAAGGATTTTTGGGGCGTAAAACAAGATGCAAAATCTATTGCCCAATTTATTCGCCAGTGGCTAACTAAGCAAAACCGTTGGAATTCTCCAAAATATTTAGCTGGTGAAAGCTATGGCACTGTGCGAGCCGCAGCGGTAACAAATGAGCTGCAAGGTAGTTGGACTGACGTATCTCTTAATGGCGTTATGCTGATTTCTTCTATTTTAGACTTAACCCATGCACGTTATCAGCCGGGCAATAACCAGCCTTATATTGGTTTCTTACCAACCATGGCAGCAACGGCATATTATCACGGTAAAGTATCACAAGCCGATAAAGCACTAGGTCTTGAAAGGTTTGTAGAAGCCTCTCGTCAATTTGCACTTAATGATTATGCCCTAGCATTGCTACAAGGTAGCCGTTTATCTGACGATAAGCGTCAGCAGACCATTAAAGAACTAGCTCGCTTTACCGGTCTAAAACCAAGTTATTTAGATGCTGTAAACCTAAGAGTCAGTGCTCATCGTTTCCAAAAAGAGTTACTAAGAAATCAACACAAAACTGTCGGGCGTTTAGATAGCCGTTATATTGGTAAAGACTATGACTCTGGCGGCGAACGTATCGATGCAGACCCATCAGGTTATGGTATTGACGGCGCTTATACAGCTGCCATTAACCACTATTTAACTAACGATTTGAAAGTGAAGCTAGATAGACAATTTCAAGTGTTATCAGGAAAAGTATTCGCGGGTTGGGATTGGCGTATGAGTGGTAATCGTTTGCATTTTGTTAACGTAGCGCCTTACTTAAGTAAAGCTCAACGTGAAAACCGTGACTTCAAGATATTTGTTGCTAATGGTTATTTTGATATGGCTACGCCTTTCTTTGCAACCGAAAACACCATCGCCGACAATGGTTTTGATGCTAGCCGAGTCGATATGAAATATTATCCAGCGGGACACATGATGTATGTTGAGGATAAATCCCTTAAACAACTTTCCGATGATTTAAGGAGCTTTTATAAATAATTATTTTAGGGCTGATGATTCACCCATCAGCCTTTTATCTCATTTAACCCTTAATAAGACTTATGACAGTCTATGCTTATCATCGCAAATATTAACATTAGACAGGAAGTTCAATATCCACGTCTTCGTCGCCTTGAATTCTGTGTTGCTTTTGCTTGCATTCCATCAATATTATTTTGACTCTTTATATACTTAA
Organism: Parashewanella curva; assembly: GCF_003675895.1. GTDB lineage: Bacteria > Pseudomonadota > Gammaproteobacteria > Enterobacterales > Shewanellaceae > Parashewanella > Parashewanella curva. The sequence goes on from NZ_ML014769.1 coordinate 57,678, forward strand.
GATCATGACCAAGTTTATCTTTTACAGTCACATCCGCTCCCATTTGCTCTAGGTATTCTATAGTTCCTTGATGACCATTTTTTGCAGCAAGTATTAAAGCCGAATTTCCATCACCATCAACTTGTTCTAAGTTTATAGTGGCTTCATGGGACATTAACGACTTTATCCCCTTTGTATTGCCTTTTTCAGCAAGAATATGCAGAGGCGCTTTACCATTTTGGTCAACAACGCTAGTACTGGCTTTATAGCACATTAGTGCCCCTATACAATTTAAATTCCCTTTTTCTGCTGCTATATGTAATGGAGTCGAAACTTGTAAGCTTTTATTAGGAAATAAGGAATAGTTAGGTTCTGCACCTAGTTTAAGTAGTGTGGTAACGCACGAATAACTCTCTAAGCGAGTCGCAGTCATTAGAGGTGTATTATTGAATTTATCAGAGTCATTCACTGCCAATCCATGCTGATTGAGTAACATAACGCATCCAGCATTTTCACTTTCTACCGCCAGCATTAAGGCCGTTTGCCCACTGTGCGTTCGAGCCGTGATTTCTGCACCGTGTTCAATTAAAAAGTCAATACACAAATAATAACCATTCAATGCTGCTACCATCAGAGGAGACTTACCTTGTTTATCGGTATGGTTTATATTCGCGCCACTATTAAGCAATAAGTGTATACATGTTGTACATCCGATACCTGCCGCATAAAGTAGTGGTGTTCTATTTGAGTCATCTAATGCATGAACATCAGCCCCTCTCTCAACTAACTCAGAAACTAACTTATAGTTTCCTCTTTTAGAAGCATGATGCAAAGCGGTCATGCTGTGAGCACCCGTTTGATTCACATCGATATCGTCTCTAGATAATAATAATTTAATACTCTTTTTAGAGTCTTTGATAATGGCAACTTGTAAAAGAGTATGACCCGCTCCGTACTTATGAGTAAGATCCGCCCCTTTTTCTATGATGTATTTGACACAGAGTATTTTGTCATGGCTGATGGCGTGTACTATGGCACTGTTTCCCCACGCATCAACTCTGTCTATATTCAGACCTCTCTCTAATGCTTGACAGATTAATTTTCGACTGCCAGTTGCACTTAAATTATCGAAGAAGAACAAATACCAATTGGTGAAGGAACCTATTTTTTTACATAAGTAGTTTCGCTTTTTTATTTTAGAGTCAAAAGGCTTGTGAGTAACAAAGGGAACAGCCTCATAAGCCTTGTACCTTACGTGTGCTTTGACTTTGAACTCAACGGTCTCTTCACCATCCATGCATCTAAAATGGATATAAACAGGATATAGTTTTTCTTTTTTGGAATTGAAACCGGCTCTGTCTATTTGAGAATCAATCTGCTGTGACAGAAATTGATAATCCGATTGATTAAATGGAAGTGTAAGAGCATAACTCATCCTTCATTCCTTAGATAAATCACTATTCTTTAAATCTATTAGAATGTACTGAAAAGCAATAGCTTGAATTGTTATACCTTACAATTAATCAGCGTTACTCGTGTTTATGGTATATTGCAGTTCATTTAATAATATCCGGAGTTTTCTTTGACACTCACGACTTGGTTTGGCCTTTTGGCTATTTGTTGCTTGGGTGCTATGTCCCCAGGTCCTTCACTTGCTATGGTTATTCGCCACACTGTAAGCAGTAGCCGTCTACACGGTATTGTTTGTGCATGGGCACATTCTTTGGGTATTGGCTTTTATGCGCTAATTACTGTTTTAGGATTAGCCATCGTTCTAAAACACTCTCCACTTTTATTTAATTCCATTGCTGTATTAGGAGCGATTTACTTAGCTTGGCTGGGATATAAGGCTTTACATTCAAAAGGCGGAATGAATGACAAATTAGCTGGAGGGGAGCAATCAAGTTTAACCCAAGCCGCTAGAGATGGCTTAGCGATTTCGCTATTTAACCCAAAGATTTTATTGTTCTTTTTGGCTTTGTTCAGCCAATTCGTGCAAGATGCGAATGCTCATACTTCACAAGCAATTATTGTGCTGACACCTCTGGTAGTTGATGGATTATGGTATACCTTGATTGCCTTAGTGCTTTCTCATTCTGCTATTTTGCCTAAATTAAGAAATAATTCAGCTATGATCGACAAGCTGTCTGGCATTATCCTTATAGCCTTAGCATTGCGTGTTATTTTCACTTTGGAGTTTTAAATTATGCCGAATCAATGGCAAGCTTTTATTGAGTCTGAATCTCAACAACAGTATTACTCTGAGTTAATGGGCTTTTTAGAAACCGAAGCTCAAGCAGGAAAGGTGATTTATCCACCGCAGGATGAAGTCTTTAGTGCGTTTAAATTGACACCATTAAGCCAGACAAAAGTGGTGATCATTGGTTATTTCGTTTTTTAATAATATGTTTCCAATTTAGTTATTCCTCATAACAAAAAGTTGTTACCAACATAGTTAGAATTAATCTCTATCTTATTGCTTGTTAGAGTATTTTTTGATAATAATTGGGTAACGAATGAGGAAACTGAATGAAAATAAAGTCTAAAGAAGGTACATTAAACACAATCACCTTTCATAAATCAGCAGCAGCTAAGGTACTGCCCCAACTTACAGCATCATTGATAGAGGCTGCACAAGCTTATATTCCATATCGCACCAACTCTTCAGCTTCACACCTTAATAGTGCTTTTAACATTCTTATTCAATTCTGCTTTTCACAAAGCATATTATCTGAATCAAAAAAGTATAACTCAATTGAAGACTTTGACATTGAACTTACACATGGATTTTACCATTATCTAAAACTAAATTATGATATTAGACCTGCATTCAACAAATATAAAATATCAAGAAAAGCAATTCTAGATTATATAAAAGAAAAAAATATAAAGCACAGTAAAAATCTAGCATTCCCAATAGCTAGATCGATTCCAGCAAAACCTACAGATCCATTACCAAAAAAAACATTAAATAATTTATTTTCAATCTTAACTAAAAGGATTGACAATATAATTGAGAAAAAGAATTTAAAAAACAAATTGATAAAAAATGGAAAAATATTAAACATAGAAGAAATAAAGCTTGAATCTTCTAAGGACTATAGCCTAAAAAATATATGCTTCCTATATAAATATCACTACAAAGAAGAAAACAATAGACACACTCAAAACCTTCTACCAAAAATTAGAAAATGTGAAGATGCGAACGTAGCAAAAATGAAGGTATCAGAGTTCGTGGTAGCATACAACAAAAATAAATGGAGCAAACTGGCAGATACAGGTAGACACCCCAAGGGAACACCTATAACTAGCTATAATTTAAAACTTGAAGATGTAGTCACAACTTTAGTTAACTTATATCCAAACTACCCTTTAAATACTAATATAGATGAATTAAGAACCAAATACTGTGGTTCACAGACTTCTAATGGAGCAAAATCATTTAAAGATGTTAAGAATGAATTTGAATATTTCAGATACAAGGAATATGTACATCATAGTTGTGAAACAAAAAAATATAACTTTTGCGGTAATGATATTAACTCTTGGTGGGAAATAATAGAATTGCTTTACCCTAACGCAGAAGATATGGTTGCAATACTCTTAATGATAATGCTGCAAACTGGATGGAACAAGGAAACAGTTTTTAACATAAACATAAATGATTACACTCATGCTTTAAGTGATTTAAATGAAAACAACTCCGTATTAATTAAATCATACAAAATTCGTGGGCAACAAGATATAAATCTTCCTTATTCACAATCAAAACCTATATACTTTTGTTCAAATAAAAAAGAAAAATATTCCGCATACAACTTATTTAAATTATTGATTGATATTACAAACCCATTGAGAGAATCACAGTATTACAAAGAAATTAAAGAATCAAATCAAAATAAAGATATTGCATTCTTATGTCTAAAAAACGAATACAGGTGGGGGAATAAAAAAAGTGATAATATTTTAGTAGATCTGAATAACAAAAAAATATATAGCATAGCCATGAAACACTTTTTAAATAAAAATGAACTAAACGATGAAAACGGCAGAATAGACTCATCGGAAAAACTCACCAGTAGACTAAGAACAACTTGGAAAATGATAAAGCAAGATACTGGAATAGGTAAAGAAATGATGTCAATCCTTATGGGGCATAGCAGCTATGATATAACAGACGAACACTACGATAACAGTCCGACAGCGATTAAAAGAAGGTTAAACAATTTAATAAATGAAATGACCTTGATCGAATCCGATTTAAAAACAGGACAGTTTAGGGGAACGCTAATACCAAATAGAATTGGAGATAGAGATAGAAATGCAGAATCCAAATTTAAATATGGAAATATTTTTGTAGATGATAAAAATGAAAGGCTTATCTGTATTTGCAAAGACTCATCCAATCCTCAATTTTATCAACATGAACTTTATGTTAGAGAAGATAAACCATGTAAATTCATAACGAAGTGCTTATTATGCCCACAATCGTTAGTTACTAGAAACTCACTACCATATATAATTGATCGAAGACAATATATTCTTGAACAAGAGTCAATATTATCTAAATTAATATTCGAAGAATTGTATTCTGACGAACTTTCGGCAATTCAATATGTATTAGAAAACTGGGAGGATAAAAATGATATAGAAGAGGCTGAAATTTTTCAAATGGAAAATTACCCATTACTACCAGCCATGCCAAATATAGCTTTTGGAGAACAACATGAGTAACATAGATCTATTATTACAAGAGTTAGACTTTGATGATAAATCATTACTTATAGATGCACTAAATGAACTTGATGAAAATCAGAATGTTAACAGTATTAATGTAATCAACTCCTTATACGATTTAACTGATCAAGAAATATCTAATTGCTATATTACATCAACAAACAAATTTTCTGATGAAGTATGGGAGTTATTCACAAAAACAGATAGAGTAGGACTTACCTTTAAACTTCATTCTTTACCAAAAGGTGTTCATGATTATCAAAATATAAACAAGAAACTTACATTCCTATTTAAACTATTAGGATATTTCTCCATACCTCATAATGATTTACATGGAACAATAAATAGTTATCACACAACACAAGCAAAGCACTCACATATAAGAACCATGATCAAATACTTGTTCATTGATAACGCCTTATATGAACCATCTAAATATTGTAATAACCTTATTTTAAGCCAAGTTTTAGAGGCTTTCAATGAAGCCAAAAAAAGCGAAGTAAAATCACACTATTCAGAATTTTATAAAGGTCTACAATTTTACATTTCACTTTCAAAACTAAACTTAATACCTAAGAGATACCAGTTACCTTTAAGCATTACCAATTACAACTATAACGGCATAAAAAATAATTTAAAAGAGCACGAGCTTATACATTTAAAAACATATACACCATTAAGTGAAAATGAATTAGAAAAAATAACAAAAAACATATTTACTATTAGTGGTGGTATAGGAAGAAAATTTTTAATATTGTACGAGAAACTTGAAAAGGCTAAATTGTTAAACAAGTACAAAATAAAAACTAATTCAAAACATTATGAATGGCTTAATAAAATACCTCCTATAAAAGATATAAATGAAAAAGTAATATTTGAGTTTAATAAAGATGAAACAGGTGCTATAAAAATTAAGGAATTTACTATAGAATTAAGAGACAAAGTGATCGGTGCGTGTATATGTAATATTTGCTTATTAACAGGAATGAGAGTAAGTGAATTACAAACTCTAAAATACAACTCCTGCATTAAACTCGAAGATGATAATTATCTGCTAGAGTTTACAAGAAAGAAGACAAGCGTAAACCCAATTAAAGGTGATAGAGAACGAGTCCCTGTTGTAAAGTCGGTTTTTGATTCACTGGAAATCATAAAAAAAATATTTAAATTAAAACTTAAAGAAAAAAAAGAAAATGAATACTTGTTTGCAGTAACGTCTAATAAAAATACTAATGCACGTAAAAGCCATCATGGAATTAAAACACGAACAAGTATCATGGAAATAGTCAGGTACTATGGAGAAAGTTGCAACGTAAAAAACCTACACGTTCACAGATTAAGAAAAACTATAGCTTGGTTATTAATAAGTAGAAGTGAAAAAAACATTGAATTAGTAAGACACTTACTAGGTCATAAATCCTACAAGATGACTTTAAAATACATTTTACGAAATTATGAACTTGTAGATGAAGTCATACACTTATTTGAATACCAATATACTTCAGAGCTAACAGATTTACTGCAATCAATATTTAACAAGACATATAGTGGTAAAGCAGGTGATACTCTTTCAGAAATAATAAAAAAGAAACCAGAAATTTTTAAAGCAAACATAGTTTATACCACTGTAGAAGAATATATTAAAACTATAATTGAGTCTGGTGAGTCAATATTTTTAAACAGAATACCAATAGGTGGATATTGCATTGTAACCGAATTAAGTAAAGAACAACAAACTCCATGTATGCGTATTCTTGATAATGGCGAGTACTCCCAACCAGACCCACAATTATGTGACTGGATAAACTGTGAAAAAAGAATATTAACATCAACAGCAATTCCCACACTTAAGCGTGATATATCGTTTTATAAAAACAATTTAAAAATAAAGAATTTGAACCCCAAAGTAAAAAAAGAGTTTCAAAGAACAATTACTTTTTTAGAAAATGAAATAATAAACATAGAAAAAGAAAAAAATAATCCTAATAATTTTGTTAAAACATCAAAAAACAGCAGGAGAATTATATGAGTTCAGATGATATTAGAAAAAAAATTGCTCATGTAATAATTATGTCGAGAATCAACAAAGTGAACAAATTAACTGTCACTCATGTTTGTAAAAAAGTAGGAATATCAAGAAAAACCCTATACAAATCTTATCCAGACATGCTTAATGCTATTAAGGGATATGAAGATGTGGATGAACAACTTTTTGAGCAAGAAATTTCCAATCAAGAATTATACATAAAATATAATCAAAAAAGTGAACAACTCGATAAATTAAAGAACTCAATAGACAGTTACAAAGAGGAATTTAAAAATAAAACCTTCACACTTCTTATGAAAAAAGATATTTCGATACATAATGCAGAAAAGGAAAGTATTAACTTAGTAAATACAAGTAAACAACTGAATGAAAAAATAAAAGACATTAAGCATTTAGAAGCGTCTTTAGGAGTCGAAAGAGAAGATAACATCAAACTTAAATATGAAAACGAACAATTAAAAAACTCTTCCTCTGGAATTGTAGAATTCATTAACATGAAACCTAATATTACTTCAGCAATGACACAATATAAAAAGAACAATGAAATAAAAGATTACTTAAATAGATTAAGCTTTGCTGTAGAACAATTAGTTGAAGACGCTATACAAAGGGCAACTAATGAAGAAGTTAACGCTATAGTCATTATGCATGAAAGGTATAACGTTAATGATACAAGCATTAAAAAGAAAATATTTCTTCCCAAAGGTAAATATTTATTTATTTCAATCCCGATCCCTCAAAGAACTAAACGAAATGAATTTTTATCTGAATTATTTAAATTAAAAACACCTATTATTGCAATCGTTGCAGAGTCTTCTCAATCCAATCAAACACTGTATCGAAACAATGAAAAAATAAGTGAGTTAATCCCTGATAAATATTTATCCATCATAGATAGAAACTTTCAAACACCTGTTATTTCTGATGGTTTCGACACTATCACAATTGTAAAAGTCAACCAGATTATTTAATATGACAATTTAATATAATATATATAAAAAGTGAATAAAATATAAACTTATTGATATTAAATATAATCATGATAGATTTAACATAAATTACTTAAATAACTTCATAAGCTGAGCAAAATATGACATATAGTTGGGATGATTTTTTAAAAAATGAACTAAATACAAAAGAAATGAAATTGGTACTAAAACAAATTGAACTTGAAAGAGCTAATAATGACACAATATATCCAAGCTCAGAAGACGTATTCAACGCATTTACCTATACCTCATTTGAAAGTATTTCGGTTGTAATATTAGGTCAAGATCCATATCCAACAAAAGGGTTTGCACATGGTTTATCGTTCAGTGTTAATACAGCAAAAGGTAGAACACCACCTTCATTAAAAAATATATACGATGAAATAAACCGATCTTTTCAAGTTGATTTACCTGTCAATCGTAAATTAGAATGTTGGGCTACACAAGGTGTATTTCTTTTAAATTCAGCATTGACAATAAATTTAAATAAAAAAGAACACCATTTAAGACTATGGAAAAATTTTACTAACAAAGTTATTAAATACATAAATGACAATAAAGAGTCTGTTGTTTTCTTGTCATGGGGTAAAAAAGCACATGAATTCACTGACAAAGTTGATCAAAAAAAACATAAAGTGATTAAAACTTCTCACCCAACAACTATGAGTTGTAAAAGAAGTGGTGTTGGATATATAGCTTTTTCTGGTTCAAATTGTTTTTATGATACTAATGAATATTTAATATCAAAAAATAAAGCTCCTATTGATTGGAATAAAATATGATTATCAAAAGGGAATACATAAAGTACAAGCATAGTTTAACAGGTTTACTATGCTCTCATCATATTCTTTATATTGATGATGAAGAAATATTTTTACTATCTCATGTTAACATTTATCTTTCAGAAAAGTGCTCATCATCAAAAAATACATCTTCAAGATATAGTAGAGTACTACAAAACTTTTTTACTTTCTTAGTTGAGTCAACAAATAAAGATAATCTCATACCAGAAATATTTTTATTAGGTACTGAAAGCAAACTTAAAGAATGGCAAATCAAAAGGATATATAATAGAAATTTAAATGATTTAAAAAGACCTAGTGAAAAAACAATTTATAATGATGCTTGCTTAGTTCATGACTTCTATTATTGGTTAAAAAACAATGGATATCACTCACCAATCAATGTTACATCGAAAAAATGGATTGCAAATTTTAAAAGTGAAAATGATTTATTATCTTACACACATAAGCACCAGAAAAACATTAAAGAAAACAAGACAATAAAAGCCTTATCACGTAGAGTTCAAACCAACACTTCTGAAAAAAACATATTATCTATAGAAGAAATTAAAAAAGCTTTAAGTTTATATAATGATCATGTATACCCTCTATTATTTAAGTTTTGTTCATTCACAGGGCTACGCCCATCTGAAGTAGTTCAGTTCCCTTATCATGGTACTGGTTTAAATTCACATATTTCTAGTTGGCAAAATATGGAGAAAATTTACCATAACGAGACTAATTTCATTTTCAATGTTGAAGGAAAGGGAAATAAATTAAGAAAGGTAAAAATTAATTGTTCTGAATTTGCTTCATTATACTCTTTATACCAACCACATTTGATTAAAAGAAGAAAATTATATCGTAAAAAGTATAATAAAGAATGTCCTTTAAATATTTTATGGTTAAATAAAACTGGAACACCCGTTACTTCAAAAATGATTTCAGATAGAAGTTATTCTGTTAATAAAAAACTTGATTTCAATTTTGAGTTTTATGATTCTCGGCATTGGTACGCAACGATGTTCATGGTAATACACCTAAAAAATACTAATGGTGAGTTAGCATACAATTCGGCAGTAGAGCAAGCATTAATGAACCAAATTGGTCATGAAAGCATTGTTACTACTTATCAGCACTACATTTCAAAGGCTCAACTATATCTAGAGTATATGAAAAAAGATCCAAGAGTAGGAGAACTTTATTCCAGTCAAGAACTTTTAAGTTTATTAGACTAAATCCTTAAACTCATCACTTTTTAACTCTTAATCGAGTACATATCAATTGTCGTTTTGATAAAGAGACATTAGAAAGCGAGCTACCTGTACGCCTTTTTGCTGAACCATTCCAACTTAACCCTGTTAATGCTGGATTATTAATTATATTTTCTGGTAATTGATATTCCCGATCTTTTTTTGTGGTTTTGAATTTAATTACAAAGCCCTTTTTTTCCCAATCACCCAAAATTGCAGCAACCCTAGGATGATTTATAGAATCTTTTTTACCGATACCTCTTAAAAGTGTTTTTATTGGAAGTGCTCTTTTTTGTCCGTATATATACAAGGTAACAAAAAGTAATTTGTGTAAATCAGGCTCAACCTTATTTAATTCTATTAATTCATAATAATTACCTTCACTTGTTCTTCTTTCCATAAAAAACATAGACGTAGAATTAATAGTTCTATATCTACCTTCAAAATAGTGTGTAACTGGCCTATTAGATGTACTTGATCTATAACAAAGTTTGTTCTTGTAGGATTTCGTAATCAATGACGAAACATTCCGATAAATTTTCGTGACACCAATCTCGATTGGAAATTGTATTTGCATCTTTGCCAAGCCACCAAACAACGTCAATTCCTTCATCTTTATAATCTCTAGTTCTTTCTTCTAATTCAAATGGAGTAATACTTGATAACTGGACTTCATGTGCGACAATCCAACCATTAGGAAATTTAAAAGCCACATCAATGATTCGTTTTAAGCTATCCAAAGGGAACTCAAGTTCTACATGTGCTTCTGAATACTCTGAAAATTCAGTTACTAAATTTTTCGCCAAATATTCTTTAAAATAGAGATGTTCGGGAGATTCAGGGTGAGATTTATATGAACTTGGGCATATATCCTTATGAACAAAGTGTATTGTTGGTTTTGACCTAAGATGTCCTCTTATAAACATATCTGATCCGCAATATGGGCATACCACCTGATCTTTAGTTAGTTCTCTTCGTGGGTCTTCTAAATGAAGAATATTAATTCTATCTCCAGTGCTCTTGTCTTTTCCAATAAATGGCATCAATAACTACCTAAAATATATAACCTAAATTCTAATAAGATAGTATCAGACGTTAATGTTAATCAAAACATCCTACATTACTCAAACTACATAAATTTCAAACCTAAAATGTTTACAGCACCAAGCATTACACATCTGCAAGCATTAAACTTTACTAATATGAGGTAACAGTATAAAATTCGAACTATGAAATAGAGGGTAACAAAGCAGCGAGTATTTAATAGTTACAAAAAGGTAACAGTATGATTCGTGATCTTCCTTCATGTATTCTCAGGAAGCCTATATACAATAGCTAATTTAAAACTACTCACTCACTCACTCAAAATAAAAATTACGAAATAGTATCGGGCAAGATCCTTACCATGGACCTAACCAAGCACATGGCTTGTGTTTTTCGGTAAATAAAGGAATAAAAGTTCCACCGTCTTTGGTGAACATCTATAAAGAGCTCGCAACGGATATCGAAGGCTTTACAATTCCAGAACATGGTGATTTACGACCTTGGGCAAAACAAGGCGTTATGTTACTTAATACCGTATTAACTGTTGAGGAAAGTAAAGCACACGCTCACGCAGGACATGGCTGGGAAATTTTTACTGATAAAGCATTAGTGAAACTCAATGAACAGTTCCACCAAATTGTGTTTGTACTTTGGGGAAGTCATGCGATTAAAAAGTCAAAATTAATCACTAATCCAGTTCATCAAATCTTGACGGCACCACACCCGTCACCGCTATCAGCCTATCGTGGATTTTTTGGTTGCGGTCACTTTTCTCAGGTCAATAAACTACTAAAAGACGCCAATTTTGAGCCAATAAATTGGCAGGTTTAGTGTTTAATGGTTTTAACGTTTGCGGATCTTATATTCTTGATAGATATCATAGACTAGCCAACAAGGAACCCAAGTAATGACGACTAAACAAGCAAGAGGAATACCCACAGCAAGAATGACTGGAGCTAAAAAAAATGTGCCTACCCCAAAACCGATCATAGCTCCCCATGCCAATGCTTTTTGCCAAAAAGGCATCACCAATTTTTTCAGTTCCTTCGGTTTGGTGATGGGTTCATTCTTGTCTGTTTTAGGAATGTAATTTAATGATGGGTGCTGAATTCGCCACATGTTCACTCTGTTTGTAGTACCCACATTTAAAAATGAACTAAAACGTTTAGCGAGTCTTTGTGACATCTTGTTATCGACTTTAAATCCTTTTGCAACCGCAGCAGACTCAGTTGCAGACTCTGTAACATGAAAGGTTGCGTACATTTTGAGGTGCGTCCAACAAATAGCAACAGGGGTTTCAACGCAACTCACCCCAAGATTGTAAGTGACAGAAGCCTTTTTTTCTTTTGCTTTACTATACCAAGTTAATGTCAACGTTTTAGCACCAGAATCAGCAAACTCACGCCACTCTTTATCAGTAATGTCACTACACTTCCCGTTGGGTAACTTTATGAATTTTTCTTTTTCAGTGACTCGATCTTTGTAGGATGCAACCACAGGATCATTAGGCTGACTTGCAGGTAATATATACTGAGCGAGTTTTGAAACCATAAATTACTTCCTCAACGCTTTAACATTGATCAGCTATAAACACATTCATCTCTGGGCATTCCAGAATCAACACAGATTTTTACTCCTAGAATGATCACGGCAGGAACTATCCAAATAAGACAAGTTAAAGCAGCAACGGGAGTTACAACCTTTATTAAAACTCTTCGATTTCGTGATATTAAATTAGGAACTTCGTAGCTCTTATGCCGTGTCAATACACAATGGTTCATTCGCCATATTTTAAGCCTTAATTCAGTTCCTTTATTAAGTTCGTAAGTGAATTTATCAGACAAACCTTTTTTTATTTTCTTGAGCAAAGGTACTGGAATATTTTCATAACTCTCAAGGAGTTCATTTTCAGTCAATACATAAAACTGAACATTAAATTTAGTATCTTTAAAAAAACAGGTTATGTCATTTGACTCTGTTTCAATTCTAATTTTGAAGTCTATTTTCTTACCGCTTGATAGTGTTACGATCAATTTATCCGTATTTGCACTCAGGAAATCATCACAATCCGCTTCATTTAAGGAGCTGATTTTTCCTTCAGGTACTGGAATTGTGATCATTTGTTCGGAAGAAAGGCGCCGTGAATCACCACTCTTATATGAAAGGTTTTCCATTTGATCTCCTTGAGACGAAAACCAGGTAAGCTGAGAATAAGCGGCTGCAGACGGAGAAGACATTCAAACTCTCAGTAGTAACAATATAAAACATCGACCTACCACTATACTTGATAGAGTTTAACTTAAGAGTGAATTGTAAATTAACCTTAGTTAAGCGACTTTGCGCTCATAAAAGGTTAAACCGATAAACGAGCAGGAATAACATGTAATTCAGTACCCTTGTTGAGTACAGCTTCAAACCTATAGGCAAACTCTGTTCCTATTTTCTCTGCTAACTGTGGATTATATTCCTCATCACCCAATCCTTCTTCATGCTTTGTAAGCATGACAAAGTTCACCTTAAATTGAGTATCTTTAAAAAACAAACCAACGCTATTGGGTTCTGTTTTGATACTGACTCGGTAAGTAATTGAAGCATTATTACAATGGTTCGGACACTTTTTATAAGTAATTGAATTTACAAAATTTTATAAATTGAATCTGAAAACACAGATTCATTAAAATTCAATGACTTACTCATAGACAGGATCTTAAGCGTAAGATAATAAAAAGATAGAAAAAAGGCTTCATATGTGATCAAATTATTTCGCCAAAAACAAACAGATTACTCAGAAGCCGATGTCCATTATTTCAGTTAAGCAACA
>NZ_ML014770.1 GCF_003675895.1 Parashewanella curva
CATAGAAGGTGCTGAAAACTTCTGTGCCATACGCAGTTACGTTTCGAGTTGCAGAAAGCAAAATATAACAGCTTCAACAGCGCTGAACTTGTTGTTCAGTGGGCATTTGCCAGATATTTTTGTTCAGTAGGCTGAATAGTTACAAAAAATCTTTCTAAAAAGAAGTAGTTCTCTCTGTACTTGTACAAAACTTAATGTACAACATAAATGAACAATATCAGAAGTAAACAAACAGCTTGAAAAACACTATTTTAGGGGAAATTATAAGCCAGAGTGGCGTCTAATTTCAAAGAGCGCCCAGTTGATCCTAGGGTGTTGAATGCAACTGATTTAACATCTAGCCCTGCATAACCCTGATTTCATTCAGGTAAAATCCAGAAAAAGCCTTATAAACTCTACTATACAAAATTGCAATTAACAGAGTTACTTATGGCGATAAAAGAAGCACAGCCTTGTTTAGCATGGAATAATGATCAGTACTTGCAGCCTGATGGCATAACGATCACTTGGTTGAAAGAGAGAAATAAGGAAATTCAATCTCTGGATAAATCTACGACTCTATCAATTTTAATTGAAGACGATGGTATCTCTTTACCAAATAGATTTAAAATTGAACGAGGTCTTTCAGGTGAGTTTGAATGTTTTCACGAAACAGTTAAAGGGCTAGGCAAAGGGTGGGAGCCAACAAAGCAGTCCAATGAACTTTTAACATTAATAAAAAAATATCAATTTGAATTTAGCGGTACAGAAACATCTAAAGTTTTACGAAGGCGAACATCTAGCTTAGCGTCTTTTGTTGTATCTGAATATGGTTCAAGTTGCAACTTGTCAGAAACAGATGGCAGTGAGACTTCACTTGACAATAGAGTTGGAAAATTAGAAGAACAAATGCCGATAATAGACATTGAAGATCTTGGAGGTAATGTTCAAGGGCTTATCATGAAACGAGACAAGCCCTAGTTTGTTTAGGTTACAGTTCGTCAACAAATGCTTCTGCACGACCGATATAGTTAGCAGGTGTCATTTTCTTCAGCTCGACTTTTACATCTTCTGGTAGCTCTAAGCCATCTATAAATGTAGCGAGCTGCTCAGCATCAATGCGCTTACCACGAGTCAGTTCTTTCAACTTCTCATAAGGCTTTTCAATACCATAGCGACGCATAACAGTTTGTACTGGCTCTGCTAACACTTCCCAGTTTTGATCTAGCTCGTTACGGGTATTATCTTCGTTAACCTGTAACTTGCTGATGCCTTTTAATGTTGCTTGATAAGCAATCACTGAGTGAGCCATACCAACACCGAGATTACGCAGTACAGTCGAGTCCGTTAAGTCACGCTGCCAGCGAGATACTGGTAGTTTGCTGGCTAAGTGTTGCATAAGTGCATTAGCAATGCCTAAGTTACCTTCTGAATTTTCAAAGTCGATTGGGTTAACTTTGTGCGGCATGGTTGAAGAACCAATTTCACCCGCAATGGTTTTTTGCTTAAAGTGACCTAATGCAATGTAACCCCAAATATCACGGTCGAAATCAATCAATACAGTGTTGAAACGAGCAACAGCATCAAAGATTTCAGCAATGTAATCGTGTGGTTCAATCTGAGTTGTGTAAGCATTCCACGTTAAGCCAAGGCTAGTTACGAATGTTTCAGATAGCTCATGCCAGTTCACATCAGGGTAAGCCGAAAGGTGAGCGTTGTAGTTGCCAACAGCACCATTGATTTTACCCATAAGCTCAACGGCTTCGATTTGCTTTAATTGGCGTTCAAGACGCACGGCTACGTTTGCGATTTCTTTACCTAGTGTTGAAGGCGAAGCAGGCTGGCCATGGGTACGAGACATTAATGGTACGCTACGATACTCTTTGGCAAGTGCTTTAACGGCATTAATAACTTTGTTGCAATAAGGAGTAAGTACAAGTTCACGTGCTTCTTTTAACATCAAACCGTGAGAAAGGTTGTTGATGTCTTCTGAAGTACATGCAAAGTGAACAAACTCATTAATGGCTTCTAATTCAGCATTGTCTGCCATTTTTTCTTTGATGAAGTATTCAACTGCTTTTACATCATGGTTGGTAGTGCGCTCGATTTCTTTAACGCGCATGGCATCTTGCTCGCTAAAGTTATCTTTAATGCTATCAAGTAAAGCTATCGCTTGTTCGCTGAAAGCAGGGACTTCTGCAATACCGTCACAACTGGAAAGTAACTTTAGCCAGTTGATTTCAACTTGTACTCGGTATTTAGTAAGACCGAACTCGCTGAAAATCTCTCTTAGCTCTGCAGCTTTGCTGCCGTAACGACCGTCTACCGGAGAGATCGCAGTTAGTGCGGAAAGTTCCATTATAAGCTCCTTAATGAACTTTAATTTGTAGGGTTTTATATATTTTTTAAATTATGTTTGGCTGCATTGATAATTCGTTTTCTGAAGAAAACCAACTCTCTGCGTTTACCACCCAGCTGGCGCCATAAAACAGCACTTCTAATTGCTGAGAGCAATAGCGAGCGTACTCGCTCTTGGGTAACTTGTTTCTTTAGGACGTTAGGGTTGCCGACTACCATTATTTTGGGTCCCAAGTTACTAATTAAGTCGCTGTAGATGCTAGCGATATTAGAAATAACCTGATTGTCGTTGATATTAAAGTGGGTAGTCTGGCGTTTAATTTGAGAAATACGCTCGGCGAGAATTCCCATTTGTCCAGAACGAGCAAGTTTACGCTCTAAAGATAGAACACCAACAAGATAGCGAGTAAGCTCCATATCTTTTTTGTCACTTTCCAATTGTTCGATAATGGCTTTAGAGCCATCAATGACAACTCCGCGATCTTGATAGATGTCTAAAACACTATCAGGATTGGTAACTAATAAGGTGTTTAAACTCGCCTCAACAGCATCAGTGTCATATTCATCCGCTCTAGCGACTTTTTGAACTTGCTTGAGTGCATAGAGAATTCCAGCAAAAGCGATGGCTTGCTCCGAGCTTTTTTTATCCATTAGCTAGTCCTTTATTAAAACATCAATAATGCCGCCACCAAGGCAAACTTCACCGTCATAAAATACCGCTGATTGTCCGGGTGTAACTGCCGCAACAGGTTCGTCAAACATGACACGAATGTTTTGGTCGTCAATATATGAAATATGGCAAGGAACATCTTGCTGACGGTAGCGGGTTTTTACCGTAATTTTGCAGCCATTTTCAGGCCCTTTGCGATCAACCCAATGAAGTTGGTTAACTTTCATTCCGACTGACATTAGGCGAGGGTGGTTACCACCTTGACCTACAATAAGCACGTTACGTTCTAAATCTTTGTCAACAACATACCATGGCTCTTCTGAGCTGTCTTTTAAGCCTCCGATCCCTAAACCTTTGCGTTGGCCTAAAGTGTGATACATCAAACCTTGATGTTCACCAATAATATCACCATCAGTGGTTTCAATTTTTCCGGGCTTAGCAGGTAAATAATTCGATAGAAATTCAGTAAATTTACGTTCGCCAATAAAACAAATGCCAGTGCTGTCTTTTTTATTGGCAGTAACTAAGCCTTGCTCTTCGGCAATCTTTCTTACTTCAGGCTTTTCGAGTTCACCTACTGGGAATAGGCTACGAGCTACTTGATCGTGACTGAGGGTATATAAGAAATAACTTTGGTCTTTATTATTATCTACACCACGTAACATTTCGGTTTTGCCGTCGATATCACTACGGCGAACATAGTGCCCCATTGCAATATAGTCGGCATCAAGGATTTCATCTGCAAAATCTAAGAAAGCCTTAAATTTGATTTCCTTGTTACACATAATGTCTGGATTAGGTGTTCTTCCAGCTTTGTACTCCGCTAAGAAATACTCAAATACATTGTCCCAATATTCAGCTGCGAAATTAACTGTATGTAGGGTTATCCCTAGTTTATCGCATACAGCTTGAGCATCTTTTAAGTCCTCTGCAGCTGCACAATATTCATCGTTATCATCTTCTTCCCAGTTCTTCATGAACAGGCCTTCAACCTGATAACCTTGCTGTTTTAATAAATAAGCTGAAACTGAAGAGTCCACACCGCCAGACATGCCAACGATGACTTTTTTTCCACTTGAAGAGGGAGTTGTAGATGTCATAAATCCTGAAACCGAGTTTGAATCAAATAACAGAGGCAGTTGCCCCAACACCGAAATATTTCGGTGCCGTATTTTATCACGGTATCGGAAGCAGGGCTATGTTAAACCTTCATCACAGCTTATAAAAATTGATCCGAAAGTACGCGTAAGGTGGCGCTTTTGCTAGCAAAGTAATCTTCAATAGATTGTAAAATAAGCGGGCTGCGCAGTTGGGGTTCAAGTGCTTTTATTTGATCGTGAGTTAACCAATGAGCGGCAATAATTTGAGGATCTTGTGGGCGAGTTTGAGGAGGCTCAAGAGTGGTACCGTATTGATTGACAATACAGTGAAAAGTAAATCGAAGGAATTGTAGTTCAGGCTTAGCCTGATATTGATAAATACCAGTGATAGATTGGCATTTTACTGCAATTCCCGTTTCTTCAGTAACTTCTCTTTCGCAAGCATTGATAATGCTTTCATGCGGTTCTAGGTGACCTGCAGGCTGGTTGTAAACCGTCTCACCATCTATCACTTCTTCTACCATAAGAAACTTATCTTGCCATACGACGATAGCAGCAACGGTTACATTCGGTTTAAAACGTTCAGCCATAAAGAACCTCTCAGTGTTAAGTGGTCAGTGAAATTACTTGATATTCACCTGGTTGCAATTGTGAACCAGAGTGCGAATCTAAATTGTAACTTCCAATACTATAGCGTATTAACCTTAATGTAGGGTAACCGATATGAGCAGTCATACGGCGAACTTGACGGTTTCGGCCTTCATGGATTTTAATCTCAAGCCATTGTGTGGGGATGTTTTTTCGCTCACGAATTGGTGGTACACGTTCCCAGAGACAATCAGGCTCGTCAATTTTTCTCACTTTGGCAGGAAGCGTTGGACCATCTTTTAAGGAGATACCCTTTCTCAGTTTTTCTAAATCTGGTTCACTAGGGGCGCCTTCGACCTGCACCCAATAAGTTTTAAAGGTCTTCTTTTTAGGCTGAGTGAGTTTCGCTTGTAATTTGCCATCATTGGTGAGTAATAATAAACCTTCACTATCTCTGTCTAAGCGACCAGCGGCGTAAATTTCTGGAATAGGAATAAAATCTTTTAATGTTTTGCGTCCCTCGTCATCAGTAAACTGGCAAAGAACGTCAAAGGGCTTATTAAATAGCACTAATTTTCTTTCTTCAGGTGGTACAACCTGTTTCCGCTGACGCTGGTCAGATCGTGCATTTTTTTTTGTGTAATGGGGGCGCTTCGCGGCTGTGGTGCGTTTAAAGGTCACTGTTACAATCAAGCATGTGAGTTTAACTTGACAGTTTACAAGGGTTTTCTCCTCTTTGGAATTTGATTTATGTGATCGATTCGCTATGATGATTCATCCAAAATTTTAACCTCGTGCCTTTAAGGGACATTTTAGGGAATCCCAAGCTAAATAAGGAACACCCTCTAGTGTTCTACCCATAAAAAGTAGGAAGCAAAATGAAAGATAATTCTCCAACTATCATTTACACCGAAACCGATGAAGCACCAGCATTAGCAACCTATTCTCTGTTGCCAATCATCAAGCGTTTTACTCAAGCAGCAGGTGTTAATGTAGAAACTCGTGATATTTCTTTATCGGGTCGTATTATTGCTAATTTCCCTCAATACCTAAAAGAAGAACAGCGTATTGGTGATGCGTTAGCTGAACTAGGCCAAATGGCGAAAACTCCAGAAGCGAATATCATCAAGCTTCCTAACATCAGTGCGTCTATTCCACAGTTGAAAGCTTCTATTGCAGAACTTCAATCACAAGGTTATGCGTTACCAAATTATCCTGATGAGCCACAATCTGATGAAGAAAAATCGGTTAAGGCTGTTTACGATAAGATTAAAGGTAGTGCAGTAAACCCTGTATTACGTGAAGGTAACTCAGATCGTCGTGCACCTAAATCAGTTAAAAATTATGCTCAAAAGAATCCACACTCAATGGGTGCATGGGTAAAGGATTCTAAATCACACGTAGCTCACATGGCCGATGGTGATTACGTTAGCTCAGAGCAGTCAGTGACAATTGCTGATAAAACTTCAGTTGATATCGTGCTGACTCAAGCTGATGGTAGCAAAACCACATTAAAATCAGGTATTGCTTTACAAGCAGGTGAAGTGATTGACTCTGCGGTTATGAGCCAAAAAGCCTTGGTTGAATTTTTTGAAGCTGAAATTGAAAAAGCTAAAGCAGAAGACGTACTTTTATCTCTGCATTTAAAAGCAACCATGATGAAAGTATCTGATCCAATCATGTTCGGTCACTGTGTAAAAGCTTTCTATAAGCCAGTATTTGATAAATACGCTGCTGAATTTGATGAGCTAGGTGTTGATGCGAACAACGGCTTTGGTGATGTTGTTGCTAAAATTCAAAATCTACCAGAAGCTAAACGTGCAGAAGTTCAGGCTGACATTGATGCTGTTTATGCTTCTCGCCCACCATTAGCTATGGTTGATTCTGATCGTGGAATCACAAACTTACACGTACCAAGCGACATTATTATTGATGCTTCTATGCCTGCTGCAATCCGTAGCTCAGGTCAAATGTGGGGACCTGATGGTAAGCAAAAAGATACCAAATACATGATCCCAGATCGCAGCTACGCAAGTGTTTATGCTGAAACAGTGAATTTCTGTAAAGAACATGGAGCATTTGATCCAAGCACAATGGGTAGCGTACCTAATGTTGGTTTGATGGCACAGAAAGCGGAAGAATACGGTAGCCACGATAAAACGTTTGAAATGTCAGCAGCTGGTGTAGTTACGGTTGTTGATGCTCAGGGTAATACCCTAATGACACAGAATGTTGCCCAAGGTGATATTTTCCGTATGTGTCAGGTTAAAGATGCACCAATTCGTGATTGGGTGAAGCTTGCGGTTAATCGTGCTCGTCTAACAAATACCCCTGCGGTATTCTGGTTAAATGAAGAGCGTGCTCATGATGCTCAGTTAATTGCAAAAGTAAATGAGTACCTTAAAGATCACGACACTTCTGGTTTAGAAATTTATATCATGTCGCCACAAGAAGCGACTCGCTTTTCTTTAACTCGCATTAAAGATGGTAAAGATACTATTTCTGTAACGGGTAACGTATTGCGTGATTACTTAACAGACTTGTTCCCAATCCTAGAGCTTGGCACTAGTGCGAAAATGCTTTCTATCGTACCTCTGATGAATGGTGGTGGCTTATTTGAAACAGGTGCTGGTGGTAGTGCGCCTAAGCACGTTCAGCAAGTTCAAAAAGAAAACCACTTGCGTTGGGATTCATTAGGTGAATTCTTAGCTTTAGGCGCTTCTTTAGAGCATTTGAGCCAAAATACTGGCAATGCAAAAGCTATGGTGCTTTCAAAAGCATTAGATGAAGCAATTGGCCAGTTCTTAGATAACAATAAATCACCATCTCGTAGAGTCGGTGAGTTAGACAACAGAGGTAGCCACTTCTACTTAGCTATGTATTGGGCTAATGCAATGAAAGCGCAAACTGAAGATGCGACTCTTGCTGAGCAGTTTACTGCAATTTCAGAACAGTTATCTGCGAATGAAGATAAGATTGTTGCCGAGTTAAATGAAGCTCAAGGTCCAGCAGTAGATTTAGGCGGATATTATCGTCCTGACGTTGAAATGACAGAAAAGGCGATGCGTCCAAGTTCTACATTAAATGCTATTTTAGCCTAATGGATTGAAATGTGGCTGGAAAACTTTTTCAGCCACAATAAATTTCTGTAGACAAATAAAAAGGCAGGTATAAACCTGCCTTTTTTTACTGGTTAAATGCCCAAATTTTTTATTATTTTACTGGCGTAATTGCAGATGCGTGCATGCCTTTGGGGCCTTCTTCCACTTGATACTCTACTGGTTGACCAGCTTTTAGGGTACGATACCCATCCATATCAATAATTGAATAATGTGCAAAAATGTCTTCGCCACCTTCATCAGGACAAATAAACCCGAATCCTTTAGCATTGTTGAACCACTTCACAGTTCCGCTTGCCATACTTCCACTTCCTTCTGTTGTCAACTTCCCGTTAAGATAGTAAAACTAAATAGCGGGGAAATGTTCACCGCTCGGCAACCAGAATGTAATTATGAAAAGAAGATGTCAAGATAAATTTAACAAAAAAATAACAAGGATGTGTTTTTTTGACAAAGGCTGTAGAATTTATAAGTAATTTAAAAGAGGTATGACCAGGTAATGAGTAATGTAGGAAGTATTGAAGAACTAGAGGAAAGTCTTGAGACGGAACTGCGTCCACCATCAATGTATCAAGTAGTGTTGAATAACGATGACTATACCCCTATGGACTTTGTTGTAGATGTATTGCAGCTGTTTTTTGATAAAAATACCGAACAAGCAACGGAAATAATGTTAGCTATTCATCACAAGGGAAAGGGAATTTGTGGTGTTTACACTTTTGATGTTGCAGAAACAAAAGTCATGCAAGTAAATCAGTTTTCAAGAGAAAATGAACATCCCTTGCTTTGTACGCTAGAGAAAATATGAAAATAGATTACTCTAAGAGTAAGGGAATTTATTTTGGGGGCGCCTATGCTGAATAAAGATCTTGAAGTCACGTTAAATGTGGCATTCCAACAAGCCAAAGAATCACGGCATGAGTACATGACTGTTGAGCATTTATTGCTGGCGTTGTTGGACAATCCTTCCGCTCGCGAAGCATTAGTTTCATGTGGTGCTGATATTGAACGGCTTAGAAGTGAAGTCGAGCGTTTCATCAATCAAACAACGCCGTTGCTTACAGAACCCGAAATAGACAAAGAAACTCAACCAACACTTGGCTTTCAACGTGTATTACAGCGTGCAGTATTCCACGTTCAATCTTCTGGTAGAAACGAAGTTACCGGTGCCAATGTTCTGGTAGCCATTTTTAGTGAACAAGAGTCGCAAGCTGTTTATTTACTACGCCGCTGTGACATCACTCGTTTGGATGTCGTCAATTTCATTTCCCATGGTGTGAGTAAGTCTGATTCTGAAGATGGTTCAATTAGCTTTGAGCCAACTGAAAGTGAGACCGAGTCAGAAGAAGATACCAGTAAACTTGCACAATTTACTACCAATCTTAATAAGCAAGCTGAGCAGGGGATTATTGACCCTCTAATTGGTAGAAACTTAGAAATTGAGCGAACGATTCAAACATTATGTCGCCGCCGGAAGAATAACCCGTTATTAGTGGGTGAAGCAGGAGTTGGTAAAACAGCTATTGCAGAAGGGCTAGCTTTTCTAATTCATTCGAATTCTGTGCCTGAAGTCATTAAGGATGCAACGGTATACTCACTTGATTTAGGGGCATTGCTTGCTGGGACAAAATATCGCGGCGACTTTGAAAAGCGTTTTAAAGGCTTACTGAAAGAGTTAGCAGAGGATGAACATGCAATATTGTTTATCGATGAAATCCATACCATTATCGGTGCAGGTGCGGCTTCGGGCGGGGTTATGGACGCATCTAATCTATTAAAGCCGTTACTTTCTAGTGGAAATCTCCGATGTATGGGATCTACGACTTTCCAAGAATTCCAAAATATTTTTGATAAAGATAAAGCCTTAGCTCGTAGATTCCAAAAAATTGATATCACTGAACCTAGTGTTGCTGAGACGACTTTGATTTTGAAAGGCTTGAAACCTAAGTACGAAGAACATCATGCTGTTCGATATACTCAGTCCGCATTAAGTGCAGCTGCTCGATTATCGGCTAAACATATTAACGACAGGCATTTACCAGATAAAGCTATTGATGTCATTGATGAGGCTGGTGCTCGCATGGCCATGCAGCCACAAAGCAAGCGCAAAAAAACGATCAGTGAAAGTGAAATCGAAGAAATTATCGCTAAAATTGCTCGGATTCCTGAAAAAACGGTTACGGCCTCTGACAAAGATCTTCTCAAGAACCTAGAACGTAACTTGAAAATGGTGGTGTTTGGCCAAGACAAGGCTGTTGAATCATTATCATCAGCCATACGATTATCTCGTAGTGGTTTATCAAATGAAACAAAACCTGTAGGAAGCTTTTTACTCGCGGGTCCTACTGGTGTGGGTAAAACAGAAGTAACTAATCAATTGGCTTCCTGCTTAGGTATGAAGTTGGTTCGATTTGATATGTCTGAATATATGGAAGCCCATGCTGTAGCACGTCTCATTGGTGCTCCTCCTGGTTATGTGGGTTATGAACAAGGTGGATTACTAACTGATGCCGTGATCAAACAACCTCATTGTGTAGTACTACTTGATGAGATTGAGAAAGCTCATCCTGATGTTTATAACTTACTGTTACAAGTTATGGATCATGGAACATTGACCGATAACAATGGCCGTAAAGCTGACTTTAGAAATGTCACCTTGGTGATGACGACTAACGCTGGTGTTCAAGAAACTCAAAAACAATCAATTGGTTTCCAACAGCAAGATCACAGTACTGATGCTATGGCTGAAATTAATCGAGTGTTTTCACCAGAGTTTAGAAATCGCTTAGATTCAATAATATGGTTTAACCATTTAGATATGACAATTATTGCTAAAGTAGTTGATAAGTTCTTAGTTGAGTTACAAGCTCAATTGGATGAAAAGTCAGTAACAATGATTGTTAGTGATGAAGCGAGAACTTTATTGGCCGAAAAAGGTTACGATAGAGCAATGGGTGCAAGGCCAATGGGGCGTGTGGTTACAGAGCTGATCAAACGACCATTATCGGATGAAATCTTGTTTGGTGAGCTTGAGTCAGGTGGAACAGCTTATATTGATGCGGAAGACGGTGAGATTGTAGTAACAGCTAAAAGTAAAGAAAAGTTAGTCAATTAGCCTAGGGCCTGTTGATCTTTCGTGCTTATTTTTGCAGCGATAAATTGGTTATCTTATGCAAGGCGGAGTTTGTGCGGTGTAGTTATTACCGACATACAAAACTGTCGTTACTTCGTTGCTACATAAACAAACGATAACGAAGCAGAAGTGACCAATTTACGCTGTCTTCGATGCTTTTGAGCACTTCCTGTTCTGTGTTGTGACCAGCTTACTTAGATGGCTAAGCTGCACTGCTCACGCCTTGAACAGAAAAGTGCTCAAATAGCACAAAATTTAAGCCTGAAAGATCAACAGGCCCTAAACGAACAATACAAAAAAACCCGGCTTGACCGGGTTTTTTATTATCTAGATATTCTTATCTAGGAGTGAAGTCTAATTAGCGTGCGCGGAATACGATACGGCCTTTAGTTAAGTCGTAAGGAGTCAATTGCACGGTGACTTTGTCTCCAGTAAGAATGCGGATGTAGTTCTTGCGCATTTTTCCAGAAATGTGTGCAATCACAACGTGACCGTTTTCAAGTTCTACACGAAACATTGTGTTTGGCAAGGTCTCAAGGATTGTGCCTTGCATTTCAATGTTGTCTTCTTTCGCCATTAATTAAGTATCCCATTAGCCTTCAAATATAAAATCGGGCGTATCATGCCCCAATTTCTGATGTAAGTAAAGAGGTGGTGAATAAAACATGAACTCTAACTTGTTTAACTACTAGAGAGTTCCTCTTGAATCAGCCAACCTGCATCAGTTAATAATTGATAGGGCTGATATTTCGTTTTGTAGTTCATTTTTCGGCAGTCATTAATTTGGTAACCAAGATAAACATAGTCTCTGTTTAATTGTTTAGCTAATTCGATCGTAAGCAAAATCATATAACTACCTAATGAGTGCTTATGGTAATCAGGGTCAAAAAAGCTGTAAATAGCACTAACACTCTTATCCAAAAGGTCAATAACAGCGACTCCAATCAACTTTTGGTTGTCATAAATTTCAATATAATTATCCGGAAGCCAATCACATAATAAAAATTGCTCAAACTGTTCAGTAGAAGCAGGATACATAGAACCATCTCTATGGCGCTCATTTATGTATTTTTCATATAGAGGGTAATAATTGGTTTTTACTTCAGTTGAGTGATGCCATGAAAACTTTTGATTTTGTTTGGAGGTTCTTTTTTGGCGCCGTGAAGGTTTAAAGTCAGCGGCTGGAATCCGTATCGACTGACAAGCAGAGCAATTTGGGCAATGTGGTTTATAAATCGCATTGCCACTGCGACGGAACCCAAGCCCTAACATGCGCTCATATAAAGCGGATTCGACAACAGTATCAGTGAGAGTGAGTAATTGTTCTTTTTGGTTTTCAAGGTAGCTACAGGGAAAGGTTTGGGTTAATCCTAAGTATATGGCGTTTTCTTTTGGTGGTGTTTCTTCACTCATGTATCACTCCCTCAAAACAGCAGGTTGCCAACAATTTTCAATGGTGTTTTGATCTCTTAATACTGATAATAGCTGGATAAAGTCTTCTCGTGAGATTTCTTTAGCTCCCATACTGAGTAAGTGTGGATTCATTAGCTGTGTGTCCAACAACTCGTAACCAGAATCTTGCAAGTGCTTATCTAAAGCTATCATAGCTATTTTTGATGCATTAGTTTTGGTGTGAAACATTGATTCGCCACAAAAAACTTTGCCCATTTTGATACCGTACAAACCACCAATAAGTATTTCATCTTCCCAAACCTCGATTGAGTGCGCATGACCTAGGCGATGAAGTTGAATATAGGCTTGTTCAATAGTTTTAGTTATCCAAGTGCCTTGTTCATTAGCTCTAAGTTTAGCGCATTGATGGATTACTTGGTCAAAAGCATGATTGATGGTAATTTTCCAACTATGCTTTCGGTTAAATTTGGCTAAACTTCTGCTTATATGGAGCTGGCTTGGAACAATGATGGCTCTTGGATTGGGTGACCACCATAGAATAGGGTCATCTTCGTTAAACCAAGGAAAAATACCATTATAATAAGCGTTAAGTAGACGCTTGGGGCTTAAATCTCCTCCAACAGCAAGTAAGCCATTAGGCTCTTCAAGAGCGCAATTGACTGGTGGGAAGTTATCAGTTTCATCAGATAAAAAAGTTAATGATTGCAAAGTCGTATGTAATTAGAGTCAACGATATTTATAACTTAACGGAATTCACCTTATGTTAAAACCCATAAACTATTTTCTCTTTACGTTATTAATACTGGCTAGTCATGCTTTCGCCGGTCCGTATGACAGAAACACTGCTCAGCCTGTTGAAAAGGTGGTCTACGGTGGTGTTATTTCGGTTAGAAATATCACAAAGCAGGAATTGATTGAAGACAAAAACCAAGGATGGAGAACTTTCGGTGGCGCGTTGCTGGGAGGCGTCTTAGGCAATCAATTTGGTAAAGGCTCAGGTCGTGATATTGCAACAGCATTAGGAGCCATTATTGGTGGTAGCATGGCTCGTAATCACCGCCAACCTGAACTCCGAACATACCAACTTGTTGAATTGATGATTAAACAGGATGATGGGCAGACCGTAAGAGTAATTCAAGATCTTGATCCAGGAATGTTATTTCATCCAAAAGATAGAGTGAGAGTTATCTATTTAAAAAGGTTTGTGAGAGTTGATATCGCTATGTAATACCAATTTGCGTTCAAATGTGATCTACTCAGAGTGATGCCAGTGGTCCAAGTACAAACAAAATTTATGCAGTCATAGCCACTCTATGTCAAAGAAATTTTGACAGTAATTGGGCCTCTGGCACACTCCCAAAGGGCTGTGCTAAAGGCTTCCATAGCTTCGTTGCAAGTTTTTATATTATCCCGATAGTATTTCAAACTTGCGCCTTGTTATTGAAGCCTTTAGCTACAGCTGAGCGATCACTATTGAATGCAAATTGGTATAATCTAAGTTGTCAAAAACAAGTAATAAAAAACCTCCTAATTTGGAGGTTTTTTATTTAAAAGGTTCAATTAAACTAAATTAGAACCCTCGTGGAAGCGTCACTGTACCGCCCAAAGACAATAAATAGTCTAACCAGTATTCTTTAGGTAATTTACCTTCAACGGCTTCGCTGTCTTTTTTTGCAGTTTTTTTGGCAGGAGCCTTTTTCTCTGCTTTTGGTTTAGCTGTTTTTTCTGCCTTTTCTGATTTTGCGGCTTCAGCTGGTTCAGTTCCAGAGTTAAACGAGGCAAGCATAGCTTCAAGTTCACTGAATCTTAACGACTTACCACCATCAATTTTATACCAGCTGCCTTTTTGTTCTATGGTTACATCACGGCCTTCATGTTGTTTAATCGCTGCCGTTAATGCCGAGATAGTTTCTTCTTTGCTAAGTGTTGCCATGGGTTATAACCTATATGTTGATAAACTGTTATAAAACAATTAGGTGATTTTAGCGTTTATTGATGGAAAAAGTCCAATTTCCAGTGCTGATCGGTGATTTTGGACTCAATTAGCTGGCATTTGCATGCTACTATTTCAAAAACTTTATCAAATGGGCAAAGAGTAGAATGATCATTCGCGAAGAATTAATCCGTTATCTTGATGGTTATTTACAAGCTTTTAAATTTAAAGACTACGCTCCTAATGGCTTGCAGGTTGAAGGAAAGGAGCATATTTCCACAATTATTACTGGTGTTACTGCAAGCCAAGCTTTAATTGATGCTGCAATTGAGAAGCAAGCTGACGCAATATTAGTTCACCATGGTTATTTTTGGAAAGGTGAACCACAAGTTATCACTGGTATGAAGCAAAAGCGTATAAAAGCATTGCTTGAACATGAGATCAATTTGATAGGCTACCATCTTCCATTAGATGCGCATCCAGAAGTGGGCAATAATGTTCAATTAGGACAAAAACTTGGAATCGAAGATATTAAAGTCGTTGATTCAGTCTCACAAGATTTACTTTGGAGCGGAAAGCTAAAGACTCCAGTTCCGGCAGATGAATTTCAGAAAATATTAGTAAATGCCTTAGGAAGAGAATCACTTCATATAGGTGATGAAAAGCAAAGCATTCAGTCCATCGCTTGGTGTACAGGTGGCGCTCAGGATTATATTGATATTGCTGCGCAGCTTGGTGTTGATGCTTACATCAGTGGTGAAGTTTCGGAGCGGACGTTTCATAGTGCTATCGAACAAGGCATTCACTATTTTTCAGCTGGGCATCATGCAACGGAACGATATGGTATTCAAGCACTAGGTGAACACTTGGGAAAACAGTTTGGTTTGTCTCATCAGTTTATTGATATTCCTAACCCAGTTTAATGAGCGCATGTCACACTCTGGTTTAATTCCATATAAAAAGTTAAATTCTGTTCATTATTCCCGATAGGAGCACCATCCCTGATAAATTAGTAGAATGCTGATGTAGGCTGGAAAAGTTATGGGCGGTTTTTTAGTTAATTTAGCAAGTACTAATTGTTGTTTACCGATGACAAGAAGTGTTGCTGAGGATGAAATTCAACAAATAATAGCGTCAACCAAAGAATCTTCCCTTGAAGATATATTAGGTAAAGGGGAAAAGATTAAAGATTGGTTTTGTGGTACCTGCAGAGCTAAAGCTCTTCGAGCATTATATAAAGTTTCTCACGCTCAATCAGCAAAGCCCGCTATTTATGCTATGGCAGAACTACAGAAATATGTTGGCGAAGATTTTCGGGGTAATTTTAATGTTGTAATCATGACTGAGAACCGCTATAGGTTTACGATTATAGTTGATGAGACGGAAATCGTATTAGCTAACAACCTGAAGTGGTCTCAATCACAACAGGATGTTATTGAACCCTTTGCAAGTCTAGTAGCATCAGCTGATGAGAGTTGTCACCTCCTTGAAGATAATCGGAACAGTTTACCTGTTATAAGAGCTGGTTCGGCAAAGAGCCGCTCTGTGAGTGATGAACATTTGATAACGCAGCATTGGTTGTTATTTCTTCGAATTGAAGACTATAAAGGTCCTGGTTGTAGGTATACATTTAAGCAAATCAAGCAAATGGATTATGTTCAATTAGAAAGAAGCAATAGCTATATTCACTTACTATTTCCTGCCAGTGATATCAGCGAAAGTGATAGTTCATCCGCTTTACTTACTATGCCGATGGCAGTTGAAATACAAGAAAGTAAACAACTGCAGCAAAATGTAGCTGAACGACTTGATTTTATGTTGAAGTTCTGGGGGATACAAAGGGATGGAGACACTTTTTTCATTGCTGATGATACCCAGGCTTGTACTACGTGGAAAAAGCCTAAATACGATCATAATTTGAGTCGGGTAACTCTAGCACTGCAATTTTTACAGCAAGTTGGGTTTAAAGATTGTGCGAGAAATCTTTTAGAATTTTTAAATCAGCAATTACCAATAATTTATGCTGAAGGTAAAGATCTTCAAAAATTACAGGCGATAAAGGGGGAATGGAGAGCTAAACTTCAATTAAACAACCTAGGCTATCGCGAATTAAACTTCCCTCGAGATCAAACATAAAAGATGACAGTATATATAGCTATTGACCTTAATCTTGTAATAAAGGAAAAAACATATAAGTTGTTAACGAGTACAGTTTTTTAACGATAAATGGAATTAAATGTGATTATAGAAGTAAACTCTAACCCCTCAAAAGAAGATTTAAAAACTATCAGTGAAGGTATTCAATCTTTTAATCAACAACATATGACAGACGAAGTCGTGTTTGAACCTGATACTAAGTTTGCAGTATTTGCAAGAGACGACGAAGGGAATGTACAAGGCGGGATCAGAGCTGTTGCATTTTGGGATTATTGTATTATCGAGTTGTTATGGCTTTCTGAAGCAACAAGAGGTCAAAGAGTCGGAAGTCGTCTTATGTCTGCTGCTGAAAACTTTGCTCGCGAAAAGGGTTTTACTCATATGCGCACCGAAACCTTGAGTTTCCAAGCACGACCGTTTTATGAAAAGTGTGGCTATCGTGTATATGGGGAGTTAGCTGATTATCCCAAGGGGCATACTACATACTGTTTAGTAAAAGATTTATGATAATTAGGGCACGCCCTAGATAACATCATGTAAATAATAAGGAATAACAACAATGAAAAAGTACATGATATGTGCTGCAGCTGTAGTGGCAGCATTTTCAACCTACACCCATGCTGGTTCTGCAATTCAGCTTACAGGTAAGCCTGTAATTAAACCTGCTCCATTAGTGAGTATTACATCTCATGATGCTTTTTTTAATAACCTAAAAAAGCATTGTGGTAAGGCCTATGAAGGCAAGGTCATTGTCGATAACCAAGACAACGGCTCTTTCAGTGATAAGAAACTGGTCATGCATGTGAGAAAATGCAGCGATACAGAACTTCAAATTCCGTTTCATGTTGGCGATGATTCATCTCGAACTTGGATCATTACCAAAACCGGATCAGGGTTAAGCCTTAAGCACGATCACCGAATGGCAAATGGCGAGTATGATGCTTCAACTATGTATGGCGGTCATACAATCGATGCTGGTTGGGGTAATGCACAATCATTTCCAGCGGATCAATATTCTAAAGAGCTGTTTGTTCGTCAAGGTATTCCTCAATCAAATAACAATATTTGGCAGATCTTTATTTATCCTAAAAAATACACATACCGCTTAATACGTCAGGGTAGAGAGTTTGAAGTGGACTTTGATCTTAGCAATCCAGTAACTCCGCCTGCAGCACCTTGGGGCTATCAAGACTAAGAGATTAACGAAATTGATACAATATTATGATATTGTTGCAGATATTCACGGTCATGCTCCAAGGTTAACCTGAGATCTGCATAAGCCAACCTCTACAGCACAGCTGCTTATGCGTATTTCAGAGTTAGTACAGTTCGAAATAGAACTGTCTATTACGAACTGTACTGCCTTGAACTACAGAATTCATTCCTTAATGCAAACCATAATCGAGCTGTGTCACTCACATTCATCATTTTTGTTTAAATAATCTATTAATTGTTGACCAGGTATGGAAGTTTCACTAGCAACGGCGCAGGCTGCCCAATGTGCGGCTACGTGCATAGAATCAATGATAGATAATTCGGTGGTTAAGCCATGAATTAACCCCGCAGCATAGGCGTCACCTGCGCCGGTCGCATCAATCACTTTAGTTTTATTGGCGGGAACTCTTTGCTCACCTTGTTCAGAGTAGACTGTGGCTCCATGTTCACCATTGGTAACTACGAAGTGCTTTAAGCTATCACCAGCAATTAATTTCCCGTATTCCCAGCATGGAAGGTGGCTTCTACCTAACATATCGGTAGCAGATGCAATTAAAACATGACAGGGGCGGCTTCGTTCATCTTTGCCTAACTGGGCTACAACTAAACAATGGTTAAGTGCACTTTTAGACCAACTACTAGCCCCTTGAGCCGAAGTATTGATATAGAGTGCGTCCCAATGTTTCCACTCCAGTGGCATACCCAGTTCAAATAGCGGGCGATTTGGGCGAACAATGGTTCTTTCTCCATCAGGGGTTACCATCAAAATCAACTCATTGGTTTGAGACTTATGCCTTGATATGTAACTACAATCAATTTTATGGGCTTGAACTTGGTTGATTAGCCAATCTCCTAAATGGTCTTTTCCGACCTCACTCATTAATGCGATTTTATGGCCAGCATAGGCGAGGCTGATCCCTGTATTGGAGCCACCGCCCCCTAATCTTTGCCCTTGGTCTTGATAGAGGAATCGACCGCCAAGGTGTATCGGTTTGTCTAGGTGCAATACACGATCACAATTTAAATTGGCAATGAGAAATATGTTAGCCATGAGTGATATTAGTTATATTTGTATGTGATAGTTCAATAATGACATTTTTGCCGCTACTAGATAAGTCTATAAGCTAGCATTTTCAGGATAAATTAAGACTTTACTTTTCAAGTGCCAATATATTGACCGATTCGAAGGGTTTTAGGTTAAATTTTGCTTTGAATATATTAGCTTATAAGATAAATTGGAATCGCCTAATTACGATAAAAAGGTTGATAAGATTGATAAGGGTATATTTGGTCGATGACCATGAAATAGTGCGCACAGGTATCCGTAGAATATTGGAGGATGAGAAGTCATTTAAGGTTGTTGGCGAGGCACCTGATGGCGAAACTGCAGTGCAATGGTCGAGAGATAATGAAGCTGATATTATCTTGATGGACATGAACATGCCTGGAATGGGTGGCTTAGAAGCTACTAAAAAGATTTCTCGATATCGACCACATGCACGTATTATTGTTCTGACAATTCAAACAGAAGATCCTTTTCCGACTAAAGTTATGCAGGCTGGTGCTTCTGGTTACCTAACAAAGAATGCATCACCGCCAGAGATGATCAATGCTATTCGTCAAGTGGCACATGGTCAACGTTATTTGTCGCCTGAAATTGCTCAAAAGATAGCGCTTAATCAAGTAACGAATCATGAGGAAAATCCATTTTCTGCATTGTCTGAACGTGAATTGCAAATTATGATGATGATCACTAATGGCGAGAAGGTAAATGATATATCAGAGAGGCTTAATTTAAGTCCAAAGACAGTCAACAGTTATCGTTACCGTTTATTTTCAAAATTAGATATTAATGGTGATGTAGAGCTAACACGTCTTGCGATCCGTTATAAAATGTTAGATACCACTCAGTTTTAATGGGTTTATGTTTTGCCAACCGATAACGGATTTGAACCAAAAAATTTTTTAAAAACGGTTTCTAACCAAGCGGGTGTTTATCGTATGTACGATGTGTCCGCAACGGTTATATATGTCGGTAAAGCGAAAGATTTAAAAAAGCGTCTTTCTTCCTATTTTCGTAAAAACTTATCTAATGTAAAAACTCAGGCTTTAGTGAAAAGTATTGCTAATATTGACGTTACTGTAACTCACAGTGAAACTGATGCCCTGATTTTAGAAAATGATTACATTAAGCAATATATGCCCAAATACAATGTATTGCTTAGAGATGATAAGTCCTATCCATACATTTTACTCAGTGGTCATAAACATCCTAGATTGGCTTATCATCGCGGAGCTCGACGCGAGAAGGGACAATATTTTGGCCCATATCCCAATGGCGGTGCAGTAAGAGAAAGCCTACACCTTCTACAGAAAATTTTCCCAATTCGCCAATGTTCTGATATCTATTATAAGGCGAGATCTCGCCCTTGCTTGCAGTATCAGCTTAAACGCTGCAATGCCCCATGTGTAGGGAAAGTGAGTGATGAAGATTATCAACATCAAGTAAAGCTTGTTGAGTTGTTTCTTAAAGGAAAAGATCAACAAGTGATGAAAAGCTTAGTTGATAATATGGAAAAGGCTGCTCAGGATTTTGAATATGAAAAAGCGGCTCAATATCGAGACCAAATTACGGCATTAACCAAAGTTAGCGAACAACAAGAAGTCTCAAAAACCAGTGGCAATATGGACGTTGTTGGTGTCAGTTATCAGTCAGGAATTGCATGCTTCCATATTTTATTTATTCGTGATGGGAAAATATTTGGAAGCAGAAGTTATTATCCTAAAGTTCCAACACATACTGAATTAATTGAAGTCTTGACTTCTTTTATTGGTCAATTTTATTTGAACTCTGATATTCAGCGAACAGTGCCATCAGAAATTTTGATCGAAGAAAAGTTTGATGGTTTGACAGAAATAGAACAAGCGCTTATTAAATCATTGGGAAAAAAAGTGGTGTTCAAGTCGAATGTGAGAGGGGAAAGGGCAAGCTTTTTGCGTTTAGCTCAAACTAATGCATCGAATTCCGTTATGACTCGTTTAGCCCATAAAAATACCGTTGAGCAAAGGTTCGTCTTATTACAAGAAGTATTAGAACTCAGTAAACCGATTCAACGAATGGAATGTTTTGATATTAGTCATAGCATGGGAGAAAGCACCGTTGCTTCCTGTGTCGTGTTTAATCGGGAAGGGCCTAATAAGGCCGATTATCGTCGTTACAACATTTCAGGAATTACAGGTGGTGATGATTATGCCGCCATGAAGCAAGCTATAAGCCGTCGTTTCGACAAAATTAGTAATTCAGGCAAAGTGCCAGACATTTTATTTATTGATGGTGGGCTTGGGCAGTTACGTATTGCCCAAGAAGTTGTCGATGAAAAGTGTATTAACTTAGATGAGCCACCAATATTAGTTGGAGTGGCTAAGGGTGAGGGTAGAAAGCCCGGTCTAGAAACTCTAATTTTGGGGGAAACGGAAGTTGAATTTAATCTAAAATCTGATTCTCCGGCCTTGCATTTAATTCAGCACATTCGAGATGAGTCTCATCGGTTTGCGATTACCGGTCATCGAAATAAGCGTCAAAAAACACGAAACACCTCCACCTTGGAAGGCATTCCTGGTGTTGGCCCAAAACGCCGCAAAGCGTTACTTCAGTTTTTAGGTGGTTTGCAAGAAGTTAAAAGCGCCAGTGTAGCTCAATTATCAAAAGTGCCGGGAATTAGCTCAGAAATGGCGCAAACTATATATGATTCATTGCGGGGGTAGTAAAAATCAGGCAAGATTAACTCAGAAAAAGCAGTGAGATGCATAATTGTTGCCATTGGCTCAAAATCGGGCCATGAACCATATTACGCAAGCCTTTTAACTGGGGTTCTCAGAGTTCAGAGCCCAAAATTTAAAGTGAACAAAAGATGCCGTTTAATCTTCCCATAGCCTTGACTTTATTCCGCCTTATCTTGGTCCCTGTTTTTATTGTATTGTTTTACCTTCCATACTCTTGGGCTAATTTTGCTGCTGCTTTTGCCTTTTGGCTTGCAGCGGTTACTGACTTTTTTGATGGCTATGCTGCAAGAAAACTTAAGCAGTCGACTCGATTTGGTGCATTTTTAGATCCTGTCGCAGATAAACTCATGGTGGTTTTAGCCTTAGTGCTCTTAGTTCAACAATATTCTAGCGTTTGGCTAACAGTACCTGCGATTATTATGATTGGCCGTGAAATTGTCATTTCAGCATTGAGAGAATGGATGGCGGAGATTGGCAAACGCGGTGCCGTAGCTGTAGGTTGGATAGGAAAGTATAAAACAGCAGTACAGATGGTAGCCATTATTGGACTTATTTGGCAACAAAGTAACTTTATGGTGTCGCTGGCCTATGTACTTCTTTATATTGCAGCAATTTTAACTTTGTGGTCCATGTTTGTTTATATTGGTGCTGCATGGAAGGATTTAACGGCAGAAGAGAACCAATAGAATATAAAATGTTCAAACGATTGGCGTTTAAGTAAAAGGTTGTTGACAGCTTCGAGCAAATCCGTAGAATGCCAATCCGAAGTCAAGGGGAGCTACCGCAAACCAAGACTGATTAAGAAATGCGACATTAGCTCAGTTGGTAGAGCGATACCTTGCCAAGGTATAGGTCATCGGTTCGAACCCGATATGTCGCTCCAATTTCTTGATTATCGGCGCGATGGCAGAATGGCTATGCTGCGGATTGCAAATCCGTCGATCTCGGTTCGACTCCGGGTCGCGCCTCCACAATTAAACTGCATTAGTCAGTTGCACTCAAGATGCCCGAGTGGTGGAATCGGTAGACACAAGGGATTTAAAATCCCTCGCTGGTAACAGCGTGCCAGTTCAAGTCTGGCCTCGGGTACCATCTTATAATTCTTTGAGTTCTTTCAAATCTGCTCGTTGACTTATTATTCTTATATATTCAATTAAACTTATAATTTCATTACCATAGTCTTTGGACTCAAATAGACTCAATAGCGAACCTTCAAAACCATTATCTGCGATATACTGTAACCGATGTGGAACACCTGCAAGCATTTGGAATGTCATAACTTTATCTTCAAACTCTTGTTTTACAAGCTCTATATTGTGTGATTGATCGTCAACAAAAATTATTTGCTCACAATCCGGGTGAGCACTGTTGAGGTAATTCCTTAATTGCTTTCCTTTGTTCGCTTGCCCAAAGTGCTTGAAATGAAATTCGTCATCAGCTTTAGTTAAAATTTTTTCAAATAATTTAAAGTCAAGATTCACCATTTGAAGAGATTCGAGTTTAACTTGTAAGACCTTGATTGGAGAGTGAGTGATAATTACAAAGAATGAGTTTTTAAAAGTTGATGCTAGCTCTGCAATAATATTTCCTATATTAGGTTCTACAGGCGAAAAGCAATAACTTTCTTGGATCAAAGTTGCTTTTATAAGGACTTCGTCTAAATCCAAAGCAAAGCACGTTTTTTTGTCTGTGTTAAATCGCTGGATAGTTTTATCCTGCAGTTCATTAAGGGAAAGAATAGAGTGGTCTACGAATGCCTGGTTTTTTGTGGCTGTAGACCTCGCGGCATCGCTTTGAACAACAAAGGTCATGAAATCTACTTGCTCAAGTGCCT
Organism: Parashewanella curva; assembly: GCF_003675895.1. Lineage (GTDB taxonomy): Bacteria > Pseudomonadota > Gammaproteobacteria > Enterobacterales > Shewanellaceae > Parashewanella > Parashewanella curva. The sequence continues at coordinate 23,283 of NZ_ML014770.1, forward strand.
GAAATATCGTTGGTGAGAGTATCGACTTATTGAGCTCAGCAATTACCCAGTCCATAAGTTTTTTTATTGTTACTTCACCTCTCAGTTCGTCATTACACTCTTTATAGGTAAATGAAACTGGAATTATTTGGTATTGTAATAAGTTGAAAGTAACCGTCGCTGAGCACGATATTAGTTGACGATTTGAGGTGTTGAATGCTGCTAAATACAAGAGAGTAAACTGGCAATGATAGTGTTTGACTTGATATAGTTTTTGATTTGCGAGCAGTCCAGTTAAATTAAGGATGGTTTGTGCAGTAGGAGAAAAGTGTTCGTGGGCAATTATAATGCCATCTTTTTTTCCATCAAAATGCACAGCGCTATCATAATGAAAATCAAATGCTAAGGTTGGTTCAGTAGGTTGTATAGCCAAAAGTCTTCTTTAACTTTTTGAATGATTGACTGATCTTATGCCAGTACTTATCATTCTAATAGTTAAATAAACTTAACCAAATAAAAGGGAACTCATTAAGTAAGATTTCCTATTTAAACATTTTTGAATAGTGGGATATTACTGAATTTAGCGACAAGACTAACGATTCTTGTCAATTATTGAAGATAAATAAGTGCTTGGTTCCTGCCCAAGGTCGTTATTTCTAATATTACAAATACCCTGCGCTAAATTTTTTCTTTTCAATTGAAGCGACATTCGGGCATACAGGTAAGCTGATTTCACATTCGTAATAACACTAGGGGGCGTTCCTAATTAATGACTTTTTGATTTGTTACAGCCTAAAATTCGCAAAATCAAGGCACGAAGAATGAAGTTTAGTGAACTAAACGAAAGATGAGTAACGAATAGTTTGCGAATTTTAGTCGTAACCCGTAGGGCTGCGTTTATTTAGTGTTTAAACTGCGTTGTTAAATGTTTATGTAGAAACGAAGTAACGACAGTTGTGTATGTCGGTAGTAACTACACCGCACATTTTCCGCCTTGTTTAACCACGAAATTAACAGCCGCAAATCAAAAATCTAATTGGGAACACCCCCTAGAGTAGAATCATCTGCTTCCAGAACATTCAATATAAATCGCCCATTTTGTATCTTCTAAGTGTAAACACGTAGAAAAAATACGTGTGTTTGCGGATTATCCTGCGTTCATAAGTTTTCTATTGTATTGCCTGTAAAAAAACGAAATAAGCCTGAGCAAAATTTTTAAACCCATAAGGCTGATTTCAACAACTACAGGTAACCAATATGAAAACTACAATAATAAGATCTGGTTTAGTGTTGTCGGCGTTATTCTCGGCTTCTTCTTTTGCAGACTATACCCTCAAAATTAATGATCAACAGTCCGTATCTTTAGGCGGTTATTTTAAAGCGGATCTTCGAAGTGTGAGTGGAGATTTAGCCTACCGCGATTTTTGGATTGCAAATAACGGGGTAAAAAAAGATACCGATGAAACCAGACTGAATATTCGTGAGTCTCGTTTTAATATCAAATACAATTACAACGATTTCAAAGCCGTCCTAGAATGGGACTTCTATGATGACCAACAACCGACAGGTGCCAATGAAACCGTTACAGGCGGTCACTCGTTAAGACTTCGCCACGCCTACGTACAACACAAAGAGTGGTTAGTGGGTCAAACATGGTCAACCTTTATGCCACTTGTCTCTATTGCAGAGGCTTTAGATTTTGGTGGTGCACATGTTGCTCAAGTCTTCGTTCGTCAAACTCAAGTTCGATATACCAATGGCGGGCTTGAACTTGCGCTAGAAAACCCGTCAACCCAAGACGGTACAAGCCAAAAAATTCCTGATGCAGTTGCTCGTTATACGTTCAAAGGTGATTGGGGACAAGTAGCGTTAGCGGGTCTTGTTCGTAATTTGGATAACGGTGGTGATGTTACTAAAGCTGACGGCACTCAATTTGCCTATAACATCAGTGGTCGTATCAAAACCTTTGGTAAAGATGATTTCCGCTTTTCATATAACGGTGGACGTCCTGGGCGTTATACCGGTCCTGCTGCAAACATTGCCGATAATAACATAGACGGAAAAATCTATGATGTTCAGGCTTATACCGTTGCTTATCGTCATTTCTGGAATGACAGTTATCGTTCAAACATTTATTACGGCGCATTAAAAATTGACGATCAAATCGGTAAAGATGGTAAGTCTACCGACCGCTCTCATATTGCCATTAACCTTCTGAAAAGCATCAACCCAAAAACAACGGTTGGTATTGAAATTGGCCAATACAAAACAGAATCAGCCGATTCGAATTATCTACAACTTTCTTATAAGTACTCACTGTAACGCATAGGCTCAGAGGATTTTATTATGAAAAAGCTACCATTACTGATCATGACTGCGTTGGCAACAGCGAGTGTTTCAACAGCAGCGTTCGCCGAAAAGAAGATCATGCTTAAAACGCCTGTGTATTACAACACGGTATTGCCGGGCTTAGGCTCTCCAATTAAATATGTTGCCGATAACATTAAAACCTTAAGTGGCAACAGCTTACGCATGAAAATTTATGAACCTAACAAGCTGGTCAATCCGAAAGAAATTTTGGGTGCGGTTTCAACCGGTAAAGTTCAGGCCGGTTTTGCGACAGCAGGAAATTGGAGTGGAAAAATTCCTGCTGCTCGCCTTTTCTCTGCAATCCCATTTGGCCCTGAAGCGCCTGAGTATCTAGCATGGTTTTATCAAGGTAATGGCAATAAATTACACCAAGAGCTTTATGACAAGAATAACCTGAATGTAAAAGTACAAATTTGTGGTGTATTACCACCAGAAACATCAGGTTGGTTCAAAAAAGAGATTAACAAGCCAGAAGATCTTCAAGGTCTTAAGATGCGTTTCTTTGGTCTAGGTGCTCTAGTGATGGAAAAACTAGGTGTAAGCACTGTAGGCTTACCGGGCGGTGAAATCTTCCCTGCGATTGAGAAAGGTGTGATTGATGCAACTGAGTTCTCAATGCCGATTGTTGATAAGCGTATTGGCCTTAAAAAGGTTCTTAAATACAACTACTTCCCTGGTTGGCACCAACAAGCAACAATGATGGAGCTGATCATTAATAAGAAAGTTTGGAACAAAATGAGCGACCGTCAGCAGTCAGTGATTGAACATATTTGTAAATCAGCAACCTTAGATGCACTCGCTTATGGCGAAGCAATCCAATCACCAGTAATCAAAGAGAACGTGAAAAGTGGCGTAATCAACAAGTACTGGTCACCAGAGATGCTAGATACCTTCAAATCGAAGTGGGAAGAAGTCGTTGCTGAGCAATCTAATGCTGACCCTGAGTTCAAACGTATCTACGCTGATCTTGAGCAATTCCGTAAAGATTATGACTTATGGGAAGCCAATGCTTTCCTACCACGAGTCAAGCCTAACCTTTAATTCCTTTATCACCCCTTGTACTGCTCTTTGATGTTTTAAGAGCAGTACACTCTCAAAATTGAATTAGGAGGATGTATGACTAATTCAAATTCCCATACTACCAGTACTACTCGTGCGGGTTTCATCAAATTAGCTGATATTTTTGAACAAGCTGTACTAAAAGTTTCTGCTGTAAGTTGTTGGTCATCGGCCTTATTAATTGCTGTCATTATATGTAACGTCATCATGCGTTATGGCTTTAACAATGGTTTAATTGTTTTCGAAGAAATTCAATGGCATTTGTACGCGATTGGCATCATGTTTGGCCTTGCATACGCTGAAATCACAAATTCTCAAGTAAGAGTTGATGTGGTGGCATCACGCTTAAAGCCTAAGACTGTGATTAAGTGGGAAATCTTTGGAACAGTATTTTTTGTTTTCCCAACTATTTATGTGATTCTGTTTAATAGTTTTGATTATGTTGCAGATTCTTTTGCATTGTCTGAGCGTTCATCTTCTCCTCTAGGTTTACCTTTTCGCTGGTTAATTAAAGCTGCTATTCCTGCCAGTTTCATCATGTTGACACTTGCTGTTACCAGTCGTTTGATCCGTAACTTTATCGCCCTTACAGAGAAGGAGGCCTAGTAATGGAATTCAATGAAATCCTCGTCATAGGAATGTTCCTGACATTTATCGCATTTTTGTTTACCGGTATTCCGATTGCTTATGTATTGGCTGGTGTTGGAATCCTATTTGGCGCTATTGGCTATTGGTCAGACATTTACATGGATACCTTTACTGGCCTTGATTTGAATGTACTTGGCATCAGTGTTTCTCGAATATTCTCATTAATGGAAAACTGGGTGCTGGTGGCATTGCCCATGTTTATCTTTATGGGATTAATGCTGGATAAATCTGGTGTTGCTGAACGCATGATGATGGCTATGCAGCAACTGTTTGGCCGAGTTCGTGGTGGTTTAGGTATTACAGTTACCTTAATCGGTATCATCCTTGCGGCATCAACAGGCATTATCGGAGCTTCAGTAGTATTGCTTGGCTTGTTATCGATTCCTGCCATGATGCGTCAAAACTACTCTAAGACTTTCGCTACAGGAATTGTATGCAGTGCAGGTTGTTTGGGTATTTTGATCCCACCTAGCATTATGTTGGTGATCATGGCTGATCAGTTAGCCTTGTCGGTTGGTGACTTGTTTACAGCTGCAGTGTTTCCTGGGTTAATGCTGGGGGCCGTTTATCTGGTTTATATTCTTGGTTTGTCTTTCTTTAAGCCAGACGTAGCCCCAGCGCCAGAAGACAGAAAGCCGTTTGATTGGCATGTACTTAAAGAAGTATTCAACGCCATCTTTCCGCCAATTGTGTTAATTGTTGCTGTACTAGGCTCTATTTTTGCTGGTATTGCAACGCCTACTGAAGCCAGTGGAGTAGGGGCTTTAGGTGCAACTATTTTGGCGGCAGTGAATAAAAAGTTAAATCTTAAAGTGTTCCACGAAGTGTTGATGTCTTCGTTCAAAACTACAGCTTATATTTTTGCGATTTTTATTGGCGCAACCATTTTCTCGCTTGTACTTAGAGAACTTGGTGGTGATGAGCTAATTACGAGCTTTTTAACAGGGTTACCTTTTGGCCCTTACGGTGTGTTATTGGTTATTCTGGGGATCGTATTCCTGCTAGGATTTTTGCTGGATTGGATTGAAATCACTTTAATTGTATTACCGTTACTTGCACCTGTAATTGGCGAGCTGGATTTCAATATCGCACAGGGTGCTGGGTTAGATCAACCTGTCTTAGTCTGGTTTGTAATGCTGATTGCGGTAACTCTGCAAACATCATTCTTAACACCACCAGTAGGCTTTGCCTTGTTCTATTTAAAAGGCGTATGCCCTCCAGAAATCAAACTAACGGATATCTATAAAGGCGTTATTCCGTTTATTCTACTGCAATTATTAGGTCTTGGGGTATTAATTCTATTCCCTGATGTTGCGCTGTGGTTGCCGTCTGTGGTTTATGGAAACTAGCTTATTTTAGTAATTAAAAACAAAGCCTGCATCAATTGAATGCGGGCCTTGTTCAGTGGTTATACCAATTAAGAAGGAGTGTTATTCAAGACCCTCTATTGCCTTGCTCATCCTTGGATTATTAAATTTCTTTACCATAGCTTCCGCCGTATAGGTTGTCCCAGTAGAGAGCCAGTCGGCATTCCCTCGATAAACAATACTGTCTGATTTATTTGCACCTAATCTTATCAATTCTTTTACTAGATGAGACCATCTATTATTGATTGCAATGATTAATGGGGTTGTTTCGCATTTCAATTCGTCATCATAATAAACAGTATGTACACCACCTGATGTTGCATTCATGAATGCCTTAACACAATTCCAGTTCCCGTTCTTTAAGGCAATACTCATTATTGATGTATTTTCGAATAGTGTGGTTGCTAATTTTGCCTTATCAGCCACTCTTTTAAGAATAATTTGTACAACCTGTGAATTTTTGGCTTTAAGTGCAATAGCCAGTACTTGAGGTTCGGTCATAAACTGACTATCAATTAATGTATTGATGATATATTCACCTTTTCCATCTATGCCTGAACTTTTCTTGATTACACCACCTTTTACTAATTCAAATAAGCTATTGTTATCAAAGTGTCTAATTGCTCCACCATGCCATAGCAGTTCGAAGCACTCATCGTTGCCATTTTCAACTGCTCGTTGAATAGGTGTTCGTGGCAAGTCATAACTACGTTGCGGTGCAGGTACATCAGCGTATTTCTCAAGTGAAACATCATGCTCAATTAACACTGAAAGTGCCTTCAACTTATGATGGGTAATGGCGAGATGAACCATATCTTCGCCAGACTTGGTGACAGCATTTGTGTTTTTTATAGCACCTGATTGTAGTAGATAAGTTAATGTTTTAGTTCTGCCGTAGATAACAGCTAAATGCATTGGTAACCGTGCTTTTCCATCAACGCTGATATAAGACACGGAAGCTTTGTTGTGCTCTATTAACATCTTTGCAATGTCTTCATGACCATGAATAATGGCCAGATGTAGCGGCATAAAGCCTTCGTTATTACTTTTTCGTAGTGATACACCAAATTTTAATAGGAGGGTTACACACTCTCTATCGCCTTTCATCACAGCAAGATGTAAAGGCGTATTATTATCTTTAGTCGTAAACTGTGCATCCGTAATTGATAACAGTTTATTTAGTAATATAGAATTTCTGGCTTCAATGGAGGCTATAATCAAATTCTGCTGTGCTTTTTCGGTTAATAATTTTCTTAATATGTCATCATCGAGTTGCTCAATAATAGCTACATTTTGTAATGCAGGATGATTTGAATAGGTTGAACCTCTTGCCATAGATGTAGAAATTAGTCGAGCACAAACTTGTGGTTCGAGTTCACTCAGTAAGGCGGCTTCAAAAAATGGTTGAGAGCAATCAGATGCTGTTAACATGCCATTTATTTCAGTATTTAATTCTGACTGTTTTTGCCACCAACACAGCTTTTGAATTAATGTCACTTTTATCGCTTTTTTAACTTCTTCAGCTATGTCTTGGTTTTCTACTAGTTGGCAATAGGTTTGTTCAGCTTGCTTTGGGGCTTCTGTACTGCAAATCATTTGGTTGGCAATATCTAATTGAGCCTTGGGAGCAAGGCTACTCCATGCAATTTCAGAAATAAATTGAGAACCGAAAAAATCTAATTTCTCACTATTACGTTGTAAATAAATTAAATTATTCAAACAAACGACTTCCCAATAAAAACAGCCACAAATGGGATCTGTTGTCTTATGTTCACCTAAGAGCTCATCTTTCACAAACGGCAGCAATAAGAAAGAACCGTTACTTTTAGGTGTAGAGAAATGTCTAGCCTCAGTCATTTCTTGACCATCAGCACAAGATTTTTTTGGATCTGTAAACTGTATAGCCATTCCTTCTCTCCACTTCAGTTTTTGAGGATTTTGTCGCTGAAATTGTTCGAGCAGGATGGTTTGTGTTGATAGAGAGAAAACAAACTGTGTGAGTTCCCTTAATCGTATTGAATGGCTTGGTGATAGATATTCAGAACGATTTACTGCTGGTTTTTTTGAGGTTTTTTGTAAGAAACAGAACTCGGCAGTAAGATTTTGCTGTAACCAAGATGTTAGTTGCTCGATGCTTAAATTGCTTTTTGTTTCTTCAATAAAGGCTTTTGCGATAATTGTTAGTTGTTGCTGATGAAACTTATTAACCAGTTCTTTTGGCTCTAATAGATGATAAATTAAAACAATGGTGGCTTGCTCAAGTCCCTTTGGGTTGTTTGGGTGCACAGAAAATTCAGTATTAAATCGAGTTAAAACCAGTTGTTTAACGTTATCATCGACATAATTTGATACAAGTTGGCAGATAATCCAGTTGAGCATAGCAACACTTTGCACCATTGATGTATCACCATCGATAGTCAAAAAGCTATATTCCTTAATATTACGTTTGAATAGTTCCAGTTGATTCGTCATCTCTGGATTTCTGTTTTGCATACAGTAAGATTCAAATAAGCTTTGATTGACGGAAAGTGGAACCTGAATATAATCATCTTCATTCAATATATTTTGCTGTAATAATTTATTTCTTGCAGCCGCCTGAGTAAATGATGAATTCAGTTCAGTCGACGTTACTGAAGTTGCCATAATATTTTTGCTCAACAAGGTTAAGTTACTTGCTTTATGATGATTAATTGAGCGTAAGTACAGAAAAGTTAATGAGAATTCATTTTTGCGATAAGAAAGGTTTAACCTTGATTTTGGGTGTTAGATTGAAGTTGTAAGCAGGGTGAATTTAAATTTTTTAGTTTTGCAGCAATTTGCATTCAGTAGTTTTGCTCTGTATGTATTAACGACCAACAGAGCAAGGCCAAATTTAATATTACTTATCCAATCCATAATCAATTGCGTAACGAACCAAACCAATAGTTGTTTCAATATCCAATTTCTGTTTGATATTTCGTTTATGAGTTTCGATGGTTCTGACACTGACATTCAGCTCTTGAGCAATTCGCTTATTACTCAGTCCTTGAGAAATCAATCGTAAAACGAGTTGTTCACGGCGGGTCAGAATGGCTTTTTGCTCACCCGAAAGTTCGTTGGATAAGATTTCTGTTACTTCAGAGCTAAAATACGATTTACCTGAAATCACTTTTTTAATAGCGGCAATCAACTCATTACCGGGAACGTCTTTGAGAATATAGCCATTGGCACCATGACGCATGGCGCCAAGGATGTATTCCTTATCATCATGCATGCTTAGCATCAGCACTTTGCAGTCGATGTTTTGTTCTTTGATCAATTCTAAAACGTACATGCCATCCATTTCCGGCATATTAATGTCCATTAGCACTAAGTCAAAGTCATCATTATTTAATAACTCCCACGCTTGCTTACCATTTTCGGCTTCAGCAGTAATGTCTAAATCGTCTTCGAGGCTGAGTCTTGCTCTAAGACCTTCACGGAAAAGAGGGTGGTCGTCTGCCAATAAAATTTTATACATTTTGTTCACCTATTGAGGGTGTTTCACTTGCGTTGTTTGCTACGTATCTCAGTTGATCTTGAGGAATTTTTGCAATCACCTTGGTTCCCGTTTCTTTCGATTTCACTTGCAGTTCGCCGTAGTAAAAGCTCAAGCGTTCCTTCATGTTTCGCAAACCAATGCCTTCAGTGCGTTTCTCGTTGTTATCGCTATTTTCATAGCTTGCATGGTTAAAGCCTTTGCCATTGTCGGCAATAGTTAATGTTAACCAGCCCGGAGTTAATTTGAGTGTTAAGTTCACTTTTGAAGCATTGGCGTGCTTTTCAACATTGGTTAATGCTTCTTGAGCAATGCGATATAAAGTGGTTTTCACATTGGGCGAGAGAATATTGCGTATCGACAAACGCGTGACATTGACTTCAATTCCCGTACGATTAGAAAAGTCGCGCGCGAGTTCTTCTAATGCCGCCCCCAGACCATAGTCTTCAAGTACACCGGGATGAAGCTGGTGAGAGATGCTACGAATATCTCCCATAATTTGACTGATCAACTCCATCGAACGTTCTAATTCTTGTTCTGCCGACATTTGTTTTTGCTGCTTTAATAATGCGGTTTCCAATGAGAACTTCGCAGCAGCAATGGTTTGACTGATGCCATCATGCAGTTCGCGGGAAACCCGTTTGCACTCTTCTTCTTGAGTTTGAAATATACGCTCATTAAGTTGTCTTAGCTTTTTGTTCGCCAATTTACGCTCACTAAAGCGAATAAACAGACCTGTGATGAAGATGGTAATAATTGAGAACAGACCGATGACAAGCGTAAAAATTGATGTGCTTTGAATGTGTTCGCTTATATTGGTGTTTAGTGTTGCGACTTCTTGATCGATATCATCGAGATACACGCCTGTTCCCAACATCCATTGCCATTTATCCAGAAAGGTTGAGTAAGCCAGCTTTTTACTAACTTCGCCATTTTTAGATGGTTGGTTAAATACGTATTGAATGTAACCACCACCTTGTTTTGCTTGATCGATTAAGCCTTTAACGATTTTAACGCCATTTTGATCTTCCATGTCCATCCAGTTTTTGCCGACTCGCCACTGTTGGTTGGGAAGCACAAGGTTAGTACCATCAAGTTTATAGGCAAAATAATATCCATCTTCACCAAATCGCATATCGTTAAGAATTTGCTTTACCAATTCTTGTGCTTGTTTTTCATTGAGGTTGGGGTTTTGGTAGACGTGATTGATTGCACCTTCTGCAAGCGCAATGTAATTTTTTAATTCTTCTTTACGATGATTAATTACACTACGCTGGTATTCATTAGTGGTTTGCTCAGAAAGAGATTGGTACTCGACTTGAGTGACAATAAGTACTGCGCTGAGAGCTGCGATAAGCGGCAAAATAGTAACCAATTGCAGCTTGAGATTTATATTCATTCTTAACTCCGGCTTGTTTGCCTATTCATTGCCTCCTGCACGAAATACGGAATGGGATTGAATCAAAAATGTGATCCAAATCCCATGATGTAAGACAAAGAAATGTGAATTAGACGTTTATTAATAAGACAACCAACTCTTTTGGGCCGTGGGCACCGTAAGCTAAGGTTTGTTGAATATCTGCAGTTTTTGATGGACCCGAAATAAACACGATATTGGTTGGCATGTTTTGTTGCCATTTTTGCTTAACTAACACATCGGAAAAACTTGGATACAGCTTTTGTGCATCCACAATCACAAAGTGAACTGGCGGCACCAATGACAAAGTGCGAGGCTCATTTTCATCTGGCCAAAGTACAATAGTGCCTGTTTGGGCTATTGAGCACAGTGATGTCGATAACGATGCAGCAACCTCGTTGAATAAATAAGGTTTATTTTGTTGTAAATCGAAATCGTACTCTTGCACTTCTAATTGCGCACTTAATCCATCTTTGTATTCAGAATTGGTGCCGATAAGAATTTTATTTAGGTTTCTTTTACTTAATTCCTCAGCAACGATTCTCTCAATACTCTCTTTTGAGGTATTTATGACTTGTGCATGGTTTGCAGTTAAATTGTTCGTAAATAATTCCAATTGCTGCTGATGGCTAAGTTCTGGGTATTCATAAGCCATTTCAACGGGTAACTTACTGTAATCTGCTCCAGATACTTGTGCTTTTAACTTTGCCAAAATGCTCGATTTTGACTTACTGCTAAGTTGTTGCAATTCAGTTTTGGTACTCATAGATCTACTTCCGTTCTCTCAAGCGTTCATGCAAAGTTCTCGCGGCTGGTTTAGGTGCGGTTCTCACACTTGTCCATCCACCCAGTTTGTTGGGTATAAGGAACCGAAAGCGCGTGACCATAAACATTGATAATCGATACAATGCCGGTACTTTGTGAACCAGTGACCATGCTTTCCAAATACTGGCTTCTAATGTTGTTCTACCGCTGCCTTGGCCTTTCATAATCACGGGTTGCTGTGATTCAGGCTTCACGCTTTCTTTACGTAATCGCAGTAACAATTTGGGAATCGGGATTTTTACAGGGCAAACTTCACCGCAAGCGCCACATAAACTGGATGCCGTGGGTAAATTGCTGGTGGCTTCAAGTCCGAGCATATGAGGCGAAACAATTTTACCAATAGGTCCCGGATAAACCGTGCCATAGGCGTGACCACCTATGCGGGTGTATACAGGACAATGGTTCATACACGTACCACAACGAATGCATTGTAAGGTTTGCCTTAATTCATCATCGGCAAACGCTTGGCTGCGTCCGTTATCCAACAGAACAAGGTGTACTTCTTCTGGCCCATCTTTCTCGCCTTTTTTACGAGGAGATGAAATCATATTGAAGTAGGTCGAAATAATCTGCCCCGTTGCACTTCTGGTCAGCAGGCTTAGCAGGGGGGGAATGTCAGCCATATGCTCAACGACTTTTTCAATCCCCGTAATGGCAATGTGTAAATCAGGCACCGTCGTACACATACGACCATTACCTTCATTTTCAACTAGACAAAGCGTTCCAGTTTCAGCCACCGCGAAGTTTACCCCTGAAATACCGACGTCGGCATTACAAAACTTTTCTCGTAAGGTTTTACGACCTTGTTGAATGAGCGCATCAACATCAGTGGTGTGCTCAAAATCGTTAATATTGCCCGAGAATAAATCGGCGACCTGCTTTTTATTTTGATGAATGGCAGGCATGATGATGTGGGAAGGGTGTTCTTTCGCAAGTTGAACAATAAACTCCCCCATATCCGATTCAAGGCATTCAATATCACGTTGCTCAAGGTAATCATTTAAGGCGGTTTCCTCTGAAACCATAGACTTACCTTTAACGACGGTTTTGCCTTTTTTGCTGGCAATCAACTGAGCGATCATTTCATTAGCTTGAGCTGGTGTTTCAGCCCAATGAACATGAATGCCATTTTTGGTGAGATTTTGCTCTAACTCTTCCAGTAAATGTGGCAACTTAAGCAAACAACGTTGCTTGATCAGCTGGGCTTGGCGTCTGAGGGTTTCAAGTTCGTCTTGTTCAGGAAAGGCGGTTTTACGCTTGTCCATCAAGTAATCCATCGCGCCGCGGAAGTTGCTGCGTAGCTCTTGATTAGCTAAATCACGATCCACATTTTTTCTAAACTTTCTGGCAGACTCGGCATACTTGCTTTCTTGCTCATGAATATTCAACATTTTGAGCCACCTTGTTCTTTCGTTCGTGAAAGCAGATAACTGGCAATGTGTTCACCACGAAGGGATTGTTTTTGATACTCTAACGAACCATTGATATTCATCATGCATCCATGGTCAGCACTCACATAGCGCACCACATCAGCATTAAGTAAATTCTTGGTTTTATCTCCAACCATTGCAGCTGAAATATCGGCATGCTTTACAGCAAACGTACCGCCAAAGCCGCAACATTCACTTTCGTAATCGTGCTTGATAACTTCAACATTATCTAATTGGTCAAGTAACTGATTACCTGTGATATGCACGCCCATTTCACGCCTAGCTGCACAAGATGTATGTAACGCAACACGCTCTGGCGAACCTTTATCTTCTAATTTGATATGCAGCGAATGAACAAGAAATTCCGTAAATTCAAAAATGCGATCACAAAAGCTTTTTATTTCGGGCTCGTCACCCAAAAGTTCTAAATAATGGTGACGCATCATGCCACCACACGAACCAGAAATAACGACAATTGGGATATCTAAAGGGAATTGCTTTATCTGCTGAAGTGCAACCGCTTTTGCTTCATCTTGATAACCAGAGTTATAGGCCGGTTGACCACAACACGTTTGTCCTTGAGGGAAGATCACTTCAATGCCTTGATGCTCAAGAAACTCAATCGCATCCATGCCCGTATCGGGAAAGAGGGTATCTACTAAACAAGTGCCATACAGGTAGACTTGTTTAGGCTTTTGCGGATAATTGCGTAAGTGTTGGCTATTTAATTGGCTCATTACATTTCCTTAATCTCACCGAGCAACTGATAAAGAAGATGCTGTGCGACCAAATTCAAATATTCTGCCGCTTTGAGATCTTGTTCACGAATCGTCACAATCTATACTCAAAATCATTATTAATATATAGTGATGTAATTAATTTATTATTTCCAAAAAAGCACATAATAGAATGGCAAATGCTAATGAATTGGCACTGTTTGCATTACTCGTCAATGCGAAATCATTTAAGAAAGCTTCTGAACTTGCAGGTATTTCCCCCGCAGCTTTCAGTAAAAAAATCGCCAAATTAGAACAAAGTTTGGAAGTCCAACTGCTGTATCGAACGACGCGAACATTACGTTTGACCGAAGCAGGGGAAATTCTTTACCAACACGCGAAGGGGATAGATAAGCAAGTCAGTGATGCACTTAGCGCCGTCAGTGACTTTAGTGGTGAATTGACTGGCACCATTAAAATGACCGTACCGACCATTTCTGGCGAATTACTCTTAGCTGAAACTGTGATGGAGTTTTGCCAGCACCACCCAAATCTCAATGTCGATATGCGATTAGAAAATGAGTTCGTCGATCTCATTCAAGAAGGGCAAGATCTCGCCATTCGAACCGGAGAACTCACCGACTCCAGCTTAATCGCCAAACCCATCATTCAATCAAACTGGATAGTGTGTTGTGCACCGAGTTATAAAGAGCAGTTTGGTTTACCTGCTACACCTGATGAGTTAGTTGAGCATAATTGCTTGGCTTATACCTATCAAAGTAAAGGGGCTAGGGAATGGCGCTTTACCCAAAATGACCAACAAATATGCATCAATATTAAGGGAAACTTTGCCGCGAATAACGCTCAAGCGTTAAGAAAAGCAGCGATAGCAGGGCATGGCATTGTGTATGTACCAAAGTGTTGTGTGTATGAAGATTTACAAAGCGGTGCGCTTATAGAGTTACTTCCTGATTTTAAAGCTCGCTCTTTAGGTGTTTATGCCGTTTATCCATTTACCAAGCATCAAGCACCAAAAGTTAAAATGCTGATTGAGTTTATTGCTGAAGCCTATAAAAGCAAGGCTGAGTATTTTTAGTTTCATAAAATCTGGCTGTGAGGGAGTGAGGGAGAGATTTAGTTTCTTTGCTCAACTGTCTGATTTGCAAGTGGTAATCCTTAGTTGGAAAGCGTTATGCTTGCTGTTTATTATTCTTTAAAAGAACTACTCACTTTCTGAAAATGGGCTTTAACAATAGACAAGTCGGTACTTTATTATGACAATTAACTATTAGCTATCACTTTACGAGTTGTTTAACTTTTACAAAAGTAGAGACTTTGGTAGAAGCTAACTCATGAAACTCCATCTTTTGTTTGGTAGCCTGGCGCTTGCTATTTCTAATTCCGTTATGGCATTACCTTCACTTTCTCAGCCAAGTGATATTTTCAACGTTGGTATGTGGAACAGCATTGTTGAAATTACGAATGCGGGTAACAATTCTATTTTACAATGCCAACTCGTTGAAGCAAGGCTTCAAAATTGCCAATCGATAACAATTGATGGTCTTACCGCTCCTTTTCTTGCTGGGGTGGCTTATTCTCCATCAGATGGAACTCCAACCGTTTATGTTACCCAAAAAGGAACAGCCAACCTATTTGGTTACAAGGCAAACTATACAGGGACGCTGAAACCGAATACCAGTGCTGTAGCCGTTCCTTTACCTCCATACATTGCAGGTCTTGGCAATATACTTGATATGGACACAAGCAACGTATATGACGAATACAACAATAAGCCAGAGCAAAAATTCTATATCTCAGTGGGTGCAAAGGATAAAGGGAGTAACTACGGCAAAGTTGTAGAATTATTTTTGGATAGTACTAAACCAGAAGAAGTTAGGAGTCACTGGCTAGATCTTAATCTGCCCTTTTTCACGATAGCGCCCTCTGGAAATGTAGCATTCGATCAATTAGTAGGAGCAGGTCAACTTGGAGGCTCCTTAACATCATCAGGGTCTTTTTATCCTTTTAGTGGTAGTGTTCGTGAAGATAATGGGGAGCTCATTGAACAAAGTGTTCAAGGCGGAACAGCATCTTCCGTACCCTTTACTCTACCTTCAAGTGCTAATTCTATATTTGAGTTAGGGGGAGCATATTGGGTTTCTTATAATAAAACCAAAAAGTGGTCGGCTTTTGATTGGGAGGAATATCCGAACCAGAAACCTTGGAATGAGTCAGATTACGATGCACCATTGGATGCCAATATCAGGGCAAGAGGCTTGCATGCATCAATGGGAGCAGGAAGTTATGCCTATCTAGGAACCTATATTACGTTTGCAGATGAAAATAAAGTAGGTGTTTGTCGTTTTACTGGTAGAAACAACATGAGTTGCCACGATGCGTTTAGATATATTGATACCGTATTTTCTTTGAATGACAGTAATGCAATTCCTAAATCAGAGTTCAGTTCAAAAAGTTTGAATGACCACGGTTCTGTTATTTTCCGTAATATCAATTACAGCCCTCTAAATGCCGATGAAATACACCGTGATATTACCATCCCTACGAGTTTAAAAGCGGCCTTTAGTGGTACTTGCCTTGATAAAGTGGATTTTTCTGCAAAAGAAGCAGAAGCGTCGACAGGTAACGACACATGTACGTTGAATTTCGATTTTAGCAAACTGACTAATATTGAACCTATTAGTGAAAGCTTTGATGTTAGCTTTAATGTGATTGGCCCGTTTGGTAAGGTTCCCTCCACGTTTCATTTCAATGTTGATTTACCAACGAGTATTCCGCATTTTCAATTTGAACAAAATGGAGATTCTTTGTCTGAGTTGAACCTCATTGCTGGGGACAGTGGTAGCATTGATGTTACCTATCTCAGTGATACTGATGACAGTAAAGTACCACAATTTACATTTTTGAATAATGGACAAAATAGTGAATTTTTAAGAAGTTATTTTACTGATACGGGGTGTTTGTCTGCAACAGCCCCTCAGCTAAGCTCTGGTGAACATTGTTCTTTGAGTTATCGAATTCCAGCCGCTGCGAACAATAATTCAGGCTACAGCGTAAAACTTGATAATCCAAGTGACATACCTGATGTACTGAGTACATTGTCTGTTCATGTTGAATCATCAGTCAATATTATTGCTCATAGCCCCTATGACAATAAACATAATGCCACTTTAAATCGTTTGCACCAGTTAAATCTGCAATCAGGAGATAAAACCACCATTCGCTTTACTAATCTTGGTGCTGTGCTAGCTGAAAACTTTAATGTCAAGTTTACTCAGCCAAGTGTACCGATACCACTTTCTCTTTCTGGAAGTTGTACTACTCACCCTGATTTAGAACCACTAGATGGCAGCTGTGATTTAACTCTTGAGTTAGCATCAACTGCTGATGTAAATGGCAAATATGAGCTTCAGCTTTCAGCCGATGATTATACTGGTTATGATATTCCCGTAACTCTTGGTGAGTATCCTTTCGATAAAGGGATTGGAGTTTCTAATGGTAATACAAATTTACAAGGTACGTTGAATATTAGTCAGCTGTCACGAGGCTACATAAAGGTTACAAACTATACAGGTTACCCTTTAAATGATTTAACCATCACTTTACCTGAGCTTAATCTTACTTATTATTCCACCAAAACTAATAGCAGTATCTTTTATGAAGATAAAGGCGGTGTCTTACCCAGCTGCATAAAAGGAGATGGTGCCGCAGGGGATTACCATATTTCACTAGATCAACTAGGGAGTTGTGAGATTGCTTATACTCTTGGGCAAGATATAGTGGCTGAGAATCCAGATGCTGATATCAAATTCAGTTATCCCAACGAAGCAAATATCCAAACAATGACAGAAACGCAAAAATTACATCTAACTAACAAAAATGCATTAATTTTGAATCTTTCTCCTCCGGACGATGATATGCAAAACATCAAATTGGATGCATCTCATCCTGTTCTTCCTGTGATACTGACTAATCATTCGGGTTATACCGTAAAGAACCTAACATTTGGTATGGATGACAAACTCTCTAGTATTTTAAATATAAAAGATTGTCAAGGAAGAACATTGAAGGCAGACGAAACGTGTAAACTCACATTTATATTAAGTGATAGCTCACCTTCTTTTGGTCAATACAAACTTTCGTTTTTTGCTGACAATTTAGGTCAAAGAATTGTTCCAATTTCTATTACCTTAGCACCAATGAATAGAGTTGCTGTCGAAAATCGTGGTGGGTATTCCATGTTTGTTGATTATACCGGCTTCTACCCGAATAAAGCCGGGAATGATCCTCATTGTAGATCAGGCTCTTGTTATGCTAATGCACAAAGCGGTTGGTTTACCAATCCTTTTGGCACCAGTATTGTTGCACTACCTGGGAGAAAGCTACAATTAAATATGGTAGCAGGGTTATCTGTCATTATGCCATCGTGTGATGGTGGTAAAATAGAGTGTACTGGTACAACATTAAACCCCAGTTGTAAATATATAAGTGATGGAAGTAATGACACAAACTCGCCACAGAACCAATGCTTGGTATATAACAAGAGTGTTAATTAATACATACTCGTGATAGTGCGGAGCTAGGGAGTTTTTAAGCTATTCTTGGTACTTTAAGATCCATTGAAGTTTTAGAGAAGATAACTCTTTTATATGTTTATAAACTATTAGCGCTTTCGATTGGCATTCGGTAAGTTCGACACAGTGTATAAGTTGAATTTGCTGGAGTTTGGAATGAAGTTAAGCACTTTGTTATGCTGCTTATTAATATTTGTTTTTAATCCTGCAATGGCGTTGCCTGATTTATCACTGCCGAATGATATTTTAACTATCAGCAATAATGTGATTGAGATTTTAAATACTGGCGATTCTAGCATTTTAGAGTGCAGCCTGATTTTTGGTAAGCTGAGGTCATGTGAAACTAAATATATTGATGGATTAGTACTACCTTATCGTGCAGCTTCAGATGGCAAAATTGGTGTGCCTTCGACTGTTTATATAACTGAAGCAGGTTACGATGGTTTATTTCGTTTTCAAACAAATGAGTTTGGTGTAATTACACCAACATCGACAGTTGTTAAAATTCCTAACTTTCTTGATACTGGAAAGATTTTAGATCTCAGGCGTTCTAAGGCTTCAAGCTTGGACAACTTTAACTCTAACCCTCGATTCATTGTATCCCAGAGCTTGGATGATTCTTCAAACCAATACGGACAACTTTTTAATTTTAAAATGGAAGGGGGCGTACCTGTTTCATACAGCTATCCAAAAGTATATCTGCCTGCCTTTTCATTAGAGAGCGGTGACTCAGCTCATTCTGAAACCTTAATAGGAGCTGGTGCATTTAAGAATGTTTCGTCAGAAACAAGTCCTAGATATCCATTTTCAGCCCTATTGGAAGGAAATAGTGGAGAACTCTCTGATAACTCACAAGAAATAGTCAAAACGCCCCTTGCTCCCGATGTCGCCTCGGTTGCGCAGTTTGATGGAAAATACTGGGTCACCTATAAAAGTCCCAAAAAATTTACCCGTTTTGATTCATTTCCATCAGATGAAGCAACAAATCCAGACAGTTATGACGCACCCAGTGACGCTAACGTTCGATTAAAAAAAATACAAACCAGACTTGGTGATAGAGATTTTTCAAATAATTTTGCTTTGTTTTTCAATGATAATAAAATCGGAGTTTGCACCGGAGGGGACAGTTTTCATTGCGAAGACGCATTTATGTATTTAAGTGCCTTTGCTCGTGATTATAATAACAAATTACAATACTTAACCAGCCTCAGTCTTAATCACTTAGCTGACCACGGTTCTGTTTTTTTTGAAAATCAAAATAATAGCCCGATTAATGCCAATGAAATCAACAACGATATTGACATACCTGAAAGTTTAAAAGCGGCTTTTACTGGAAGCTGTGTCAACAAAGTTGATTTTAGCGCGGGGAATGCTGACGCCAATGAATATTGCGTACTTTCTTATGACTTTAGAAAATTAACCAACACGTCAGCAATAAATGAAAGTTTTGACGTTGGTTTTACCGTACACGGCCCTTTCGGAGATGTACCAACTCATTTTCACTTTAACGTAGATCTCCCGGTTCCCCCCTCGCATTTGCAGTTTGAAAATGCTGGCAACGTGATTTCAGAATTAAACTTAAATGCTGGAGATAGTGGATCTATTGATGTTGCTTATATTTCGGCTTCAAATGACACTTTTTTACCCAAAATAAGTTTTTTAAACGGAAGTGACAATAGCAGTCTATTGCGTAGCTATTTTGCTGATACAGGGTGTTTGTCAAGTAATGCGATACCATTGCATGACGGAGGACATTGCACTCTTGCCTATCATATCCCGGCAGATGCCAACAGTGCTCACTACACATTGAGTTTGAACAACCCTGATTCTCTACCTACCGATGAAAGTACGCTTTCGTTATTGTTGTCATCAAGAGGAAATGTGATAGCCCACTCACCGTATGGAAACCAAGATATTGAGCATTTAGAGGGTTATCACGAGCTAGATATTGAACCAGGAGAATCAGAAACGATTCGATTTACTAATGTTGGTGCTGCTACGGTACATAATTTTAACTTGGTATTTCCACAGCCTCAGCAACAACATGTGCCGATTACTTTGAATGGAACGTGTATGGGTGAGGGGGTAAATTTAGATGCATTGGGTGGTTATTGTGATTTAGTTATTAATCTTAATAGTAGCGCTTCATCAATAGTTGGGCGTTTTGCTTTGCATGTGTCCGGAGACGATGTGGATAGTTATGTACTGCCATTAGTACTTGGTGAATTGCCACCTGAACAAGGTTTAGCTGTAGTTGATTCTAATACAGAAACTATAGGTGATTTAGAGTTAAATCAAATGATAAAAGGGCATTTAACTGTTACTAATTATACTGGTCACGATATTTCTTCTTTATATACATATTATCCTTATTATACTAATTATGGCATATTTCATAGTCCTCCAGATTCAAACGGCATACCAGGCTGTGTGCTACCTCATACAACACCTGGTGATCAAAGTATCAAACTAGACAAACTATCCAGTTGTCGGATTGATTATCAAGTTAAGACGGGGCTATATGTCCCTATTCAACATTCCAACGTAAAGTTTGCTTATACAGAAGCTGGAGAGAGCGAGGTAAAATATCAAAATAGGTTTGTTTATTTTACCAATCAACCCGCAATTAGAGTCAGTGAGCTAGGAGGGGATTCATCCCTTCAATCTGTCAATTTAGATGCCTCTCAGCCACAGACTGAAGTTTTGTTTTCAAATGAACTTGACTATCCCGTAACTAACTTTAGTGTTGAGGTCGACCCTAAACTAGACAGTATAATCAGCAAAAACACTTGTAACTTCAAGTCTCTTGACTCTGGTAGCTCATGTAGTGTGGGTTTTGAGCTAGATGATACTCACCCCCTTATTGCCAATAATTATTCAATAAATATTAAGGGAGATAACCTTTTTACCCGAATTGTGCCGTTAAGTATTAAAAAAGCGCAAACCGACAACGTGGAGATTGATAACAGAGGAGGTTACTCAATGTCGGTTAATTATGTCGGCTACTACTCAGAAGATACTGGTAATTGTAAGCTTGAAGATTGTTACGATAACAAATCTACGGGTTGGTTTACTAATCCATTTAACACATACATAACAGGTGTCTCTGGGCGTAATCTTACTATGTACATGATGCTGGGAACATCCGTTAGTTTACCATCATGCGATGGCGGGAAGATTATATGTACGGGGACAACACTCAATCCTGAATGTCATTACTATGGCGACGGGACTAAGAATGGGAGCCCTCAAAATCAATGCTTACGGTTTAATCATTAACAACAAATGTTATTTGTAAGCGAGCATGGACGCCGAAACTATTGACTCAATTTAGTGATGCATTTTTAGGGCGTGTTGATCTTTCGTGATTTTTTTGCTGTCTTCGATGCTTTTGAGCACTCCCTGTTCTGTGTTGTGAGCAGCTTACTTAGATGGCTAAGCTTCACTGCTCACGCCTTGAACAGAAAAGTGCTCAAATAGCACAAAATATAATCCTGAAAGTTCAACGCCCTATTTTTGGAGATAAGCATGAAAAGTAGACAGTTATTGTTCTGGTTCTCAATTTTAATTAGCCAGTTTGCTTCCGCTTTGCCTGATTTATCTGAGCCAAATGATATTGTTAAGATTGAAAATAATGCGGTTGAAATTACCAATACTGGCGATAACACAATTTTAGAATGCAATGTGATTGGTTCGAAACTACAAGGTTGTAAAACAAGCAGTGTAGGTGGTTTGATCGAACCTTATAGAGCCGTGGTCACAGATTCACTTGTGGGAATTCCTCGAGTATTTTTTACCAGAAAAAATAGCAGTGAGATTTATTGGAGCCCAATTTCAGTGTATTCAGGTAAAATACCTGCTGGTTCGGTGGCAACCTTGGTAACTCCATCACCATTTGATGCAGCAGGTGGTAGTATTTTAGATATTCAAAGTAGTAAGCAGAGTTTTTCGTCTGTTAATCCATTACTACAACGGTTTTATTTTTCAAAAACACCAGCTAATTCAAACTCACATTATGGTCAGTTTGGTTCGTTAGTTCTAAATTTATCTTATATAAATAACATTACTGTCAACAGCTGGTTTGTTTCAAGTTATGCTCATTTTCCAGCTTTTTTCCTTGAGAGCTCACAAGATAATGGAGCTTCAGAGCCTGTTGCTTCAATTGGTCATATTGGAACAAGGGCTACTCCAATGGCTGTTTATGGACCAGTTTTAGGTTCGGCATTAAGTATTAATGGGCAATACAGCAATTATGGCATGGAAGGAGGGGCAACGGTAGGCTCAGATGTCTCGTCTATTGCGAAGATCAATGATAAGTACTGGGTGACCTATAAAGGTAATAAGAAATTTACTCGGTTTGATTCATTTCCTATAGGTGAGAAAGTTGATGAGGACAATTATCACGCACCAGCTGCTTCTAACGTCACGTTAAGGAAAATAGTTACAGCTAGCCACTTAAAATCAATTACTGATTATTTTGCTGTATTTGCCGATGACAATAAAATTGGCAATTGTGCTGGATCTGACGATTTTATTTGTATGGATGCATTTCGTTATCTTGATGTGACTTTATCTTTGAATAATAGTAATGATGTGCCCACATCGAGTGTGACTCTAGATAGTTTTGGAGATCATGGCACACTTATCTTTCATAATTTGAACTACAGTCCTCTTAACACTACTGAAGTAACAAACCAATTCCATATACCAATTAGTTTGACCGCAGCATTTTCTGGAACGTGTTTAGATAAAACGGATTTTACAGCAAAAGAAGATGACGATGAGGCAGGTAATGATACCTGTACTCTTAATTTTGACTTTAGAAACCTAAACAATTTGCAGCCCATCAATGAAAGTTTTGATGTCGGGTTTGCGGTAACGGGGGCTTTTGATCCTGTTGAAACCACTTTTCATTTTAATATCGATCTACCTGAAGCTATATCAAACTTAAGATTTACTAAAAATGGAGAGCCTTTATCTCAACTTGAACTTAATGCGGGAGATTCAGGAACCATTGATGTTGAATACACAAACAATTCAGGTATAAGTAAGCAGCCTAATATCCAATTTTTGAAGGGCAATCTAGCTGACGATAACTTTAGGCGCTATTTTACCGATTCAGGATGCCTCGCTCCTGAAGTGCCAGTATTACAAGGCGGAGAACACTGTACATTGACTTACCATATACCGGTCGGTACTGGGGATAATTCCTATACGCTTAATCTTAATAACTCAGATGATGTGCCTGATTCACTAAATGTCTTATATATTAATGTGTCGGCTAGGGGGCATGTAATTCCTGTTTTTTCTTCAAGTAATAGTAATCTAGCCGCAAATGAAGTGCGAAAGATATATCTTCAACCATGGCATCTTGCACGATTAAAGCTTGTTAATATCGGAAGCGCCATTGCTCATAATGTCATTGCTACTATTTCTCAGCCCGAGAATTATCCCCCGATTCATTTTGTAGGATCATGTACAGAACAAATCAATTTAAATGTCAATAAAGGTTTATGTAACTTGACTATGCAAGCAGATGGTAGCGCGAAAACGGGTAGATACCAACTCCATATTACAGGTGATGATATTACTCCTTACGATATTCCAATTACAATCGGAGGGTTTCCTGATAACAAGAGTCTGTTGGTTGAAGACTCCAATACAGGTAATTGGGGGACAATAAAGTTAAGCCAAACAGCTAAAGGCTACCTTAACATTACAAATTATACGGGGTATTCAATCAGTAACCTTGATATTAATATACCAGAGTTAACGTTAACGTCTCCTGAGTTGCATATAAACAAGGTTATTTTTTATGAAAACTCTGAAGATCAAAGTAGCTGTATAAAAGGCAGTGAAACCCACTATCACGCATCATTAGATAAATATGAAAGTTGTCATCTTTATTACCAAGTCCAGCCAAGTGTTAGTGTATCGCCTCAAAATGCCACTATTCAATTTCAATATTTAAATGAAAATGGGGCTATGCAAACTGAAACACAGTCCCTCTATTTTGATAATCAGTCCGCGATACAGTTAAGATTTAAAGGTGAAAGTGAGAGCATTGATGCAATTCAACTTGATGCATCAAGGCCTGTCGCCAATGTTGTACTCACTAATAACCAAGACTATACCATCACAGATTTAAATCTTAATATTGCTAACGACAATGTGATGCAAACAGTAACAGGCAATACTTGTACAGGCACTCTTGAAGCGGGTAAATCTTGCTCTATTACTTTTACACTTGATGATCAACACACCTTATTTGGAAATTACGAACTGCTGATTTCTGCCAGTAATTTAATAGCAAGAAAGGTGCTTTTAACAATTCAGCAAGCGCCATTAGATAATGTGCAAATCAGAAATCGTGGCGGATATTCTATGTTTGTCGACTATAAAGGTTTTTATCCCAATAAAGCGGCGAATGATAGCCATTGTTCAGCTGGTTCTTGTTACGCTGGTGCGGAAACTGGTTGGTTTACTAATCCTTTTAATACTGACATTAATGCCATACAAGGCAGCCGTTTGAAATTGAATATGGTGGCAGGTACATCTGTTACTCTGCCGTCTTGTGATGGTGGTGTAATCGTTTGTACAGGGACAACACTGAATCCTTATTGTCGTTATGAAGGGGATGGTACAGACAATCAGTCTTCTCAGCAGAATCAATGTATGGAGAACAACCAATAACATCGTAATTATTAAATGGAAGGATGCCGTAGCGAATTACAAATTAAAAAGAGTGAATTGTAATTTTGGAGGCGAAAGTGAAACTTAAAAATCTGCAATATTTAGTTTTACTAATGGCTAGTCAGGCCGCACATGCATTACCAGATCTTTCTGAACCTAATGATATCTTAATGGCTGAGTGGAATAATACGGTTGAAATACTCAATACTCGCGATAGCACTATATTGGAATGCCTTGTTGTTAATCATCGCCTGCAAGAATGTAAAACTAAAACGGTTAAAGGATTGACCTCGCCATATAAAGGTCAAATGCCAGCTGGTTTCATAGGTTGGCCTCTTATTTTTGTGAGCCAAAAAAACACTACCAATATTTACGAATATGACATTGATCCTATGACGGGTGAGATTATGCCCAATACTGCGGCGACTCGTATACCTTCTCCTTTTGATAATCGAAGTGGTAAAATTTTAGAGTTTAGTAGCGGTATTGTGTCGAATTATGTCAGTAAGGATGATCTTAGACAGCGGTATTATCTTTCAATCGCTTCTGATAACTCAACAGACAAATATGGGCAATTGGCTTCAATCGACTTAAATATAAATAGAGTGCCCGCTGCCGTGGTAGGCTGGCAAAATTACGATAAAGTATACTTGCCTGCATTTACGTTAACGGCCTCTACAGGAAGTTTAGTTGATGATATCATCGGTGCTGGAAATGTTGGAAGGAGCCTAAATGAGCAAAGCATGTTATCTCCTTTTACAAGTAAATTTAATCAGCAAGGACAGTTGCTGAGTTCATATAATCAAGGAGGGGACCCACATCGAACACCCAGTTTTTTAGCACCCAATGTATCCTCAATCGCCAAGGTAAACGGTAAATATTGGGTGACTTATACCAGCAAGGATAAATTTACCAGATATGATGATTTCCCAAATGGTAAACCCATAGCTCCCGATTTTTACCAAGCTCCAAATAACAGTAATGTGACAATAAGAAAAATAAATCCTAACGGTTTTAATAATACTGATTATTTTGCTACGTTTGCAGATGACGATAAAGTAGGTGTTTGTAGTGGTGGGCATGACTTTGTTTGTTCTGATGCATTTCGATACTTAGAAGTGCTCTTTTCTAATAATGATAGCAATGATATCCCAGAAACCAGCTTCACCTCAACAAACTCCAATGACCATGGTACTTTGATTTTCCGAAATGCAAATTACAGCCCCTTAAATGCTAATGAAATTCGGCGTAATATTGTGATCCCTGATAATCTCACTGCGGCATTCAGTGGTAGTTGTTTGAATAAAGTTGATTTTACGTCAAGATCTGATGCTGGCGATTTAAATAATGGTGCTTGTACTTTAAGTTACGATTTCAGAAAACTTGCTAATCTTGAGCCAATAAATGAAAGCTTTGATGTTGGTTTTTCTGTGGCAAGCCCATTCGGCGAGGTACCAACAGCATTTCACTTTAATGTCAACTTACCAACTGCTATTCCTCACTTTTATTTCAACAATAATAGCTTGCCTTACTCTGACTTAAACTTAAATTCTGGAGATAGCGGCAGCATTGAAGTTAGTTTTAGTAACAGTAATACTGAATCTGCCATACCTCAATTTAGCTTTTTAAATGCTGGCCGAAATAGCGAGACATTAAGAAGTTATTTTACTGATACAGGTTGTCTAGCTTCCGATGCTCCGGCACTGAGTTCAGGCCAAAGTTGTGAACTCAATTATCATATTCCCCCTAGCGCACATAATGAAAACTACGTCATCAAACTTAATAATCCAGACAGTGTTCCATCATATGTCAGTACTTTGAACGTAAATGTGTCCTCTGCAGGACATGTTATTGCCAGTCTACCGATTAATTCTGGAAACGAGAAAACGTTAACCAGTTTACATAGTATTAATATACAACCCAATAGCGAAACACTAATTCGGTTTACCAATCTTGGTGCGGTCGATGTTAGTAATTTCTCACTTCAATTTAGTCAACCGCCACAGCAACCATTTCCTATATTTTTTGATGGAGATTGTACAGAGCATCCTAATCTAACAGCACTTGAAGGATATTGTGATTTAAGGATACGACTTTCAAATACGACAGATTTAGGTAAGTTTAAGTTACATATTTCGGGCGATGATTATGCAGGTTATGACTTGCCCATTACAGTGGGATCGTTTCCTTTAAGCAAAGGCATTGGGGTTTCAGATGGTAAGAATGGTTTGCTTGGTAGCATTAATATTGATCAAAGTTCGCAAGGATATTTAAAGGTTACCAATTATACTGGTCATTCTGTTAATGATTTAATGATCACTTTACCTGATCTAAAATTATCACCTAAATCAGCGCAGCCGAATAATAGTATATTTTATGAAGCTGCGAGCAATGGGCTACCAAGTTGTATAACAGGGAGTGGAGTCGCTGGTGAATATCATATAGCGTTAGCTCAACTTGCAAGTTGCCAAATTGCCTACCGAGTCAATGCTGACGTTTATGCCGATAATACAGATGCTGCAATTCAATTTAGTTACCACAATGAAGAACAATCACTTGCTTACACTGAAGAGCAGTTAATCCATCTAACAAATAAAAATGCAATAAATGTTATTAACCCAAAAGGTGAGGGTGGTATAGATCACCTTGATTTTGATGCTTCACAACCTTCGGTAACTATTTCGTTGGAGAATACATCTAATTATAAAGTTAATGATCTGCACTTTAACTTATCAGATCCCAAACTCACTCGAATTTTCAATGGGGCTGAATGTGAAAAGCAAAGCTTGCAAATGGGACAAAAATGCAACCTAACCTTCTCCCTAGATGATGAGTACCCATTATTTGGTAAATACAGTCTTACAATTGCTGCGGATAATCTTCAACCTCGGGTGGTTCCCATTTCAATTGCTTTAGCCCCAATGAATAACGTTGAAATTGATAATCGCGGTGGCTATTCCATGTTCGTTGATTATATCGGCTATTACCCAAACAATGCTGGTGGTGATAAATACTGTAAATCGGGTTCTTGTTACGCTAATGCAGAATCGGGGTGGTTTACTAACCCTTTTAACACCAACATTATTGCATTGCCGGGTCGCTCGTTACATTTAAATATGGTAGCGGGAACATCCGTTTCGATGCCTTCTTGCAATGGAGGAAAAATTGTATGTACTGGGACAACATTGAATCCTTATTGTCGTTACGAAGGGGATGGTACCGATGACCCATCATCACCACAGAATCAATGCCTACAGTTTAATCACTTAGGGTTTAATTCCCCACCTCTTAAGGCGAACTAACATTGTAATGTTTGGGTTTTGTTTTCTCTACTTGCAAAAGTTACAACGCTGTTAGCAGGCATTTTAGCAAGCTTGTGAGCGTAGAGAGTTCATCCATTCGGTGAATGATGAAAACGTTGAAATTATCGCTAACTCAGATAGATGTTAACTTATTGAGCGTTCAACTTATGTTTTTAAGATTATTGGATTACAACTAATTGATAGTGAATTACTCTAATTGTGGAGGAAAATCATGAGATTTAGATTTCTGTTTTTCTTGGTTTTAATGTCAAGCAGTTCACTTGTACAAGCTTTGCCTCTTTTATTTGAGCCAACCGACATCAATGTCACCAATTTTAATGTTGTTGAGATCATTAATTCACTCAGTAATAGCATTTTAGAATGCGAACTCATTGATTATAGGCTTGAACATTGTATGCAAAAAAAGGTGCTAGGGCTTATTGACCCTAACTTATCTGCTGTACCTGAAATTCACAACTCAACGGGCCTTGTTTACGTCACACAAAAAAATAGTAGTGATATATATGGCTTTAAAATCAATCAAGATGGTCACATTGCTGCTAATACAACCGCTATAAAGGCAGAAGGCCTTTACCTTTTAAGCCCTTATAACAGTATCTTGGAGTTTAGACGTTATCCATATTCAAGCCCTAGATTTCCTAATATGCAGCAATATTATTTTTCATTGGTTTCCAAAAATAATTCAGGTCAATTTGGAAGATTTGTTTTAATAGATCTTGATAATTCAAGTGTGAAATTAAAGGTCAGATTTATTTCAGATGACTATTTTCCAGCTTTTGTTTTTCTTCCGGATGCAAGCCATCAGCAGCAAATAATAGCTGCTGCTGGTCAGGCAGGTGGTTCGTCTACGAAAGACAGTTTGAGGTATCCGCTTTTAGGCGCGTTAATTCATGATGAAAGTGGACTAATAAACCGTAATTATATTGGAGGTAGCAGAGATAGAGTTCAGGCGGTACTTCAATCAAATGTAGCATCTATTGATAAAATAGATGGAAGGTATTGGATTACCTACAAAACGAAAAAAAAATTCACAAGAATAGATGACTTCCCAACAGGAAAGGCTGTTGCTGAAGATAGTTATCAAGCACCTGATAATGCTAATGCAATATTAAAAAAGTTGCCTTTTACTCAAGATCACAAACTTATTAACCTCGATGCTGCTGTTTTCAGTGATGATAACAAAATAGGTTTATGTTCAGGGTTTGATGATTTTATCTGTAACGATGCTTTCAGGTATCTAGACGTCCTTCTGCTGTCTAATGATTCAAGCCCAAAACCATTAACCACTTTAAATTCAAATAGTTTAGGTGATCACGGCAGCATTATTTTTCGAAATGTAAACTACAGTCCTCTTAACACTAGTGAAGTCACTAATAATATCGTTATTCCTGAAGTTCTAAAGGATGCCTTTAGTGGAACTTGTTTTGGTAAAAGCGACTTTTCAGCCATGGAAAGTTCTGATGGCTCGGGTAATGATACTTGTACATTGGATTATGATTTTAGAAACTTAAAAAATACCCCACCGATTAACGAAAGTTTCGATGTTGGATTCACAGTTTTGGGCCCTTTTGGAGAAGTGTCTACACGGTTTCACTTTAATATAAATTTAAAGACGAGTATTCCTCACTTAAGGTTCCGCAAAGACGGTAAGTATTTGTCTCAATTAAACCTTAACGCTGGTGATAGTGGACATCTTGATGTGACCTATGTCGGTGATCATGGTTATATCGTTTTGAACATGAAGTTTTTGAATGGTGGAGATAACAGTTCATTATTACGTAGCTATTTCGCTGATACAGGGTGTTTAGCTGATGACTCAGTTACCTTGGCATCAGGTGATTCCTGTACGTTAAGTTACCACATTCCTGCCAATGCAAATAACGCTACCTATAGCCTTACCCTTAATAATCCAGACAA
This sequence comes from Parashewanella curva, assembly GCF_003675895.1. Taxonomy (GTDB): domain Bacteria; phylum Pseudomonadota; class Gammaproteobacteria; order Enterobacterales; family Shewanellaceae; genus Parashewanella; species Parashewanella curva. The sequence continues at coordinate 53,136 of NZ_ML014770.1, forward strand.
AGTACCGGCTTCCGACAGTGTAATGATGTTAGAAGTGAGTTCAAAGGGTAGCGTTATTGCTCATTCGCCGTATGGAAATCAAAACATTAACAACTTAACCAGTATTCATGATGTCGATTTACAGGCTGGCTCGCAAACGTTACTTCGCTTTACCAATGTTGGTGCGACCGTAGCGCATCATTTTACGGCAAACTTTATTCAACCCAAAACTCATATTCCACTGGTTACGTCGGGCAGTTGCACGACTCAACCGGATTTAGATGCACTGGGAGGATTTTGCGACTTAACACTCATGTTGGATAAAAGTGCTACGATAAATGGTCGTTTTCAGCTGCAAATCTCGGCTGATGATATTGATGGCTACAGTCTTCCCGTAACCATAGGAGCATTCCCGCATGACCAAGGTCTATCCGTTGTTGATTCACACAGCAATAACTTGGGTGAGATTGAGCTTACCCAAAACAGCTATGGTTATTTGAAAATCACCAATTACACCGGACATCAAATCGATAATTTCACCATCACATTACCCCAAATAGAAGGCGAGGGCAGTAGTCCGATATTTTATGCTGATGATAGTAATGAAAATCCAGCAAATTGCTTGTCTACTTCATCAGGAAAACAAATTGATAACATTAGCCTAAAGCCATTAGCAAGTTGTGTCATTTACTACAAAGTGCAATCAAGTCCGTATATTCCAGAGCAAACCAATTCTATTAAGTTCAGTTACACAGATAACGACTTTGGTGTGCAAAAAGAAGAGCAACAACTCATTCATTTTACAGGGCAGTCAGCACTGCAACTCACAGAGCCAACATCAAACAATCCGATTGATGCCGTAACAATCGATGCGTCAAAACCTAAAACGACACTAATTTTTAAAAATACCCTTGGCTACCAAATTAAAAATCTGAACGTAACGGCCTCTGAGGAAAAATACACCAGTATTATCAGCAATAATACCTGCCACAATCGCACTCTCGACCCAGAAGAATTTTGCACAGTCGACCTTTTGCTGAATGACGATAACCCGTTAATCGGTAGCAGTTCACTCAAGCTTAATTCAGATAATTTACTGGCCAGTACAGTGCCGTTACAAGTTCAACACGCTCAAACAGACACCGTAGAAATAGACAATCGAGGCGGCTACGCCATGTACGTTGATTACACTGGGTTTTACCCAAACACCAGCGGTCACGACAGTCATTGTAAAACATCGAGTCCATGTTATTCAGGAGCGAGTACAGGTTCTTTCACCAACCCATTTAATGGCAAAATTATTGGAGTATCTGGGCGTAATATCCGTATGAATATGATTTTAGGAACTTCTGTGGTCTTGCCTTCCTGTGATGGCGGGAAAGTTATTTGCACTGGGACAACATTAAACCCCAGTTGCCAGTATGTGGGGGATGGTACTGATGACAAGCTTTCATCACAAAACCTGTGTTTGAAATACAATGCTACAAAGTAGTCTTTGCTATTAGATGAATAAGACGTAAGTTTGATATCGTCTCATACAATATTTTCCTTTAGACATATTTATTAATTGTAAAAGGAAAGCCAAGTAAATCATAAAGAAATATCTGTGGTTAACGAATTGAATTAATTTGAGTGATTGCTCTGGTAAGATTTCTATCATACATCTGCTGATTTAATATTCACCAAAATTTCTAAGTGCTTGTACTGTAATAAAATACAAACTTTACTTATTTCGAAATTTTTTACAGCTACCGCTGGTCTCTATAGTCGTTTGGTTAAAGTTAATTTTAATAAAAACTAATTATGTAATTTTGGGGTTAAAAGATGTTCAATCGCTCAATAAAAAAAATAAGTTTTAGTATCGCATTAGTGTTCTCTGCGCCATTAATTGTGCAGGCTGAAGAAATTTCATACTTCAAACACTTTACTAATCTACAGCAGTATCTAATAGATAGTCACTCTCATGCATTGTCAGCATCTCGGGTTCCAATGAAATCATCAATCACTAATCCATTATGGGCAAGACACGACACAAGTCGCTCTATTACGGTTGATGTAAACTCAATAAAGTGGTACGGAATCATTAGAACGACACATTTGTCGGAGGATGGTGTAAATCGTGCGTTTGAGGAAGGATTGGCAAACTTAGAAAAGTTTAAAGATCTACAGTTCCAAATTAAAATGAAAACTCAGGGATTTGCTAAAGGTAGAGATAATACAAAACTACCCCAGTTAACAAATATCCGAGAATTTATAGGCAAACCCAAAGTAACATATTTAAAGAATTGGGTGATTAATGCAAATGGTTATCAAATTCAAACTGAACAACCAGAAGATACTCACATTGGCCCAAATGTGACTGTAACAAATAAACCTGTTAGGCTTTATTTTTTCGAATTTTCGGTTAACATCCCAAATACTAGAATATCTTCTAATGCTCTTTTCACTACTGTAAATCCGATACTAGAAAGTGATTTAATTGAAGGTGCGAAAACGGATTGGTTGTATATAATTCCAGACATTGAAGTTGGCAATGCTCGTTATATTGAGCGTGAGTTAGTAGATTCAAGCAGTGAACAAAAACCTTTAGCGCCAGCATTAGTAAATAACAATGGTAGATTCTTCGGTTTTAAAGCTAGCGGTCAACAAGAATATAGTGCTGCAATCGGGTTATTTGATGATGTGCTTGAAGATACTCCAACGATGACTCAAGTTTCAACATTAGAGCAATATAATGATATTAACACCTTAAGAAGCGAAAAGTCCTCACTAGAAGAACAAAGAAGCACATTGATTGTTGAAAAACAAAACCTTCAAACTGAGTTGACACAAGAGCAAGTTCAAAAAAATCTACAAATTGGTAAAGTGAATGAGTTGACCATTCAGAACAGCAGACTTTCACAGGATAAGACTGCGTTATCTCAAGAAAAAGCGAGCTTAACGGCTACCAATAGCCAGCTTAAAGCCCAAATTAACTCGCTAATTCGTCAAAGTGACTATGGGTTCTCATTAAAAGATCACTCTGGGCTGTGTATGGATGTGAGTAACGGTCAATTCCATAATAGCAATAACGTTCAATTATATTCTTGTAACAATACTGTTGCTCAAAGATGGAAATATGACAAACACACGGGACAAATACGCAATATCGTTGGGAATAAATGTTTAGACACGCAAAATAATCATAGCAATAATGCTAGCATAGTGATTTATGACTGCGTTTCCCTCTCTAGTCCATATATCAAGCATCAGCAATTTGACTTTGTTGGTAATACTATTCGAGTTCGTGCAAACCCGAATGTTGCCATTCATACTAATGGAAGCCAGAACCACTCAAATGTTTCTTTGTACCGTTATCACGGTGGTGCAAATCAACGTTGGGAAAAGTTTTAAGATCGAGTAATTCAGACATGATATGAAAGTTACCAACTTTCTATCAGGTATATTTCAAATAAAATCTGGGTTAGATTTTCTCTGCCCAGAACCACGTACTTTCAAGAAGATTTTTATCAGTATTTTTGCTTTCTTACGTTTCATATTTATCTCTGTGTATTTGGTGATTGTTATTTCTCCCTTGCTTGGTGTAAAAGGTATAACCAAGTTTCATTAATTTCTTTTCTTCGGCCAATAGCCTTAATTGTCGTCTGATATATTCCAAGGATCTTCTTGGTAAGCCTAACCATTAGCTTTTTCATCATAAATTTTACGACAATGTTTAATATCTTCATGATGTGTCTCCGCCCATGTTACCAGTTGATATAAAGGTTTAACTAGATCTCTGCCCATACTGGTAAGTTCATATTCAACTTTCACAGGAACTTCTGGATAGACTGTTCTGCTCACATATCCTTCACGCTCTAAGTCCCGTAGTGTTTGAGTGAGCATTCGTTGCGAAATTCCAACGATTCTAGATTTGAGAGAGTTAAACCTGTCTGTACCATCTACGAGCGCAAATAAGATGAGCATTGACCACTTATTTCCCATTTGAGCTACCACATTGCGGATTGGGCATTCTTCGGTGTTATGAAAAATACGCTTTGAAGATTTTTCGTTGTTTTTCATTTGACTTGTCATTCAGTAACCCTGATTAAATTAATTACACAGGTTACTTTCATGTAACCAAGTGATTCTTAAGTGCCTTCTTGTTGTGTAGGTTACTATTGTATACCATGGTGTTCAAGTGATACTTTACTTGATATTTATGGAGAACATCATGAAAAAATTTATCCTGTTTGCTTTGCTGGTGTTAGCAAGCTTTTCGCTTTATGCACAGAGTAAAGAGTCTTTAGTAATAGATTTACAAGCTTTGCAAAAAAATAATTGGACAGAACATGAAAGATCAAATGTGGCTTTAGTTACCGATTTTGTACAAAACCTTATGAACGATCATAATTTTGATCACATCCTCAAACGTTATAATGACAGCTCATATGTACAGCATAACCGTAATTTACCTGATAAAATTTCTGGGTTAACCGAATTTTTACAAGAGTTCGTTGAGGATTATCCAGATTATACTTATGACGTAAAACATATTTATGCCGATGGTGATTTCGTTATCTTTCACTCTCATGCGACTTTGAACAAAGAAGATAGAGGCAATGATAAAAAAGGATTGAATATTATAGATACATGGCGTCTGAAGAATGGGAAGATCGTTGAACACTGGGATTCGATTCAAGCGCTTGATGGCTTTATGCGTTTTTATTCACTGATTAACGGCGGGGATATTAACAATAACAATGGTGTTTTTGAGTCTAAAAACTAGCTGTTTGCATAAATGTGCAGATCTGGTGCAATTGTATAAATTATCTTTGGAATAAATTGTGGATAACATTGATAGTATCTTTGCCGATATGAATATATGTAATTTCAATTTCCTCAAACAAGGCGTAATCTGAGTAGTTACGCTTTTCCATTTCTTTAACAATCGTTCAAAGCATAGTTTAGGGAGTGACTTTTTATGGTCAATTCGAAAGTGTCGAAGGTCTTACTTATACTCTTAATCTCAATTGCTCCAGCTCACGCAGCCTCACATAATGGCAAAAACATTGATGGAAGAAGGTTTAACTGTAAAGCACAAATAGAAGTTACTCAGCTGAAGAAACCGCATACTCATTTTCTGGTAAATAAAAATGGCCGATGCCAGTTTGAAGGAAAAATAGTGCACTTAATTTTTCCTACTTACCAAGGCTTTGATTTAGAGAAGTTTGCTCAATTAAAGAATAAGGAAGTTCAAAATGCGTTAGACGTTCATGTCACTGATATTCATCTCACCGTATACAAATACAACGTTGACATACAATGGCCAACGAATAATTTTAACATGGTAGACGGTATCTAGCTGAATATTTAAGTGGACAATATGGTGTCTAAAAAGAGACTTTATTGTCAATCAAGTTTTCACTCAAAAGGGCTAGAGTTTAAATCTAGATTGCACAATATCGCCCAAATGTTTTGGTTTATCTGTTTCAGCGTCAACCTCATAAAAATTATCATAACATAAACATACAAGCTTAAACTCTAAATTTGTAGCTGTTTTAAAATACAGAAATAACTAAATTTAGCCCTGACGTGGGCATACGCTTGAAGTAAATAATGAAAGAAAATGACTGAATACAAAATGCAATTAATGGAATTTCATCGGTCTGATTTATTGACTCAAGTCCGTACAAAAGGAATGCGCTTGAATACTAACGGCTCACCCGTACTTAGGAAGACTTCAAGTTTCAAATCCTCAACACCTGTTTTTGAAGTGACTCTAACACTCACGGTTTCAACTAATTCATCATCGCCCTTTATGGCAAAATCAAACTTAGTTTCGAATGACACTTCACCGTTGCTTTGTTTTTTCAACTTACTATGGTCTATCTGGAAATACATATTGCCTTGGGTATTAGTTACGGTAAGACCCGGTGCTGGGCTCATGGTATAACTTGAATGTGAATCAATTGACTGGTGGGCAGGTTTGTATTTATAAATGGTTTCTGTTTTACCATCGACTAACCATAAGTTAAACTGTTGTAAATTTATTTTATCGCTTATAGTGCAACAAATAGGGGGAGCCACACGGCTTCTCTGCTTATGATCACTCTGTGTGGAAAATAGCTTACTGACAGAGTTACCAATCGCGCTGGTTTGTGAGACTTCATTTCCATCACTTGCGCTTGAATCTTGATTGACCTCTAACTTGTATTCGACCTCACCACACATTGATCGAGTGACCGTCAGCTTATGGCTGTTCCCTTCAGCAAAACAAACTTCTTTGAGTTTGTTTGTACTTTTGACTTCAATAGTAATGTCGTTTATTTGGGATGTTCTAGGTACATGAACTGACATATAAATACTCTGGTACATTACTTCTGTTTTCAAAATGCTACATAGTTATTCTCCTAAGAACAATTTATTATCACTTTGATTAATGGCAATTAATTCCCCATGCCGCTTCAAAATGGCATTTCATAAATTAGCCGTTGCAATTACTTGGTTAAATTTTGGTTTCATATAAGCTTTTAGGTGCTCAGGCTATTATTTTAAGAACATTTAGCCTCTATAACTTCGGAATAAGGTGTTGAACTGATTCATATTAAACATCAGATACATAGAAAAATGAGTACCCTATTTAGTGATGTTATAGTGCTGATGTTCATGTTTCTGATTAAAAAACATTAATTTGATTTTCTTGTGTTAAATTTTTAAATTTGTGCTTAGTGAACTAGTTGCTGATGTGTCTGAATCTGTAAAGGTTTTTATCCAGCGGTAAATGTAGAGAAAAGATATAAAAATCAAAGTCTGTGATATCGGAATCTATAATTAACAATAAATAATTTTTTTAACATTAATCTATATTGTTTTAATATTAATCTATATTGTTTTGTGAATGTATCTACTTATATACTTATATAGATAACTAGTAAACTAATCGATAAATAATCCAATGGAAACTCTTCTCCCTTCTCCCTAATTTATCAATTTCATTCATTAGGATAACAAAGAAACTATACTCAATGAGAAACTTAAAGTGACAACGGTTAAATCTGAATTACATCATAAAGTATATCTACAGCCCAACCAAGAACAGGGGAGAATGGAAAAGTTAACGCTTACAAGTAGAAGTGAAAAAAAGCGAGAAGGAAAATGTTATGATGTTAGCCACAAAAAAGCTGATACAAAAATAGTTGTACATCAAGCGAAGAAACCTATATCTAACCCAAAAAAATTAGTAATGGCTATTGGTTCTACTCATGACTATGCTCGTGATGAACAGGGCCTTAAACAAATTCTTTTTAATAAAAAGTTAGAGTCTGTAATAAAAGTTATAACTGAATTAAATCCAAGTTCTAGAGGGCTTAATGGTGTGTGTTTTCGAATTGTTTTGAGGAAACTAGAACTACTAAAACTGACTGGTGAAGAAAGTGCTTCTACCAGAAACTGGAAAGTTGATTTAGCTAAAAAGAAAATAGGCTGCCACTATTTGAATTTACTTAGCAAAGAAATAGATTATTACAATGAAATGTGTGATGTTGATTTATTAGGCGTTAATGCTGAACATTTTAATACTGCTTTTTATTATCTTTTTTTAGTATCTGATGAAAAGAATTATGGCTCATTATTTAAAAAGGCACAAGAGATTTACTGCAGGTTTATTCGTTTGAATTATCAATATTTAAGTTTTTTATTGTATTTCCCAAGAACCAGAGGGGGCGAGTTTAACTATAAATCATTAAGGGCGGTTATGAGTAGATTTCAGCCTTTTTACAAATATTTATATCGAGACGGACTAGATTTGCCAGGGTTTCAAAATATACATAGATTAGTTGAGTGTTATGACAATAATACATTATTTAAAGCTTCAGTTCAGACTGGAAAAATAATTGTGTTTTTACAGGATAAAGATTGGGTTTCATTTGAGCAACATTGCTTGAAACCAGAAGCAACGACTTGTGAAAAAAAATTATTAGTACAGGAAATCACAATGCTGATAATAAATCACTCTAGAATTTTCAATTTGAGTAATGTTATTAATCTGGATTCTCACATAGCTGTATTAGAGCAATTGTTTCTTTTGTACAGGCAAGTGCCTGAAACGGTAAAGTCATCAGAAATGTTGACAAAAAAAATGCAACTTGCAATATCAAATGAAGTGATAACTTGTATTTTATTATTACTCTTATTCCCTTGTGACACTTCACAAGAAATATTGATGGACAGCATATCGAAATTGGACGATGACCAATTTCTTATGAATGCTGAAGCTAAAATGGTTATTGCAAAATTTTTGTCAAATCAAGTCGGTGAACTCGAAATATGTACAAACCTTTACCTGTCTATTTCTCAGTTTTATCAAGCGATAAATCAATCTGAGTTTGAAAAAGCAATTAAATTGGCGACAGATTCAATCAGATTAAACTGTAGACACAAGGAGGGAGTGTGTTACCATTTTTTTGCTAAGCATATTGCTGATATAAAAGATTTTGTATGTGATAGAATATTCAAAAAAATAGATGATTGTTTTCGAGCTAGACTACCGTGTTTTAGTGAGGGTAAACCCGATTTAATAAAAGCGATGCAGCCTTATAAATATCTAATTCTAGCGGTTGATAGCTTTGCTTCTATTTACTTTGTAGATGGTGCTGATAGATGGTTGTGGATAAAATCTGTGACATTGAGTTTTTATTTTATAAATGCTCTTGATTCACTTTCGCCTGTAAATGAGCAAGTGTTATGTTTGCACATGGGGATACTTTTTAATTACTGCGAAACAATAATTGACTTTGATATTATTGATATTGTTTTATCTTTGTTGATCCGATTTTTTTCTTCAGTGGAATTAAGTTATAAAGACGAAAATAAAATTGAGATTAAACAAATTGTTATTTTTACAAATAAGTTGTTAAAGTTTGAACGCTGTCGAAAGATAAGTTGCCTTATCACAAAAGAAAGAAAGTTGAAATCATTACTTGATGGTTTTTGCAGAAAGCATCATATAGAAATAGATAGACTCGTTGATGTTCCTTTTATAGAACCTGATGAGATTAAGGATCTTAAGCGTGCTGCGCTTGAACATCACTTCTCAACAACTGGAGCCGTTCATAAAAAAAGTATAGAAATTAAGCTTAAGAAAGCATCAAGTTATTTAGATAGTTCGAATTATTTGTTGGCAAGCGAAGAGTTTGAGTTTTTACTTAAGCATATAGGTGAAATCCAATGGAATCATGGGGAAGAAACTGCTCAAAGTTTTCATATTTTGTTTATGAGGTTTATGAATGAAAGAGTATTGCCACTAAAAATGAGTTTGAAACATTCCTCATTTAATAAAAAAAAGAAAACCTATGTGATTGGTGATGCTGAAAAACTCAAGAAAGAGGTACAAGTATATAGCGCTTGTGTTAGGTTAATACCTGATAGCTATGATCCTAGTTTGAAAGATCTTCAGGCCCAATGGAATGTTGCTTTATGTAAATTATGGCATGACTCATTTGTAAAACTGGCAGAGGATCCATTATTGATAGAACAGATAAGGGATGTCAGCCGATTTTATCAATTAAAGCCAGTTTTATGTTTTGAACCAACAAAAGATAAATTTTATATCTGGATTGATAAATTAACGTCAAAAATAATGAATGATGAGGCTAGTGTAGATGTACAGGATTTATTTCATATAAATTGCTGGTGTGTGAAAATTGAAAATCAGTTTTCAAAAAAAACTGACAGAATGAGTCGTCGTCATCAATTGCTCATAAGCTTTATTGAAGCATACAACCACTTATCTTTGGGGCATTTAAGTATTGAATTAAGTTCTATTAAAGTTCTTAAATCAGATGAAATAGAAAACGCTTTATCTGATGATGAAGATTCTTTTACATCAGCTGATGAAGACTTTTGGTTTGATGCTCCTTCTGCTATGCCGACAAGCATCGAAGTTACACTGCATTCTACAGTTGAGGAGAATATCTCATATAATAACCAGTTAGACAAAAGCGAACAAGCAGTTGAAGACATTCATATCGAGAACACTTCCACAATACAAGCTTCCCCCAGTATTGCTACAGAGATAGAGTGTGAAACTGATATTTCAGATAGCACCTCTTTGGTTGGTGCGAGCGCTGCAATGACATCTACACATGATGGTATTTCAACGTCTTGTTCTCCTATTAACACAGTAGAAATAATATCACCTAATTTTGATGCGAGTATTGAAAGTGATCAACAAGCATCAACAGTTTCGACTGAAACTAATAAGTTAACAAGTGAAACAATGCTTTTTGAGCCAAGTCTTACAGAATCAGACATTAAATTCGATTTTAACGATACTGAAGAGTGGCCCGATTTAATTGCTAAGGGCTCTGGTTTGGCGCCTAAAGATAGGATGCCTAAACCGAAAACTAATGAATTTCATGCTTCGGGTAAGCTTGTATCACTCGAAACAATTAAGCAACAAACTCCTTCGACTAAACGCCTTCCTTTTCCTGGCTCCGATGTTTCACAAGCCAAGGGTGAAGTCGCTTTAATAACCAATCAACCGCTAGCTTTGAGAGAGTTTCAGTCAACCCCAGTAATCTTGCCAACACAAGCTCCGCCTTTGATTACTCAACAAGTTCAGTACTACTTTACGGTGCTCCCTCAACATTTGCCTTTAGCATTACCAAGCAATGGAGCTTCCCATATTATTACTGCGCCTTATTTTCAGTCAGTACGCCAATGGGCTGCACCAATGATTGTACCGAATAGTCCTTCTATATACGTTACCAGTGGTTATGGGTATGAGCAATTTGAAGAAGAGTCGTTAACAAGCTTGTCTTCTCTTGCGGAAGAGAAATTATCTAGACTGAAAGAGCTATTGGGAATCTTTATTACCCCTGAATTTATGATTACGAATATGAGATTACTTGTTCATGACATTTCTTGTTTAATTTCTAATATTTGTGACGATATTCATCGTCTTGCTATGCCATCTGCAAAAGAAACGCTAGCTAAGCGAGAGTTTAAAATTATACCTGCTCAAGAAATTTATATGATGATTTTAAGGCTCTTTAGGGGGATGGATGATGCGATTATTTTTTATCTTGAGGAAGTTGCATCGCTACACATACGTTCAAGTCAATTTATACAATGTCATATATTAATATATTTAAAAATTCAGTTTAAATTTTGTGCAGATAAAGGTGGTAGACAATTTGCATTGCAATTGCGGTAGTTTCTATTTGAGAGGTGAGGCTTTCATTCTTGGCTGCATTTACAAGAGCGTCTCAGTCATCTGCCGCACAGGCAGTTTAGAAATTTATTGTCCCTTGTTATTATGGTCTTATGATTAAAAAATCAAATAAGATGTAAGCTATGACGCTAAACTACTACAACCAAAACGCTCAAGCGTTTTATGATAGCTCAATTAACGTGAATATTAAGCCTTTGTATGATCGATTCTTACCTCACATTCCTAAAGGCGGTTTAATCATTGATGCTGGCTGTGGCTCAGGCCGAGATAGCGAAAGCTCATACTCAACTTGCAGTTTTTCATTCGACATTTTTAAGCTTCGAAGTACAGAAGCAAAGCTATGATGCAATCTGGGCGTGTGCGTCACTGCTGCATGTTCCTCAGGTAGAATTGAATAAAACGTTTCATCATCTTGCACAGTTTTTAAATGTCGGTGGTGTGTTTTATTGTTCGTTTAAGCTGGGTAATTAAGAAGTAGAAAGTGGTGGCAGACGGTTTACTAATGTGAATGGAGATTCTCTACCTAGCTATTTAGTTGATACTCAATTACATATTAAAGAGCTGTGGTTGAGTGCTGATCTTCGCCCTAGTAGAGAAGATGAACAATGGCTCAATGCGCTTCTTGTCAAAGTTGCTATTTGAACCTAAAAACATCAGTTGAACTCTCAATAAGTTAACATCTATCTGAGTTAGGGATAATTTCAACTTTTTTATCATTCACCGAATGAATGAAACGCTCTATGCTCACAAGCTTGCTAAAATGCCCGAAAGTAGCGTTGTAACTTTTTCAAGTAGAGCAACTACTTGCTGCAAGCTACGCCTTGCTAGCAATCATTTTTTCTAAGCTTGAGAACGTAGCCAATTGATGTTTTTAGGTTGAAAAATTATTGTTCCAAATTAGCTCTTGAGTAAAACTGGTTTTAAAATGCTCTGGATCAGGTAACCGCAGTTAAAGTAGTTGTTGTAATGTCACTTAATTTTTACGTTGATAAATTTCAAAGCATAAACCCTGATCGTTCATCGGGGCATGCTAAACCTCACAAGCTTTGTATGCTTTTTGCTGTCATGGCTTTGATAGCGCAAGGGTACATAAACGAAAATAAAATTTATTTCGACGAAACTTTACTCAATCGGTTCAGCTGGCACTTTAATCGATTCAAGCAGTCTGGCGACAAAGAAAACCCTCATTTGCCATTTTATCATTTGCGTTCTTCAGGCTTCTGGCACCTTAAAGTTAAGCCTGAGAATAGCACTGAATTCGAAAGATTAACTTCAATCAGTAATGCTAGGGTTAGGAACCTTGTTGATTTTGCTTATTTGGATGATGAACTTTTTGATTATTTGCAAAGCTCTACTACTGCGCCGATTTTAAGACATGCTTTAACAGCCAATTTAGATACGCTGGAGCAACAATACGCTCGCTGGGCTATAAAACTAGGGAAGTCAGAAAAAACAGTTAAAAATTATTTAGGAGCACTGAAAAGTTCTATTCCATCTTGGCTTAATGGGTCAGGCTCTGATTCTGGTTATGTTTATCAAAGTTTGCTTTCAGTCAGTAATTATTTTGGAATTTGAACAATTGATTTCGAACATAGATAAAGCTGAAGAATTCAGAGTAAAAAACCGTAAGGGCAACGGTATGTACTCTGCTGCTCTCAACAGCTATAAAGCCTTTTTGCTTGATATCACTCAAGCTGAAGTGCAACAAGACATTGATTTGATTATTCGTGATAATGAAATGAGTGAGACTCAAAAGTCCTTAATGGTGAATACGAGAATAGGGCAAGGGCGTTTTAGGGAGGATCTCATTCAATACTGGGATGGCTGTGCTGTAACTGGTTATCAAAATAATGATTTTTTAATCGCGTCCCATATAAAGCCTTGGTCAAAATCGGATAATGCTGAACGCCATGATCCTTTTAACGGTTTATTACTATTAGCTAACATCGACAAAGCATTTGACCTTGGTTATATCAGCTTTGAAAGTACGGGTAAAATTCTCATTTCGGAACAACTTGATGAATATCAAGCGTTGGGAATAAATGACCATATGAAGGTAGCGCTATCCAAACAACATAAAGATTATTTGGCTTTTCACAGAGAATGTCAGTTTAAGAATTAGCGCTAAGATAGGCTCAGATTAACATCTCTTAATTAGTTAACTGGATAAAAAACATAGATAATACATTGAATATCAATAAGATCATCGTAATGTTATGGCTTCACTATCTCCATCACCTCTTTTAGATTTTGAAACTGCATATAGATTTCGTTTTGAGGAAGAGTACGCAAAATCTCACCCTGATATGTATCAATTTGCATTGAGTGAATTCAACAAATACGAGGTGAACACATTTGAAAATCAAGACATTGATAATTTCACCAAACTCATTGAACACACAATGATGGACTTTTTTGGTGAGTCACACTTTGTAGCAACAGCAGTTAAAGTTTTTATTCCTGAACCAGTGGATAGAAGTGTTGTAGAGTATAGGTTTCAAAGTGTTTTGCGCGATAAATACGACTCAAAAAAACATCAGTGTCTTGTACCTATGATACTGGGTACAGTTTTCCGTACATATACTGCATTTATAGTTAAAGGAAGTGTAAAACAAATAGCGTTCTGCCTAGAGAGCTTCAATGATAAGGTAATTAAACAGTTTACTTTTATGAACCGATTAGCGATGAGAGGTAAAGCTGAAAAAACGCATATTAAGCAACTCAGGTTTTTTATGAAGACGTCAGTAGAGTTTATGGCAAAACTTCATCAACGGGCACAGTTAGCAGAGTCGCTTATTAAGCATATTCAATCCATACCCAACCCAGTCGAATTCACTTTTAACAAAGAGTTGACTTGCCCAGTTAGCCATGAACCTCTGACAGAAAATGAAATTATACAAATTAAAGAAGAACCGGTATGGAGGGAAGTTTCAAGAACAGCAATGATTGATTGGCTTAAGCAAGGTAGAACAACAAGTCCGTTATCAAGAAGACCGCTGAGTCAAGGAGCATTTAGAGTGTATCAACGTTTTCAGGTGAATGGTCAGTCACTAGAAGTTAACAGTGTTACCTCTGATTAAACGAATCCTTTTTTCTAAAAGTCAGCTTGTGCTTTGTGTTGTTAGGGTAATGCCCCATGCTACATCAAGTTGCGGGTGTTTTTTCCATGATGATAAATATTCCACTAATTTTTGGTATTGAGGTGAAGGTTCTACTTTTTTTGGGCTTTCAGACATTTCTCTCAAATCTTGCCAGTTGAATTTTTGAAATGGTGCTATGTCAGTGCCACCTCCTAGAATAATAAAAAGCTCTAAGCCCGTTACATAATTTTGAACTCCAGTATTTGGTTGAACCATGGCTAGATTCATGCCGAGGTTAAAATATGTGCTTGGGATTTGATCATTTTCTGCGATAGCTAATAGTTCTATTTTCTTTTCTACATTGTGACTGGCTAAATAATGGGATAATGCAAAGCCTGCAGAGCATAAATTATTTCCAGTTTCTGCGACATCGATAATAAGCCAATGTTTAGCAGTTTTTATCAAATCTTCTAAATAAGTATCGAAATGTTGATACAGAATTTCACATTGCTGGCTAGTTGGCAATATAGGGGCTTTGATAGGATAAAGCCCGTAACCATCATGTGGGCAAAGTCTAAATTCAGAAAGTGGAATTTGTGCTGTATCAGATGAAATATTTTTTGCTTCTAACCATGCGAACAATATGTGTGGATGATAACCAAAACCAATGTAGCAATATTGACTTGGAGGGAATTTAGAAATAATTTCTTGTCCCAGTTGTTCGCACTCTGCAATGGTCTTGTCATCAGGGTATTCGAATGTGGTGTTTCCTATTTTGAAGGTTTTGGGTGGTTCAGGTATAGGGGGAGTTGCTACGTTTGTAAAATCAGAAGAAATCATTATTGATCGCCAACTTAAAAGTTTACTTCTCAATTCGTAATCTTATCTCTTAGAGCTTACATTACCCTGACTCAAGCAAGTGATTGAGTTATTCAAAAATGATTTGTCCAAAATTGTATAAGCCGTAAATAGAGAACTGTCAGATGTAGTAGATGTCTACCCCGATTAACTTACCATGTATGATATTTCCTTTATTTTGATTAATCTTAAGGTGTTATCACCTTTAAATCCGTTTGAATTTAAAACAGCAGGGTGTAATGCGAATGAGAGGATAGCATTGGATTACATTTGGGTTTCTAAAATTTTAATTTTTCACTGCTCTAGTTGAAGTCTTTTTGATGAAATGAACCGTATTTGGCACGGTAGTTAGCTTTGTTTGACGGAGAGATTATCAAGCCACGCTTTGATTTTCATTAGTGTCGCTTCGAAGTATCCAATTTCTGGATAAGGATTAACTTTTCCGGAGATACTGCCTTCAATATTTTTTAAGCATGTATGCAGAGCTATGAATTGTTCAGAATCTGGGAGTATCTGTTTTTGACTAATTTTATCTACCAAGCTTTTCAATTTATGAAATTCATCAAACTCACTTGGAATATAAGTGAATTCAGAGCTTAAACTGACATCAAGTGCGAACAACTCTTTACCTCCCAAATTAGAACACGTATATGTGTAAGTAGGTAAAAACCTGTGCAAAGCTCGTTGTTCTTGCGTAGTGAATACAAGTGAGTTGGGTTGGTTTACCGATTGCTGAGAAGGTTTCAATCCATCTAGAGTTCTTTGTGTTTGAAATATACTGACATGGCCATTCTGAAAGGTGCTGTTAGATTTAACATCTAAAAAAAGCTGATTTGCTCTAGAGTGATCTATGTGAGCAAGCCAAAGAATACAATCACTGATTTCTTTGTAGGTAATGTTATAGCGCTTAGGGTTGTGAATTGTTTGCCTAACTAAAAGTTCAACTTGTTCGAGTAATTCTCCACCTTTGAGTAGGTGTAACCGCTCTCTTTGTGTGGCTGAATCCTCAGGTATATATGTATTTGTTGGATTCCTTTTACTTTCAGTTTCTAATAATTTAGATGCTGTTAGAAATGTCTCAACTTTACATGGAAACAAACCTTGAGTTTGAGCCTCGCTAATGTGGTAAACAATTTCAGAATCGCTTTTCCACGCCTGATTTAAAGTTCGATACCTTGAAGTAATGTAAGGGTTGTATGTAGTTTTTTTATCCCTTAATTCCTTATCAGAATCACAAAGAAATGGGATGACTGGAAGTTTGCGTTCAACAGTACAGATAACATTATTAGTAGCCATATTTACACGTAAAACCAAGGGATTCAAAATACTTATATTAAGTCTAGGTTTTAACAATTAGATTAGCTAACAAGCTTAAGCATCCCCTCATATAAACCAGTCATATCAACGGTTTTAAGGTAAAATGCTCAAAATAGCCTAAACATGTTCAATGACAGCACCATGATAAATCAAGATTTAATTCATAATCACATAGATGAA
>NZ_ML014771.1 GCF_003675895.1 Parashewanella curva
CCTTTTGCCCTGCACACTTGCTCAGTTGGTAATTGTTCAGTTGATCTCGAATTACAGTGCACTTCTAGAGGCTGCCAAACTTTATTCATTTCAACAGTAAGTTGATAAAGCTGCTTTGTATCGGTCTTGTGCACGCTGACACTATGGGATAATTGTTTCTGTTTGTTTATAGCTGGTATCGCTAAGGCTCTTCGCAAGCTTTGAACAGCTTCTTCTCTAGGCTTTGCTCTTATATTCATAGGGGAGTGTTCAATCGAAAGCCAGTTTATCTCTTGAGGAGGAGGTGGAGTTTTTGGTGAGTGAGTTTGAGTATAAATAAAGCAAACTGCTTTAATTGACTCCAATTCTGCTTTTAATGAAACAGCATGACTATCTAACTCTTTATCTTTTAATGTTCGATATAACCAGCCATTTGGAGAGGTACTGACAAAAACCAAAGAATCAAGAGTTGGGCAAAAATATGATTCAAGTGATCCTGCAGGCATTAATTGAAGCAAAAAATAGTTAATAGACTTAATAATTAATTCGAAATTAGTTTTAATAGGGAAACATTTAATTGTGTTTAAATAAAAAATTAATGGCAATATACTTGCTGGAGGCATTAAATGTTTATAAAAACGAAAGCAACATACAATATAGTTTAGTTTTTCTTTATCTCCACTTTTATCTGTGCTAAAAACATTATCAAACATTACTTTATGTAGTTGCTCCATAAATTCAAAGCTGCTAAGTGCATTTTTTGAGAGTCGCGTATTAATATTGATATTAAAACAAGAAAAAGACTCCATTCTTTCCAAAAACCATTCAACATTCATTATTAGTTGTGCATAGATTTCGCAAAACAATGGTAGTTCTGGTTTTAATTGATAAAGATTAATTAACATGAAGCCACAGTTGAAAACTTTAATTTGAGAAAAGATGAACTGATCAAATGTGAGTGTACTCATAAAGTCACTCAAATGAGTTCTTGGTATTTTTGTCATTTCTTCTTCGGTAATATTTCCTGCAAGCCCTTTTAAAATACTGAGTGATAAATTAAACCATAATTGAAGCGAGTTTAATCCTTTAGATAAGTTAAGTGTAGTATTTAAGTGTAATGTTGCTTTTGCTCTATCAGCAACAAGTTGAAGGGACTGAAGTTCTGGACTCAACGCAGATTTTTGAATTTCAGCGAATTCTTTTGATGAGGTGTAATCAATATATAAGCGAAAAATTTCTAAATATAATGTGGCTGCTTGTTGCTCTTTATCTATTTTTGAGGTTTCTGTATCAACTTTGAGGTCTTTAATTTTTTTCAAAAGTATTGTTGACTGCCTGTAAAAAAAACCTATCTTATGACCTAAACGCTCAACACACTGTTGATCTAATAATTTATTTGGTGACAGTGAAAGACCAATATGTTCAGCACCTGAAAGCTCTGGCGTTGACAAAGTTTTTTTTGGTTGATGCTCGGCTAAGGGTTTGGTTTCCTCTGCAACATAGGTGTCTTCAGCTTCATTCCACCCCATAGCTTGAGTAAGATACCCTACGCCAGTTTGAATAAGTTGAAACATTTTACCTCGGAGGTAGTAAGTTAATAATCTTCCTTTGTTTAATAATCCCTGTTATTTCACTATATCTAAGATGTGACTTAAAAAGGATTAAACTTCATTCATAGTTGTAAACGGATCTGATGAATTTATGTAGCTTAAAGTATTTAATAACATTATTTAAACGCAGTTATGTCGAGTCAGAAAACTCGCTTTTAGAAAATGATAAGAGAGCACATGGCTGATTGGATCCAACAAACATGATACTAATATCGGACTGATTAAAACTAAAAGAGGAGTAGCTTTGCTGTTAATTGATAACGGGACTTGTTTTGGTTTAAACCAGTGTAGATAGAATCGACTGGCACATTTATGTCCAATTACGTGTACACAATTACGTGTTTGAAACACTATATTTTCATTGGTTTTCTGCTCGGTTTAATTGAGTGGCTTAAGATTCAAAGCAAGCAAGTTACCATTGTTGAGTCATTTCGTTTGAATTAAGGCTTCGGATAAACTTTTACGGTCAAAAAACTGATATGAGCCTATGGCGTGTTTGCTGATGTGATCACTCCACCATTGCATGATTTTCTTTCTTTTCTTGAAATAGGTTGTGCGCTTATAAGCGGCACGGATTTTATTGGGTTCTACGTGCGCTAACGCGGCATCCACTGCTTCAGGATGGAAACCCTTTTCATTCAGTGTTGTGCTGGCCAAAGATCTAAAGCCGTGTGCTGTTGTTTTATTTCTGAGTCCCATTCTGCCTAATGCTTTGTTGATAGTCTCGGAATCTGTGGCTTGGCGATATTTGTATCTGGACGGGAACACATGTTCAAGGTGACCACTTAATGGCCTGACTGCCTCCAATATAGCTAAAGCTTGTTTGGTCAATGGAACCTTGTGCTCTCGGTTCATTTTCATTCGTTCTGGTGGGATCACCCATACCGCTTTTTCTATATCTATTTCACACCATTTTGTGCCAGCGGCTTCTGCTGGACGAACCATAGTATGCAGTTGCCATTCAATCAGGCATCGAGTACCGAAGTAAATATTGGCGCTGGCGATAGCTTGCATCAGCTCTTTGATATCATCGGGTTCCATTGCTCGAAGATGAGTCACTTTGGGTTTGCGAATTACTTTATTGATCCCCACCAATGGATTGAAATCGATCAAGCCACTGTTAACGGCATAGTTCATCACTTCATTCATAAGCTGGCCACAGCGTTTGACCATTTCTAGTTTGCCTTGCGCTTCAACTGGCCTAAGAATTTGGATAGCGATGGGAGCAGTGATTTCTTTTATTGGCATTGAGCCAAGGAAAGGGAATACGTAGTTTTCTAGTTTGCGCCAATTATCTGAAATGGTTTTAGGCTTTAGATGGCCTTCTTTGGTTGATTTCCATTACTGGGCAAGGGCTTCAAAGGTGTTAAATTGTTTTTGAATTTGTTTTAGTTTTTCTTTTTCACGGTGTACTTGTGGGTCAATTCCATCGATAACAGTCTCCGCATTTCTTGAGCATTTGATCTTGCATCAGCAAGAGAAACATCGGTAATAGAACCAAGGCCAATGCAAGCTTTATTTTTGTTTGTGGGGCGAGTATATCTGAACTCCCAAAATTTGGTCTGGTTTGGTTTCACGTATATGTATAAGCCACCACCATCGAATTTCCTTATCGCTTTGCCCGAAGACTTTAGGTGTTCAACCGTTTTTGCAGAAAGCTTATTGATAATAGGCATAACTCCTCCGGTATGTAACTGTTCAAGAGTATTTTGAGTACTTAATTCGTTACATACTTTGACGGAATTATTATTTTAAAACAGATGGATACTATATTTTTACTCAATAAATATTGAGTGAGGAATTCGATTCAGAACTCAAAAAAGTATGTAACTGCGAATCGGTTTTTGATTTAATCACATACTCAGTTACACACGCAAATCGTGGAACAGTCTAGAAGAGTTTGGACACTAACTGCTTGTTTAAGCTGGATTTTAGGTGTTGAAAAAGACGTGCTTGGACGTCTCTAGTATGGAATTTGGCGGTGAGGGAGGGATTCTACTTTGTTGTTTAACATGTTGATTTATAATGAGTTGTTGTTTGACCAAAAATAGAGTCATACATCGCGTCATACATGATAAGTTTTCTATTCCTAAAACGAATTACTTATTCTTTGATAAGTAATCGAGGCCAGCATCTGCAAAGGCTTTTAAGTCGATATAGTTCTCATGTTTAATTATGTGTTCCACAGTTTGCTGATCAATATTCAAGTAATCATGAACTAAGGCATTGCGCATACCAACAATCGCTCGCCAATTTACATTTACCACTTCAGGGATATTTTTTTCTTCTAGACGTTTGAAAGAGGCATAAGCATCAGCGGGGGATACACCGAAAAGCGATTTGTTCCAATGTTTTGATATTCCAATGCAAGCTTCAATTAGTATTTGCAATGTCCTTTCTGCTGCTCGATACTCATACCGCGAAAGAGAGCGCTCTACGATAATGGAATTCAACCCTCGTAGTTCAGAAACAATTAATTGCGTGTGTTCACGCATCGATAGAACGTAATGATTATCCATAGTGCCTATAATGATATTGATAGTCTAATTCCCACTTGCTCATGATTTTTTGCGTCAAAAACATTTCTTTTGCAGGATCTTTATTGACTAAGAGTTTACCTGTACTAATAACTTCCATAGCTAAAGGTATAGGGGCTACCTCTAAATCAAGAATAGATAGTTGATCAGTGTTTAAACCTAGCTGGTCACTCCATTGAAGCGCTAATGTTTCAGGCCTTAATCTGCGCTCCAAAGGATTATGTTCGTATTTAGAAAATATAACAGCCAAATCATAATCGCTTTTAATTGTTGCATTGCCTTTAGCTCTTGAGCCATATAACCATAGTGCGGCTATATCAGCTTGCTGAGATGCTTTTTTAATGATTTCAGAAATCATACCATGCCCCTATAAACGATTAACGACAAAGTCTAACATAGTCCACTACATTTTAGTCTTTATTGTTGACGTATCCCTAATTGTAGTTTCGCCATATCAACTCGGCATATTTAATAGACAATAGATGTGTGAGGTAAGTAGACAATAAGGTATTGAAAAGCAGTCCTTATTGTCGCTTAATTCCAAAATCAATAAAGTTAGATTTTAAATCTGGAATTTACAATATGTGACACAATATCACCCAAAGGCTTTGGCTTATCTGTTTCTGCGTCAACCTCACCAAAATTATCATATCGAGCGAGCTTAAATCCTATCCCTGTAGCTGTTTTAAAAATGCAGTATTCGCCAAAAATTGCGATAACCCAAAGGTATTCATCACCACTTTCATCAATATTTTCCCAAATTTCAGGTTGATACAGTTTGATGAGTCTCCAAAAGTTTTTCTCAAGTCCTTCCATTAAGAATTCTTCTGAAGCAATGATTTCCGAAAGCTTGGTATCACAGAACATATTCACCCGCTGTTTTGGAGTAACTTGTGTAACCAGAGATTCTAAAGGATTCTGTAAGCGATTAGAAAGGCTTTTTAGCAACAAATAAAACTGTAATTTTATTTGTAACAGTAAAGTAACCTAGTTACAGATTATCTTGATATCAATATCGTCTTGAGATTCATTCTTGAACACAAAAATCCCACACATACTCGTACTGAAAATGGCTCATTTTGATTCATTTTGGCTCATTTGAATCGAGAATAGCTCATTTGAAAATATACTTTACGACAAGTGTTTACACATGATTTTGAGTGTGTGATTTTGCCAGCATTAGTTTTGTAAATCTGATGCTTTCAAGGATGTGAAGTGTCTTTCATAAATAACTCTAGCCCTAAATTTGGGCATATACTTGGAGTAGATGATGAAAGTAAATTCACTCAATACCAATACTGCCACCAATTCGATTCTATCAAGCAGATCTCGGGCGCTGGTCGCCCATCTTTTTTTGATTTCTATTTTGCTAATGGCTCCCGAACTTGCCTTTGCCGATCCCATATCTTCAGAAAGAAAAAAGGTCTCTTCAATCTTAATAGCAGGAATTAAAGAAATTTTATTAAATTCCCCACTAGAAAAAACTGGTAATGGAATAGAACCTCTTAAACTCGGTGAAGATAGCCTAAAAAAAGAAGCCCTTATTCAAATCAAGACGCTAAAAAGTCTAACTTATAGACAGGAGAAAAATTCTGAACTCCTACGCCTAACCCAAAAGTATATAAAGCTAGGAAGGTACGACTTAGCCGTAATTTTTTCACAAGAAATAACCTACAGACACCAAAAAAACTCACTATCAACTCAGATAGCGCAAGCGTCAATAACATCAGGGGACTTTGACACTGCTCAAAAGGCTATTGATGCAATTACATTTACCTCAGATAAAAATCAATTGACTCAGGCATTATTAAAAAGAGTAGGGTCTAAATAAATTGGAATTAAGCTGCACGCAAGTTATTTAATTTTTTAAACAGCCCAATAAACAAACACCTAAACGTCATACTTTAATTATTTGATCTCAAAGATATACATCTCAAAAGTATCTATGGCAAAATCAAACGAATATAAAAGTGCCATAGCCTTGAAGGATTAAGTTGTTCATGAGCATCAATAAATCAACGCTTACAGAAACCGATATCATCACCAAATTCATTTTACCTGCAGTTAAAGATGCTGGCTGGGATGATATGACTCAAATCCGTCAAGAAGTGAAGCTTCGAGATGGCAAAGTAATCGTTCGAGGCAAAGTTGCGGCTCGTAAAAAAGTAAAATCTGCCGATATCGTTTTATATCACAAACCAAATATGCCATTGGCAGTTATTGAAGCCAAAGCCAATAAGCATGAAGTTGGCAAAGGCATGCAGCAAGGTTTGGATTACGCTAAGTTACTCGACGTACCATTTGTTTTTGCGTCTAATGGCGATGGCTTCATATTTCACGATAAAACAAACCCAAATCAGTTAGAGACTGAAATTCGATTAGAAGATTTCCCTACTCCCCTGCAATTGCGTGATAAATACTGCCAATGGAAAGGTTACAAACAATCACAACTTTCCGTATTAGAGCAAGACTATTACGATGACGGTAGTGGCAAATCGCCACGTTATTACCAAATGCAAGCGGTCAATAAAACCTTGGAGGCTATATCAGCAGGTCAAGACCGAATTCTTCTGGTTATGGCTACTGGCACAGGTAAGACCTACACAGCATTCCAAATTATCTGGCGCTTGTGGAAAGCAAAAGCCAAAAAACGCATCTTGTTTCTAGCTGATAGAAATGTACTGGTCGATCAAACACGCATCAATGACTTTCAGCCTTTTGGCACCGCAATGACAAAAGTCGAAAAGCGCAATGTCGATCCTGCATACGAAGTCCACTTAGCTTTATATCAAGCCCTTACAGGTCCTGAAGAATCACAAAAAGCCTATAAGCAGGTAGACCCAAACTTCTTTGATCTAATCATTATCGACGAGTGCCACCGTGGAAGTGCCGCTGATGATAGCGCTTGGCGAGAAATCCTTGAGTATTTCGGTAGTGCCACTCAAGTAGGTTTAACCGCAACGCCAAAAGAAACAGACGAAGTATCTAACACCGATTACTTTGGTGATCCTGTCTACACCTACAGCTTGAAAGAAGGCATTGAAGACGGATTTCTAGCCCCTTATAAAGTTGTGCGTGTCGATATCGACATTGACCTACAAGGTTGGCGTCCACAAAAAGATCAAAAAGACAAACACGGCGAAACCATCGAAGACCGAATATACAATCAAAACGACTTTGACCGTACAATGGTCATTGACGAACGCACAGAGCTTGTAGCCAGAACCATTACCAACTATCTCAAGCGAACAGATCCAATGGCGAAGACCATTGTATTCTGTAATGATATCGATCACGCTGAACGAATGCGTCGAGCATTGGTCAATCTTAACCCTGAACAAGTCGCCAAGAACGATAAATACGTCATGAAGATAACGGGCGACGATGAAATTGGTAAAGCACAGCTTGATTACTTTATAGATCCTAAAAAAGCCTACCCAGTCATAGCCACAACATCAGAGTTGATGACAACAGGTGTAGATGCTAAAACCTGTAAGTTAGTAGTGTTAGATCAAAACATTCAATCTATGACCAAGTTTAAGCAGATCATTGGTCGTGGTACTCGTATTGATGATAAATACAATAAACTGTGGTTCACCATTCTAGACTTCAAAAAAGCCACAGAATTATTTGCTGACGAACGCTTCGATGGTATCCCAGAAAAAGTCAAAGTGGCTAAGCCAGAAGACATTAATAACGGCAAAGACAATTTAGACGATGATGAAGACGACCAAACTGGTATTGATTCACCATTTGATGGTGAAGAGAGTGGTGATGTAAATAAACCAACACCAACTTACGGCGGTGACACATCTTCAATACCTGATGATTCTGGAACACCAATCGATGATGCCCCCTCAGTCCGCAAATTTCATGTAAATGGAGTACCGGTTACAGTAATAGCTGAACGAGTCCAGTATTATGACACCGATGGTAAATTGGTGACTGAGTCTTTTAAAGACTACACCCGAAAAACATTAGTTAAACAATTTGCAACCTTAGATGACTTTACCAAAAAGTGGAACGCAACGGATCGCAAGCAAGCCATCATAGACGAACTTGAAAGCTTAGGCGTACTGTGGGAAGTGCTTGAGCAAGAAGTAGGGAAAGAGCTCGATCCTTTCGATCTCATTTGCCATGTTGTGTATGATCAGCCTGCATTAACTCGTAAAGAACGTGCGGAAAACGTTAAAAAGCGTAACTACTTCACTAAGTACTCTGAAACAGCACAAGAAGTGCTTAATTCACTGTTAGACAAATATGCCGACGAAGGTGTATTAGAAATTGAGAACAAAAACATACTTAAGGTTGCCCCATTTACCAATATAGGGCGTCCGATTGAAATCGTTAAAAAAGGCTTTGGTAAACCAGCTGATTACGAGCAAGCCATTAGTGAGCTAGAAGCTGAAATCTATCGCTCAGCCTAAACAAGTATTACAGCACAATAACCAAATAAATTAAGGCTCCAGTAAATAAATAAGCGATAAGCTGTCGATTATAAATTAGCTCTGAATTGTCATACCCGCGAAGGCGGGTATCCTGTGCCTTTTATTAATAAATTTAAAAGGCGCTAGACTCCTGC
The DNA here is from genome assembly GCF_003675895.1 of Parashewanella curva. Taxonomy (GTDB): domain Bacteria; phylum Pseudomonadota; class Gammaproteobacteria; order Enterobacterales; family Shewanellaceae; genus Parashewanella; species Parashewanella curva. The sequence continues at coordinate 8,709 of NZ_ML014771.1, forward strand.
CTTCGCAGGAGTGACAGAAGAACTTATTGACAAGCGCTTAGATACTAGAGCCTTTGCAGTAACTAATAAGAGAAAATCATGTCAATCAGTTCAGTTATCAAATCAATACAAGACATCATGCGTAAAGACGCTGGTGTCGATGGTGATGCCCAGCGCCTTGGTCAAATGTCTTGGCTGCTATTTCTAAAAATATTCGATGCCCAAGAAGAAGAACTAGAATTTGAGCAAGATAACTACCGTACGCCAATTCCAGAGAAATACCTATGGCGTAGTTGGGCTGCTGACAGCCAAGGTATCACTGGCGATGACTTACTCGATTTCATCAATGACGATTTATTCCCAAGCCTGAAAAACCTCACAGCACCAATCAACACTAACCCAAGAGGTCATGTAGTAAAGTCTGCATTTAGCGATGCGTTTAACTACATGAAAAACGGGACTCTTTTACGTCAGGTTATCAACAAGCTTAATGAGATTGACTTTACCGACTCAAACGAGCGCCATCTATTTGGTGATATCTACGAACAAATCTTGCGAGACTTACAAAGCGCAGGTAATGCTGGCGAGTTTTATACTCCTCGTGCCGTTACTCGATTTATGGTCAATCGTATCAACCCTAAACTGGGTGAAAACATCATGGATCCAGCCTGTGGTACAGGTGGCTTCCTTGCATGCTCAATGGATCACCTAAAAGAACAAGTAAAAACCACTGACGATCACAAGGTACTTCAACAGCAAATCCATGGAGTTGAAAAAAAGCAATTACCTCACCTTCTCTGTACCACCAATATGCTGTTACACGGCATCGAAGTACCAGTACAGATAAAACATGGCAATACGTTAAATCAACCTTTGAGTAGTTGGGATAACAATGTAGATGTTATCGTTACCAACCCTCCATTTGGCGGCACAGAAGAAGACGGCATTGAAAAAAACTTCCCAGCCGAAATGCGTACCCGTGAAACTGCAGACTTATTTTTACAGTTGATCATTGAAGTATTAAGAGATGGCGGTCGTGCCGCAGTTGTACTACCAGACGGTACTTTATTTGGTGAAGGCGTAAAAACCAAAATAAAGAAATTGCTCACCGAAGAATGTAACTTACACACCATTGTTCGTTTACCTAATGGCGTGTTTAACCCTTACACAGGTATTAAAACCAATATCTTGTTCTTTACCAAAGGCAAGCCGACTAAAGATATTTGGTATTACGAACACCCATACCCAGCTGGCGTAAAAAACTACAGCAAAACCAAGCCCATGAAGTTTGAAGAGTTCAAGGCGGAACAGGCATGGTGGGGCGATGAAGCCGACGGTTTTACAAAGCGTGTTAAAAATAAGCAAGCATGGAAAGTCAGCATAGATGAAGTCATTGCACGTAACTTCAACCTTGATATTAAAAACCCACACGTCGAAGAAACGGTAAACCACGACCCTGATGAACTCTTAGCCAAATATGCCGAGCAACAGCAACAAATCAATGGCTTGTTGAATGAGCTTAAAGGCATTTTGGGTGACGCCTTAATTGGAAATAAAGAGTTCGGAAGTAAAGAGCTTGGAGATAAGCAGTAATGTCTAACATAAATAACCTTATAACTGACAATATTGCTGACTGGACACTGGCAGTTCAAAAACGTAATGCGACAGGTCGTGGTTCAAGTAAAAAAATTGAACTTTATGGCATCACGAAGCTAAGAGAGCTGATTCTTGAGTTGGCTGTGCGAGGTAAGCTTGTGCCTCAGAATCCTGAAGATGAGCCTGCTTCTGTTTTGTTGGAACGAATTGCAACTGAAAAAGCAGGATTGATAAAAACCAAAAAAATCCGCAAAGCCAAAGTCGTTTCAGAAAACGAGATGCCACCAGTTTCGCCAAATGTGCCTGCTGGTTGGGGCTTGCCGACCATAGAAGAACTACTCATAAACAGCTCAGATAATATTGTAGATGGCCCTTTTGGCTCACGTTTAAAAGCTTCTGAATATACTGAAGTGGGTATACCCCTCATACGTATTCAGAATATTGACCGTAATAACTTCAAAATGGCTGGAGTACAGTATTTATCAGAGGAGAAGGCAGCTGAGTTGGAGCGTCATAGTTTTACAGCAGGTGATATTGTGCTGAATAAGTTAGGAGAGCCTACTGGTAAGGTCTGTATAGTTCCGCATGAACTTGAATATGGAATTATCGTTGCTGATTTGGTGAGAATAAGAGTCAACAGCAGTGAACACAACAAACAATATCTTGTTAATGCAATGAATTCTCCATTCGTTGCTAGACAGTTTTCAGGCTTGGCTAAAGGGGTTACAAGGCAGAGAGTAAACTTATCTCAAGTTAGAAGTTTAAAACTTCCTCTACCACCATTGTCAGAACAACACCGCATAGTCGCCAAAGTCAACGAACTTATGTGCTTATGCGACCAGCTAGAACAGCAAACCGAATCCAGCCTTACCGCACATGTAACACTGGTAGAAAACCTACTTGCCACACTAACCAATAGCACCGACGCTAACGAGTTGGAACAAAATTGGCAGCGCATAGCCGAACATTTCACTACCCTGTTCACCACAGAAGAAAGCATCGACCAACTCAAACAAACCGTATTACAACTTGCAGTAATGGGTAAACTTGTACCACAAGACCCAAACGACGAACCTGCATCAGTACTCCTTGAAAAAATCGCTGCAGAAAAGGCGCAATTGATCAAAGAAAAGAAGATCAAAAATCAGAAGGCATTGCCGCCAATATCTGAGGATGAGAAACCGTTTAATTTGCCTAATGGGTGGGAGTGGGCTCGTTTATCAGATATCGCAAATGTCATAGATCCTAACCCATCTCATAGAATGCCAAAGTATGTTGAAAACGGCATTCCCTTTATCTCAACCGAAAACTTCATCGCAAATGACAGTATCAGCTTTGAGATTGGTAAAAAGGTGACTCCACAAGTCTTGAATGATCAGGTCTCAAAGTTTGATATCAATGAGGGTGCTTTTGCTATGAGCCGAATTGGCACAATTGGTAAAACAAGGTTTTTACCGACTGATAGAAACTTTTGTATGTCTCATGCTTTGTGCGTCATTTCCCCCTTAGTGAGAACAATAAGCGAGCATTATCTGAGATTTGTTGTATCTGCAGAAAGTACATTAGTACAGGCTCATCGTGGAGTAAAAAGTATTGGTGTTCCAGACCTTGGCATGGGAGTTATTCGATCTATGTTGATACCAATTCCACCTGCTCCCAAACAACATAGAATCGTAATCAAAGTTGATCAGCTGATGACTATCTGCAACCAACTCAAAACCCAAATCCAACAAGCCCAACAAACCCGCCTGCATCTTGCCGATGCCATGGTTGAACAAGCATTAGGAGAATAAATCAATATGTTAAGAGTGAATGCCAGAGGACCGATTGCCAGAAAAGTCATCAGCAAATATCGTAATGAGTTACGACAAAAAGTGGTTTCTCTTAATGCAATAAAACAAGGTAAAACGATTGCGGAAGAAATGCTACAGGGCGCAAAATTGCCTGATGAATTTGAAGGCTATGATCCATTGCATGCGGTTTATGTTTATGGGCAAAATCAACTATCAATCTTCGCTGAGTTATTTTTAACTGGCTTTAAGGAAATAGAAAAGTTAGGTTTAGCCATGGTCGACGCTGAAGATGAGTTTCAGCCAAGCTATCCACCTATGAGCCCTGTAACAAATTCTTATTTCTTTCTTTGGCAAATGTGTGATTTAAGTACTCAGGGCGCAAAAAAAGAATCCATGGCTTCAATTGTGATTGATTTTTTAAAGCATATTGGTGATTTTCCTTTATCCATCATACAAGTCTTTGAAGCTATGGAAGCCTCAAGGAATGGTATCTATTTACATCAAGGGTTTGATGAAAAAACAAAAAGGGTGTTACTAAAAGAGTTAATCACAGGACAACAACACAGTGTTCATGTTGCCTCTGGCTATCAAGGTGAAGAAGATGAAGTTTGGATTTGCCGTTTATTGTCGTCTCCGTTTAACCATTTATCTCTAGATTATTCTGTGGCTGTAACTACGCCTTATGTTCATAAGGTGCTCCCAACATCGCCGTTATCAAAATGGCTGCAATATAACGAGTATATGCAATCGACAATGCCAAAGTCAGGGATTGGCGACCCAATTAAAGCCTATGAGCACATTATGAAATACGGCTTGCACCAATACTATTGGCTTGAAATTATCTTTGAGGCGTACTCAAATTATGATGAACAAGCGATCTATATATACGGCTCGCCTGCTTATCCACAATCCTTCCCTCATTTTTGTGAAGAAAAAGCAAAAGCTTACAATCTTGTATAACTGAGAAGTACAAAATGACAATCTCTATCGACAGAAAAAAACGCCGTGAAATTGAATCACAGCAAAAAAAAGCGCTAAAAAAGTTAAATAAATTAATGCGTCAAGGTAACGCTAAGCTCAACTCTAATATTAATTTTGATGCCTCTATACATGGGCTGCCTGCAATGTCCGACGCAGTATCAGATTATATTGATGCCATTGGCGCAGGTTATGATACTGAACAACTGGTTGATTTAATCGCGAGTTGTTGGAATCTAGGGCATTACAGCACAGAAGTTTCAGCGCTGATTTGGAAAATAATGGTTGAACCTGTGTTGATGTTGAGAGGGCTTAGTCAAGATCAGCACCTTATCACTATTTTAAAACAAATATCTGTCGATCGTGCTGATAAATATGCGTTTGATCCTAGAACCATATTGGGTTTCACAATCACACCACAAGACGAAGGTAAGTATAATTTTTACCTAGAGGTTAAATCCAGCAATCAAGATCCTCTCCAAGGCTTAGAACAAATGGCAAGTAATGCCGTAAATATGATTAGAGAATATGCAAAATCAATCAATTAAACTTGCTTTCTATAGGTACAGATAATGAGCAATCAAAAACGCAGAGCGCGGAGAGAGGCTGAGTTACTTAAGCGAAAGGCAATAAAGAAAATACAAAAGGCGGGCAGGAGCATATTGCCGCAAGAAAAAAAATGTGATTCAGCGTTCAGAAACTCTTGGTTTGAAGAGCATGTCTGAAATTATCCGTGAGCTGTCAGTGAATTTGTTATCTAAAGAAGATGAACTACAAATGACGGATATGATTTGCCATTGCTGGAATATTGGTGGTTTTCCAGAAGGGGATACGGCAGAGTTGTTGTGGAATACGCTAATTCAGCCTGTAATATCAAACTGTTATTCAGATCCACACCATGCTCTTGCTAATGAACTTCGTGCTATTACAAACAAACGCCGAAATCTTCATGCCGATGATTCAAGGTTTATCATCAATTTTGAATTAGAACCTTTAGGCGAATATGAAACACACTTAAATATTCGCTCCATCCTTGCCACTCCGGAACAATTTTTTGCTGTGTTTTTAGCAAATGATATGAGCCTCCACACATAACCATACAGTAAAAAGATATAAGGAAGGGTAAAATGATTACGTCAGATTACTACAACCAAAACGCTCAAGCGTTTTACGATGGCTCTATTAACGTAAATGTGCAGCCTTTGTATGATCGATTTTTACCTTATATTCCTAAAGGCGGCTCAATCATTGATGCTGGCTGTGGCTCAGGCCGAGATAGCAAATTTTTTGCAGAGCAGGGCTACCAAGTCACAGCATTTGATGCCAGTGAACAACTTGTTGAGTTGGCTAAAGCGCATACTCAGCTTACTATTTTTCATTCGACGTTTTTAAGTTTTGAGGTTAAAAAAGGGCGGTTTGATGCTATTTGGGCGTGTGCTTCATTACTTCATGTTTCGCAGACAGAATTGAATAAAACGTTTAAACATCTTGCACAGTTTTTAAAAGTTGGCGGTGTGTTTTATTGTTCGTTCAAATTAGGTGATGAAGAAGTAGAAAGTGGTGGTAGACGGTTTACCAATGTGAATGAAGCTTCGCTATCTAGTTATCTGGTTGATGCTCAATTAGAAATTAAAGAGCAGTGGTTGAGCGATGATCTACGTCCGGGTAGAGAAGGTGAAAAATGGTTGAATGCGCTTCTCGTCAAGAAAAATAGTTAAAAGTCTTAAAGGATTTAAGTTGTGCCTAAGCAATCTCTAGTTAAAACGGAATTTAAAAATGTATTAACGGTAGGTGGCGATAATGATCATCTACTTGCAAAATTGCTTTATGCAATAAACAACGCTACCGAAATTGATATTGCGGTATCGTTTGTGAAGCAATCTGGTTTACAGTTGATACTACCTGCTATTCAAGATGCAATTGAGCATCAACTCGATGCTGAGTCACCATTAAGACTTCGAATCATTACCTCTGATTATCTTGGTATTACATGCCCAATTGCTCTGCGTGAGTTGATTGCACTAGAGGGTGAAGGTGTCGAACTCAAAGTTTACACCGAGAAAAGTCGCAGCTTTCATATGAAATCGTACATCTTTGTGCGAACGGACAAAGCCAATAGCTTTTATCACGGTGCTGCTTTTATTGGTTCGAATAATATCAGTGAAAGTGCGCTGAAATCTGGACATGAGTGGTGTTTGCGCTTTGATTATAAAGAGCCTGATGACTCGTTTGAAGCTGAGCAGTTCAAACTGATTCGGCAAGAATTCGATAATATTTTTACTCACCCATACTCAGTCACACTGACCGATGATTGGATTAATGACTACATCAAACGTCGCAAAAAACCGAACTTACAAAGCGTTAGTGCGGACTGGATTGATGATGAAGAGTATTTGCCAAATTCAGCTCAAGTAGAAGCACTTCAAGCTCTTGCTTCAACACGAGCAAAGGATTTTGTTTCAGGTTTAGTGGTTTTAGCAACAGGTATGGGCAAAACGTGGCTTTCTGCTTTTGACGCTAAACAAATGCAAGCCAAACGTGTGTTGTTTGTGGCGCACCGAGAAGAAATTTTATCTCAAGCCCTCAATACCTTTGCCAAACTTTGGCCTGAAAAAACATCTGGTTTTTACAATGCTAAAAATAAAAATGTAGACAAGGACATGTTGTTTGCTTCGGTACAGACATTGGGTAAGCAGTCTCATCTCAGCAAGTTTGATATTAAACACTTTGACTATATAGTTGTGGATGAATTTCATCACGCCAGTGCTAAAACCTATCGCAATATCATCAACCATTTTTCATCTAAATTTTTGTTGGGATTAACTGCAACACCTGAACGTACAGACCAAGCCGATATTCTGTCGCTGTGTTCAGATAATTTAGTGTTTGAAAGAAATTTAGTGGATGGCATTAATTCAAAGTTATTGGTGCCATTCCATTATTACGGCATTTGGGATGAGTTTGTTGATTATCAAGCCATTCCTTGGCGCAATGGTAAGTTTGATCCCAAATCCTTAGATGCTGAGTTTGCAACCAAAAAACGTGCAAACCATATTTTTAAGCACTGGCAACAAAAACAACAAAGCCGAACACTTGCGTTTTGTGTATCTAAATCTCATGCCGATTATATGGCTGATGAGTTTAACGCTAAGTTCAACACTCAAGGATTCAAAGCGGTATCGGTTCATAGTGAATCCACGGTAAAACGTAATGAAGCGCTATCAATGTTAGATAAGGGCGAGATCAGCGTTATATTCTCTGTAGATTTATTCAATGAAGGCACAGACTTACCCTCCATTGATACAGTGTTGATGCTCAGACCCACCGAGTCCATCATTATCTTTTTACAGCAATTGGGGCGTGGTCTTCGTTTATCGGATACTAAAAAACAATTAGTGGTAGTTGATTTTATTGGCAATCATCAATCCTTTGGTAAGAATATTGAAGCTGTGGTTTCTGGTTCGTCTTCAGGTGGTGGAAATCGAGGTGGTAAACCAGAATTACCTGACGACTGCTATATCAATTACGATCCCAAATTAGTTGATTTTTGGAATACATTAAAGCGTACCTTTAGTAAATCAGCGGATGAATTTGTCGAATTGATGGGAAGACTTGGACATAGACCGACTGCCACTGAATTTTACAAAGCCAAGTACGATTTAAATAAAGCCGTTAAGCAGCACGGAAGTTGGTTTGATTTGGTTGCAGAGCAAACTAATGATTTTGATATAGCTCGAATACTCAAAGATCATCAAGTGTTTCTGTTACATGCGGTTCAACAAACCCGAATGACTAAATCGTTCAAGGGGATTTTGCTAAAAGCTTTCATCCTACTTGACGGTTTCAGAGTACCGCCAACATTGGAGTTGTTGGCTCAAAAAAGCCATAAGGTTCTATCTTCATATCCAGAAATAAAAGTATTAGATTTAGGCAGTACAGAAGTGAACTTAGTTGCTACTGACAAAAAATGGCTGACTTATTGGAATAAAAATCCTGTTAACTTTTCATGCAAAGCGGACAAGAATACTAATATCTCTTGGTTTAGGATTGAAGACGACAAATTCATAGCCAATTTTGACGTCGAAGATAATGACATCGAGCAATTAACAGAATGCGTAAACGAGTTGGTTGATTTTCAGTTGTCTCGATACGTCGATACTAAGCAAAAATCACAAGAAGAGAAATCTAAACCAGAAACTCCAGCTCAGCAAACTGTTAGAGAAGTAGCGAATGAGTCAATTGCTGCTAACCTTGTTCAGTTGCCGTATTTCCCAAATTTAAAAATCGCCTGTGGCCATTTTAAAGAAGGGACAGAAGAGGAAGCAGAATTGCTACATATTGACTTGCACAATGTTGATCCTCAAAGGCACTTTCTGGCACGAGCTTCAGGCAATTCAATGAATGGTGGCAAGAACCCAATTGAAGATGGTGACTTATTATTACTCGAACGGTTCACTCCAGTCAGCGCTGGTTCAATCACAGGTGTTACCGTAGCGATTGAACGCCAAGGTGTTGCATGTGATAACGAATATTTGCTTAGGGTTGTTGAAAAGCGCAGTGGTCAATATTGGCTTAAAGCGAATAATCCTGATTATGAAACAATTCAAGCAACAGAAGATATGGTGACCTTTGCTCGGTTTAAGCAGGTTATATTGATTTAGCTATAAGGTAGGGGAAATTATGATTAAGTACCAAGATCTAGAATTAGCTTTTGATTTTGTTTCATTTGGTGGCTATTCAGAAAATGAAGCGTATTTTAGCAAAAAAACAGGAAAGTTTTATTATATTTCCGACAATATTGATGCAGAGGAAGAATCGATCCCCGATGATTTGTTTGAATCAGATGAGTATATCCAAGTTCCAGATAAACAAGAACTGGACTTAGGTAAACAACTGGTGATTGATTTTACCAGTGAACACCTTGCTGATGAGCTTGAAAACGTTTATCAAGTATTTCGAAAAAAAGGCGCATATAGTCGCTTTAAGGAGTTATTAGCGAATAGAGGGCTTGTCGAAAAATGGCACCAATACGAAGAAATTAATCAAAAAAAGGCTCTATCCGCGTGGGCAAAAGAACATGATATTGATTTGAATGAAAAGTGAGCTGTTGATTTCCAAAGTCTATAAAACAGCATTTTGTTTGATATGATGGTTTAAATGGTTAGGGATAAATCAAGACTAAACAAGGACAGTCATTTGAAGTTCATTTTTGTCGATGCAGAAAATATAGGGTTGCAAAAGGTTAATTCAATTAAAGCATCTTTGACTGATAAGGTTTTTGTTTTTAGTAAAAATACCTCGGTGATAGAGCTATGTGAAAGCAAACTTTTTCAAGTCTTTTCTTGTTATCCTACAGGAACAAATCAAGCAGACTTTTATATCATCGGAAATCTTGTTGGAGTGTTAGCGTCACTGAGTGATGAGCAGAAAAAGCAGTGTCAGTTTGTGCTTTACAGTCAAGATAATGCTCTAGTTTTGGCTTTTGAATTTCAATGTAAGCTTCATAAAGTTTCCTGCACTGTTGCCCTTGAACCAAAGAGCATTGCAGCAATAGTTCCTCAGGCAATACCAAAAGAAAAAGCATCTAAAGCCAAAATCCTCAATTACTTCAAAAGACCAAGATTGGCCGAGTCTGTACGATCAATGGTTCAGTATACAAAGCCAGAATTTACACGGATTTTCAATGAATTTATTCGAGAAGAGCTGATAGTTAGGGATCCAAATAGCAAGAAAAAATGGATTTTAAAAGAAAGCATAAGTCAGATCGGTTGAACAAAAGTTATTCATTGGTAACTCCCAGTTAAATGAATTTTATAACGGATTTAAGATGAAACCCCAAAACACACCATCAGTTGCATCTTTGTTCGAAAATGGCTTAATTCAAGTCACCGGAGAACCTGAAAAAATTGAGGCATTCTCTCGATATATCTTCAACAAGCTGTTTTTGAGTAAAGTTGAAAGTACCTACGCTGCCGCAAACAGATTAGAGCCTAGTAGTGAAGAATTGACTGCATTTTCATGTCGGGCGCTCAGTGCAATTTATGCTTTACATAATCAGTTTTTGGATCTCAGAGAAACGTTTGGTGACACGACTGACCGCCCAGAAGAATTAGAAGGTATTGATAGTGAGAAGTATGTCATTCTATCAAAGCCTTACTCTTTGTTTGCTAAAGCTGCTGCTGGGTCTGAGCATTTCCCAGAGTGGATTAAATTAAAGAATAGCCCTTTTGCGTTAAACGAAAATAATCCAGTTATTAACGATCCGCAGTTTTGGCAAACCTTTCTTGATTCTCTTGCTGCCAATTTTATAAGCGCGGGGGAATCGGTGATCCAATTCACCGGAATACGCAGTCATCGTTATTGTTTGTGTTGTTCGCCGAAATTGTTAACACTGCCATTGAATCTGTCGTTGATATACTCGTGATACTTGAAGATGCAACTTTCAGGGCTTGTTCAGCGTTGCATTATTCTAGGCGTGAAAGTGAAGAACTAGCGGGCTAATTTAAGCTTTCACAACAAAGAAGAATCAATGCTGAAAAGCCCACGTAGTGCGAGTTTAATTGTCATTTATACTGCGTTACTTTCCCTTGAAATAGAAACGAAGTAACGACAGTTTTGTTTGTCGGTAATAACTATTACTACAGGAAAGTGCCTTGCCTAAATGGCAATTAATTCTCGCTGAAATCCTGCATCTTCAGGTATCACGAGTATAGGATAGGTTACGAACACCATAATTTATCTGGACTCGCAAAGGATTTGGGATCTTTAGCGGTGATGCTTAGCTTTATAATCGCGATTTTTTGTTGGATAAATGTGATTTTTTTGAATTAGAGAATGAAGCATTTACACTAATAATTTGAAAAAAATGAACAGCTTGAAATAAGCAAAGGTTACAAGCTGTTTCGAAAGACCATTAAACCTAAATTAATCCTCAGCCCTGCATAAGCCACCCTCACAGAGCTGAGTTTAAATTATTTAAATTGCCATTTTAACCAACTTGATCTTGATTCTGGATATAATCTAAACGATTCATTTTCAGTTAATGCATTATCTTTGCGGGTTAATTGCTCTGTGACCACTGAAATGCCACCGGCTAGTATATTTTCAAATGAACCAGTACTAAGATGAACTCCAGAAAAAAGCCCTGCGTCAATTTTAATTCCTGACTGCTCCCAAAAACGGCTAGATTTATTTATAAACTGGCGATATTTAGCGTTAATGTGAGCTTTAATACGTACATGGTTACCATCCACAGCCAATTGATAACTATCAACTTTGCCTATTTTTATACCTCTAAAATAGATTCCTGTGCCAACCTGAATTGAACCAAGCTGTGACTTAACTAATACGATGGCAGCTGCGCCCTTTGGAGTTAAAGATAAAGCCTCTTTAGAAAGCTCACCTGTAAATACATGGGCGGATTGACTTGATTGCCCAGGAACTGCACTTACATATGCGCCAGAGATTAAAGTTTCTGGTGATTTAATGCCTGCCAGAGAGATTTGAGCATCAACAATATAGAATTTAGTATCTTTACGTTTGAAATGCTTAGCGAATCTTGAATAGAGGAAAGCCGTTGCAGTAATGGTATTCAAGTCTTCATTGAGACGAACGGCTTCCACTGAACCTATAGAATGATTTTGGTACTTAATTGCTGCACCTTTGGCAAGACGTGTACCCGTTCGAAATATTATTTCAATTGGAGTTGCTTGCGCCATTGCCAATTCTTTGTTGGCATAAAGGGGCTTGCGTTTAAGTTTTGAAGCAGTCTCTGCTAATCCTAGACTTACACTACCTTTTAGAGCGCCTTGAAGTGGTGCTACATCGAGTTTTATGCCAGAAAGGTTAGCATCAACTGATAAAGCACTGTTTCTCCAAAATACCGTTTTGTTATTGATTAGACTATTAAACTTCTTTTGAATCGCCAATTTAATGTCAAATCGATCGTTTTGCTTTGCCCAACGTACATTTTCAACAATACCGATTTGCATTTTTTTATAATATATTGGTGAACCAGACTGTAAATCTGCAGCATCGGAGCTATTAAGAGTGATATAGCGATACAGATGTTTATTAGCTGATTTTTGAGCGTCTTCTTGAGAAGCGAATAGATTAAATTGACTTACGAACTTATTCGAGCTTTTTAAATCTGTTTCTAGATTGATGGCTCCTGAAATAGCTGAAGGTAAATCAGAAGTTTTTACCGAAACATTGTCGAGTGAAGCTTTAACCTCAAGGGCTGATTGAGGTACAAAATAATGCCCAGATTTGAGCAGAGGCTTGAATTCAGGATAAATTTCAGCAGAAATATTTACCTGCTGAAAGTTTTTACTAAGACTTACAGAAGAAATTTTGCCTATTTTCACGTTGCGATATTTTATCGCTGCATTTTCTTTCAGCCCAAAGTTCTGAGAGCTTGCTATTTCAATCTTGACGCTTTTTTGCTTTGCGATTTCAGGTGTAGAAGTTAATAAAGGGTATTTGAGTTTACTAGGTCCTGTTCCCGGGAAAAACTCGACAACAGGGCCTGTTATTAAACGCTCAGGATGTTTAAATTCGGAAAGGGATAAGTCTGCACCAGCTAGCCAAAATTTAGCACTTCCAGTAAGTAGATTCGCATATTGATATTTAATACGAGCACCAAGTTCAACACCTTTATCAGTAATTCTTTTACCACTGATTTGACCAATTGCTACACCACGATAAACAATCATGCTGCCTTTATTTAAACCATGAGAGTCATTACTTGTTAAAGTGAAGGACTTTCCTCCAAGTGCTTCTTCTTTTGAATCAAATAAGTTGTATATATGACCAGATTCAGCCATAGAGCTATCTTTAGGCGAGCTGAAAGTAATACCACCTTCAATAATTGACGCAAGGCTTTCTGCTTCAAGTTTTACACCAGCCAGTGACGCATCCAGCTTTAGTCCAGATATATTCCAAAATTTTGAATCTTGTTTAATTAAGTTGGTGAACCGTTTTTGAATAAATACGCTGATTGATACTCTATCTGCATTATCTAAGCGATAACTCACAACTTTTCCGACAGGTATCTGACGATAAAAAATATGTGCACCGATATCTATAGAGCCTAAATCTTCAGCATATAGCGTTAATAGCATACCTTCACTTGCTGGCATTTGTGGTGGTGCTTCAGGCACAGCTTCAAAATCAGTCCGTTTATCACCTTTACCAGGTTTTAAAGCAATATAATTTCCTGAAAATAAGGTATCTAAGCCTTCAATTTTCGTGATACTTGCTTTAGGGCTAACCAACCAAAATTGGGTTTTATCTTTAAGGAAAGGTTGACCACGATAATTCATATTTACCGTTACGATGACGCCTTTTCGTTGTTCATCAATGGCGATGTCAGTGACATGACCAACATTCACGCCTTGGTAGTTAACGAGTGTCTTACCAATCTGAATTCCAGTAGCAGTTGGGAAGTGAATGGTAATTTCTTCACCTGCATCCTTGATGCCTTTTACAATGAGCCAAGCGCCAAGTAATAAAGCAACAGCAGGTAGAAGCCAGACTGGTGAGAATAATTTCTTTTTAACTATTTTTGGTGGTTCTGTTTGAGTCATGCTTGTTTTCCATTCGATCCCAAAGGAGTCGTGTGTCCAATACTTTTGCAGCTAACTGAGTGAATAAAATCACCAAAGCGAAGGGGGTGGCTGCGATCCCGGGTTTTGCGTCTAAGAGTTGACCCATATTAACCAATGCTACAGTGAGCGATATAACGCACAAATCAAGCATAGACCAACGGCCAATCCATTCAATAATATGAAAGCCTTTCATCAAAAAACGCTTTGATAAAGGTAAGTTGAAACTGATTGCAGATAAATAAGTCGCTAAGCCAATAATTTTTAACCAAGGCACAAGAATACTTGCAATAAAAAGAATGATTGCAATGGGAATCATGCCTAGGTGAATGGTGTGTAAAATACCTGAGAAAATAGTATCGTGCGTTACTCTACCTTGCTTAGTAATGATACTAATCGGATAGATATTGGCAGGGATCAGTAAAATTGCTGCTGTTATCAAAAAAGCCCAAGCTTTTTGTAAGCTGGATTCATCACGTATGGCTAATTCGCTGTCACAACGAGGGCAGTATTCAAGCTCATCTGAGCAAACCATTTTACATTTTGGGCAGCTCAATAAGTTTAAATGGTTACCTTGTGCCATTTCATGGTAAGACGGCTTATTGGGATTCATGTAACTGCTCCCACATGTAATCAATATTGTATTCACGTTGTAAAAATAACATTAGAATAAATAGCATTACATAGCAAAAAGTGCCGATCCCCATATAAATATCTGCAAAGTCTCCCAAATTAAAAGCTGTAACAAACATGCTAATGACATAAATCTCAGGCATCGAAAATTGCTTAATAAGTAGGTGTTTTTTTAATATAGAGCGAAAATACTTCCGCAATATCGGCTTATGAAGACCATGTTTTACTATCAAAACTTGAAGTAGTATTGAAACCAATAATGCCGCTGGCGCTACAATTGCACCCAATGCCACTGCAATCCCGACAATATAATAACCTTGTTTGATAACAGAGTACGCACCTTCCCACACAGTAGAGGTTCTAATGCTTCCAAAGAAGTGAAGCTCAAGTACAGGGTAAAAATTAGCTGGTATGTACAAAAGTAGCGCGGTAATACATAACGCTAAGACACCATTTATAGTGCAAAACGGTTTGGCATATAGGGCGCTATGGCAACGAGGGCAAAGAGCTCTAACATTGGCTGGCAGGGCTTGGCGGCTTACTGCAACATCGCAAGATTGACACAAAATTATAGATTGAAGCTTAGGTGTATCAGAGTCGCTCACCTGTAATATCCAACTAACAGTAAATTCCAATGATTTAATAATAACAAAGATTTCTCAATTGGGAGTAAGTAAATCGTAACAACTTTTTTATGAAAGGTTGCAATAATCTCAAGGTTTTGCGACTCTATTACTGTTCATAAATACAGTGTGAGGAAATCATGGCCGTAATTACTCAGTTTGTGGTGGTTAGAGAAGGTGTTGAAAAAATGACATTTACGACAAAAAAAGAAGCTGATGCATACGATAAAATGTTGGATATAGCCGACAGTCTTGTACCTTTTCTAGAAAATTCCAAAATTGAGATGCAAGAAAAATCCCTCGAAGATATGGCTTACTATTTAGCTTCTAATAAAGATGATTTACTATCCCTGCTTAAGGGTGGTACAGCAATAAAGTCGCCTGTGAAAAAAGCCGAAAAGAAAAAAGCGGCATAATAGAAATCCATAGATAAAATCAGTAGAGAGAATTATGAAATCAGAGTTTTATGACACCCTGAATCGACAAGTATTAGCTTTGTTTGAAGGTGAGACCAACCAAGTCGCAGCTATGGCGAACTTTTCTGCATTATTAAACGAACATCTAGAGACTATTAACTGGGTTGGTTTTTACCTAATAGAAAATGAGCAATTGGTATTAGGCCCTTTTCAAGGAAAAGTTGCGTGTGTAAGAATTCCTTTAGGGCGAGGTGTTTGTGGTACAGCAGCGGCGGAAAATGTTACTCAACGTATTGCCGACGTTCATCAATTTGAAGGTCATATCGCTTGTGATTCTGCCAGTAATTCCGAAATTGTTATTCCTTTTAGAAATGGAAATGAGGTAGTAGGGGTATTAGATATTGATAGTCCGATATTTTCTCGTTTTGATGAAGAAGACCAAAAAGGCCTAGAGTTATTGTTAAAAAGCCTAGAATCTTGCCTATTCGCATAAAAAATATTCGCAATTTAATAAATCATGGTCGCAATTGTTCAGATGCACCTTATAATAGGCGGCTTGCTTGGGTAGTTCTCAAAAGTTAGCCAACGCAAATTAATAACAGTTTTATGCTTTATGATTACAGCTAATGATCTGAAATATAATCATAAAGTTTATTGAACAGTAAGCTTTAAGATAAACGACCTAGGCCGATTTACATAGATAATATGCGGCTAATGTCCTTGTAAACGTGGAAGTTATAATGGAATCAACAGATAAGTTGACCGACACAAATGCCATTTTGGCTTATTTATACGAGACTTTTCCTCAGTGTTTTATTGCTGAAGGTGAAGCAAAGCCATTAAAAATTGGTTTATTTCAAGATTTAGCTGAAAAACTGGCAGAAGAGTCAAAAATCAGTAAGACTCAATTAAGAGTTGCTTTACGCCGCTATACCAGTAGCTGGCGTTATCTGAAAAGCATTAAGCAAGGCGCAGTGCGTGTTGATCTTGATGGTAATGCTTGTGGTGAGCTAGAAGAGCAGCATATTGAGCATGCGCAAAAGACGCTTAAAGAAAGCCAAGAGCGTGCAAAAGAAAGACGCAAGCAACGTGAAGCTAAAGCTGCAGAGCAGCGTGGTGATGGCGCTGACAAAAAAGCAGGTCCTAGAAATAATACCAAACGTCCGAGAAAAGATCGTAACTTCAAACAAGTTCAATCTAAATCGAGCCGTCCAAATAAAAAAGCAGAACCAGCGGTTAATCTAGTACAGGCTGAGTTGGATCAATTAGCAAAAGAACAACGTGTCAATGTTAAGTTAGGGAAGTCTCCAGTTAAGGGAACCATTTCTGACATAAATAAAGATGATGTGACTGTTCATCTTGACAGTGGTTTAACGGTTAAAGTGAAAGCCGAACATATTTTGCTGTAACAGAAACAAAGGAGTAACTTGTTGATGCGAAAAATTAAACTGGCCATGACGTTGGCCGCCCTGTTGGTCGGATTTAATGTTGGAGCAGCAACGCCCAAAATTCAACTCAACGAGTTACCTCATTTAAAGCAAGAATCTCAGCATAAAGTGGCTAGCAAGAGAATAACGGATCTATTCCTGCGCTCTCATTATCACCATTTTATACTCAATGATGCTTTTTCAGATAAAGTATTCGAACGCTATTTATCGTATTTAGATTCTCGTCGTAATGTATTGACTCAAAAAGATGTTGATGGTTTTAAGCAATACCAAGACAACTTTGATGACATGTTGAAAAGCGGAGATTTAAGCGAAGCTTATAAGATGTATGACGTGACACAAGAACGTCGCTATGATGCCTTAGTTTATGCTTTATCCTTACTTGATGTAAAAAAGCCTTTTAACTTCGAAAAAGCTAACGATAAATATGTATTTGATCGTGAAGATGCTCCTTGGCCTAAGACTGAAAATGAGATTCATGAACTTTGGCGTGAAAGAGTAAAGTTTGACGCGCTAAATTTGTCGATGACAGACAAGAAGTGGCCAGAAATTGTTAAGGTTTTGACAAAGCGTTATAACAATGCATTAAAACGTCTCTCACAAACCAATAGTGAAGACGTATTCCAAATGCTAATGAACGCATTTGCACGTACTGTTGAGCCACATACCAGCTATCTTTCCCCAAGAAACGCTGAGCGTTTTCAGCAAGAAATGAATTTAAGCCTTGAGGGCATTGGTGCTGTATTACAACAAGACGATGATTACACAGTTATCAGAAGCTTGGTAAAAGGTGGGCCAGCATCTAAGAGTGGCAAGCTCGCTGACGGTGATAAAATCATTGGTGTTGGTCAAGACGGTGAAAAGATTATTGATGTGATCGGCTGGCGTCTAGATGACGTTGTCGACAAGATCAAAGGTCCTAAAGGTAGTAAAGTTACCCTGCAAATCTTACAGAAAAAAGCAGGATCTAACGCAAAGCCAATCGAAGTGACTATTACTCGTGACAAAATTCGTTTAGAAGATCGCGCGGCTAGTTCTAAAGTTATTAAAGGTGATGCTCCTCAATTTAAAAATCGTAAGGTTGGTGTTATCACTATCCCTGGTTTTTACATGAACCTTTCTCGTGATGTTGCGAAAGAACTCGACAAGCTGAAGAAAGAGAAGGTAGAAGGTATCGTTATCGATTTACGTGATAATGGTGGTGGTGCTCTTACAGAAGCTACTTTATTGACTGGTTTGTTTATTGATATGGGGCCGGTTGTTCAGGTTCGTTATGCAAATGGGAAAATCGTTGAGAACCGTGATAACGATGGTGTGACGTTATATGATGGCCCGCTAACAGTACTTATCAATCGTAACAGTGCTTCAGCATCTGAAATTTTTGCAGCGGCGCTTCAAGATTATGGTCGAGCTTTAATTGTGGGTGAATCTAGCTTTGGTAAAGGTACGGTTCAGCAACATCGTGGATTATCTCGTATCTACGATATGTATCAAAAGCCAATTGGTCATGTACAATATACTATTGCTAAATTTTACCGTATCAATGGTGGCAGCACTCAATTGAAAGGTGTGACCCCTGATATTATGTACCCAAGTGCCTTAAAGCCAGGTGAATACGGTGAATCGAAAGAAGATAATGCGTTACCTTGGGATCAAGTACCTGTTGCTAACTATAACAAAGTGAATGATATTACGCCCAAAATCATTGAAGATTTGAAAGGTAAATATCAGCAGCGTATCAAGGGTAATGTTGAGTTTGAATATATTCGTCAAGATATCGCTGAATTTCGTAAGCACCTTGATGAAAAGAGTGTTTCTCTTGTTGAATCTGAGCGTGAAGCTCAGCAAAAAGAAGATGATGCTAAGGCTTTAAAACGTGCTAACGAAAGACGTGTTGCTCAAGGGAAAAAGCCCGTCAAAGATTTAGACGAATTAGCTAAGTTAGATGAAAAAGATGAGTTGCCTGATGTGCTTCTTGAGCAAACAGCAGATATCACACTTGATTTGGTCGATGACTTAAAAAAGCCATAAGTCCAATGTTCTAACTGTTCAAAAACGCGCTTCGGCGCGTTTTTTGGATTTAATCGAATCAAATCAACATCAATAATAAGGTTCACGTTTACTCGTGAACTTCGATAACATTAAATACAAAGAGGGTAGTCATGTCAGAGCTTCAGGCTAAGTACCTAAAAGATTATCAACAATCAGATTTTACAATAAACCACTTATCGTTAGACTTTCAGTTGAATATTCCAACCACAAAAGTGGTTGCCATAAGCCAGGTCGAAAGACAATCAAAACAAGCAACGGAATTAGTACTTGATGGCGAGGATTTAGACTTAGTTAGTGTTAAAGTAAATAGTCAGCCTGCATCTCATCAAGTTAAAGATAAACAGTTATATATTCAAGCTGATCTAGATAACTTTGAGCTCGAAATCATTACCCATATTAAACCAGCTGAAAATACAGCGCTCGAAGGTTTATATATGTCTGATGGCGCATACTGTACTCAATGTGAGGCAGAAGGTTTCCGTCGTATTACTTATTATCTTGATCGTCCAGATGTACTAGCTAAATTTGATGTTAGAGTCGAAGCGGATAAAACTGAATTTCCATTTTTATTAAGTAACGGTAACCTTATTTCAAGTGGGGACGCTGTAAACGGGCGTCATTTTGCGACTTGGCAAGATCCATTCCCAAAACCAAGCTATCTCTTTGCATTAGTGGCAGGTGATTTTGATTTACTCGAAGATCAGTTTACTACTCGCTCAGGCCGCGATGTAAAGCTTCAAGTATTTGTTGATAAAGGCAATCTGCATAAAGCTCACCATGCTATGGCATCGCTTAAAAAATCGATGAAATGGGATGAAGACCGATTTGATCTTGAATACGATTTAGATATTTACATGATTGTTGCTGTTGATTTTTTCAATATGGGTGCAATGGAGAATAAAGGTCTAAACGTATTTAATACTAAGTATGTATTAGCGGATAAAGAAAGTGCTACCGATGATGATTATCATGGCATTGAGTCTGTGATTGGTCATGAGTATTTCCACAACTGGACAGGAAACCGTGTTACTTGTCGTGATTGGTTCCAATTGAGCTTGAAAGAAGGGTTAACGGTATTCCGTGATCAAGAGTTTAGTTCAGATGTAGGCTCTCGTCCGGTAAACCGCATTCAGGCCATTCAAGTTATCCGTAACCATCAATTTGCTGAAGATGCCGGACCAATGGCACACCCAATTCGCCCAGAATCCGTTATTGAAATGAATAACTTTTATACGGTAACAGTATATAACAAAGGTGCGGAAGTTATTCGTATGATGCACACCTTGTTGGGAGAAAAGAACTTCCAAGCAGGTATGAAACTATATTTTGAGCGACATGATGGTCAAGCTGTAACTTGCGATGACTTCGTGTCTGCAATGGAAGATGCTTCTGGTGTTGATCTTCAGCAATTCCGTTTATGGTATAGCCAAGCAGGTACGCCAAGTGTTGCCGTTTCTGAAAACTTTGAAGATGGCCAATATCAATTAACCTTAACTCAGTCTCGTCCAACCGTTGCTGGTAATAATGACTTACCTATGCATATTCCATTTGATGTTGAATTAATAGACTTAGATGGGAAGAGTATTACCTCAAAAGTACTAAATTTCACTGAACGACAACAGACGTTTACTTTTGATGGATTAACTCAAAAACCTGTTGTATCTCTTTTGCAAGATTTTTCAGCCCCCGTAAAACTTGAATACCAATACGAAGATGAGCACTTGGCTCATTTAATGCGTTATGCAAGTAGCGAAGTTGCGCGTTGGGAAGCATCGGTATCTTTGTTTAGTAAATCGGTTTGGGACAATGTTAAAGCGTTAGTTGCTGGTAAAAGTATGCAACTGAGCGATATTGTTAAAGATGCTTTCAAAGGCGTTATTCTGGATGAAAAATTAGATGAAGAATTGATTGCAGAAATCATGTCAGTCCCATCTATTAGTGCTTTGGTTGAGCAAACTGAAAGCGTAGATTTAGATTCGCTTATCACAGCTCGCAGCTTTGTAAAAGATGAGTTGGCATTAGCTTGTGAAGATGAGGTAGTGGCTCGATATCACACTTCAAAAGACAAAGATATTGCCAGTGCTAGAGCGTTGAAAAATGAGTGTTTGTCTTGGGCATGTGTTGCAAATGAGGAGCATGAGGCTCTAGTGAATGCACAGTATGAATCTGCTACTAACATGACAGACTCTTTAGGTGCACTTAAAGTGGCAAGCGATCTAAATCTTTCAAATAGAGAAAGCTTAATGACTCACTTTGAGAACAGGTGGGTTGATACGCCATTAGTCATGGATAAATGGTTCACTTTACAAGCGATTCAAGATTCTGAGCAAGTGATTGATAAAATTAAAGCGTTAACAAGCCATAAAGCGTTTAGTTTTAATAATCCTAATCGTGTTCGTTCACTTATTGGAAGTTTTGCTGCAGGAAATATTAAGCATTTCCATAAATCTGATGGCAGTGGTTATCAATATTTAACTGATATTTTGAAAAAAATGAATATCATTAATCCACAAGTGGCGGCTCGAATCATTACTCCGTTAATTCAATTTTCAAAGTTTGATCTTGCGCGTCAGCAAAAAATCAAAGAAAGCTTACAAGAGTTGATAGAACTGCCTGACTTATCAAAAGATCTGTATGAGAAAGTCTCTAGAGCGTTATCTTAATTAGCTCACCTTAGCTCGACTGTTCTTCTTTTAGGCCAAGTTTTCTTGGCCTTTTTTGTATCTGCCATAATTGTTTTGAATAGACGTCTAGACATCTCTTCCTGTTTTGGATATGCTCGTAAAACAGGCTATTAACGTTTTAGCAATAAAAGGAAGTAGATATGAAAGTTTTAAAATTTGGTGGGAAGTCATTAGCTAATGGAAAGCCTTTAGAATCAGCGCTTGAAGTTATTAAAAAAACTGATTTAGGCAGCAAGATTTATCTAGTGTTGTCAGCGAGAGGTGAGTCAACCCAAACCTTAACTCAGCTAATTGAATTAGCCAAACAACAAAAGGACTATGAATCGCTACTTGTAACGTTTATTCAATATCAATGTTCTCCATGTCCTGAAATCGATCTTTCCCGAGAGTTTAAAGAAATCGAACGTATTTTGGCTGGTGTTGCTTTGTTAGGAGAGTACTCAGTAAAAATAAAAGAAAGGCTATTGGCTTTTGGTGAAATAATCAGTTGTAAAACTGTCACACACATTTTGAACCAAAATGACTTAAAAGCTCGTTTCGTCGATGCTAGGCAGTTTATAAAAACAGATAGTAATTATGGTGAAGCTCATGTTTTATTAGAACTGTCAGATCAAAAAACTAAATCATATTTTAAAGATGCTGATGCTGAAGTTATTGAAGTCGTAACAGGGTTTATTGCTTCAGATTTACAAGGAAATACAACTACATTAGGTGCGAATGGCAGTAATTATTCGGCAACACTGTTAGCCAATTTTTTAAACGCTTCTCAAGTTCAAAACTGGACTAGTGTAAACGGAATATACTCAGCGAACCCTCATTTAGTAAATAATGCCTCTATCATAAGAAATCTATCCTACCGTGAGGCAAATGAATTAGCGAACTTTGGCACTGAAGTGCTACATGCGAAAACTATATTACCGCTCGTAGAAAAGAATATTCCGATTCGAATATTAAATTCACTCAACCCTGATGATGAGGGGACCTTAATTAATGAAGACGGTGATGGCCGAGGAGTAAAAGCCGTAACTGTTATCGAAGAAGTCGCTCTCATCAGTCTTGAAGGAAGGGGCTTGCTTGGAAAAGTAGGCATTGATGGCCGTATTTTTAGTGCACTAAGTCGCCAAAATATCAGTGTTAGGATCATATCTCAGGCTTCTTCTGAGAGAGGAATTGGATTTATTGTTGATCAAAAAAATGCTGAAAAAGCTAAGAATGTTTTACTAAAAGAGTTTAGAGAAGAAATTGAATTACTTGATATCGAAGACGTCACTGCCAACACTAATGTCGCAGTGATTTCAGTTATTGGGCAAAACTTTAATTTTATTGAACAAATCTATAACTCTTTAAATAGAAACAAAATTACCCCGTATTTGTTAGCAAATACCATTAATGGAGAACATCTGTCTTTAGTGATAAAGCAAAATGATGCTAAAAAAGCCGCTAACCTTATTCATAGCCATATTTTCGGTGCATCCAAAACGTTAAATGTTTTATTGCTGGGTAAAGGTAATGTTGGCAGTACCTTGATTAATCAGTTACTTGATACTCAGCAAAGATTACTCGAAAGACGCAATCTTAAACTCAACATTTTTGGGGTTGCGGATAGTAAAAAAGTATTGCTAAAGGAACATGGTATTGAACAAAATTGGTTACATGAACTAGACTCTAATGGTATCGTGAATTACGACTTTGATGATGTCATTCAATTCGTTGAAGAGCGGCATTTAGAAAATGTCGTTTGTGTCGACAACACCGCCAACGAAGAACTCGTACATATTTATCCCAAGTTAATATCAAATGGTTTTGATATTGTAGCCTCTAACAAGCATGCAAATACTCAGGAGTATGGCTTCTATTCGAAACTTCGTGCTTTACTGCAGGAGCATAAGGGTAAATTTTTATACGAGACCAATGTTGGAGCAGGTTTACCTTTAATAGATACCATTAAATTACTGCATGTGTCTGGTGATAAAATTAAACGGATTCGTGGTATTTTTTCCGGCTCTCTCAGTTTCATTTTTAATACATATTCCAACAGTGATGTCGATTTCTATCAGGTATTACAGCAAGCTATTGATGATGGTTTAACCGAACCTGACCCAAGAGAAGACTTGTCTGGCAATGATGTAGGCCGTAAGTTGTTGATATTGGCAAGAGAGCTTGATCTAAAGGATAACCTTGAAGATGTTAAGATTGAAAACCTTATACCTGACTCCCTACGTGAGGGCAGTGTAGAAACATTTTTAGCGGCCGAAATACAATTAAATGAATTTTTCTTAGCTAGACGTAATTTAGCGTCTAGTGAGGAAGCATTACGCTATGTAGGTGAACTTGATGTTGAAAATCAGCAGCTTGAAGTTAAGTTAGATGTTGTTTCGAATAATACCACGCTGGGGAGCTTGCAAGGGTCAGATTCTATTTTTGAGATTTACACTGAATCTTATGGTGAAAACCCGCTAGTTATTCGTGGCGCTGGTGCAGGAGCACAAGTTACAGCTCGTGGAGTTTATTCTGATTTGTTAAGATTAGCTGAAAATACATAGCTATCGTGTCAACATGGAATTCACATTTTCAATCTCTGTATCAGCAAAACAATACTTGGCTTTTTATCAAGGAGCAGCAACCCATGTTGACGTGATTGATGATACGGGTCGTCATCTTCAAATCAATGCTCGATATTTTAGATCCTTCGTGACAGTTTCAGGAATACAAGGGCGGTTTAAATTAACCTTGGATTCTAACGGTAGTTTTATTGAACTAAATCGTCTCTGATAATCATTATTTACGAAGGGTCTAAAAATATTTCTTAATTTGTTGGAACTCATAATTATTTTTATTGTGAAATCTGATATTCCGGGTGCTAACTAAGTAAGTTATTGCAAGGTTTCAAGTATCGATAATCAGGTAAATTGCATATAAAATCCATTTTTTTGCTTGTTTGCTCAAAACTTGTGATCCACTCCACAAATAACCCTAATTTTAGTGTACTTTCATCACAAATTTTCCTCGAAATGTGTCGCAATAAGTAATAAACTTCGCCATTAAGTAAAGATGATTTACTTCGGATTTTTTTCCGCATCCTAATCATAATAAAGCGCTGCCATAGACGCCTAAGGAAACAGCAAAATGGCTTTGAAAGATGCAATGCCTTCAGTATTACTTGAAAATGTAATCAGTTTGATTCACTCCAAAGTCCCTCATTCACAAGCGAAACAAGTTGAACAGTTTGCCAATCACCTTTATGCCCACATGTCTAAAGACGATTTGCATGCCCGTAACGATAGTGATCTATACGGTGCAGTTCTAAGTTTGTGGAATGCTCTTAACAAGACTTCTGTTGGAGATACTCATTTACGAGTGTTTAATCCGAACCAGTCAAAGCACGGCTGGCAATCTACTCATTCTATTATCGAAATCATCCTACCTGATATGCCATTTTTGGTTGATTCGGTAGGTATGCTTTTAAATCGTATGGATATTACTGTTCATATGATGCTTCACACGCCTTTGGCAATCGAACGTGGTGAAAAAGTTGTAAGTGATATCAGTCAAATTGATTCAAGCAACGAAAATAACGAAAAAATCGCGGTATTCTTAATTGAAATTGATAGCCAAACAAGTGAACAAGAAATTCTTGCTCTGAAAAAAGAAATTGAAACAGTTTTAATTGATGTTGAAGCGGCTGTAAAAGATTGGCAGCCAATGACTGATAAGTTAGACAGCATTATTAAAGAATTACCGACTAGACCATTTCCAGGAAGTAAGTCAGACTTAGACGAAGCGATTCGTTTCTTAGACTATCTTAAAAACCATCAATTTACTCTGCTTGGCTATCGTCGTTATACCTTAAGTGCAGTTCAAGGTGATTTAGAGCTAAATGCCGAAATGGAATCAAGCTTAGGTTTGATGAATAAGCCAGGGCAAGAAAAGCCTAAAGGTCTGTTGCTTTCAACATTTTCTGAGACCGCTCGTAAAGAAGCGTTAGACGATAAGTTATTGATCCTAACAAAGACAAACAGTAAAAGTCGTGTTCACCGTCCAGCTTACATCGACTATGTTGGCATAAAGCGCTACGACGAGTCAGGTAAAGTGATTGGCGAAGACAGATTCATTGGCCTTTACGCTTCTACGCTTTATAACCGTAGCCCTCGCGAAATCCCAATGTTGAATGAGAAAGTAACACGAGTACTTGAAAGCTCTGGTTTGGTTCCTCGTTCACACGACTACAAAAATCTTCTTAACATTCTTGAGAACCTTCCACGTGATGAAATTATTCAAGCGCGTGAAGCGGAACTTGCTTCAGTAGCTCAAGGTGTTCTTGAAATGCAAGACAGAGATAAACTTAAGCTATTCGTTCGTAAAGATGGCTTCGGTCGTTTCTTGTCTTGCATGGTCTATGTTTCTAAAGACAGATATAACACTAAGTTGCGTCAAGATACTCAGCGTATTTTGGCTCAACATCTGAAAAGTAAAGAAGAAGTACAATTTACTACTTACTTCTCTGAATCAACTTTGGCAAGAACGCACTACATCGTTAAAGTTGAAAACAACAATATGGATGTCAACGTGGCAGCAATTGAAAGAAACCTAATCGAAGCCGCTCGCTCATGGGAAGATAAACTTCAAGCGGCACTTAATGGCTCTTTAGGTGAAGAGCAGGGTAATGCTTTAAATAAGCGTTACCTGAATGCTTTCCAACCAAGTTATAAAGAAGATGTCCTTCCTAGTTCTGCCGTTGTAGATCTTCAACAGTTAGAAGGTCTGTCTGATGAAAATCAGCTTGGTATGTTATTCTATCAGCCTCAAGAAGCCGCGCTAAATGATAATAAAGTACGTTTAAAACTTTTCCATAAAGATGAGCCAATCCATCTTTCTGACGTACTGCCAATGCTTGAAAACTTCGGGCTTAGAGTAATTAATGAACGTCCATACGAAGTTAAAACCACTGATGGTGCAACATATTGGATCCTTGACTTCTTAATGACAGTTCAAGGTGCAGCAACAGAGAACTTAGCTGATAGCCAAGACCGTTTCCAAGATGCACTTGCTCAAGTATGGAAGAAGAAATTGGAAGATGATGGCTTTAACCGTCTAGTCCTTTCTTCTAGCTTGAATGGCCGTGAAGTTTCTGTTGTTCGTGCTTATGCGAAATATATGCGTCAAATCGATGCGACGTTCTCACAATCGTACATTGAAGAAACCTTTACTCGCTATCCGTTCATTGCTGAGCTATTAGTGAAAATGTTCATCCGTAAGTTCAACCCTAAGTTGAAGACGCGCACTCTTGATAAGTTTGTTGAACAAATCAACTTACGTTTGGATGAAGTTTCGAGCTTGGATGATGACCGTATTATCCGTCGTTATTTAGACTTAATTAATGCGACTCTTCGTACTAACTTCTACCAAGAAAAAGACGGGCAGCCAAAAGATTATATCTCGTTCAAGTTTGAGCCAAACTTGATCCCAGAAATGCCTAAGCCTTTACCTCATTATGAAATCTTCGTTTATTCAACTCGTATTGAAGGTGTTCACCTACGTGGTGGTAAAGTGGCTCGTGGTGGCTTACGTTGGTCAGATCGTCGTGAAGATTTCCGTACAGAAGTATTAGGTCTTGTTAAAGCACAGCAAGTTAAAAACACCGTAATTGTACCTGTTGGTGCAAAAGGTGGCTTCGTATGTAAGCAGCTTCCAACTGAGCGTGATGCATTTTTTGCGGAAGGGCAAGCTTGTTACCGTATGTTTATCCGTGGTCTATTAGACATCACTGATAACATTATCAATGGTGAGGTTGTTCCTCCAGTTGATGTTGTTCGTCATGATGAAGATGATCCTTATCTAGTTGTTGCAGCTGATAAAGGTACAGCGACTTTCTCCGATATCGCCAACTCTATTTCAGAAGAATATAACTTCTGGTTGGGTGATGCGTTTGCTTCTGGTGGCTCTAATGGTTACGACCACAAAAAGATGGGCATTACAGCTCGTGGTGCTTGGGAATCAGTTAAGCGTCATTTCCGTGAGTTTGGTGTTGATTGTCAAACGACTGACTTTACCTGTGTTGCAGTAGGTGACATGGCTGGTGACGTATTTGGTAACGGTATGTTGTTGTCTCGCCACATTCGCTTACAAGCGGCGTTCAACCATATGCACATCTTCATTGATCCAAATCCGGATTCAGAAACGAGCTATGTTGAGCGTGAGCGTTTGTTCAACCTTCCTCGTTCTACATGGGAAGATTACAACGCTGAGCTGATTTCAAAAGGTGGCGGCATTTTCTCTCGTCACGCGAAATCAATTCCACTGTCTGCTGAAATGCAGCAAATGTTGGATACAACAAAGACCAGCATGACGCCGAATGAGCTACTTAAATCACTACTTAAGATGCCAGTTGACCTAATTTGGAATGGTGGTATCGGTACTTACGTAAAAGCGACTAAAGAAACTCATGCAGAAGTGGGTGATCGTGCAAACGATGCAATTCGTGTAAATGGTGATGAAGTTCGTGCCAAGGTAATTGGCGAGGGTGGTAACTTAGGTTGCACTCAGCTTGGTCGTATCGAATATACAGCTAACGGTGGTCGTATGAACACCGACTTCGTTGATAATGTGGGTGGTGTAGACTGTTCGGATAACGAAGTTAACATTAAAATCTTACTTAACTCTTTAGTGGCTGATGGTGAGTTAACGGTTAAACAACGTAACCGTGTACTAGAAGAAATGACTGAAGAAGTAAGTGAAATCGTACTTCAGGATTGCCAAGATCAGACTCGTTCAATCACTGTAACCCAGGTACGTGGAGTTGAGCAGCTTAAAGAGCAAATTCGCTTCATCCATTACCTAGAAAAAGAAGGTAAGTTAGATAGAGCATTAGAGTTCTTGCCAACAGAAGATGAACTATCTGAGCGTCTTGCTGCAGGCAAGTCCTTGACTCGCCCAGAGCTTTCGGTACTTGTTGCCTACGCTAAGATGGTATTGAAAGAGCAGTTAGTAACGCCTGAAATTACAGAAGATGAGTTGCTAAGTAAATTACTGGTTGCTTATTTCCCTAAAAAGCTTCAAGAGCAATACACTGAAAAGATGACGGCTCACCCTCTGCGTGGTGAAATCATTGCAACTTCATTGGCTAATGAGCTTGTAAATAACATGGGACTGAACTTTGTTCAGCGTATGCAAGATGAAACCGGTGCTTCTGTAGCTGAAATTGGTATTTGTTATACGATCGCCAGCGAAGCATTTGGCCTTAATGAACTGATCAAACAGATCGACGAGTTAAATTTCGTTGTTCCTGCAATCGTTCAAGGTGAAATGCTACATCAGTTACGTCGTAACTTACGTCGTGCATGTCGTTGGTTCTTACGTCACCGTAATCGTAGCCAAAGCATTCAGCAAACGATTGAGTTCTTTAAGCCTGTTGTTGATGATTTACGTGCAAACATTAATAACTACATGACTGAAGCTGAAGTTAAAGAGCTTTCAGATGATGTTGATGCACTTATGACTGAAAATGTACCAGTTGAAGTAGCGAAGAACATTGCTTATCTAAGTACTGTTTTCTCAGGTTTAGATATTGCTCAAATTGCGGATAACAACGATAAGCCGTTAGCATTAATTTGTGAAACTTACTTCAGATTAGGTGCTCGCCTAGAGTTGCATTGGTTCTTAGTACAAATCACTAATCAGCCTGTGACAAACCACTGGCAAGCCCTAGCAAGAGCAGCTTATCGTGAAGAGCTTGATTGGCAGCAACGTTCATTAACGAATGCAGTGTTGCTGGGCTGTGATCAAGAGTGTGAAGCTGAGACTATTATCACAGCTTGGATAGATGGACATCAAAAGCTCCTTGAGCGTTGGAACCACATGTTGGCTGATTTCAAGAGCTCGCAAGGTCACGAATTTGCGAAGTTCTCTGTAGCGTTAAGGGAGTTAAGTCTCCTAGTGCTGCAATGTGAAGGTAGTAAATAATAAATAAAAACAATAATAGCCCTGGCGTTAGCCGGGGCTTTTTTTGGCTGAGGAAACCCTATGATTTACAATTTAGCTAAAAAGTTCATGTTCAATATGGATGCTGAAAAAGCACATGACTTAGCATTAAGCTCGTTAAAGAAGACAGCTAACAGCCCACTAAGCTGCCTCTATAGTCAAAACTTACAGTCTGCTCCTGTAGACGTTATGGGGCTTAGTTTTCCTAATCCTGTTGGATTGGCGGCAGGTTTAGACAAAAACGGTGAAGCAATTGATGCGTTTGCAGCTATGGGCTTTGGATTCGTCGAGGTAGGTACTGTTACGCCTAGGCCGCAACCTGGCAACGATAAGCCAAGGTTGTTTAGAATCGAAGAAGCGGAAGCAATAATTAACCGAATGGGATTCAATAACCATGGTGTTGATTATTTAGTCAAAAATTTAATGGCTGTAAAGTCTGATATTATTGTTGGCGTTAATATTGGTAAGAATAAAGATACTCCAGTAGAGAATGGCAAAGATGATTATTTGATCTGTATGGAAAAAGTTTATCCGTATGCTTCTTATATTACTGTGAATATTTCGTCACCTAATACACCTGATCTACGATCGTTACAGTTTGGTGAATTATTGGATGATTTGTTAATTTCTTTAAAAGAAAAACAATCCGAGCTCGAAAATAAATATCATAAGTATGTACCTTTAGCTTTAAAAATAGCACCAGATCTTGATGATCAAGAAATTAATCAAATTGCTAATTCATTGATCAAAAATAAATTTGATGCAGTGATTGCAACAAATACCACCCTAGCAAGAAAAGGTGTTGAAGGTTTAAATAATGGAAATGAAAGTGGAGGGCTTAGTGGCAAGCCTCTGACTGATGCCTCAACCTTGATTGTCCAAAAGCTTGCAGTCGCTTTGAATGGAGCTATGCCTATTATCGGAGTAGGTGGTATCTCGTCGGGACATGATGCGATGGCTAAAATTCAAGCCGGTGCAAGTTTAGTTCAAATTTATTCTGGATTTATATATCAAGGTCCTCCATTAATTGCCGATATAGTAAAAAGATATAGATCATGTATTTAATATGATCTTATTTTTGATCTAAATATAAAATTGCGATCGAGTTGGATCTATTTGATCGCAATTTTAAAGTTTAAGTTTTTCTTCTATAAATAAAAAATAAAGTTTTGAAACTGAATAAAATTTAGACTAATATGTTCTCGTATATTAACCATTAGGTAATTATTATGTTATTTATGCCAAAAAGGGATTGGCAGTGGAAATATAATGATGAACATGAAGTATTAAGTGTCTTGCTTGGTGATGAGGTTGAATTTCTAACACCATATTCTAAAAAGCAATTGATACCAGATGCGCTAATGGACGTTAAATTTGATGTAACACATGCTAAGTTCTATCTAGATCTAATAGATAGATTACAGAGGGCACTTAAAACATCTGATGCTGGGTTAGTTCAAATAGTGCTGAATGCAACCGCTGCGCACTTCATGTTACAGTCACAAATGCCAAAGTCTTGGTTTTTCAAACCAAGTAGTACTTGTGTGTTTAGTGAAAACGGTAAAGTTTTTACACTAAGAACTGAAATGAACAATGAGACGCTATTAGTGTTAGCCGTTGATGCTGGCCTGCAGTCCACTTGTGTCATGGTTTTATCAGCTGAATGTGCTGTTTCTGATAAAAAAACTCTAAAACAGTTTGATGTTATTAAAGTTATGAATGACCGTTTGTCACCACTTCAAGCTCAAAAACATACTGCAGCAGCCTAATAGTATTTATAAAAGTTCCCTAGCTGCTGCATTTACTTCTATTAATCTTCTTTAATTCCTTTTACAAAATTATTCATCAAATATTCAATCACTTACTAATTTTCTCTTTTTGTTTCAGCCCTCATTCAATTTACTTAATTTAATCTAGTTCCCTTTCACATAATGTAATATCAGGTTAAGAGAGCCTATGTTGTCATTTAGATTCAGTGATGTTTCAACGATTATCTGAATTCAAAGCAGTATCAACATTATGGTTAAGTTACTGAGGTATAATGCCAATGTCAGAGAGTAGTCAGCAACCTGTAAGTAAAACACGATCTTTTGCCACAATATGTTTAATCGAAGTGTGGGAACGCTTCGGTTTTTACGGAATGCAGGCGTTAATCATTTATTTTATGATCCAACGCTTAGGCTTTGAAGATAGCCGTGCCAACCTTGTTTGGAGTGCCGCAGCCGCACTTATCTATGTATCCCCAGCTATCGGTGGTTGGGTTGGTGACCAAATATTGGGAACTAAACGCACCATGACTTTGGGGGCTATTATCCTCAGCGTCGGTTATGGGTTAATGACGATTCCAACTTCGAATACTTGGTTTCTATTTTATTCCCTAGGCGTAATTGTTGTAGGTAATGGTTTATTTAAACCTAATGCCGGTAATATTGTACGTATGATTTACCATGGTGATGATTCCAAAATAGATAGTGCGTTCACTATTTATTATATGGCGGTTAATGTTGGTTCTACGGTTTCGATGCTGCTTTCACCTCTCATTAAAGAGATATTATCTAAAAAATATGGGGTTGATATAGGTTGGCACGGTGCTTTTAGTGTGTCATGTGTGGGGTTGATAATTGGTTTAGCACAATACTTCGCAATGAAACCTTCATTACAACTATATGGTTCAGAACCCGATCAAAATCCCGTCAATTTGATGAGTTTGATTGCTGTTTTAGCTATGTCAGGAGTAACGATTGTCGCATCAGCTTATATTTTGAATTATGAATCTTTAGCTCGATTGTTCGTATATGGCGCAATTTTGGTGATTTTAGGTATCTTCATTTATTTAATTTCTAAGAGTGAGCATAAAGAAAAAGCTGGTTTAATCGTTGCGCTAATTCTTACTGTTCAAACTGTATTTTTCTTCGTGTTCTATCAGCAAATGTCAACTTCACTGGCTTTATTTGCCTTGCGAAATGTTGATGCAAACTTCTATCTGTTTGGTTATAAGCTGTGGACTTGGCAACCTGCGCAGTTTATGGCATTGAATCCGATTTGGATTATGTTACTAAGTCCATTACTTGCTTGGTTGTACAACTGGGTACATAACAAAAATATCAATTTCCCAATAGCAGTTAAGTTTATGCTTGGTTTTGTAGTTGTTGCTATAGGTTTCTTTATTTTTGGTTTCGCAGGTGAATATGCCGTAGCGGGTAAGACCTCTTCTTGGGTGATGATATGGGGCTACGGTGCATATTCATTAGGTGAGTTATTAGTGTCAGGGCTAGGTCTCGCAATGATTGCTCGTTATGCACCTGCACGAATGGCTGGATTCATGATGGGGGCTTATTTTGTAGCTTCAGGCAGTTCACAATATCTGGGTGGTATTGTAGCAAACTTTGCTAGTGTACCTAAAAACCTTACGGATCCTTTGCAGTCTTTGCCGATTTATACCGATTTATTTACTAAGCTAGGTATTGCCGCAGTTGTTTGTACTTTAATTTCTCTGGCCTTGTTACCTAAAATGAATCAGTTGACTAAAGAGCATCAAGCTCATAATTGAATAACATCCATTGATGTCATGCCATAGCCACGTTATGTGGCTATTATCCAAGCCAATAATTTTAAGAGAGTTTTGTAGCAACTCTCTTAATATGTTGGAAATTGGTAATTTTTTTATAAAGAATAATGGTCGGTTTTCGCTAGGGTTTACCCAGTAAAAACTGAGTTAATAATGTGACATTTGATTGCATTTGTAGTTTTATGTGACTTTCTAATCTAGGGATCAACTGCTTAGCTTGATCAAATTTCGTGTGCCAGATTTTCCCCCAGTGTTTTTCTTTATTTCGATCACAACTGGCCATATTGCTATTGTCAAAGCAAGTCCAGTAATCTGGGTGAGACGTCTGAGAATAGCCGTCTTTGCCAGACTCTCCATCTATTGAAAAGTTAGTTGCTTCGATATATGCGATAGGGATACCAATACAAGCGAATGGAGAATGATCTGACCAACTGCCTGTTTCACCTTCAGGAAACTCAGGAGTTTTTGGATGTAAATCATAGCCTCTAGCTAATTTTACGCTTTTTGATTTTTTGATGAGTTCATTTCTTAACCAAGTGTCAAAGGTATACTTGGAATTATCACCATTACAGTGATAAGGCTTAGAGTGAGCACTATGGATGTATAGGTGATCACCGCCAGCCACAGTATCTAAGTTAATCATTCCAGTTAGATGATTAGGCTTAAGAGTTTCAACGTAAGCTTTAGAGCCATTAAGGCCGACTTCCTCAGCGCCAAATGCTACAAATTTAACACTGTAATATGGCGTTGTTTTTTGCAGTGCTTTTGCTACTGCTAATAGGCTAGCTATCCCTGATGCATTATCAGTAAAACCTGTAGAACCTGTATTATGTCCTATTGCATCGAAATGGGCTCCTATTACGATGGTTTTAGGCGAATGTCCTTGTTTGAATACTTCTAAGTTCATTGATGAAAGAGATTGCTTTCTAAGCTTAAAATCAAATGGTTGCTCTTTTACTTGGTAACCTAACTTTTCAAATTCACTTTTTATCCAAAAAGCTGCTTGTTGCTCACCTTTGCTACCAGCAAATCTATCACCGAATTTTTTGGTTAGTGTTAGCATAGAGCTCCAAGCGTAGTCATTGGCAATAACTTGAGGTGAAATGGCCATTAGTCCTGTTGCCATAACACCAATAATAGAGCCTTTTAAGCTTAATTTATTTTTTATATGCATTGTAACGTTCACTTGCTTTTTAGTTTTTGTTCTTGTGGAATATTGGAGTTAATACTCCATTGGTGCGGTACAATACTACATAGCGCTTTAAAATCGAATTAATTTATAAAGTAAGCAAATATCGATTGTGAAGTACTCCATCATGATTAACTTGAGTCTGAAACTCAAAGCCAAGCTTTTGCAAGACAATAGAAGAGCCAGTATTCTGAACATCGACATCACCCAACACTTCCTTAAATTGTAAGTGATGTTTAGCGTAGTCAATACAAGCTTTACCGGCTTCAGTAGCAAGTCCCTTCCCCCAATATTCGGGCAATAGACGATATCCTATATCATTGGCTTGAACTGCTGGATGAGTTTCAAATTTAAAACCACAAAAGCCAATGACTTTACCAGTAGCTTTATATTCCACTGCCCAGCGTGCATAACCGTTGCTTTTATACTCTGTAAGCCAAATGTCTTTAATGACTTGTTCGGCATCTTCAATTGAGCGCATTTGATCATCAGGAACAAACCGAATTACATCAGCATTGCTGTTGAACTCGAAAACATCGGCTGCATCGCTTAAACAAAACTCTCGAATGATTAGCCTTGGAGTTTCGGTGATTATTTTTGTCATAGTAATCCTATTATTTATTATCTCTGGTCAAATATTATCTTGGTAACTAACCATTTGTTATTTTCTTTATTGACGGCTAATAAACGAGTATCAAACCAAGGCCTGTCATTTCTCGTTCCTGTCATTTTCATACGGATTTTAACTTCACCGTCCATTTTACGGAAAAAATCAATATCGATTTCTTGTACTTCAAGTTGGACGTCATGGAGTGGGAGATTAAGTACATGCCGTTGTACGGCAGAAGCAATGTGGTAGTGCTTCAGTAACTGTTTTAAATCGTGACCGGAGAACTTCTGTGTCTCAGTTACACTCTGATCAATATAAAGAGCCTTTAAAAAATGGTATGCAGCATACTCAGGGTTATTAGGGTTAAAGATAGTGCTTTCTTTGTCTGGGCTACAAGCACAGATCAAAAAGACTACAAAGATCGAGATCCATCGCATGATAAAACTAGGGTGTCCTTAGGAAAACTACCGTTATATTACATCGCGTACGTTAAGGCAATGTCCGTTTATGTGTTATTTTTGAAAAACATAAGTTATCCACAAAACCTGTGAACAACTTTGTTGGTTACTTTTAATAACTTTTCTAAGTCTTTAATGTCGTTATGATTATAAGGCTGGTTAAAATTTGTCTCATTTGCTCATTTAGCTTAGTATCTACATTACTATCTAAGTTGTTAGAGAGGTAAGCATGTCGTTCAAAACGTTTTCTGATCTAAACTGCCCCGAAGACATAAAGCGATCGTTTAATGAGCATGGTTTCGTCGTTTTCGATGATTTTTACACAGAAAACGAATGTCAGGCTTTGATTGATCGAATGCGTTATCTGGTCGATACAAGAGATACAACTAATTTAGGTACTTTTTTAACCATTAAAGATAAAGGGCATGATGATAATCATTTCCTACTAGATTCGGGCGATAAGATTAGCTTTTTCTTAGAGAAAACGGCAAAAGCTGAAGATGTTGCCACTAAACAAGGTATTTTTGACAACTTAAACAAGGTAGGTCACGCACTGCATGATCTTGATCCTGTGTTTGATAACTTTTCCAGAAAACCAGAGCTAGAGCAGTTGGTACACATTTTAGGAAATACCAACCCTATTTTATTGCAATCTATGTTTATTTTTAAATCTGCCAAAGTTGGTGGGGAAGTGGTACCTCATCAAGATGGTGGATTTTTATTTACTGAACCAGAATCAGTAACTGGCTTTTGGGTCGCATTACAAGATGCAAATATTAATAATGGTTGTTTATTGGTTGAGGATGGTGGACACAAAGGGCCATTACGACATAGGTACTTTGAGCAAAATAATAAGCTAGAAAGTGAGCAACTTGATAACGCGCCTTTTTCTGAACTGACATTACCACTAGAAGTTAAGCAGGGTTCGTTAATAGCATTTCACGGCCGCCTTCCTCATGCCAGTTGCGCTAATGTGAGTGACAAATCACGATACGCCTACGCAATGCACATCATAAATGGTGACTGTCATTATCCAGAAGATAACTGGTTAAAACGCAGTGATGAATTACCACTGCGAGGGTTCTAATTACTTATGCATGAGCACACTCAGTTGCTCAACGATTGGTTCCCAATCTGCATCACTTGAAATCATTTCATTAAGCATGTTTGCCTGAGATTGATTCCAACATTTTGCTTTAGCTAGTTCGACATTCTGGGGAATGGGACTATTTCTATGAATAAAACCGTCAATAGCGAATTGAGAACCCTCTAGACCTAGTTGTTCGAATAGTGAAGAGAGGGTATGAATTGGTGCTTCCATATCAGTACCTCTAATAAAGAATGGGATTCACAGTAATTTACTGTAGAACAAACAATCTCTGCCTATTTAACTAAAAAGTCAACTCTAAAAAACTTGGCATGTAAAAACTTAATGACAAACGAAACTACAAAAACTTCTCATCTGACCAAAAAAGACTTGCTTTACGTTAGCGTAAACGTCACATTAGTAGCTAAAATTTATTAACCCTATATGAATTTATCCTTGGCTTTTACTGAAAAAGTTGAGGAAAGGAGTTGAAATGAGTACTGAACAACTGGATCAAGATATTGTAATCGTTGCGGCAAAACGTACACCTATGGGGGGCTTTCAAGGCTCTCTTTCAAGTGTACCTTCACCGACTTTAGGTGCCGTTGCAATTAAATCTGTAATGGCTGAAACAGGTATTTCAGGCGAGAAAGTTGATGAAGTACTTATGGGTTGTGTATTGCCAGCAGGTTTAGGTCAAGCACCTGCTCGCCAAGCAACGCTAGGTGCTGAACTTCCACTATCAGTAGGTGCAACAACTTTAAATAAAGTATGTGGCAGTGGTATGAAAACCGTAATGATGGCTCATGACCTAATTAAAGCTGGTAGTGCCAATATCGTTGTTGCTGGTGGTATGGAGAGCATGAGTGGCGCACCATATTTGCTAGATAAAGCACGTGGTGGTATGCGTATGGGTCATGGCAAAGTATTAGACCACATGTTCCTAGACGGTTTAGAAGATGCATACACTGGTGGTGCAATGGGAACCTTTGCTCAAAAGACGGCTGATGAGTACGGCATAACACGAGAGCAAATGGATGAATTTGCATTAAGTTCGCTAGAAAAAGCGAATGGAGCGATTAATTCAGGTGCATTTAAAAATGAAGTAGAGCCTGTAACTGTATCAAGCCGTCGTGGTGATACTGTTGTTGATACTGATGAGCAACCAGGTAATGCTCGTCCGGATAAGATTCCAGCACTTCGTCCAGCATTCGCTAAAGACGGCACAATTACAGCTGCAAACTCAAGCTCTATTTCTGATGGTGCAGCAGCTGTTATGGTGATGACTCGTGCTCAAGCTAAAGAGTTAGGTGTGCCTGTGCTTGCCAAAATTTGCGCTCATTCTACTCACTCTCAAGAGCCTGAAAAGTTCACGACTGCACCAGTGGGTGCAATGATGAACCTATTAAACAAGCTAGAGTGGACTAAAGATTCTGTTGACTTATATGAAATCAACGAAGCATTTGCAATGGTAACCATGTTATCGATTTCTGAGCTTGGCTTAGATGCTGCAAAAGTAAACGTCAATGGTGGTGCATGTGCTTTAGGTCATCCAATTGGTTGTTCAGGCACTCGTATTCTAGTTTCTCTTATTCATGCCCTTAAAAACCGCGGCTTAAAACGCGGTATGGCGTCATTGTGTATCGGTGGTGGTGAAGCCACGGCAATGGCTATCGAAGTTGAATAACCCATTCAATGGCTGAGCTCTTTCGAGCTCAGCTTTTTTATTTAAACCATAAAAATAATAAAAATACAGACATCAACAAAAGGATTGTTACATGACAACTCAAGTAAGACATTATATTGATGGTGAGTTTGTTCTAGGTGAAGGTAGTAAACAAATCGCTGTCACCAACCCTGCAAATAATGAAATCATTGCTGTTGTAAATGCGGCCACTGAATCTGAAGTATTAACAGCTATTGAAAGTGCTAAAAAAGCGTTTGTTACTTGGAAAGAAATCCCTGTTTCTGAGCGTGCTCGTGTGATGCTTCGATATCAGCACTTGCTAAAAGAGCATCACGATGAAATCGCGACGATTCTAGCTAAAGAAACAGGTAAAACCTTTGATGATGCTAAAGGTGATGTGTGGCGTGGAATCGAAGTTGCTGAGCATGCTTGTAATATCGCTTCACTGTTAATGGGTGAAACGGTTGAAAACGTTGCACGATCTATTGATACCTACAGTTACACTCAACCATTAGGTGTGTGTGCTGGTATTACGCCATTTAACTTCCCTGCAATGATCCCTTTATGGATGTTCCCTCTAGCGATCGCTTGTGGTAACACATTCATTCTTAAGCCATCTGAGCAAGATCCAATGACGCCACAGCGTCTAGTAGAGCTATTTGAAGAAGCAGGCGCTCCTAAAGGCGTATTGCAGATGGTTCATGGCGATAAAGTTGCCGTTGACGTACTACTTGATCACAAAGATGTAAAAGCGATTTCTTTCGTAGGTTCTGTAGCTGTAGGTCAATACATTTATAAGACTGGTACTGACAACCTTAAGCGTGTTCAAGCCTTTGCTGGTGCGAAGAACCACTGTGTGATCATGCCAGATGCAAACAAGCAGCAAGTGATCAACAACCTAGTTGGTGCTTCAGTCGGTGCAGCTGGTCAACGCTGTATGGCCATTTCAGTTGCTATTTTCGTAGGTGAAGCGAAAGAGTGGATCCCTGAAGTTAAAGAAGCTCTAGCTAAAGTTAAGCCGGGCTTATGGGATGATAAAGATGCCGCATATGGTCCAGTGATCAGCCCGCAAGCAAAAGAGCGCGTACTTAGCTTAATAGCTCAAGGCAAAGCTGAAGGCGCTAACTGTGTACTTGATGGTAGTGAGTTCACTGTTGAAGGTTATGAGTCAGGCAACTGGGTTGGCCCAACCGTGTTTACTGACGTAACGACTGACATGACCATCTACAAAGAAGAAATCTTTGGTCCTGTTTTATGTTGTATGACAGCTGATTCTTTGGATGACGCAATCGAAGTGGTAAACAACAGTCCTTATGGCAACGGTACGTCAATCTTTACGGCAAGCGGTGCAGCTGCACGTAAATATCAGCATCATATTGATGTTGGTCAAGTTGGTATTAACGTACCAATTCCAGTGCCATTACCATTCTTCTCGTTTACTGGTTGGAAGGGAAGCTTCTACGGTGACCAACATGCGTACGGCAAACAAGCGGTTCGTTTCTATACTGAGACCAAAACCATTACTGCACGTTGGTTCGACTCTGATATTGCATCAGGTCCAAATATGACGATTGCACTTAAATAATTTGTAAGTACCTGTTGATGAGTTCTTTGAAAATTATTGTGTTCAGGTTTAGTGCAGTACAAGACGCAATGAAGGGCGCATAGCTGTAGCTATGTAACCGAAATTGCAACGCCGTAGAGTACTGAAGCTGAGCACAAGAAAATCTTAAGAAACTTATTGTCAGGTACTTAAATGAACTAAGAGGAACAATAATGCGAACGACAACAGAAGCGTACGTCCATGTACTCACGACCGTGACGTCCTGTCACGGACGGTTGTCTTACCGCATTATTGCTCCTTCTGTTGTTTCTAGTTCTCAGAAGTTCACATAATTAATTTATTCGTCATGTCTGTGAAGGCAGGCATCTAGTGACTTTTAGCCACTAGATTTCATCATTTGAAGAAATGACAAAAAATAGAAATTATTCAAATTTTAGAATCTCAGGAGTTTTCGAATGGATTTTAACTTAAACGAAGACCAACGCCAGTTTGCTGATTTAGCTCGTCAATTTTCTCAAGAGCAGCTAGCACCTTTTGCCGCGAAATGGGACGAAGAACATCATTTTCCAAAAGACGTTATCCAGCAAGCAGGTGAACTAGGTTTTTGTTCATTGTATTCACCTGAATCGGAAGGTGGCATGGGGCTTTCACGCTTAGATGCTTCGATCATTTTCGAAGCCTTGTCAGAAGGTTGTACCGCTACTACAGCAATGTTGACGATTCATAATATGGCAACTTGGATGGTTACCACATGGGGAACTGAAGCATTCCGTGCTAAGTGGTCAGAAGATTTGACAACAGGTCAAAAACTGGCTTCATATTGCCTAACTGAACCGGGTTCTGGTAGTGATGCAGCATCATTACAAACCAAAGCTGTTCGTGACGGTGATGAGTATGTTATTTCAGGCTCGAAAATGTTTATCTCTGGTGCGGGTGATACTGAGTTATTAGTCGTAATGTGTCGTACTGGTGAGCCAGGTCCTAAAGGCATCTCTGCAATTGCAATTCCTGCTGATGCTAAAGGTGTGATTTACGGTAAAGCGGAAGACAAAATGGGTTGGAATGCTCAGCCTACACGTTTGATTACTTTCGAAGAAGTACGTGTTCCAGTAGAAAACTTGTTAGGCGAAGAAGGGCAAGGTTTTACTTTTGCCATG
Source organism: Parashewanella curva (assembly GCF_003675895.1). GTDB lineage: Bacteria > Pseudomonadota > Gammaproteobacteria > Enterobacterales > Shewanellaceae > Parashewanella > Parashewanella curva. The sequence goes on from NZ_ML014771.1 coordinate 49,813, forward strand.
AAAGGGCTTGATGGTGGTCGTATCAATATTGCGACATGTTCAATTGGTACTGCGCAAGCTGCACTTGATCGTGCAACGGAATACATGAAAGAGCGTAAGCAATTCGGCAAGCCATTAGCCGCTTTCCAAGCGTTGCAGTTTAAACTTGCAGATATGGCGACGGAATTAGTTGCAGCTCGTCATCTGGTTCGTCTTGCAGCCTTTAAATTAGATACTAAAGACCCAGAAGCAACGGCATATTGCGCAATGGCGAAACGTTTTGCAACTGATATCGGTTTCCAAGTGTGCGATGCCGCACTGCAATTACACGGTGGATATGGTTATATTCGTGAATATCCATTAGAAAGACATTTCCGTGATGTTCGTGTGCATCAAATCCTTGAAGGTACAAACGAAATCATGCGTCTTATTATCAGCCGTCGTCTACTGGACGATGCCGCAACAGAAATCCGTTAATTGAGGTTAGCTAATGTCAAATATCATTCAAAAAATCGAAGGTAATACTGCAATTCTTACTATTAGCAACCCGCCTGCAAATACGTGGACGGCGGAGAGTTTGCAAGAATTGAAAGCAGTAGTAGAGTCATTAAACGCTAACCGTGAAATTTATGCCTTAGTGATTACTGGTGAGGGTGAAAAGTTCTTTTCAGCTGGTGCAGATTTAAAACTGTTTGCTGACGGTGACAAAGGTAACGCATCTTCAATGGCGAAACACTTTGGTGAAGCGTTTGAAACTCTATCAGCGTTCCGTGGTGTTTCTATTGCTGCTATCAATGGCTATTCAATGGGTGGCGGTTTAGAAGTTGCGCTAGCTTGTGATATTCGTGTAGCTGAAGAGCAAGCGGTAATGGCATTACCAGAAGCGACCGTTGGCTTATTGCCTTGTGCAGGTGGTACTCAAAACCTTACTGCATTAGTGGGTGAAGGTTGGACTAAGCGCATGATCCTTTGTGGTGAACGCTTAGATGCGGCTAAAGCGGAAAAAATTGGCTTAGTTGAAGAAGTGGTTGCCAAAGGCGAAGCACTCAATAAAGCTATTGAGCTTGCGAAAAATGTAGCCAAGCAAAGCCCAAGTAGTGTGGCGGTTTGTAAAAAGCTCATTCAAGCGGGTCGTATTATGCCTCGTACTCAAGCTTTACCACTTGAGCGTGAATTGTTTGTGGGCTTATTTGACACTGAAGATCAAAAAGAAGGTGTAAATGCCTTTTTAGAAAAACGCAAAGCAGAGTGGAGAAACAAGTAATGACAAGCGAACAGGCTGTTGTTTTTCAAACTCTTGGCACTGCTTCAGGCAAGCTTATTGGTATTGCTACTCTAAACATGGAAAAAGCGTTAAATGCGCTAAACCTTGATATGGTTAGAGCGCTAACCAACCAGTTGATGGCATGGCAGCAAGACAGTGAGATCTCTTGTGTCGTGCTTGATGGTGCGGGTGATAAAGCCTTTTGTGCGGGTGGTGATGTTCGTGCCATCTATAAGCAATCCATTGCTAATCCAGGTGAAATAGCGTCAGAAGCTGAAACTTTTTTCTCTGAAGAGTACCAATTAGATTATCTTATCCATGAGTTTGGCAAACCTTTCTTAGTCTGGGGACACGGTTTTGTCATGGGAGGCGGTGTTGGCTTGATGGCTGGCGCAAGTCACCGTGTCGTTACTGAAACTTCTCGCATTGCAATGCCAGAAATCACCATTGGTTTATACCCAGACGTTGGCGGAAGTTATTTCCTAAACAGAATGCCAGGTAAGTCTGGTTTATTTTTAGGGCTAACGGCTTATCAAATGAATGCCGCTGATGCTTGCTATGTTGGCTTGGGCAATCATTTCTTAAACAATGATGATAAGCAACTCATGTTTGACGCTCTAGCCACATTGGATTGGTCAGATGATGTAGCACGAAATCATCTATGGCTGGATGACATGCTCAATGAGTTGAGTGTTAAAAGTCCTATAGCGAAAGGCGAGAGCACCTTAGCGAATAACCAAGGTCTAATTGATAGCTTAATGGCTGGCAACTTAGATGACATTATGGTGCGAGCTAGCAAACTAGAGACGGATGAAAAGTGGCTATCACGCGCAATTGGTGCACTGTTAGCAGGTAGTCCAATCAGTGCGCAACTGGTTTATGAGCAAACTCAATTAGATAGCAAACTCAGTCTGGCAGATATTTACCGTTGGGAACTCATTGCCAGTGTAAATAGTTGTGCTCACGGGGATTTTTGTGAAGGTGTTCGAGCCTTATTGATTGATAAAGACAGAAATCCGAAATGGAAGTATTCTTCCCATGATGCAATTCCAGCTTCGTTAATGGAAAAAATTACAACGATGCCTTGGGAAATTCATCCACTTCAACAACTAGGACAATAAGGGAATAAGAGCATGATAAAAACCATTGCGTTTATCGGTCTTGGTAACATGGGTGGCCCAATGGCGGCTAACCTGCTAAAGGCTGGATTTAGTGTTAACGTATTCGATCTTGTACCAGAAGCCATTGCTAAGTTGGTTGAACAAGGTGCAACTGCGTTTGATTCTGCAACAGATGCAGCCAAAAGTGTTGATGCGGTAGTGACCATGTTACCCGCAGGTAAACACGTAAAAAGTCTGTATTTAGGTTTTGTTGATCAAGACGGCCTGTTAGATGTTGTTAATGCAGATACGGTATTAATTGATAGCTCAACGATTGATGCTGAAAGTGCAAAATTAGTGGCTAACCAAGCGGCAGAAAAAGGCATTGAGTTTATTGATGCTCCAGTATCAGGTGGTACTGCTGGTGCGGCGGCGGGTACATTGACCTTTATCTGTGGTGCGTCAGATGCTGCGTTTGATAAAGCGAAGCCGGTTTTAGAAGCAATGGGCGCTAATATCTTCCATGCTGGTAGTGCTGGTGCAGGGCAAGTCGCTAAGATTTGTAACAACATGCTTTTGTCGGTACTTATGGTTGGCACATCAGAAGCGTTACAGTTAGGTAAAGATCACGGCTTAGACCCTAAAGTACTTTCTGAAATTATGAAAGTGAGTAGTGGTGGAAACTGGACGCTAGAAAAGTATAATCCTTGCCCTGATGTGATGGAAAGCGTTCCATCATCGAATGACTACCAAGGTGGCTTTATGGTGGATCTGATGGTGAAAGACTTAGGTCTTTCTCAAGAAGCGGCATTATTAACAAATTCCAGTACACCAATGGGCGCATTGGCTCGAAGCTTATATGTTAATCACGCTCGTCAAGGTCATGGTCGTCGTGATTTCTCAAGTATATTTGAACAGTTTTCTAAAAAGTAAGGGATCATCTAATGGATGTAAAAGGTAAGGTTGTCGTCATTACTGGCGGTGCAGGTGGTTTAGGTTTCGCAATGGCGCAATCGTTTGCCAAAGCTGGGGCGAAACTCGCGCTTATCGATGTTGATCAAGAAAAATTAGAAAAGGCTTGTGCGCTATTGGGTGATACCGAAGTACAAGGTTATGCCCTTGATATTACCGATGAAGAAGATGTTGTTGCAGGGTTCCAATATATTCTGGAAGACTTAGGTCAAGTGAATGTACTGATCAACAATGCGGGTATTCTACGTGACGGAATGCTACTAAAAGCTAAAGAAGGTGAAGTAACTGCCCGTATGGCTTTAGAGCAGTTCCAGTCAGTGATTAACGTAAACCTAACAGGTTCATTCTTGTGTGGTCGTGAAGCTGCTGCTGCCATGATTACCTCTAAGCAACAAGGTGTGATCATTAATATCTCTAGCTTGGCGAAGGCGGGGAATATCGGGCAGACTAACTATGCGGCGTCTAAGGCTGGCGTTGTTGCTATGTCAGTGGGCTGGGCAAAAGAGCTCGCTCGCCATGGCATTCGCAGTGCAGCGATTGCTCCGGGTGTTATCGAAACTGAAATGACAGCCGCTATGAAGCCAGAAGCCCTTGAGCGCTTAGAAAAGATGGTTCCAGTAGGGCGTTTAGGCCAGGCTGATGAAATTGCATCTACGGCTAAGTTTATTTGCGAAAACGATTATGTAAATGGTCGAGTATTTGAAATTGATGGTGGGATTCGTTTGTAATTATCCGTAATTCATGTAGATTAGCCGAAGTTCGTTGCTTCGGCTTTTTCTTTAATACTGACACAAAAAAATGCAACAGTTAGAGTGGATAGTGCAAAAAGCACTCTTGATTATAGGAATTATCGGCACTGTAGTTATGTACGGTGGTTGCGCTTATTTATTTTTAAAGGGAGCGCCACTCAATCTCGAAGTGTTGTTTTTATTACCTTGTCCACTAATTTGTATCTTTTTGGGTTTGAAGTTTAACCATTCTAGAACGAAGCCAAAACCTGCCAAGCCCTCCATGGAAGCCTAATTCCAAATTAATCTTGCTTTAGATTTATTGAATCTAACTCGCTTTTATTTATGATCTTTTACGTATCAAATAATTTTGGGAGTCTAAGTTTTGGCTGTAAGCAATGTTTCTAGTTACATGCAACCTGCAATGAATGGTTTAGCACTTCAAGTCGCTCAGAGAAAAATAAAGCAAAGTCAAATATTATTGAAAATCAACGGCCATCAATATAGGTTGGATCTTTTTTTATCTAGACGGGAAGTAAAGGTATTACATATGGACTTTCATACTGAAAATAACGCCTTTACTACTGTACAAGCAGAAAAAGATTATATTGTAAAAAATCTTTTTCGCTTTATAGAAAAGGCTGAAGAATTTATTCTGAATCAAAAACTACAGCAGTTTAAAACGTTGCAATCAAGCGCTGAACCTTCATTGAAGCCAGCATCTGCACGTCTCACCTCCGTTCATAGGAGCATTTCTGAACCTTTATCGAGAGGTGGTGCAGATAAAGACGGTACAAAAAATTCAGTATTCCATATAGATATAGCTGAGTGGAACAAACATAAAAAAGAAGCAAAGGCTCGTCAAACAGTCTCACAACCAACCACTCCAAAGGTAACCGTTTCAGCTACACAATACGCTAAATATGTTGTTGGTTTTGGTTGTTCTCAGCAGGTAACTAAACATGATCCTTTTGATTGGGATAATGAGCTAAACTGGGGCGTTCTACAAAATGAAAAGAAAGCCCAATTAAAGTACAGTTCCATTGAAAAAAGTGAAGACAAAACCCTTACTGAAGATCTAGATGAGCAGTACCCCCATGTAAGTTCTGATAGTCCTTGCGGATCTCCAGAATTAGGTTATTTGTTCTGCAGCCAACTAGCAATGGATGGAAATCCAGTTGAAATGGTTGAAACAAAGCCTGTAACACTTGCTCAAGGCAAAGACATTCATAAAGAACCAAACCTAAAAGGATTTGCACAGGAACCTTCTACGTCTATACCCGTTCGTACAAAAACTGATATTAGAGCTGTGCGCAGAGAAAAAAACTTATTTAAAGGGTTAATGTTTTCCTAGATGCCGTTCCCAATTAGATTTTTGATTGACCGACATAAAAAGCTGTCGTTATTACATTGACTGCTGTTAATTTTTTAGGTTAAACAAGGCGGAAAATGTGGAGTGTAGTTATTAATGACAGACACAACTGTCGTTACTTCGTTTCTACACGAGCATTCGACAACGTAGTTTAAACAAACAAGAAACGCAGCCCTTCGGGTTACGTCTAAAATTTGCAAACTCTTTGTTATTCATCTTTCATTTAGCCCACTAAACTTCATTCTTCGTGCCTTGATTTTGCAAATTTTAGGCTTTAACAAATCAAAAAATCTTTAATGGGGAACCGCCTCTAGTGTTCTTTTGCTTTCAACCACTTTTCACGAGACAAAATCTGAGTATTTTCTTGCCCTATAAATTCTTGTTTCCTGAGGGTGACTTTCGCTAAAATGTCGCTCTTTTTTATATCATCAAATTGCCCCCAGTTGACAATTTCAGTGATGTGGCGATAGCAGCCCATGCATATATCATCGTCATTTAAACCGCAGCGAGCAACACAAGGTGATTGCATTTTTTCTTTCCTTTTTGAAAGGAATACTAATTGAAGAGCAGCAGGAAGTTAAGTTGTTTGAACAGCATTTTTTCGAAATAAATAGGTTACTAGTTAAATCTAAAGCATTATGGCAAGTGGCGAGCTTTGAATGCGATGCACTGCCATGGGAGCGAGAATTTCCTGCGCTTGCCAAGGCTGTTTGGTCATTTTCTGATGAACAAATAGAAGAATTAGATGTAGAACATCGCCTGTTGGTTGAATCATTGCTACCTGCACTAAAGCGTGACCTTATTTCACAAGGCATTGAGTGGGAACTAAAGTATCTTTGCTTTCCGGCACTAAAACAAAGTGAAGAAACTGAGGTTAAAGAGTACCCAAGCCGATTATCAGCAGGAGTAAAAGGGCGCAAGTGGCAGCAAATAACATTATTTAGTGACTCTGTAATGAGTCAAGGCTCGTTACAGAGCTCGTTTCTAGAGTGGTGTTCAGGTAAAGGTCACTTGGGTAGGCTACTTGCATTTAGAACCAATAGGCTGGTTACGAGCTTGGAGTGGCAATCAGATTTAAGCCGTCAAGGTCAGTTATTGAGTGATAAATTTAAACTCCACCATCAACATATATGTGGAGATGCTTTTAAAGAGGGTGAAAGTCTACTCAAACAGAACCAACATGCCGTAGCACTTCATGCCTGCGGAGATCTACATGTAGAACTTTTGAAACAAGCTTCTGAAGTGGAAGTAAAAGCTATTACTATTGCTCCATGTTGTTATCATCTAATAAAAGATGAAGAGTATCAAGCATTATCAAAACAAGCGAAATCATATGGCTTACAGTTATCTAAAACTGACCTACGTTTACCGCTACAGCAAAGTGTTATTGCGAATGAGGCAAAAAATAAAATGCGACTCAAAGAAATGGCATGGCGCTTAGGTTTCGATAGCTTGCAACGACAAGTACGTCAACGGCTTTCTTATCTTCCCATTCCGACTATAAAACAAGCGCAGCTTTCAGGAACATTTAAAGATTTTTGTTCTTGGGCGGCAGATCAAAAACAGCTTTGCTTACCAATAAACATAAATTTTGAACATTTTGAACAATTGGGAGTTCATAGGCAAAAACTGACTCGACGGATAGATTTAGTCGCTCATTTATTCAGACAGGCCATTGAGTATTGGTTATTGTTAGATCGCTGTTTATATTTGCAAGAGCAGGGTTATGAAGTGGAACTGTCTGAGTTTTGCCATTTTGATGTAACACCTAGAAACAAATTAATCCGAGCAAACGTTAGGACGTGATGATCTTTCTTGATTGTTTTTGCAGCGATAAATTGGTTACCTTATGCAAGGCGGAGTTTGTGAAGTGTGGTTATTCCACATAAACAAGCGATAACGCAGCAGAAGTGACCAATTTACGCTGTCTTCGATGCTTTTGAGCACTTCCTGTTCTGTGTTGTGACCAGCTTACTTAGATAGCTAAGCTTCACTGCTCACTCCTTGAATATAAAGTGCTCAAATAGCACAAAATTCAATCCTGAAAGTTCAACACGTCCTATGATTTTGCTCAATAAAGACAAAAAGCATGAGTTTATATTGCAACTGGACGTAATTCTTGATGAAATGTTGCGCTAGTTTTAATTGAACAAAATAATTGCATGAAATACTCCCGGGTTTTTATTAATAGCCTGGCTTACGAATTGGCTCCAGTTGTTGTTTCGAGTAACGAATTGGAATCTCGGTTAGCCCCTTTATATCAAAAATTTCGCATTCCGATCGGTCAGTTAACTGCATTAACAGGTATTGCTGAGCGTCGCTGGTGGCCAAAGAATCACCGTTTATCTGATGGTGCAATTTCGGCTGCTCATAAAGCTATTGATGAAACTGGAATCAATGTGAGTGATCTTGGTGCTGTTGTTTACACAGGTGTATGCCGTGATCAACATGAGCCTGCAACGGCTTGCCGTATTGCAGCCAACATTGGTGTATCTCAAGATACGGCAGTCTACGATATCAGTAACGCATGTTTGGGTGTGTTATCGGGCATTTTAGACATCGCGAATCGTATCGAGCTCGGACAAATTAAAGCGGGTATGGTGGTGTCGTGTGAGTCTGCTAGAGATATTGTTGATTCAACCATAGATCAAATGCTGAATGAGCCAACCATGCAAAACTTTGCGCAATCTTTGGCAACCTTAACGGGAGGCTCTGGTGCGATTGCGGTGATTTTAACTAACGGCAGCTTGCCTTTAAAAAATGAACGTCAACATCAATTGTTGGGCGCTTCGCATTTGTCTGCACCTGAACATCACCAATTATGCCAATGGGGATTACAGGAAAAAGGGCAGCACTTGTATCGTGAGTTTATGAAAACTGATGCTGTAGCACTGTTAAAAGAAGGCGTAGAATTGGCGAAGCACACTTGGGAGCATTTCTTAACCCAGCGTGATTGGCTGGTTGAGCAAGTTGATAAGGTGATATGTCACCAAGTTGGTGCATCTAATCGTAAGCAAGTATTAAGTGCGCTTAACATACCATCTGAAAAAGAATTTCCGACGTATCAAAAACTTGGAAACATGGGTACTGTCTCATTGCCTGTATCTGCTGCTTTGGCACATGAGCAAGGCTTTTTGAAAAAAGGCGATCAGGTAAGCTTTTTAGGTATTGGCAGTGGCTTAAACTGCATGATGCTTGGCTTAAAGTGGTAAGGAATAAAATGCTAGAACAATTACTGCCATTTAAAGGGCATTATTTTGAGCGAAACGGCTTAAAGCAGCACTATCTAAACCAAGGTGAAGGTGAGCCAGTGGTTATGGTTCATGGCAACCCTAGTTGGTGTTATTACTATCGAAATCTTGTTTCTGAGCTGCAAAAAACACATCAGTGTATTGTGCCCGATCATATCGGTTGTGGGTTATCCGATAAGCCAAACGATACCGACTACGACTATACCTTAAGTCAACGTATTGATGATCTTGAAGCGCTGCTTGATCACTTGGACGTTAAAGAAGACATTACTTTAGTGCTACACGATTGGGGCGGAATGATAGGTATGGGCTATGCGGCTCGTTATCCAGAACGCATCAAGCGCATTGTGCTGCTAAACACTGCAGCGTTTCACCTTCCTAAAAGTAAAATGTTTCCAATTCCACTGTGGATTTGTCGAAATACCTTATTAGGAACCTTATTGGTTAGAGGTTTTAATGCATTTTCGAGTATTGCCTCTTATGTGGGCGTGAAGCGTAAGCCTATGCCTAAAGCGGTACGTGAAGCTTATGTTGCCCCTTTTAATAACTGGGATAACCGTATTTCGACTTTGCGATTCGTACAGGATATTCCACTTTCGCCTTCGGATCGTAATTATGATTTTGTTTCTGAAATTTCAGCCAGTCTAAGTCATTTCTCACATTTACCGATACTGGTGTGTTGGGGACATAAAGATTTTGTTTTCGATAAACACTTTTTGAAGCAATGGAAGCAACATTTCCCAAGTGCTGTTTACCATGAGTTTCACGATTGTGGACACTATATTCTTGAAGATGCCAGCGATGAAGCCATAGGTCATATTTCGCAATTTATGAAAACCACTGAGCCATCAGCTGCCAATGAATCGGAAGCGGCTTAAGCCATGAACTTATGCCGACATCTCAAACTGGCTGCCGTCGAGCAGCCTGATGCTCTAGCAGTAGCGGTTCAGCAATACCGTAAAGGTAAGTACCACTACCAAGAGCTGAGCTTTTCTCAACTTCATCAAAAAAGCGATCAGATTGCCAATGCCTTAACCGAGTTTGGTATTACTCGAGGCATGAAAGCGGTGTTGATGGTAACACCAAGCTTAGAGTTCTTTCAGCTTACCTTTGCCTTGTTTAAAGCCGGTGTTATTCCGGTAATCGTTGACCCAGGTATGGGACTAAAAAACCTTAAGCAATGCTTTGCAGAGGCTGAGCCTGATGTATTTATTGGCATCGAAAAAGCGCATATCGCTCGTAAACTCTTGGGTTGGGCGAAGGGAACGGTTAAGCACTCTATTAATGTTGATATTCCAATCGCCAATCCAAAACTATCTGGGTTGAAATCACTGCTGACTTCAAGCTCAAACTTATCGACTATTCTGGCTAAACAGCAATCTAAATACACTTTTGAAAGGGCTGAGTTAGATGCCGATGAAATGTGCGCGATTTTGTTTACAAGTGGCAGCACAGGCGTACCAAAAGGTGTTGTCTATAGTCATAAAATGTTTGAAGCGCAAATTCAGGCATTAAAAAACGACTATGGCATCGAATATGGTGAGAAAGATCTAGCAACGTTTCCTTTGTTCTCACTATTTGGTCCAGCATTGGGGATGGCGTCTATTGTGCCCGATATAGATGCTAGTAAACCAATTACTGCGGAACCAAAGCATTTATTTAAAGCTGTTGAGGATTACCAGTGCACTAATATGTTTGCGAATCCTGCTTTAGTTAACAAGCTGGGTGCAGCTGGTGAAACCCTGAGTCAAAAACTACCATCAGTAAAGCGAGTGATTTCAGCTGGGGCGCCAGTCACAATTGAAGCAATTCAACGTTTTAGTAAAATGCTAAATGATGGTATTCCTGTACTTAACTCTTATGGTGCAACTGAGTCATTACCAATTTCAATGCTAGCAAGTGATGAATTATTTGAAACGCAAGAGCAAACAAATAATGGGGCTGGTATCTGTGTTGGTCGCCCAATTTCAGGAATGCAGATCAAAATTATTGATATTACTGAGCAAGACATTAATGAATTAGCTCAAGCTAATGAACTCGGTGTTGAACATATTGGTGAAATCATAGTTACTGCAGATGTAGTGAGCCAAAGCTACTATCGAAGACAAGCGGCTACTCAAGCTTCAAAAATTAAAGATGGTGATAAGATCTGGCATCGAATGGGAGATTTGGGCTACCTAGATGCTGATGGGAAACTTTGGATGTGCGGTCGTAAAGCGCATAGAGTCGATACTGAAAGTAAACGTTATTATTCCATTCCCTGTGAAAGAATATTCAATACTCACCCAAGTGTGGAGCGGTCAGCACTGGTTGGTGTGAAAGTTCAAGGTAAAGTTACTCCTCTTGTCTGTCTTGAATTAAAAGAAGAGCAGGGTTGTCACAACAGTAAACTCATTTATGCAGAGTTAACGAAACTAGCTGAACAACATTCACAAACTCAAGGGATTATGGATTTCTTACCTCACCCTGATTTTCCTGTAGATGTAAGACACAACGCTAAGATTTTCCGAGAGAAGTTGGCTGTTTGGGCGCAGAAGAAGGTTGGTTAATTGTATACAATTTCGAAATTTTTAACGTTTCGTAAGGAGTAATAGTGTGAGCGTCAACAGAAGCGCACATCCATGTGCTGACGACCGTGACGTCCTGTCACGGACGGTTTCCTTATCACACTATTACTCCCTTCTAGGTCTACTGACTAATCTAGCAATAAACAGTTTGATTAATTTACCTATTATTAATGCCATTTCTGCGAAAACAGGAATCTAGTGTCTTTAGAAAAAGGATGTGAGATTTCTTAATTCGCGTGGATGGCAATAAAATAAAACCGAACAGAAAGACAATAATGAATACACTCCATGAAATTGAGCAACAAGCGCTTGAAAAATTAGCATCAAAGGTGAGTCATGTTTTTGTGACTGGTGCTGGTGGCTTTTTAGGGTTTGCAATATGTCAGCGTTTGATTGCAGCTGGTATTAAAGTGACGGGATTTGCTCGCGGTAACTATCCAAAACTAGAACAGCTTGGCGTCACCATGGTACAAGGAGATTTAGCTGAGCCACAAACAGTAGCCAAAGCAATGCAAGGATGTGATTTTGTCTTTCATGTTGCATCAAAAGCGGGGGTTTGGGGGAGTAAGGAAAGCTACTTTAATCCCAATGTAAAAGGTGCCGAAAACGTAATTAAAGCTAGTAAGTCAAACGGTATCAAATACATAGTCTACACAAGCACACCTAGTGTGACCTTTGATGGTCACGATGAAAAAGGCATAAATGAATCTACCCCTTATGCTTCGCAATTTATGAATTATTATGGCTTGTCTAAATCGATTGCCGAGCAAGCCGTTTTAAGTGCCAATGATGCAAATCTAAAAACAGTGGCAATTCGACCACACCTGATTTGGGGGCCAAATGATCCTCATTTAGTACCTAGAGTTATTGAACGTGGCAGAGCTGGACGTTTAAAGTTGGTAGGGAAACAAGATAAGCTAGTAGATACTATATACATCGATAATGCCGCTTATAGCCACATTCTTGCTGCAATTGCGTTAACGGAAGAAGATTCTAAATGTGCGGGTAGAGCATATTTTGTTAGCAATGACGAGCCCGTAACTATGGCAAGTATGCTTAATCAAATTTTAGCTTGTGTGCAATTACCACCTATAACCAAACGTGTTCCTGTTGCAGTAGCTTATTCTGTTGGCGTTGTTTTAGAGTTAATATATAAATTGCTTAACAAGCAAGATGAACCGATCATGACTCGTTTCGTGGCAAAGCAATTGTCATGTTCTCACTACTATGATATTAGTGCTGCAAAGGAAGATTTTGGTTATCAACCCATTATTTCAATTACTGAGGGCATGGAAAGACTAAAACAGAGTTTGTGAAGTGTGGCTGGACCGACATACAAAACTGTCGTTACTTCGTTTTCCATATAAACAAACGATAATGCAGCAGAAGTGATCCAATTTACGCTGTCTCAGAACTTCCTGTTCTGTGTTGTGAACGGCTAATTTAGATGACTAAGCTTCGTTGCTCTCGCCTTGAACAGAAAAGTATTTGAATAGCACAAAATTTAGTTCTGTATGATAAACACATCCTAATTTTCATTGATAAAGGCAAAATGACACAAAATTATTATTTAGTATTAAATGGTATTTAAATTAGGGAAAGTATGTTGGTAGCGTAACATCATGATAAATAGGATTTTGGTGACTAGATAAGTCCTCATGATAATCTGCATGGTGTTAGTAAACTAATGAAACGTTTCCTATCCGTAAATTCAATTAGATGTCGCATACGACAGAGTCATGTTTATCAGGCTAGTCATAATATGGAAGCAGCTATAACCTAACTGAATCCTATCAATCAGTTTCCTATTTACCTTATAATTTTTTAATTGACGAACAGGTTGTTCAGTGAACTGAAAGCTTAAAGGCCTCGTTAACAGCAATTTTAAGCGTAAATTCACTCCCGCCTGAGTGTAAGTCAAACTTTTTAAATATTACAGCAGTAACAATGCCTGCTGTAGCAGGTTAAATCTGAAAAAATTTTATTGTTCAAGACCAGTTCCAATAAATTACATCTTTAATAGTATCGTCGAAGAGGGTCATACTTTGCTTCGAAACTTGGTCAATTTTTAATTTTTCATATTCCGAAAGGTGCTCACAACATTGATGAAAGTCAGAAAAAAATGCATCATAACTTTTTGTTCTGCCATCACTACAGTTTTGCTTTGTCACTCTCCAATATCCAAGAATGTCTTTCGGCGGCACTTCATCAGAATCAATTTCTAATGCTGATATGATATGGCTACTAATAAATCCAGTGCTTTTTATATTACCCAGTTCTTTAATTGTCTCATACAGTGGAATTGCTCTTACCGCTCTAAATACATAAACATTTGTTGACTTATTCCAGATAGGGAATAGCGTAGCAACAGCTGCATCTTGACTTGCACATACCGCTGTTTGAGGTATGGACTCAAGATATAACTGAGATCCAAAAGGCGAATGGAATACATCTTTAAGCTTCAAAGCGAAGGAGTTAGTTGGTGAAAACTGTCTAATTTTAAAACCATAATCAACAATGACGTCCTTATCACGACCGTCTCCTCTATAGGCAAGTCCGCAATCCCTAACTGCACATTCTTTAGCTGTGTATTGATTGTTTTCATAGCTCCAAGATTCGAACTGTGGAGCACTCGAAAAAAGTTTTAATAGAAAAGACATCAATATCTCACTTTCTTCAGTGTGCGTAATAATTAAAGTCGCTAAGCTAAACACGCTTCATAATAATGATATCAAACTTACTATTTCTAAAAGTTTAGGCAGTGTTAACCTAGGTGTATTCAAAATATATAGTTGAGCTTAATTTGTTTGGGCTCTCTCGCCTCGTCTTTTAAGTTTCTCTGTTTTAATTCTAAGCACTTCTCTTTTGAAATCAATAGCTAAAGGTGGAAGCTGATCGTCAGGCGTTGAGAGAAGCTGATCATAATTACTGCTCATAATGTTCGAAGCTGCAAGATACCTAACCTTTGCGTACTCATTTTCCAATGAAGGAGGTAAAGTTGAACTGCGAGGGACTTGGGCTGGAGCCGCAGAGGGAGGTATCTGTTGTGTTGAATAAAAAGAGTATTGGCCTGATTGCTCTTGTTTAGCATTCGGGTCTCTAAATTCGCTTGGTGGGATGTAGCTACCATCATCACTTGTCGCGAGACTTGATACAGAACCAGTCCTGTGTGCATGTATTTCAGACTCTGTATAAGGAGGACGCGCAATAGGGGAAGGAAGTGTATTGCTTGAAGTAGTTATATGATAAATGGGGTTGTCTATGCTTGAAATATTTTCAGTTGCGAACCTTGAAGCTGAAGATCCGTTAGGAAAAGACTCCGGATCTCCTGTCGAGGTTTGTTCCGAACTAATTGCGCCATAAGCAATATTTAATGAAGTACAAGGATGTTCATTCGCTATAGCTTGAGGCTGAGCAGGTGGTAAAACTCTAAGGTAGCCTAGATAAGTGCTCTCTGGTTGCAGTGCACCTTCTTGGCTTTGAATCCCAGCAACACTCTGTCTATCTTCATGTCTTAAAGGTACAAGATAGTCAAATGGAACTGGAGGAGGAACACTTGAGCTGAAGGCTATATTAAATTCAACAGGAGGTTCATTCCTATGTAGTCTAGATTGCTGAGGTTCTTGCATATCTTCATCATTCCATCCCATTCTTGTAGTGTTACTTGGGTTAGGCGAACGTTGAGATTGACTGGGGTTAGCAACTTGTGGCTGGATATGTTCATAAGACAAACTGCTCTGGCCTGGGTGATATCTGTTAGCGGCATTATAATCGCCTGTGACAGACTCAGGACGAAAATATAACGGGTTGAACTGCGCCCCTCGTAAAGAAAGATCAGATCTTAAGTTTGCATTTGATAAATTTGTACCCTTGCTTCTATTCCGTAGTTTATAAGAAAATATGCCAACAATAGCACCACATGCCACGAGTATGAAAAAGGAAATACCTGCTACGCAAATTATAATTAAGGTTCCACCTGTGAACACTGTACCACCATCTTGCGTCGCAGTTTTAACTGGTGTAGATGTTACAGATGTTGCTTGGCTTAGCAACTGAGTGATCGTTGCACTGACATTACTCGGCAGTGATGTCAGTAGTTGTGAGACTACTGATGTGTCTATGCGGGTTGCTGCATCAGTAAGTGTCACTGTCAAAGGAGTATGACTTGTTATGGTAAGAGTCGGATCTATAAAGCTAGGACTGCTGAGTGATTGGCTGTGAACAGTACTTGTGGTTTTAGAAGCAGCCGGAAGAGTGCTAGAAACCGCTGGTGGTGTTGGTTCTATAGGCATCGAACTTGATTTAGTTTGAGTGTTTATTGATGTGGCATCTTGCGAACTTGTTTGTTGGGCACTGGTAGTCGAAGGTGGCGTAGGCTCTACAAATACTGAACTAGATTCTGTTTGCGTGTTTATTGACGCGGTATCGTGTGAACTTGTTTGCTGAGTACTTGAAGATGCAGGTGAACTTTGATATTGAGTTGTTGGTAGTATTGTTGATTCATAAGATATCTTGATTGGATTTGGTTCTACCTCACAAGGAAGTGAATCGCTTGGTTCTAATAAACAATGAAATTGTGGTATATCACCACCACAGCTGGTGGCTCCACCGCATCCCGTTATATTTTTATTAAAGCGTATACCGTAACCGTCTACATAGTTGGTGCACGTAACTTGTTGAAAGCAATGTGCGTGTGGAGAACCGAAGTAGTTATTGCTTTGATGCACATATGGCTTACACACGCGTATGTCAGCATTGCTGCTTAAATAGGCATTCGAATCACTATAGCTTGCACGAAAACCTAATGTAATGTTTTGGTATTCAAATACCTGTTGGTATTCGTTACATGTTACCTTTGGAAATTCGTTAGGCTCGATATCTGTTAGCTTACAAAATGGTAAGGTACCGGCTTCAGTTGCTCTGATGCCCTCGAGACACGTAGGGGAGTGACTAAAGTCTAAGCTTAAAAAATCATACGCTCGGTTACAGGTTAAATTCCATGACTGAGTATAAATGTTGTAGCAAGTGTGAGACGTATAGTGACAAAATTGCGAGTGACCATTATTAGGTAAACATTGTGAGTTATTAATATTAAGTTTTATACCAAAACCACTACTTGAGCACTGTACCTGCTGGTAACACTCATCAGCTGGAAAGAATGGATGAACATTTCCAAAGGGATATTTACAAGCCATCGATTCAGAATCACTAATTTTAAGTGGTGAGTTATTAGTACCTAACACATAACGCGTTCCATTCTGATAGAAGAATGTAGGATTTTCTTCACAATCTACAATTGGCAGTTCTGGGAGGGAACGTGTTTCTAATCCTTTAGAATCATAGCTAGACTTAGATGTCTGATCACGCTGCAGAATTTTGTCACGCATAGCTCCAAATTCATCCATACGTTGTCTATATTTCACCTCTTCATCAGAAGCTTTCAAAGGTGGTTCCGGCGCAAGGGTAACAGAAGTATGCCACCACTGTTTTATACTATCAGCGACAGAATTTCCAAAAGTCCCTCCAGCTAGACCTCCTACAAATTTTATCGGTTCTCCGGTGAGTGCATAAGTTAAACTTTTAGGATTTACATCAAACCACTTCATCACATTGTAATGAACAATATGAGCGAGCTTAGAGCCTCCCAGTGTTCCCGTCACCATCAAAGCGGAATTTAATGCTGGAGTACCTTTTACTGCATACCCAAAGACTCCGAACACAACACTGGCAATGATTTCTGTTCTAATATTCTGAGAAAGCTGCTTATCGAGTTCTGAAGGTTGTTCTTCCAATGCATCAAAGTATTGTAAGCCATCGTCATTATCATATGGCACCTCTGCATCCTGATGACGAAAAAATTTAGCGTCCAGAGTTAAGGCTATACGTGTGGCGATTGATACTCCGCCATGAGTTGCAATCGCCACGGCTACCCCAGCAGCAGGGTTTACCAAATATGTAATTAGTGTGCCGACCCCGAATCCAAAGGTTAATTTTGCAGTTTGGTAAGCCAAAGCTTTGTAGTTAATGCTTTCTGTTTCTTTAGATGGGATTGATGAGGTACTTGAATTTTGGAGAGCTTGGTCTGTAAAAGGTACTGGATAGGTGTGTTCATTCGATAAAAGCTCATAGTTGCTTGATGTCTTATCACAGCTAGGCCTGGGAGGAGCATAAGTTTGTTTAGGAAATTCAAAGCGTTCAGTTATTTGACCGATTTCAGGTGATACAGTTCCCATTTTGTGCTCCTCTTTAACTTAGCGTATTTAAAAAAGCGCGAAAATTTAGAGAGCCGTTCTTGGCCTTATGATTTTGAACATTCTAAGTCGGATACTTGGATATTGTATGCTGATGATTTTTTGACCGTTTGTAACTATGTCTCTTAATTTGTAACTATGTCTCTTAATATTGTTAAATTAAAAATTAGTTATATCATATAACAGATTATTGGATGAAGAGAAATACATAAGATTCTAATTAACACATAAATATATATAATATTTATGTGTTTCATGAAAATTAAATTTTATTAATTTTGGGTTGTAAGCATGTTTTGTATGTAATATCCATTATGGTTAATGAATTTTATATTAAGGGTAATAAAAAATAAAAAGTATGCTTAAAGATTAGTTTTTTGTTGGTCTATTTAATCTATGAAGCTTAAATAATATTTTGTAATCGGAGATTTCGCAATGAAATTAGCACTACCGAAATTAGTTGTTTTTTCATATCTTTCACTATTATTATTCTCGTCAATTAATATTGCTGAAGCTCAAGAGTACGATACATACTTGGCAAATAACACTACCCAGCAGCAATGTTCGATGCAAGCTTTACATGAAGGCGTGTTTTATATCATAAAAGATGTCCTCAGCTCTAAAGAATGTACCATTGGTAACGTGAATGTGTCCTTTATAGCCAAAGTCGGCCAAGATGGAAAAGTGCAGGCAGGCATAAAGACGCCAAACAATGAAATCCCTATGTCTAACTCAACTGAGATAAGACGAATACAAATACATAATCAGAATGATCTATATGAGCTTTCCGAAAAGATCACCAACAATGTCCCAACTTTCGCAATTACAAAGCAGCCCAATAATCAATTTATTTCTGATGCAAACAAATTATCGATATTAACCTATAACCTTTGGGGAACGAGCATATATGGTTCAAAGAAGGTTTCAGAACGATTTAATGAAATGCCTAAATATTTTCATAATTATGATGTGCTAGCCTTTGAAGAGCAATTTGATGTTAAACCAACGCAAGCGCTTCACAGTGCATTAAAAAGTGAATATCCTTATCAGACTGAGAAAGTAAAACAATCAGGTAGATTACTAAGTGCTGGTATTTATATCCTCTCTCGTTACCCTATTATAAAACAGTCATCTATTGTTTATCACTCTTGCAGCGGTTTACAGTGTTTTGCTTCGAAAGGGGGGCTTTACGTAGAAATTAATAAAAATGGGCAGAAATATCATATTTTTGATACTCATACACAATCAGGTGATAAAGATAAAGAAGTGAACGCAAGAAAGTCACAAGTCAAAGAACTTGCACAGTTTATTAAATCTCAAGGTATACCTGATGATGAACCGATTATCATTGCAGGAGACTTTAATATTGCAATGCATAAGCAGCAAGCGGATTACGATGAGATGCTTACAACACTTAACGCTACTCATCCCGATTCATCAGGTTACCCTCTCACTTATGATACAAGTGTTAATAAATGGGCAGATCCGGTGCAAGCCTATTTTGACTATTTGATGTATGGAAACGATCATCTGTTACCTATCTCTGCAAGTTTAAAGGTTATTGCTCCAAGAAGTACCACTGACTCACTTTGGAACTACTGGGATTTATCCGATCATTTTGCTGTTGAAGGGGTGTTTGAGTTTGCAACACCAGCACAAAACTAAAGTGTCAGAATTTTGATTAAACAGGCACGTTGTTATTTATCAATTTAGTTTTGATAAAAAACACAGAATTTATTTCAGATTACAGAGGAGGAAATTAATAAGTTGGTAGTTGATTTTTTCAATTCAACGCTTTTTTAATAAGTCGTTGAGTTGTGAAACCTATATTTAACGAGCGGAGCGAAAATCTCGGGGGCTTGCCCCCGTGCTGGATAGTGTAGACTGGGCGGTTCCCAGTCTATATTATCCTGTATATGGAACTTCAAAGAAATTCACATCACGT
>NZ_ML014772.1 GCF_003675895.1 Parashewanella curva
ATGTTGATAATGCTCCAACTCACACATCAGAAAAATTTATAAATTATGCTTGGTTATGGGCAGAGCAATACAATTTAGAGATTAGATATTTGCCGTCGTATTCACCTGAACTTAATGCAATAGAAATTCTCTGGCGAAAAATCAAATACGAGTGGTTATCCATTAGTGCTTACGAAACTTACTCGAAACTCAAAAAAGCAGTCGAAACCATTTTGGATAATTATTGCTCAAAATATGAGATAACTTTTAGTTAGGTACTTACCACCAACAGGTTTGCAGCGGAGGGTAACCATGTCTGCACTTCAACAGTTAGGAAAACCGACCAACAGTGTCATTAATTTTATGGCATTTTTGAACAACAAAAAATCCCTCACCTAATGGAACTATGCAAAATATTTACAGGTAAAATGGATATTTACTATGACTCATTAGCTGTTGAACCTCTTAGAAGACCCTGTCCTGCGGGGTTGCCAGCAGCAATATTTCGCTATTGGTTAGAAAAACATTCTAATCCTACATGGGAGTATTTTTTTGCTTTATTTGACCGCTATTGGCAACAGGTAGGAAAAAAACGCGAAGATGAAATACTGCTTTTGATATTGGTTAATGCGAAAAAATATTTAGCCCAGAGTGAAAGCAAGTTTTTGTAAGGTAAAGGATAATTTTTATGGGGTTGTTGCTTTAATTGTGAACAGGTAAAGATAATTTAATTCAGTAGCCCTAAAGAGGTTCTGCCTTTGTTCAGTAAACAAACCCATAATAGTGTTTATTGGGTATAGCGTTCTATATCGATTTTTTGTGTTATGAGGTTTGGTATGAGCTCTACGTTTAGTCCAACTGCAGTGTTAAAATCATTATTTCCTTTTGCTCCTTGGGATAAACCTTGGTCGGTGGGGCGTCGCCGTCAATCCGTAGTGCCGAATACTGTAACAATGGTAAAGCTGACTTCTCATGTTAGCAATGGCAATGAGCAAGTTGTTGGTATAGGGGATAATTGGTATTTTGTAACCTCTAATTCACACTCTGAGCACTCACATTCATATCATCCATGTCCCTCCTATGAGCCAAATCAAACTCTGCCGCAAGGAGTATGGGAGGCTGAGCCTAGTCCACAACCATACCCCGCTAACTATCATCAAGGCGAAATGCCTACAAATGTTAGTCATTATCCAATGGGGCACATAGGGTTTAACTCTAAGCCGCAACCGCAACACGTTTGTGTGCCGCCTGTTGAACACGAAGTGCTTCAAGTTGATAAACATTCAACACAAAAAGCAGCCTCAGTAACAACGTGTCCTGTTTCAACAAAGCACAAACTCACGCTGCAAACCATTAAATACCTTCATGAGCAAATACCTGAGCTCGAACATTCCGTCTCAACATTGGCCGTTATGAGAGATGAGCTAGGTTTTGTGATGACGTTACTTGATGACAAAAATGGTGAGCTAAAAGATAAAATTAAAAGTGAGTATCATTATTTAAAATTCGAACAGCGTGCAGAAAAATACATTGAAATTTGGTTAACGGATGATAAGTACCAAAGTTCTCGAACGTGGCAACACTTTTTTTTCGCCCTAAGAAGAGCAAAACAACAAGCATTAGCGGGTAAATTAGAGAATATATAGGCGAAGTGGAAGGACAAAACAGTTTGAATTCTGTAACTCAGCCTTCTGAAGTGCCTATGGCAAGTGCCGAAGGAACGCTAGGGGGACGGCTGTCTGTACAAAGTATATCAAACCTTACTAACAAGACTGAATATAGTTTGTTTTTAGCCTTATCTTCTCTTAATGATTCACAACTAGAAATGTTCGGCGAAGAACTGTTTCTTGAAGGTGGTAGGTTGAAAATAGTAATTATTTTAAAAGACTGCAAAAGCCTTTATCAAAGTAATCAATATTTAATGAGAGAGATCATTACTCAATGGTTACAAGAAGATGAAACAGGTGATAAATCATGGGGACATTTTCTAGACATTGTGGAGCGTTTTCTCGAGAAAAACAGTGCTGATTTAGGTGATAGAAAAACGAACAAATTGCAAAAATATTGTAGTGATATTCGAATAGGAAGAGGAGGGGAGCTTGCAGTACAACTCAGCCCCCTATTGGGAAGAAATATATCCAGTGTACCCAAGTGGCACAGTTGGGAATCAATAGCCGAGTTATGACCACTCGTTTGAAATGTCAGGTTATGACTAAGCTGAGGTAGATAATCATTAGAGGCTGTAGTATGGTCTCTAGTGCAACAGGGAATATTGACAAGTTGCCACTTTGAACACCAGCTAATTCCTGTAGCAGAGCATCAAGTTAACGAACTCCGTAGTCTAGAGCAACGAGTCACCTTAAAAGCATTTACTGATATCAAAATAAAAGAAAGCGCAGAGTTTGAAGTGTCATTTGTTAGTGTTATTGCGAGCTTCGAAGATCCTATTTTGGCCCCTTTTCTTAGTAAGCTTATCTCAAAGTCTGGATTAAGATTAATGAAAGTAGACTATAAGAACAAGCAGAGAGTCGAGCTAATCAAAGCGGTAATTGAAAAATGGTTATGTTTAAGTCATGAAGGGCGAACATGGAAAGACCTCTTTGAAATAATGGCGGTGCACTTAACTGTTGATGAAGAGTTAACAGCAACGATAGCGCAAGCAAAGCTGCAACTTTCATCTTAGACCTATCGTAATTCATTTTTGTTATCGTTTCATTCACTTTATATTCAGTCGCTAATTGATAGATTTAACGAATCAAATTGATGAAAATTTATAGCATATATCAGTAGAAACTCATCGAATAGGATAGTTTTCAGAAAAAATCATAGAAAGGATATCAAAACCAGAACTCTTACACTTAGCCTAAAAAATGTAAATTGGCAGCTAAAGAGCAAAGGTCATATCAATATGAGATAGACATCGACATCGAACTCTAATGGGAATTGGTTGAAGTTTGATATTTCATGCTACTAAGGAGACACTATGGCTGTAGAGGGGGCGCACAGTTATGCAAGAGGTTTATACGGCCTAAACGCAATGGCAGAGCCGAAAACTCAAACTGATTTAAGTTTAGAATCGTTGCAAATTAGTGACAATGCTGCTGGTGGTGAAAAAAGTGAAGATGAAGTTCCACCAACGATGGAACCCGCCGCCCGTCCTTTTAAAACAGAAGCGGGTTGGCAACAAGATGAAAAATTTGCAGTAGGTGAATCTTCAGGTACTTCAGTCCCTGAAAATACAAGTACATCTGCATCAGGTGCCCAACAAGTTAGTAAAAATATAGATTATTCAGTCTTAAAAAAGAAATTTTGGAATTTAGACTTAAAAAAATTGAAAGTAGAAGGTTGCAGTGTGAATTTTTGGCAATTTCTTCTCGTTCAAGATGAACCTAATATCACTGAGTTCTGGCAGGGAATTATCGGTGATGCCCCTTATCAGTTAGTTAAGAATAGTGGCAGCAAAGACAAAGTGTTAGAAGCAGCAATCAACTGGTGGAAGGATCATCAAAAAGACATTCCTCAAACTTGGGATGTTCTTTTTTCTAGGTTAGAAACCCACTTTCCAACGAAGCTTGACCAAATAGGTACTTATAAAGACCAACAGGCAAAAAAGTTGGCTGGGAAGCGTTGAAGATATCAATATGAAAATGACAACTGCTTATGGTTGATGCCCCCATATTTATCTTCGCCTTGCAGTTAACCTAAAAACATCAGTTGGCTACGTTCTCAAGCGTAGAAAAGCTGTAACGCCAGTTTTGTATGGCGGTAAAAAATGCTCTACTTGCAAAAGTTACAACGCTGCTAGCGGGCATTTTAGCAAGCTTGTGAACGTAGAGCGTTTCATCCATTCGGTGAATGATGAAAAAGTTGAAATTATCGCTAACTCAGGTAGATGTTAACTTATTGAGCGTTCAACTGATGTTCTTAGGGTTAAAGGTAATACCAATTACAGTAATTAAATGCTCAACTCAGAGCTGTGAATGCGGTCAAAGTACAATCGAAATTGATGTAGACATAGTTTTTCTACGTCAAAGCAATTTTGAGCAGGAATTTGACCGCATACAAGCTCCCAAAGGGTAAGGCTAAAGCTTTCGATTACTGCATTACAAGCTCTTGAATTATCCCGATAGTACTTCGGGCTTGTCTTTGTTCTGAAAACCTTTAGCTCTTGCTGAGTGAGAGATTAATTACTGTAATTGGTATAACTCATTAAAATCGTGGCGCATCACAATTGAAATGGGCTAGGGTGCGTACCAAATTAAAGACTTTTTGGTTTACACGATGTTGTCAAATGTCGGTGTAAAAAAGAAGTAACCACAGCTTTGTATGTCGGTCAATCAAAAATCTAATTAGAAGCCTCTAAACCACTATATAGATTTCCTTAAACACGTTAAGTCATAGTTGATGCTTTTAAAAGCGAGCTTTATTCAGTGTGACTGTGGATCCCCCAATCCTTGTTGGGCAACTGGTCAGCCCCGAAGGACAAGATCAAAGGCTTCCAAAGCTATGTTTCAAATTACCCCGATATTATGGAAATTTGTGCCATGCTCTTAAACTCATTGTTTCTTGCATAGAGAGCATTCTTCAATTCGGATTAATGGCATAAGTTAGGAAAAAATAAAGTCGGTTATCATTCAGCAACAATTCAGCTCATTATTTCTAAAATTATTATATGGATTAAATAGTTAAGAATTAAAATGGCCGTTAGCCGCATTTTAGAACACCTAATTCCAAGTCTTCCGTGGCGAACGCAGAAGATGCAAGCAGCTCCTCCCCTTATACCTCAGCAAACTTGTATTGTTACTACGACAAATCAATACACCGTTGAGCAAAGTGGCATACAGCCTGAGTTACAAGGGGAGGAGGGCGGTTATTTTTGTCATAATCCGAATGAAACAGGTGACGTAACAGATTTTTCTCAGTATACGGTGTTTTCACCCACCTCAACATCACCTATTGGAAACCCTTATCCTATAGCAACCGTAGTGCAAGAGCAGTTACAAGTTGACTTAGCTCCTCCGGTAAGCAAAAAAGCTAAATCGTTTACCGAAGCACTGGTTTCTATATCATCAGAAGTAAAATCATCGCCACTAGAAATCCCTGAACTGTCACTTCAAACCATAAAATCTTTACATACAGCACTTAGGAACAGTCAGTACTCCATACCCAAAAGAATTGCTTTTGGGGACAGTAGATGGTTTGCGATGAAATTGTTGAATGATCCTAATCGTCAGTATGTTGATTTCATTGTAAAAAGTCATTCCAGCCTAGATCAAGAGGAGTTGGTCGAGGAATACATTAAGATATGGCTTACTGAAGAGAAATATGCGAGAACCCGAAACTGGTTTGACTTTTTCAATATATTGAACAGTGCAAATATGGGAGATATTGCTAAAGATATAGTTGACTACTTTGTTTCTATAGAAGAGCGCCAAAAAGAAGCGGCTTCACCTCGCATCGACCCAAGTGAGAACAATCCGCTTATTGAAGGTGTTTGTCAATGTGAATGGCAAGAAGCTCATGGTTTAAACCGTGTACCAACTTTACGTGAGATTAACACACAGCAAGAAGTCACTCTACTGGTTGATATTATAGTTGAACAAGCAGACCCGTATCTAAAGGTAACCTGCGAGAAGTTATATGGTAATGCTGAACGCTTTGACTTTTTTAAAAACAATCATCCAGATGATATGAAGGAATGCGTTATGCAATGCATTCAAAAATGGCTGGACGGTAATCCAAATAAAACATGGAATGACTTTATTCTATTGCTAACGGATAGTTTTAATTTTGAAGCTAACCCCATTCTCGCCAATCGATTTAGGCAAGCCGTCAAGAATGTTAGATGGAAATTAATAAATGTATAAATTCTGTATCAATTCAACTTGTGTACAGAATTCAATCAATATTATATACCTTAATATTTTCAATGTGTTGAGTTGTCGTGAAAACTACAATTTCGACCGTACAATGTTAAGGTAAATATATTATGTCTATTCCATCGACTACTCATGGTTCATTTACTCAATATAGTAGAAGGCATTTTGGCGAGCAAGCGCGGGGTTCATCGGTTGCAAAAACAACGGAATTAACTTTAGATTTTATAACAAGAACCCATTTAAGAACTAGTAAGCTCCTTACGACTATTAGTAATCATTACAAGACGTTTGGAATGTACTTGCTAAGGGATCCAAATGGACAGGAAGTAGACAATATAAGGAGTAATTGCATGTCGAAGGGGGGCGGATTGGAAGAAATCACTACAACAATTATACAAAAATGGCTTACTGAGTCACAGTATGAACATATTAGAACGACAGAGCATTTTTTGAAGTCTATGAGGGATGCTGAGATGGGAGCCGCAAGCGAAGAGCTAAGCCGAATGCTGAAAACTGGGAGCACTGAACCTTCAGCCCCTTCAGAATCTAGAAGCCCCTACCGCCAAACTTACTCAGAACAATATTCTGATCCTTATAGACGAAATCACTCACATGACCCTCAACAGTCTAGAACAGCATCTCAACCCGTAAACACTGATCGGTTTGCACTAGGTACGCGCCCAACATTTTCCTCTCAGCCAGCAATGCAACCTCAAGCTACGGCTAAAAAAGCTGTACAGCCTAAAGTCGTCGCAGCAAGTATACCTGACAAGCTGGCAGCGACAGTTTCATTGTTTAAAATGGCTTCTCTGAGAGTAGGGCACGATTCATTGATAAAATTTATCTCTGCGCAAGATGAAGGGCTTCAAGAGCAATTTTGGTTAGAGTTCATTACTACGACTCTTTATGAACTAAATAAAAAAGATACTGTTCATGATGGAGTGATATCCAAAACAAACAAATGTATACAGTCATGGCTGAATAACACTGACGTTCCTCGTTCTTGGGAGTATTTATTCGAAAAAATGGAACTGCACTTTGGTGTAACTCAAGACAAACAGCAAATGATTGAAGAGTATAAGCAAGCCTTGTTGAAAGCTTAATCATAAAGGTGTTTAAATTTTTTTGTTTGAGAAGCTGTGAGGTGATTAAAACGAACAGCTTTTAGTTGCTAGAGGCTATACTCGTGATACCTGAAGATGCAGGATTTCAGCGAGAATTAATTGCCATTTAGACAAGGCACTTGCCCGCAGTAATAGTTATTCTATTTCAAGGGTAAGTAACGCAGTATAAATGGCAATTAAACTCGCACTGTGCGGGCTTTTCAGCATTGATTCTTCTTTGTTGTGAAAGCTTAAATTAGCCCGCTAGTTCTTCACTTTCACGTCTCGAATAATGCAATGCTGAACAAGCCCTGAAAGTTGCATCTTCAAGTATCACGAGTATATATACGGCCCCTAGCGTTTATATGATAGTTAATAACTACTTACGGTGAGCTGTGCCTTGTTTTGAATACCTTCATGGCATGAAAAAACACTGTTGAATACAGGTTGGCAGGATATAAAATCGTAGCAAACAGTGTCCAAAATACGCTAGGATCTGAGTTTTAGCATGGTAAATTACGATTAATGAAACTCAACCCTGGTCAAAATGAAGCGGTACACTATGTCTCTGGCCCTTGTCTGGTGTTAGCTGGCGCAGGCAGTGGTAAGACAAGGGTGATCATTAATAAAATTGCTTATCTTTTAGAAAAATGTGGTTACAGAGCCAGAAATATTGCTGCAGTAACCTTTACGAATAAAGCTGCACGAGAAATGAAAGAACGTGTAGCGCAATCCATTGGTAAGCAACTTTCTCGTGGATTATGGATTTCAACTTTTCATACTCTTGGCCTTGAGATCATCAAAAAAGAATATAAAACGCTGGGGCTAAAAGCGGGTTTTTCGCTGTTTGATGATCAAGATACGCTTGCCTTACTAAAAGAGCTCACCGAAAAAGAATTACAAGAAGATAAAGACCTACTGCGAGCGTTAGCGTCAGCGATTTCAAATTGGAAAGGGAATTTGATGATCCCTGACCATGCCATTAAAACCGCTAAGGGTGAACAACAGCAGTTATTTGCTTTACTCTACAAGCGTTATGCTCAGCACATGAAAGCCTATAATGCGCTCGATTTCGATGATTTGATTTTACTGCCTACTTTATTACTTAGACATAACGAAGTGGCTAAAGAGCGTTGGCAATTGCGTTTTCAATATCTGCTGGTGGATGAATATCAAGATACTAACTCAAGCCAATATGAATTAGTAAAGTTATTGGTTGGAGAGCGAGCGCGCTTTACCGTGGTGGGTGATGATGATCAGTCAATTTACTCATGGCGTGGAGCAAAACCACAAAACCTTGTGCTACTCGGCAAAGACTTCCCTCAATTAAAATTGATCAAGCTTGAACAAAACTATCGTTCTAGCCAGCGGATTCTAAAAGCTGCCAATATTCTGATCGCCAATAATGACCACGTATATGAAAAGTCACTGTTTAGTGAGCTGGCTTATGGTGAGCCGCTGCGAGTGATCATGGCCGGCAATGAAGAGCAAGAAGCCGAGCGCGTTGTGGCGGAAATTGTTCGCCATAAGTTTATGGGGAAAACTCGTTATGGTGAATACGCCATTTTGTATCGTGGCAATCATCAATCTCGCTTGCTAGAGCGGGCACTGATGACCAATCGTATTCCTTATAAGCTCAGTGGGGGAACTTCATTTTTCGCTCGTGCTGAAATTAAAGACATCATGGCTTACTTACGCTTAGTGGTGAACCCTGATGATGATAATGCGTTTTTGCGTGTGGTTAACTTACCTAAGCGAGGTATTGGACCAGCGACTTTGGAGCATTTAGGTAACTTCGCTAATGAGAAACACATTTCGTTATTTAGCGCCATTTTCGAGCCGGAATTAAATCACATCCTTAATCCGTCGGCTTGTAAGGCGCTGTATGAGTTCGGAAGGTTTATCGTTGATACTGGGGAAATCGCTAAGCGAGGTGAGGGAATTGATGCCATCAAGCAGTTGATCCGCAATATTAATTACGAAGATTACCTGTACGAAAACAGCACCAGCCCTAAAGCAGCAGAAATGCGGATGAAGAACATTTCTGAGCTGTATCGCTGGGTGACAGAAATGCTCAATGGCGATGATTTAGATGAACCTATGACTTTACCAGAGGTCGTTACTCGACTAACACTGCGTGACATGATGGAGCGCAACAGTGAGGAAGAAGCGGGCGATCAGGTACAGCTAATGACTTTGCATGCGTCCAAAGGCTTGGAGTTCCCATATGTGTTTATGGTAGGTATGGAGGAAGGATTATTGCCCCATCAAACTAGCATTGATGAGGATAATGTTGAAGAAGAAAGACGTTTAGCTTATGTAGGGATCACTCGCGCCCAACAAGAGTTGTGGTTTGTGATTTGCCGAGAGCGTCGACAATTCGGTGAAACCATGCGTACAGAGCCGAGTCGCTTTTTAATGGAATTGCCACAAGATGATGTGAAATGGGAAAACCAAAAGCCAAAACAAAGTGAGCAGCAACGTCAGCAAACGGGTAAAGCGAATATTTCTAATCTGAGAAATATGCTAAAAGGCTAATTTTCTTTAATTAAGCTCACTTAATGTGGAGACTGGTAAATTTCGTAACGGCCACGGCCTTTGGCCTTGGCTTGATACATAGCATGATCCGCAGAGCGTAACAGCTTTTCAGTTTCTTCTGTTTCTGTTGAGCTTATCGCAATACCAATGCTGGCGCTTGAGTAGAATTTCTTTCCACTTAACATATAAGGGTTAGAGAGCAGCTGTAAAATGCGATCAGCAATTTCAATCGCATCTAGTGGCGATTGTATGCTGTCTAATAACACCACAAATTCGTCTCCACCTAATCGGCCTAAGGTGTCGTTTTGTCGAACACACATTTTTAAACGATCGCTGGTCTCTATCAAAAATCGGTCACCTTCAATATGACCAAGGGTGTCATTGACTCGTTTGAACTTATCGAGGTCAATAAACATCAATGCAAATTGTCGTTCTGGGTGGCGTTGTATATGGCTGATGGCTTGCTCCAATCTTTCCATAAACATAGCACGATTAGGAAGGCCTGTTAGAGGATCATGGTTGGCATCATAAATTAACTGTAATTCCATTTTTCGGCGTAGAGTGATTTCTTTTTTAAGCTCTCTATTCGCCTTAGCTAGCTCACTGGTGCGTCGTTTCACTTCCCGTTCAAGATTTTGGTAATTTTGCTGCATAATGCCTGCCGCACGTTTGCGCTCAATGGCAATGGCAATTTGTTGAGCCACGAAATTAAGTAATTCTAAATTTGACTCATGGTATTCAATATCCGGATTGGAGTGATACAGTGCTAGGACACCATTGATTTGGTTATCGATATAGAGTGGAGCCGCCATCCACTGTGAGATATCAAGAATAATAGGGCAGCAGTCCATATTTTGGTAAATTTGCTTATCTTCGACAAGGTGACTCAAATCTGACTTATCAAGCAACAGTGCTTGCTCGCATTTCATTAAGTATTCAGTCAAGCCATCAGAAAATGGACGCTGCTTCGGCATGACTTGTTTATTTTTATCATCTTGGGCACAAAATGGAAAAAATAAACTGTGATTTTCTGGATCGTATAAGGAAATGTAGCAATTTCCATCTCCTAAAAACTGCTTCAATATCTTACTGAGTTTTTGATAAAAGTGTTCGTCATCCAAATCATCATGGCATAGGCTAGCAATTTCAAATAGGGTCTTATGCAGTTTTTCTGCTTGAATTCGTTCAGTTATTTCTTGCTTAAGTTCATTATGGGTATGGATAAGTTCATTAGTGCGAATCGTAATGGCCTGTTCCATACTGTGCTGATGTTCAATGCGTTCAGAAACGCCAGCAATGTGCTGACAAATAAACTTCATCAACTCAATGTCACTATCACTGTAGGTCACACCTTGTTGATAACTTTGTACCACGAGTGCGCCAAGTACCTGCTCTCCGCGAATGATAGGGGTTCCCAGCCAAACGTTAACTAATGGATCCATGACTTGTTTAACTTCATTCGCGGCTATCATTTCCTTAAACTTTGCTCGATCGCAAAGTAAGGTTTGCCCTGTTCGAATGACGTAGCCGGTTAACCCCAATTTAAGTAATTCTGAAATATTTTCGAGTTTTATTAAGTCTCGATTTGGCTTTTCTTCATCAATAAAGAAAATCAACTCAATGTCTTCGGTCAATGGGCAAAGGCTGGCGACATAGAAATTATCTGCAGCAATAATTTTTTTTAGCAATAAGTGCACTTCTTTGTAGAAGTCTTGTAATGATGAGGTTCGCTCGGAGAGGTTGGATATCTCAATTAAAACATCACGAGCAATTTTTGCGTGTTTGTAGGTATGAAGAATACCCTTGAGGCGTTGGATTCTTTTTTCAAGACGACCGTCGAGATGTTCTTGCTCTGGTAATTGGGGCTCGATAACGTCAAATTCCATTTTATACGCTCTCTCCAGTCATATTATCTTTTTTCTATTACCCCCTAGAATTACATGAATCTGTTACACTGCCAAGACAAATTTTAACCAGCCCGTGTTTAAAATTTGAGTTAAACTGCTAAAAGATGAGCAAATAATTAAAAATATGCAACTAGTGCTAGACAGCGGCATCAGTTATCCCTAGTATATGCCGCGCTAACCGGATTGAGCGCCCATAGCTCAGTTGGATAGAGCGCACCCCTCCGGAGGGTGAGGCCGAGGGTTCGAATCCTTCTGGGCGCACCATTTGGAATCAAGCGGTATCCGAATATTCTGTTAGCAAATGTAAATGTGGTGATTGTAGCTCAGTTGGTAGAGCCCCGGATTGTGATTCCGGTTGTCGTGGGTTCAAGTCCCATCAGTCACCCCACCTCTCGGTGATTAGCGCAGCCCGGTAGCGCATCTGCTTTGGGAGCAGAGGGTCAGAGGTTCGAATCCTCTATCACCGACCACTTTCTTTTAAGTTGAACATTTCAGCTTACACCTATTTCGGTGATTAGCGCAGCCCGGTAGCGCATCTGCTTTGGGAGCAGAGGGTCAGAGGTTCGAATCCTCTATCACCGACCATTTATCTTTATAAAGATGCAAAAAGCCCCGACTGAATTCGGGGCTTTGTTGTATCTGAACAAGAATAACTTTGGGCTAATAAACCAACCAAGGCCCTTCAACATCATCTTGAATCCTTGCTCCTTGCTTTAGAAGAAGTTGTTCAAGCATTTGGTGCTGCTCTCGCTCTTGCGGAGTTCCAAAGTCTTTAAAGACTCTCCCTCGAACCTGCTTTAAAGAATTAACTTCTTTTTTGAATTTTTTAAGTTGGCGGATTAATTCAAGAAGAGCACCACCTATTCCCTCAGGCTCGGTTTTACTGCTCATTTCACAAACGGTCATAATATGATCGTCAACCCGATAAATTAACCGCCATTGTTCAGTTTCTAAGGTTTTTCCGTACTCAAATTGGCTTTCACCAAAGTAAGCAGGCTGCACTTCAATGCCTTGCTGCTGGAGGTAGTGGGTGACTTCGTCCATGGTAACTCCTTAATAAAAGAAGCTCTCACCGCAAAATGTCACTTTGTGAGAGCCTTAGTCAGGTTATTTCACGCTTAGTGCGTTTTCTAAACTTCTGTGTAACTGAGTAAGTTCTACGAGAAGTGATACCATATCGGTAGAGGTTCTACGTGCTCTTTCCATGGTTTCACCCAGTTTTCTCATGTAGGTGTTGGCGTTGGTTTCATCCAATGAACCGATTAATTTGGCGTTTTCACTTACCTGAGTTTGCCACGCGTTGGCACTGGAACCGGCACCATCAGTCATACGGCCAAGGCCTTGACCCAAAATACCGAGGGCTTCACTGCCTTTTGCCGCACCACCTAAGCCGAAGCCTACACTGAATAGACCACCGGCGATGCTCGCCGCACCAGATATCGCCATACCAATCATGGCATGTTCAATACCATCCCGTTTTTGAGCCATTGATGCGAGTGTAATATCCCACGCAAGCTTGTCCTGAACTACGTTGAAATCCTGTAGAATATTACGCAGCTTTTTGAATAAATCGGCTAGTTTGATCATGAGCTGGTTGATTTCTTCAATCGCCGCGGCCCCTTCCATGCTGGCACTGCCGTCAAGTGAACCTGTATCATAATTTTTATCGTCCACACTTTCATTAGCCAGATCATTCAGATCTTTATCATCTTGATGTTTTGGGTTTTTAACTGGCTTCATTTGGCTAGTAATGTTTGCATAATGTTTGTGGATCTTACTCATGTGTTTGTCAACACCGTCTAATCCCTTTCCAAGATCATCGATGTGTTTATGCATTTCGTCAACGTTGGGCGTATTTGCTGCAGCTGCGCTGGATGCGCCTGCAGATACTGAACCTACTCCTGACATAATAGTTACCTCTTTATCCTGCAATTGATCCAGCGATTCGAGCTTGAATCGAACCGGTTTGGGTGATGACGTCTGTAGCACCTTGTAAAGCTGTGCCTGATTTTGATATCAAGTCTTTTGCTGATTTTGTTTCATCTTGTTTGGTTTTGTCGTACCAGTCACTGGTAAACTCAAGAAACTCTTGTTCAACAATAAGCTCTTGAATCGCCTTCTCCGTGACAGCTCTAATTTCTGCGATAGTTCCTTTTGTGATTTGCTGGCCACCTTGAACCGCGCCTCGAGCCAAATCAAAAGCAAGATTAGTTGAAATTTTTACCGCTCCACGCAGTAAACGATTCGATACTTTCTTACCGACCAATTTACCAATATCCTTTACTGTATCTTCAGTGATTTCACCACCTTCTTTAGCTGCTTGCTTAGCGGTTTCTTCTATGGCTTCTTGAACGGCTTTTTTGGTCATTTCTTTGATGGCTTCTTTACCAAACTCTTTAGATACGCGCTTGAACATACGCCTTGTGAGTTTAACGAGTATTTTCTTGCCAATCTTTGCACCTTCTTCTGTGCCTTCTTCTGAGGCCACTTCTGCGGCTTGTGAAGAGATTTTCTGGACGATTGAGCTGCCAACATCTGATGCAACTTGTTCTGCGATCTCTTTTGATACTTGCTCAACAGCTTCTTTAGCTGCTATTTTTTCTAATTCCACCATGCCTTCTGCTCCAGCGTCTATAGATGCGCCAGCTGTCGCTTCGGCTAAGTCAGTACCAGTTTTAATGATGACATCAGCAGCAATTTTTACCCCTTCTTCAGCGGCCTTTGCGCCTGCACGAGCCGCTTTAAAGGCTAAGCCTGCACCAAACACATCGACACACATGCCAGCTATTTCGCAGCCTAATTGCACATAACCTGCAATTTCAGCGACTTTATCTTCAATAGCTTTGTTACCAATGCCGGCTAGAGCACAGGTTTCGGCTGCGGCTTTTACAAGTCCGGCAGCACCAGCTGCAAGGTAGGTGGCACCACCAGCGATTTCTAAATAAGCTTCGGCATCAGCACCAAAAGTAACAATCGCAGAGGCGATACCCTCGACAAGTTTAAATATGCCGTAAATGGCTTCAGCTGCACTGATTATCCAGTCAAATACTGCGGTAAAAATTCCCGCCTTTCGCGCTTTTGCCTGTTGATCGGCTTGGGCTTTCATTTGATCTTGATACTTTTTCACTTTTTGGTCATTCAAATAAGCTTGAGTATCCGTCATGATTTTTTGAGCTTTGAGTTTAGCTTGCGCGGTATCACTAAAAGTCGAAATACTCAGGTTAGTCGCCATCAACACCATAGCTTT
Source organism: Parashewanella curva (assembly GCF_003675895.1). Lineage (GTDB taxonomy): Bacteria > Pseudomonadota > Gammaproteobacteria > Enterobacterales > Shewanellaceae > Parashewanella > Parashewanella curva. The sequence goes on from NZ_ML014772.1 coordinate 14,654, forward strand.
CATGCTGGCTTTTGGTATGTCATCAATAGATGGTGCTGCATTTTCACCAAATTGAGTGAATATATGCCTTAAAGCTCTGTCTGCTTCACGCCTAGAAATCAGGCCTTGCCTTTTTTCAATTTCATCAGCCAACATAAACGCATTTGAGCTCACATGGGCAATTTGATTAAAAGTAGGCAGTTTGGCATGTTGTGCCCCTTGAGCTGCTTCTGGGTTCTGAGCTAAAGAAGGATCCATATAAGTGTGGTGAGTATTGGCGTGACCTACTCGGTTAAGATCTGGCATCTTTATTCTCCTTAGCAAGCTGCTCAAGTGCGTATTGCGCGCTTGCTTCTAATTCTGCGTATATCGGACGCCCTGCGCTCCAACGAATGGAGGCATTGAAGCTTTTCTCTGCAAACTCCAAGTTTTTGCAAGCTAAATAGCTCTGGCCAGCTTGAAATGCAGGAAGTGGATTATCAACTTGAATCATGCCTGCTCGGCCAAATAAAAATATAGCTTCGTGGTGTTCACCAAGGTTTTGATAGACTTGGGCGAGGGTAAAGCAATAATCGAAGTTCCATGAATCAACACGATATAACAGATATAAAATGCGTTTGGCGCCTTCAAAGTCTTGACCTGCAAGTAACTGGAGACTGTATTGATATAAGGTACCTAACTCTTCATCATCCACATCGGCAAGCATTTTTAATGTTCCGCCTTGTGAAATAAAACTCTGTAAAACATCAAAATCTTCATGTTCCATCAAAATTCTCCTTAGGGCCAAGATGCTTATGAATCAATTACCAACATTGTTCATAGCTAAATCATTTGTAACTATTAACCTTTAGCGCGAATTTGATTATTGTTATGGCGTTCATTTTAAGAATAAGTGAACGCAACTTATTGATGAGTTAGATCTTATATAGTCTTTTAGTATAGACACTAAATTTGATTTATTGTTTAAGTCTTCAAATCGTGCAAGGCGTAGTTCAAGGATAAGAGATCCCACAATGAAAAATATCGAAAAATAGAGTGGGTAAAATTTAACTGGTCAGATGAGCTTGGTTGTGGTGGATTTTTATCGGGTGTTGCTCACTTTACTGCTTATCAAAGACATTATATTGAAATGATTTCGTCATATTATTTTCTTGTTTTTAGCAGCGTTAACTCTTTAAGGAAGGGTGTTTGTGGTTATTTCAATTTTTAAGCAATTCTTTTTACTAGGTTGGGTGTGCTTTGGAGGTCCGGCTGCTCATATTGGGTATTTTCGACGTCGCTTTGTTGATGAATTGCAATGGGTTGATGAAGATCGATTTGGTCATACATTAGCGCTGTGCCAATTTCTTCCAGGTCCTGCTTCTAGTCAGTTAGGTTTCGGTATTGGTTACCAAAAAGCAGGAATTGTAGGGGCGATTGCTGCATTTATTGGTTTTACTTTACCGTCATTTTTTATCATGTATGGGTTAGCCCTATTACTGAAAGTGGATGCATGGACATCCTCTGAGTGGGTTGTCACCTTAATATCTGGATTAAAATTATTGGCGGTGGTGGTGGTAGCTGATGCAGTGTTATCTATGGCAAAAAGCTTTTGTAACAGTCTCATACACAAGGCTATAGCAATTGGGGCGACAGCGGCACTGGTATTGATGCCGTCGGTTGCGGTGCAAGTGGGGCTGCTGTTAACAGCGGCAGGAATTGGTTATTGGCAACATTCAGGCGTGAAACTTGAGCAAAATATATCTATCTGTTTTATGCCTTTAATTCTGTTTCTTGTCGTACTTTTGGCATTGGTGATGCTACCAAGTTCAGTTAATGGAGAGCTGCTTAAGCAGTTTTATTTATCTGGTACTTTGGTCTTTGGTGGCGGTCATGTGGTGTTGCCATTATTGCAAAATGGCCTGAGTAGTTATATAGATCCTCAAACTTTTTTAAGTGGTTATGGTTTTGCTCAGATGGTCCCTGGGCCGATGTTTACGTTATCGAGTTTCTTAGGCGCGTCGATATGGCAGGGCAGTGCGTTAGCTGGCGCCGTATTAGCCACCTTATTTATTTTTGCTCCGGGCTTTTTATTGATGCTTTCGGTGATCAATGGTTGGTTTACTTTGGCGAATAATCAAAAAATTAAAGGTATTGTAGGGGCGGTAAATGCGTGTGTGGTAGGGGTACTGTCAGCCGCATGGTTTAACCCTGTGGTAACTTCGGCAGTTAATAGTATTAGTGAAATTATCATTGTCACCCTTGGCTTCTTGTTACTCCGTCTTGCAAAGCTTAATGTATTTATCGTTGGAATAATTCTTATTGCTCTTAGTTTGGTTATTGCACAGCGTTAGCTGAACATCAATTTTGTGCATGCGTTGGGCGTTATCGTAAGCCTCTAGCATTCACTGTAGATTAGGACGGGATCTTGTTTGGTATGTGTGTATTTTACTATCTAGCCTTGCAGTGAGTTTGGTCGCACTTTTATGTTTATGTGGCTTCATTTGCTGATAAATTTCCGATATTTCAACATATTCATGGTAAATTTCGCTTTCTAAAGCTGCTCGATCTCTCTTAAATTGTTGATCTTGGCATTGAAGCTCTTTGGCTTTTCTGTCGAGATATATTGCTCGCTTTTTATTTTGTTCTTCTAATTCTTGAGCTCGCTGGTAGGCTTGATCAGCTTCTTGATTTCTTATTTTCGCTTGTTTCATCAATTGGTGGAACAATTCCCATTGCCCATTAAGTTTTTCTTCAGCTAATTTGACTCGGGTTTGTTGCTTTTTGAAAAATTGCTGGAGTGCGGCTGTTTGATGTTGTTGGTGTGTTGCGTGATGCTTCGATTGAATTTGGTGACCCCTCTGTAATTGCCAAACTTGAGATTGAATTCTTTTAATTTCTTGTATTCTAGTAGCTTGCTGTAGCTGAGCTATTTCGAGCCGAGTCTGTCTTAATTGTTCCTTGAGTGCTTTATTTTCAGATAAAAGTTGCTCGTAATTAAGTGGTTGCGCACCTCCTTTTCTAGGATCATAGAGCATGGTTGGGTATTCGACCTCTATGGGTTGAGAAGCAGAAATAAGCACTTTATTTTTTGACTGAGCGGGTGGAGTGCTTATTTTGGGTTTGATTGGACGTACAGGTAGTTGAGTGTGGTGTTTTTCCTCTCCACATAGTGAAACTTCGCAATCATATAGGAGTGGCTCATCTATAGGTTGTGATAAGTAACTGGATGCGGTATATGGCTTATGCTGTGGAGCATGAGAAAGTGATGCGCAGCGTTTTGAGGAATGAATTGGCAGATGTGCATCAACTGATATTTCTGGCTTCGTTGATTTAGGGCGGTATAAACATGATAATTCAGTGACTTTTTTTGGAGAAACCCACGCGTTATTTTGAACACTTTCGCCCTGTGATTGCTCAACTGCATGCGTTGTTTTAGACTGAGAGTGAGCTATCTCAGAGCTGGAAAGATCGGTTGAGGTATAGGTTCTCCATTGCGAAAGGTTGCTACTATTCGTGGATTGAGATGAGGGTGCTGGTTGATATTGTTCCGCAGCTTTGGAGTTGAATATTCTTAAAATTGTTTGTTCGTGTTTACTGATAGCCACATGTAAGTCTTTTGCAAAATAGTCACCGTTTTTTATTTTTTGCCTGTCAAGATAAGTTGGGAAGCATTTGGGAGGAGCTCCCTCATGCCAAGCAGAAATGATCTGATTGCGGGAAATACGAATTAAAAACTCTTTTGTGTTTGTTGTATGCCAACGGCTAGATGTTTTAATAGAGACTTTAGCTGAGTCGCAACTCCATAGTGGTTCGCCATTGGATCTACCTTTTGCTGTAAGTCCACTGATCTCATTTACTTCGACAGTTGCCCTTGCCATTAAAACTCAATAAGTTAGTTATCTCTGTGGTTAACTTTTCATAGCTGCGTTTACGAGTAAAGAGCTAAGTCGCAAAGTTAAGAAAGTTTAATTTTCATTACTATATGGATTCAAGGGAGGAAAGTGAGTAAATAATAACCATGAATATTACATCTAACTATTTTCAGCGCTAATTGCTTAGGGTAGAATTATTGGTTTGATATTATTCAGCTATCTACACTAGGTTTGTGTTGATCAGTACTCGATAAAAGAACCCATTTCATGTTTGAAGTAAATCCAGTAAAAACCAAAATTAAGGAGTTGTCTGAGCGGACAGATCTTCTTAGGGGGTACCTTTGACTATGATGCTAAGAAAGAGCGTCTAGAAGAAGTCACCCGAGAACTTGAAAGTTCAGAAGTTTGGGATAATCCAGATAATGCCCAAGCGCTTGGTAAAGAGCGTGTTTCCCTCGAAGCAGTAGTGAAAACCATTGATGATATGGACAGTGGCCTTGAAGATATTGAAGGTCTACTGGAGCTTGCTGTGGAAGAAGACGACCAAGAAACCTTCGATGATGCTAACAGTGAACTCGCTGACCTTGAAGTTCGTTTAGAAGAATTAGAATTTCGCCGTATGTTCTCTGGCAAGAACGATTCCTCTGATTGTTACCTTGATATTCAATCGGGTTCTGGTGGTACAGAAGCTCAAGATTGGGCGAACATGGTGCTACGTATGTTCCTGCGTTGGGGTGAAGCACACGAGTTTAAACCAGAGCTTATCGAAGTCACTGATGGTGACGTGGCAGGTATTAAAGGGGCGACCATTAAGTTTACTGGTGAGTATGCTTTCGGTTGGTTACGGACAGAAACTGGCGTACATCGCTTGGTACGTAAATCACCGTTTGACTCTTCGGGTAAACGCCATACTTCATTCTGCTCTGTATTCGTTTATCCAGAGGTGGATGATTCCATTGAGATTGATATCAATCCTGCCGATTTGCGTATTGACACTTACAGAGCATCAGGCGCTGGTGGTCAGCACGTAAACAAAACCGAATCCGCTATTCGTATTACTCACTTACCTACTAACACGGTTGTACAGTGTCAAAACGATCGTTCTCAGCATAAAAACCGTGATTCAGCCATGAAGCAATTGAAAGCAAAATTGTATGAGCTGGAAATGCTGAAGCAAAATGCCGATAAACAAGCGGCAGAAGATGCGAAATCGGATATCGGCTGGGGTAGCCAAATTCGTTCTTATGTTCTTGATGATTCAAGAATTAAAGATCTGCGTACAGGTGTTGAAAACCGAAATACCCAAGCTGTCCTTGATGGCGAATTAGATAAATTTATTGAAGCCAGCCTGAAATCAGGCCTGTAATTGTTAACGAGAGAAGAAAATGACTGAACACGTCCAAGATGAAAATAAGCTCATTGCTGAGCGTCGTGCAAAGCTTTCGCATATTCGCGAAGCTTGTCCTGCTAATGGTCACCCAAACAGCTTCGATCGAAAACACAAGGCCGCTGATATTCAAGCTGAATATGGCGAGTACAGCAAAGAACAACTAGAAGAAATGGGCATTCAACGCTCAATCGCAGGTCGTGTGATGGCCAAGCGTGGTCCGTTTTTGGTGATCCAAGACGTTTCTGGCCGTATTCAAGCCTATGCAGGCAAGCCTGTTCAAAAAGAATTAAAAGCCAAATACCAAGGGTTAGATATCGGTGACATCATTGGTGTTACAGGTCAACTGCACCTTTCTGGCAAAGGCGACCTATACGTGAACATGGAAGACTATCAGTTGCTTACTAAAGCACTGCGTCCACTTCCTGAGAAGTTCCATGGTCTGACTGACCAAGAGATGCGTTACCGTCAGCGTTATGTTGATTTAATCGTTAATGAAGAATCACGCGAAGCGTTCAAAATGCGCTCTAAAGTAGTTACTGCTATTCGTAACTTCATGGTGAAAAAAGAGTTCATGGAAGTGGAAACGCCAATGATGCACACCATTCCAGGTGGTGCTTCTGCGCGTCCTTTCATCACTCACCACAATGCGCTGGATATCGAAATGTACCTGCGTATTGCACCAGAGCTTTACTTGAAGCGTTTGGTTGTAGGTGGCTTTGAGCGTGTGTTTGAAATCAACCGTAACTTCCGCAACGAAGGTTTGTCTCCACGCCATAACCCTGAATTCACCATGATGGAATTCTATATGGCGTATGCGGATTACAAAGATCTGATGGATCTGACCGAAGAAATGCTAAGTTCAATCGCACAAGAGCTGTGTGGTTCAACTAAGCTACCTTACGGCGAGCACACAGTTGATTTCGGTGGCCCATTTGCTCGTATGAGCATGCTCGAAGCCATTAAACATTACAACCCAGGCAATGAAACCATCCAGTCGATGACTTATGAAGAAGTGAAAGATGTGGAGTTCATGCGTAAGCTGGCCAAGAGCCTACACATTGAAGTGGAGTCATTCTGGACTTGTGGTCAGCTACTTGAAGAGATTTTCGGTGAAACCGCTGAGCCTCAGCTGATGCAACCTACGTTCATTACTGGTTACCCAGCGGATATTTCTCCATTGGCTCGTCGTAATGATGAGAACCACTTCATCACAGACCGCTTTGAATTCTTCATTGGTGGTCGTGAAGTGGCGAATGGTTTCTCTGAGCTTAATGATGCAGAAGATCAAGACAACCGTTTTAAGGCACAGGTTGAAGCGAAAGATGCGGGCGATGACGAAGCCATGTTCTACGATGCAGACTACATCACGGCACTAGAACACGGACTGCCGCCAACGGCAGGTCAAGGTATCGGTATCGACCGTTTGGTGATGCTATTTACAAACACTCACACGATCCGTGACGTGATTTTATTCCCAGCTATGCGGCCTCAAGCGTAATTGTTGATTATTGCTTAGCTTATGCATTAAGCGTAAGCTAAGCCCATAGAATGTAGACATAGCCAACCGCTATTTCATATCTAATAAAATTTTGGTTAACTGTTGAATTTGCCCTTGTCTTCCTTGGGCAATTAAAACGCTTCCTACGGCGACATATATAGCTCTAAGTCCCTTACAGTATTGGAGCTGTCATTAGGATCTAAAAGCGCTGCTCTTTTTGCTATATCAAATACTCGATTTAATCGATGAGAGGTCTGACGATTTTCGTCCTTGATTGACTCCAATTGATCTTGATTCAGTCCTAATTCTATTCCTATGCACTCCCACGAAGAAATAATCTCTAATTTACTGCCTAAGTGCATCATGTTTTTTGCGTAATTTCCAGGGAGAGTATCAGGAATAACCTCGATATTCGGCATTAATTCAGCTGGGACGTGTTTGATATTTAGGTCAGCACTTGAATGGGTAACTGTTTGTGAATGTTGACTCAAAAACCTTTGTTTAAACGCTTCGTTTTGACGTTGTAGCTCTTCTGTTTTTGTAGTTAATTCAAATAGCTGTTGCTTTAGTTTTTTTATTTCTGACACTTTTGAACCTACTGTAGCTTTTAATGTCCTATTTTCCTCCTGAAATGATTTAATTGTACTCGTTTGCCGTGCTTGTAGCGCTCGGTTTTCTTTACTTTGAGTTGCAAGCTGTTTTTGTAACTGCCTAAATTGACTTTGTAAACTTTTATGGTCTTCCCAGTTAACAGTCTGCTGGGCTCTAACTCTAGTCGATGAAGAGTGTGCTGGATATTCAAAAGTAGGCGGTAAAAGGGGGGCCGAAGCTTTTTTTCTAAAAGCACTCGGTTCGCTAATGTAATCGTCTCTCACTTTATCTGATAACGCAGTATTACCGGCATCTTTAATAGCCTCAATGAATTTATCTACGGTCATATCGGGTAATTTGCAGATGTAGTGAGTTAGTGCTGAAATACAGCGAGAACAATCATTCCTGAACTGCGTTTCCCAAGCCTCACAATTAGAAAAAGGTACCTCTAGCTGTATTGCAATTTCTTGCCACCTTGCGGGCTCTTGCCTCAGATACCGAGAGATTGTTTTTTCATTTAAGCCACTAGGACTTTCAAGATGATCATCTAGACTCATATCGTCATCACTTTGAATCATATCGTCATCACTTTGAATCATTTCGTCATCACTGGGGATTGAAGAATAGAGAGATGACACTGGTGATGATGTGAGCGGGAAAGCCATAATAAACTCCAAATTTATCATTTAAATAAACAACGTTTGATAACAAAATGCGGACAAGAAGCTGAGCAAAATAACAATAAAATCAAAGCTATGAGACTTTCATAGCTTTTGTGTAAATTTATTAATGTTGAGAAGGCGTGGCGTATTCAAATAGACCTTCAACAGCAAAGTGATTAGACAGATCCCAATAATTCCAAAGTGTCGAGATCGTACTTCTTGGTGTGATTACATTTAGATTGGCTGAAATGGGCGTTAGATGATTATTATCGTATAGCAAATAGTCAAAGTAAGCATGAAGAAGTTTGTTGTTGTCAGGATTAATAGGATTCGCCCATTTGTTGACATCAGCATCAAAGGTCATAGGGTAACCGGTGCTGTCGGGATGAGTAGAGTTCAATAGAGTCAACATATCTTGATAATTGGGCTCTTGATGGATCATATCAATATTAAAATTACCCGCAATGATGATGGGTTCGTCTTTAGGGATATGCTGTGATTGAATAAATCTTGATAACTCAGTCACTTGATCCATCCTCGCTTGTACTTGAACGTCCGTGTTACCTGATTGAATATGAGTATCAAAAATATGGTACTTTTGGCCTTTTTTATTTATTTCTATATAGATAGCGGCGTTGGTCGCAAGGCATTGAAGGCCTTTGCATGTTCGATAGAACATAAAATCTTGCTTTGCAATGGGGTAACGAGAAAGGAGATAAATTCCTGCTTCCATTGGTATACCACGTTGTCTAATTTTTGCGGTCTGGTAGGGATATTCCTTTCTAAATGCAGTATGCAGCGAGTCTGTCGGTTTGCGATCATACTGTCCTTCAAGGGCAAGTACATCGTAGTTATGAAAAAATTTGGGCATTTCATCAAAACGAGCTTGTACCCTTTTCGAGCCATTAACGCTCATCCCCCAAAGATCATAGGTTAAGATGGATAACTTGTTCGCCTCTGAAACCAATGGGTGATCTTTAATGGGGGTAACGGCAAATACGGCATTATCACCATTGATTTGTTCAGCTATTTCGTAACTTCCGTTGTCAGTTTTAACTTCTATGCTTCTACGCTCTCTCGCATTGGAGAGTGGTAAGCTACCTGATGGCGATGATACGCCAGCGCTTATCACTTTGTTAGCGATAGAAAGCTTAAAAGAAAGCTTAATACCATCAAGAACGCACTCTTTAGTATTCGCGCCTGCATCATCAATGCTCATGTATATTTCCTCTTGTAAAGTAGGGACGGAGCACTGAGGTTGAAGGGTATTATTGGCGAGCAGTATATTGTATGGGCGAGGATATGCGTTAATACTTTGCTGTGTGTTATTTGCGTATGTTGTATTGGTTATCAATATCAGTAGCGATATTGATAACCAATGAGTAAGCGGATATTTCATTGTTTATGACCCAAAATCATTATTGGTAAGCGAAGTATCTCTTTACCTAATTGAAAATTAGCTGAACGAGAGTTATTTTGTAATACCCTTAAAACGAGCTGAATCGGGCAGTCATGAAAGCCATGTTTTTAGGTTCATACATACCTAATTTTAATAACAAGGTTATTACTTAACCACATATCGAGCTCTGTTAACGAAATCAGTACCGTTTTGTTTTTATTGATAAAATATAAATTCAATCTACAGTGCGGCTAATTTTGTGTAGTTCAAGGCAGAACAGTTCGTAATAGCCAGTACCGACATACAAAACTGTCGTTACTTCGTTTCTATTTCGAGTTGTTCTAACACAGAAATACGCATAAGTAGCTGTGCTGTAGAGGTTTGCTTATGCAAAGTTCAGGTTACTTATGTTTAGGGCCTGTTGATCTTTCAGGCTTAAATTTTGTGCTATTTGAGCATTTTTCTGGTCAAGGCGTGAGCAGTGAAGCTTAGCCATCTAAGTAAGCTGGTCACAACACAGAACAGGAAGTGCTCAAAAGCATCGAAGACAGCGTAAATTGGTCACTTCTGCTTCGTTATCGTTTGTTTATGTAGAATAACTACACAGCACAAACTCCGCCTTGCATAAGATAACCAATTTATCGCTGCAAAAATAAGCACGAAAGATCAACAGGCCCTAGCTTTTTCCCAGTTTATCTTCTGCATATTTAGCTGCTCTAGCGAACGACCTTTCATGTGATTGAATTTTTTGCATCAAAAGTGACACCTGTTGATTGAGTTTTTCTAGCATTTCAGTATGACGAGCAATGGCGTTGGTATGATCAGTAACGGATTGCTTAAGAGTTTGGTTTTCAGTGATTAACTTTTGAATGAATGTATCTGAAGCGGTTATACCTGTTGCGGATCGTATCTCAGTACTACTTGGCTCCGTTAGGTAAAACTTTTGTTCATTACCTTGAAAAGCCTTTAAAAAATTTGATGCGGTTAGATTGCTGAATTTATCCATAGCTTGGTGGAGATCAGATAATTGAGCGTGAGCCTGACAAGCTCTTTTTAGTACTCGCTGGAGGCAATGTTCACAATTACCACGCTCTTCATCATCGTATGTAAATAACTCATTCACATCGATATCTAAATACAGGCCCAGTTTGAACCAACTATCTCGTTCAGGTTTAAAATGTTGAAATACTAAATCATGGTTTATTGTTTGTGCCTGAGTAGAGGAGGAGTTTGTAGGATTTAGGTAGCTATTTGATGTTTCGAGATAAAATTGATCAGGGTCGTTTTGGAAAGCAAGTCTTAACGCTGCACTTTCTCTATTATTACCCGCAGAGTCTAAGGCGTTAGTGATGTCACCAATGTTTTTTCCACTGTTAATGGCTGCGGTTAATGCCTTTGCACCAACATAGACTGAATTGCGCTTGTACTGGCTTTGCCAGCTCTTGTATTGAGAAAATTCGATCCCTAATAGTTGGAAAAAGACTTGGTTAAGATTTCCTTTTATAAAAGGGAATATCATTGAAACACGGTATGTTTTCTCATTTGGTATTGGCAAAACATCAGGGCTGATTGGTGGTAGTCTCGATGTAGAGGTGGCACTTGTTGTCATAATAACCTCATTAAAAGTTGTTATGTTGAGTAGAGTTGACAGAGATATTTGCTTGGTTACCGATGAGTTGAGTTGATAATTTAGAGAGTGATTGCTTCATAATTGGATACTATCGTTATTAACAGTACCCAATTATTCAACATTGTATTGAAGATCAGCTGAACAGAACTCGATTAAATTTTATCTAAAATCTGCAAGCAACTCGCTTTCGCATCCCCAAATAACATTTGAGTATTGTCTTTAAAGAACAAAGGATTTTGAACCCCTGCATAACCCGTATTCATTGAGCGTTTAAACACAACCACTTGATCAGCATTCCACACTTCTAACACAGGCATGCCAGCAATTGGGCTGTTGGGATCGTCCATTGCGGCTGGATTAACGGTATCATTAGCGCCAATCACCAATACCACATCGGTATCAGAAAAATCATCGTTGATCTCATCCATCTCTAATACGATATCATACGGAACTTTGGCTTCTGCTAACAGTACATTCATGTGCCCCGGCAGCCGACCAGCAACAGGGTGAATACCGAAACGAACGTTAATGCCTTTATCTCGAAGCTTTTGCGTGATCTCAGCGACTGGATATTGTGCTTGAGCAACAGCCATGCCGTAGCCCGGAGTAATGATCACATTTCGAGCATTGTTCAGCATGTCAGCCACTTCTTCGGCAAGGGTTTCTCTGTGCTCGCCTTGGCCTTCATCGCTACTAGATATCTGCACATCGTTACCAAAGCCGCCAGCAATCACCGAAATAAACGAGCGGTTCATGGCTTTACACATGATGTATGACAGAATTGCCCCTGATGATCCCACTAAAGCACCGACGATGATCAGTAAGTCGTTTGACAGCATAAATCCTGCCGCCGCTGCAGCCCAACCCGAATAGGAGTTCAGCATTGACACCACCACTGGCATATCGGCCCCACCAATCGAAGCCACTAAATGCCAACCAAATAATCCCGCTAAGATAGACATCACGACCAAGGTCGTTACGCTTTGTTCTGATGCGGCAAAATGAACCAGCATAATAAAGCTTATTACAAGTATTAGTAGATTCAGTTTATGGCGATGAGGCAGGGCAAGAGCTTTGGAATTGATGATGCCGCGCAGCTTACCAAAAGCCACTATTGAGCCAGTAAAGGTCACTGCACCAATAAATATACCCAAAAACACTTCTACTAAGTGAATGGTGTATTCTGCACCATTGAGGGCATGTTGAATCGCCCCTGTGGCTGGGTGAATATCCAAAAAGCTGTTAAAGCCAACGAATACGGCGGCCAGCCCCACGAAACTGTGAAGCATAGCCACTAATTCTGGCATTTGTGTCATTTCGACTTTGCGGGCAAAGTGAACCCCAATTAGCGCACCAATGATCATGGCGACTAAAATCCATTCCAGCCCTAATGTATCTGGGCGGAAAACAGTAGCAAGCAGAGCAATGCTCATGCCTAAAACGCCACATATATTGCCTTGCTTAGCCGTTTCTTGCTTAGACAAACCAGCCAGACTAAAAATAAATAATACCGCTGCAATCAAATAAGCGGCTGTAATGATCCCTTCAGACATAAATACCTCCGCTACTGATCTTTTCTGAACATTTTCAACATACGATGAGTGACGGTAAAGCCACCAAAGATGTTGATACTGGCGATGAGAATGGCGGAAAAGGCTAGTATGTTAATCACCACTGAGCCATGACCTATTTGCAATAAAGCACCAACGACAATAATGCCGGAAATCGCATTAGTTACCGACATCAGTGGTGTGTGTAGAGAGTGAGAGACATTCCACACTACGTAATAACCCACCACACAAGATAATACGAATACAGTAAAGTGCGATAAAAATGCCGCTGGAGCCGTAGCTGCAATGGCGGTAAAGGCAAGCGCACCAAGCCCTGCAAACCAATATTTCATCGAAGAAGGCTTATCTTCTTTGACTTCGGCAGGTTTTACCGCTTCTGGCTTAGGTTGAGCTGGAGCGGCTGACACTGAAATCGGTGGCGGCGGGAACATAATGGATTTTTGGTGGCATACCGTCATATTACGAGTCACCACGTCATCAAAATCAAGCTCGATTTCTCCATCTTTTTGCTTACACAACAACTTCATTAAATTAACAAGGTTCGTGGCATACAATTGCGATGACTGAGTGGAGAGTCGTCCGGCTAAGTCGGTATAACCAATGACTGTGACGCCATTGTCAGTAACAATTTTACGACCAGCGACACTGGGTTCAACATTACCACCAGAGCCAGCGGCTAAATCGACAATCACAGAGCCTGGCTTCATTGAATCCACCATTTCTTGGCTGATCAATTTAGGCGCCGTTTTTCCCGGAATTTGTGCGGTAGTAATAATGATGTCGACGTCTTTGGCTTGCTCAGCAAACAGTGCCATTTCGGCAGCGATAAATTCATCAGACATGACTTTGGCGTAGCCATCTGAGCTACCACCGTCTTCGTCACTAAAGTCCAGTTTTAAAAATTCACCGCCCATGGATTCAATTTGTTCGGCCACTTCAAGGCGAGTATCAAATGCACGAACGATGGCGCCTAATGAACCAGCGGCACCAATGGCAGCAAGCCCTGCTACACCAGCACCGATAACCAACACTTTGGCTGGTGGCACTTTACCGGCTGCGGTAATTTGCCCAGTAAAAAAGCGGCCAAACTCGTGAGCTGCTTCAACAACGGCTCGATAACCACTGATGTTGGCCATCGACGATAGCGCATCTAGGGATTGAGCTCGTGAAATACGAGGCACCATATCCATAGCGAGTACAGTGATGTCTCGGTCAGCCAACAATTGCACCAATTCAGGATTTTGTGCGGGCCAAATAAAGCTGACCAAGATGGTGCCAGCTTGTATCTGTTCAATTTCGTCAGGAGTAGGAGCGTTGACTTTAAAAATCATCGCGGCATGCCAAACTTTAGAAGCGGTTTTAGCACCCGCCTCGATGAAAGCTTGATCGGTAAAGCTGGAATCTATTCCAGCACCATTTTCAACAACAACATCAAAACCTAATTTGATCAACTGCGTGACGCTGTTGGGAGAGGTGGCAATTCGATGTTCACCGCCTTGTTCCTTGGGGATTCCAATTAGCATAGTGACTCTCTATATGAAGGAAACATTGTTGATTGAACTTTGTATCTTAAATTACTCCAAGTAAACCAACTCAACCATATGGGAGGTTTGACTAAAAAGCAATCAGCAATGAATTTGAACGGGACAATGCCTGATTTATTACAGCCAATCCAATTAAATTAATGAAATTGTTGAGCTATTCACAAAAAACAGCGTTGGTGGTAGGACGTGTTGGTTCCGCGTTAACAGAAAATTAATCCTCATACATAATCTAGCTGCCGATGAGTTTTGTGTTGATAATGGTGTATAAGCATTTTTATTTGACGATGAAATTATGACGTGGGATGCAGGTCGAGCTAATGGTCAGCCATTGGATTCTTTATATCCAAACGAGAATCCTGTCATGGATGGCATCGATCAAGACATGCAAAGAGAACAAGTTGATCTTGTCAGGAATTGTTTTGGTTTTGATATTTCTGATCAACTTTATATTCCCGAACGGTCTGGTGAAAACTACGGAGATTGGATAAAGAATGCGCCACTCGACCCAAATTTAAAGAAGGGACATGAGTGGATAACATTCCAATGTCGAAGAGCGCAAATTCAGACGTTTAAGAGACTTGATAAAAAAGTTAATGAATTTGAGACAGAGTTTAAAGAGAAAGTCTCACTTAATCTCAATGCCTTTACTACTCAGCTCTTAATTGAAAAATCAAAAGTTATTATGAGCGACTCTCATACAGACTTGTCTAGAGTGCAAGTTTCAGAATCAGACATTCAGTTATGTAAAAGAAACTACCGCGTAAAATCTGACGAGGTTTCTCTATTTATCTTTCAATTACAAACAATGGCCGAACACGCGTCATTGTTATTCTCTTCTATAAGGGTTCAAACTCAATTCAAAAAAGATATTCAGCGACTTATTCAACATATTCAACATAAAAATATTAGGGGTGCTTTAGTTCAGATCTCTGCATGTGTGCAGCGTTATCCAGTGAGCCACTTTTTACGAAGTGCCGAATCGTTTACAGAAATTGTAACTTCACTTGAAGCGGCGCTTAACCAACAACAAGAGGCAGAAAGTGAATACGCACGATGTTTGGACTACTATTTTGAGCCGACAAGGTGTCGTTTTGTAAATTTGTTAGAAAGGACGGACAAAGGGGGGATTATTGTTACAGTATCAAATAATGAGATATTAAAATACTGGCAAGATGGATATAAAGAATGGGTAAGTCAAAATGAAGTAAAACAATCAACGGCCATAGCACCAAAAGAAGCTGGTCCATGTACTGTTAAGCCAAAAATTGATGTTGCTTTAGCGATGCGAACGACGCAAAGCAATCAATGGAAAACCACGTCATTCGATCCTCATTTAACTATCGAAGAAGAAGGAATTGTATTAAAGGGACGGCAAAATGGGTTGCTGACTCTACGTAAAGTACACAAAAAGCTAACGTCAATAAGAGAGACATTAAAATCAATTGCCCCTCCTCATGGGGATGATGAGCTTGAGCAGCGCATTATTGCTCATATCCAGAGTATGGTGGGAATGACTAAACCTACAGGAAGCAAAACCGATATTGATGCTTGTAAGGCTGCTTATGTCTTTAATTTAAAACAATTTGAAACCATGAAAAATACTTTGAACGGGCTTCTCAATAGTTGCGTTTTTGTTATCCATGGTGATGAATCTAAAAAACGATTTACTGAGGAAGTTAGCGCTTTAATTCGATTGCTGAAAGAAAAGAATTTTGCAACAACCCAAGCTAAATTGACAGCTTGGGAAGAGCTAGCTGAATTGATTTATGCTGAAGCGTTTAAACAGCAATTTTCACATGCTCTAAAGGAACTTGAGACGCAATTAATTCGTCACAACTATGCGCTTAATGAATACGTCAAATATGCCACCCCACTTATCATTCCTGTCAAACAAGAGTTTGATGCCTTACTTAAAGATGCCGAAGAACAAAGTGTGTATCTCAGAGTAGAAGGTGGCTTTTTACTGACTCATTGGTATGCACCGTATGAATCAGCATTTGCCTTAATGAACCAAGAAGATGTTAAAGTTTTTCCCCCAGTCCCTAAAAAGCGTACTAAATACAAAGTTGTGAATAAAACACAAGTTACGAGCAAGCTTCCCATACAACAGCAAGAGTTACCTGCAATCAAAGAAAAACCAATCCCTCTACCTAGAAGAAAAACAGTGGCTTCAACAGGGAAAGCAACGGTGGATTCTCGTTTGTTCACAGCAACAGAGAATCAAGCACTTCCTCATCAACAGGCTGGGCAATGGCAAAGGAATAGGACTGTTGAACTTGTGGATGATTCAGATTACTCCAGTGATCCAGATTACTCTAGTGATTCAGATAATAAATTAGAAGGATATAGGCAGTTTTTGGCAAAACATAAAGCTGAGGCCAACAAAAGCCGCTTAGAAACGATGTCAACTCTTGCTCCTGCCCCTCTGCGAGAACAGCAACAAACAATGACTGGTAGAAATGAGCAAGAGTATCTCCCTCCAATTGAAGGGCAAGAAAGGGATTCTGTTTCCTATTCAGATCCACCCTGTATTATCGATTTCATTTCTTACAAGCAAAATAAACATACCCCAACATTAGTCTATAAATACTCTGTGTCAGACGATGGTGCGTGTCTATTTCGTGCACACCTAGCCATTAAGCTCAAGGATTTAACATGGTGTTCTAAGGAGTACACAACGAAAGAAAATCTGATTGACCAATTACAGCAAGAAGGGAGCACAGCATTGATTAAACAAGCCTTTGTTGAGTCGATAGGATTCGTCTATGAATCTGGGTTAGTCAACGACATTGGAGAGTACGCTCGGCGATTTGAGCAGCCACAAGCGCTGGCAGAAGCGTTTTACGAGCGGACATTTGGACAAGCACAGTTTACTTATTGTATTGGTGCTGTTTATCAAAGAGTACTGGGATTGAACCCTTCAGCAAATGAAACAGCAATGAGTGAAGAAAATAAAATAAGGCGGGTAACTAAAGAAGACGAGTTTGCTAATACCTTTGCCGATATCGTTACGCATAATATTATCAACAAACTTGGCATAGCTGTTCAACAAGGACTGAGTTATCAGCAAATTTTAGCCACCCAATCTCCATTTGCTTATAAACGGGACGGTAATTCAATTCACTATGACTTATTAGCCCCTGCCGGATATTTTGTACACTGAACGATAAATGCACAAATATATACAGCATCTCTTAAGAAATAGGATATAATGCCGATGCATTCATTATGATGACTGTAAAAAAATTCATTTATGTTACGTAGTATCTCCACCATTCTAGTACTAATATTCACAGTACCTGCTTTTGCCCAGATTCAAGCGGTTGATATCTATTCGGTAAAACAGTTAAGTCAACTGATCCATCAAAATCGATATTTGCAGCAAGTGAAACTTGATGATTGCCAGTTAGTTGAAGATATTGAAGCCAGAGCCGAAGTGCTGAAAGAACCCCTGTACCAGTTTTTATGGGGAGAGATGCTGCTGACAGGCACTTGTGTACAACAAGACAGTCGCAGAGGTATGACGCAACTCACCGCCAGCGCAAACCAAGGCAGTAATGAGGCGTTATTTCGTTTAGCACGATACTATGATGAAGGTGAACGCGTCATAGAAAATAACGAAACCGCAGTAAAATATGCATTACCTGCGGCATCTGGCGGATACATACCCGCGCAAATGTTGTTGGTGAAATTACTTAACGAAGGTTACGGTAGTCCATTTGATTACGAACACAGTTATCGACTCTTGTATCACAATGTGTTCGATAACCAAGCAAGTAAAGTAAAAGCTGAAAAGCTATTGAAACAACTGGCCACTAAAATGCCGGCCAGCATTGTAAAAAGGGCGCAAAAAAGAAGATAAGCGCCAAAAAGGAAACTGAATGACACAAGATCCGCATTTAAAGCGAGAACAAGAAAAGTATCAAAACCCTATCCCAAGTCGAGAGTTTATTCTTGACCATTTAACAAAGCAAACTGCCCCAATGAGCCGCGAAAAGATCGCTGCGGCACTTAATATTACTGATGAAGAACAGCTTGAAGCGTTAAGAAGACGACTGAGAGCCATGGAGCGTGACGGCCAGTTGGTTTTCACCAGAAACCGTTGTTATGGCTTACCTGAACGCATGGATCTACTTTCAGGAACTGTCCTTGGTCACAAAGATGGCTTTGGCTTCTTTCAGCCTGATGAGGGGGGAGACGATTTATACATTTCAGCCCGTGATATGCAGATGTATTTTCATGGCGATAAAGTCTTAGCGCAACCAGCAGCAGAGCATGGCCGTGGCAAAAAAGATGCCCGTATTGTACGCCTAACCACAGAACGCACAGCACCATTAGTGGGTCGTTATTATCTTGATGCAGGTATGGGCTTTTTTGTCGCAGATGACAAACGCATTACTCAAGAAGTCTTGATTGCGCCTGAAGATAAAAATGGCGCTAGAAACGGTGATGTCGTGGTGGTGGAGCTAACTCGCCGCCCGAGCCGATATGTCAAGGCAGCCGCAAAAGTCACTGAAATTATCGGCAAAGACAAAGCGCCGGGCATGGAAATTGAAATCGCCCTGCGCAATTATGAGCTACCACATCAATGGTCACCTTTGATTGAGAAAAAACTGCGCCGTATTCCCGATGACGTTACCGAAGCCGATAAACAAGGACGAGTCGATTTACGTCAGTTGCCGTTAGTCACCATTGACGGTGAAGACGCCCGTGACTTTGATGATGCTGTGTATTGTGAACGCAAAAAAAGCGGGGGCTGGCGTTTATGGGTAGCGATTGCCGATGTGAGCCATTATGTGCGTACCGATTCTGCACTTGATCAAGAAGCACAGGCTCGCGGAACGTCGGTATACTTTCCATCACAAGTGATCCCTATGCTGCCCGAAAAGCTGTCTAACGGCTTATGTTCACTCAATCCCAAAGTGGATCGTTTGTGTATGGTGGCAGAAATGACCATTTCGGATCGCGGAAATTTATCTGGGTTTAAGTTTTATCCAGCGGTGATGCACTCCCATGCTCGTTTCACCTATACCGACGTAGCTGCCATGTTAGAGGGCGAGGTGACAGATCATCCACAACAAGCCTTACTTCCTCACCTTGAATGCTTGCAAAGTTTATATCTCAAGCTGGAAGAAAAGCGTGCAGAGCGCGGTGCCATTGGTTTTGAAACCGTGGAAACCCAATTCATTTTTAATGAACAACGTAAAATTGAGCGCATTGAGCCACGCCACCGCAATCAAGCCCATAAGATCATTGAAGAATGTATGATCTTAGCCAACGTAGCCGCCGCTAAGTTTGTGAAAAAACACAAAGGTGAAGTGTTATATCGTGTGCATGATGCACCGTCTGATATGAAACTCACCAACTTCAAAAGCTTTCTAGCAGAGCGTGGTTTGAGCTTAGGTGGTGGAACAGAGCCGCAACCGGCTGACTACCAAGCCTTGATGGAGCGAATTACCGACCGCCCTGATGCAGAATTGATTCAAGTGATGTTGCTGCGCTCGATGCGTCAAGCGGTATACAGTCCAGATAACAATGGTCACTTTGGTTTAGCGTTAGAGCAATACGCACACTTTACGTCACCAATCCGCCGTTATCCTGATTTGATTTTGCATCGAGTGATTCGCTATTTGCTCGCCAAAGAGCAAGGTGATGTTAAGGAAAAGTGGACACCAGAAGGTGGCTACCATTATCAATTAGACGAATTAGATAAGCTTGCCGAAAGCTGCTCTATGTGCGAGCGCCGCGCCGACGAAGCCACACGTGACGTGTCCGATTGGCTCAAGTGTGAGTTTATGCAAGATCATGTGGGAGATGTCTTTGACGGCGTGATTGCGTCAGTGACTCACTTTGGCATGTTTGTTCGTTTGAACGATCTATTCATTGATGGCTTAGTGCATGTGTCTACCATTGGTAATGATTACTTCCATTTTGATCATGAACGTCAAAAGCTGGTGGGTGAAAGTACAGGTCAAGTTTATCAACTCGGTGATGAAGTGACAGTACAAGTGGCCAGTGTCAATCTTGACGATCGAATGATCGATCTTGTGATTTACGGTGAGGCTCAACCTAAACGTCGTAAAAGCTCAAGACGTAAACCTTTAACAGCCAGAGAGCGTGTGAATATTGAAGGGGCTAAGCGAGGAGATAGCAAAAAGTCAGGCTCCAAGCGTAAAGCTGTTACTAATAAGTCGGGCACAAATGCACGAAACACTGCTAGCAACAAGAGTAATAAATCCAACAAAGAGACGGGTAAGCGTAAGAAAACTAAGACAAGACAAAGAAAGTAATCAACATCTAAATCTATAAGCCAACTACCATTAGTTGTAGTTGGCTTATAGAGAGCTGAGGTCGCTTAGCTCAACCTTACTGCCAAATCGATGAAAACAGTTTGCTTTGGCTCTTCAGAAAGCTTTTTAAATGCAGTGTCTAGTTTTTGATGGAATTGTTTTACGACCTCATGCTGATCGTTTTGACTTTTGCAGATACGGCAATGTGAATTGAGGTATTCTGTCTCATCGAGTAGATCGTCATTACATTGTTCGACTACTTTTCGGAATGCAGGGTCTCTACTCGTTCCTGCTGGTGCATGGCTCAAGTGCGAACCCAAGCTTGCATCCCAAAATCCATCCATTGAAGTTCCACCCCATAAGTAAGTGTCAGTTTGAAGTTTAAAGCCAATGTTGTTTTCACTTACTAAAACCTCTCCATTTGCACGAGTTAACTTGAGATTACATGTTATTTTTTGATGCCAAGCCAAACCCTTCTGAATAGGTGAGCCAGAGGTAAGGTGGTAAGAAGAAGGAAAAACTGGGTTCTCATCAGTATTATATTTATCATTTGAAAAAGATACACATTTACCCTCCATATAACCGTGGGTTTTCCCGTCACAAAGAAGCAGAAGTGGAATACCGTTACCTCGCTTTAAGAAAAAGCGTATTGGCTTTCCATCAACATGCATTTCTATCGCTGTTGATGTTTCATGAAAATCTCTTAGTTTATTTCCACGAGGGTACCCATTCATCGTCAACTGTTTTGAAGATACAACATAAAGAAATTGGCAGCTTGTTTGGGTGCTTTCTACTTCCCTCACTCTAAAATCCAAAACACCAGAAACAATTTTGGGCTGCCTTTCCTTCTTAGCAATAGCTTCTAATTGCAAGAAAGCCATACAAGCGTCTTTATCCGTTTGTGTCAGCTGTTGATATGCTGGTGAACTAGTTAGTGTTGTTAAGTCAGATACAGATGCCATATTAGAATCTCAATCTAATCTAGATATTTAAATTAATTGTAATAAACGGCCATTAACTAAAGATTGAGTTATTGTTTAATATTGTTAATAAAGAACTATTATTTTATCGGGGATATAGGTGGATTGATACGCTTGGTTAAATTCATTCATTGAGAGTATTGAGTATGGCTAAAACCAAGGAAGGAGCTATAAATTTAAACAGCCAACATTTTGAATATTGGTTAGCGGTTTAATTTTTTTCTTATGATTTTAATTTAACAGTTAAGTCGATAAACACGTCTTGCTCAGGTTGAGAAGCCAGCAATTTATACTGAGCGTTTACAGTGTCAAAAAAATGCATAAGCTGCTTGTTTTGTTCGATTTCTTCCTTGCAAATTTTGCAGCGTGGGCTCAGATATTCCTCATCTGTCATTTGGCCACTTTGGATTTTTTCGACTATCTCTCCAAAGTCACTAGTTGAATTCTTTAAATTAGAATCGTGTGGCCGATGGTCAAAGACATCTATCGACCAAAATCCATCCATCGCATTGGCGCCATATAAAACAGTATCTGTGAGTTGTCGAAAACCAATGTTGGCTTTGTACGCTAAAACTTTTCCTTGACTATCTTTTAAGGCAAGTACGCATTCGACTTTATTTTGCCATGGCTGTTCTGTTTGACTTTGACTGGATGAAACCAAAGTATTATGAGAGTGAAACGTAGGAAGAACCTGAGAGTTAAAGCATGCCTTTTCATCATATGCAAAATTTTTTGAATAGCCATGAGATTGAGCATCACAAAGAAGTAAAAGCGGTTCACCCTCATTCGTTCTCTGAAGAAAGAAGCGTTACGTTTTTTTATCGACTTTGATTTGAATGGCTGTGGATTTTTCATGAAAACCAGCAACTATTCTATCGTTGCTGTCATAACCATTCATAGAGAGTTGGTGTGAAGATACTCGATAGCAAAATGTACAGCTTGCGGAATTTGCACTTGTTTGTGTTACTTCTCGTTCAAATACACCTGTATACTGGGCGTTAATTCTTCCTGTTTCTAATATTCCAGATAGTTGCTCTGCTGCTTGCCTTGCACCTTCAGATAAAGACGCCATAAATTTTGGATCATCTAAATTATTCAGAGCTTCGTGAGTTACAGATGTCATTGCCATGAGTTGGCTCTGCTGTTTGTCATATAGGTGTAATTAACTTTAGCTAATGAGCATTAACAGATAGTTTACACCACGTTTTATTTAGTTAACCTTAGCTTTGCGTAACTGAATTATTGAAAACTATGAAGGACAATGCTCATAATTTTACCTCTGTGTTTTGATTACTAAAGGGTAGTTGAAAAACTGCCCTTCATAGTTTCTAACAATCTGATTTAAATAAAAACAGTAAATTGTATTTACAGTGCTGTTAATTTAGATATTTTTTGAGATGTAAGCTATTCATGGCCAGAGCGTTTGTAAATATTGGTTGGCTGTTTGATTTCTTCATTTATACTCTCAAATTTACCTTAAAACGAATAACTAAATCTTGCTCCTCTTGTTCAGATAGTCTTTGGTATGCATCCTCTAGTTCCTTATGAAACTGATTAAGAGCACTATATCTCTTGAGAATTATTTGGCAATGACTGCAATGTGATGTGAGGAAATCCTTTATTTGTGTTCGATGGTCGTGATATACCTCATCGTCGGCTGTCAGCCATTGATTTTGAAGTTTGGCATATCCCTCTTTAAACCATTTTTCTTCATACCGATATCCGGCTGAATGACTTCTATGTTGACTCATATCAGGGAACCATATTCCATCCATGCTAGTACCACCCCATAGATATGTATTTAAACAATAGACAAAGGTAATGTCGCCTTTATGGGCAAGCTCTTTATCTGAATTGCCTATTAATGTGAGTTCACACTGGACTTTTCTATTCCAAGATTTTTTCTCGGAGATTGTGTTTGATGAAGTTAAGTGTACAGGGGAGTGAAAGGTGTCAAGACGATTAGAATCGAATGAATCACTTAGACATAAATTGCTATCATCAATATAATGAGATCCTGCATCGCAAAGTAGCACTAATGGGGTTGTTTTATTTCGGTGTAAGAAAAATCTGACTCGCTGGCGATCAACATTCATTTCTATGGCCGATGAATAGGTATGAAACTCGCTGAGTTTTAGATTAGATTCGTTATATCCATTCATGCAGAGTTGTTTTGAGGACACGTGATAACGAAAAGTGCAGCTTGTTGCATCACTATGTTCAAATTCTACGTGGGAGTCAAAAACACCAGTAACTACAGCGTTGTGTCTTTCTTTTTTGGCTAATTCACTTAATTCGGGACACTGCTCGACAATAGCAGTAAAGTTAGGTGTATTGGGAGAGAATTGAGTTGCCATATGAATACTACTTTTTCCAAACAGAATATGTAAAACTCTAGTTGATCATTAATTAGTAAAACATTTACATCATATTTTTTATTGTTAATCTTAAAGCTGAGGGCATAGTATTGAGTGCGAAAGTTAGTGAAAGTGAAATTTCAAAACCACGAAATTAACGAAGAGAATTACTTAGATTTTATTGATGGTGTTATTCAGTCTTTAAGATGCGACCGAAGTCCAAACATGGTTCAATCACCTTCGCAATATACTTTGCTGGTTAGCATGGTTATAAGCTGGTTCAACAGACCCTGACACAGCCTTTTAACTATTTATTAATAATTGTTAAGTTGTACTTCCATATTTGTAACATAAACTTTTTGTATAGGTTTATTGAAATGTTATAAATAGGATGTGTTATGGCTTCAAGGGTGCCACCGAATTTAACTCCTCTTACTGAACGTTTGGATTCTGCTGATGAACCTTCGCAGAGGGATGAAAAATTATTTGAGCATGATGTTAATCAATGCAGCGAACAGAATGAGAGCCACGCAGGACTAGTCAAATATCATCGTCAAAATTCGGAAGAACCAGAGTTCAAATCTTTACAGCTCCCTTTAACTACAGAAGACATGGTCGGTAGTGATCTATTTAAAAATTACAAAACAAGTGGGGGAGCCAAAAATTTTGAGCCAACACAGCCAAGAATCAAAGTGCTGTTTGAGAACCTCACTGATGTAACTAGTTATCTAGTTCGCCAAGCATCTGGTGAAAGGGAACAATTGGAAGTTTGCCTGCCAAATCCTCCATTTGCTCGATTCACAGATATTAGCTGTTCCCTTAAAACTCATGTGATATTAAATAGTGTTGATGGTTTTGATATAAAACAAAATGCAATGCATTCTAATTATGTTGATTTGCTCGATCAACAAAAGCACATTGCTACACAGTATCCTATTAATAAAGAGGAAGCAGCACATTTCTGGTTGATGGCGATGCAAAATAATACCGACATAATTATCGACTTAACACAAAAGGGGGACAAAGATTGTGTTCCTTACTACCCACTTCCTAAAAATGTGAAAGCAAAGGCAACCAGGAAAGAAAGGGAAAAGGCCATGGATTCGCAAGTTGCTTTCTCTTTTGGTGTAAAGCCGAAGAATGCTCATGATGAAATTGACCAACCTTCTAATAAAGATCACAAAGTTTCTCCTGAGCTGATTGTAAAACTTGCTACTGAACCTACGGAATCAAAGGTTAGAAGCACCAGTGTGTATAAAGTGACATTTAATCGTGAAGTCAAGCTAATCAGAAGATTTCATTGCAAAATATGGCGAGATCACGGTGCCGTTTCAACTGAAGAATTTGACGAGTTAATAAAAGAGTTAGCGAAGTATAAATATCAAAACTTTATCATTCATTGCCGTGCTGGGGTTGGAAGAACGATGACCCTTTGCGCTGGATTAGAGCTTCATCGTAAGTTCGAGAACGGTGAAATTAATCGTGAAAATTATCAAGAGATTGTTTTCAAAACCGTGATGAAACTTCGCTACCAACGAGGGCCATCAAGCGTTCAGACCCAAAATCAGTTTGAATTAATAATGAGAACTGTATATTTGTGGGTTGTTGAAGCAGAAAAGAATAGTCTAACTAATAGCAAGAAAAAAAAATAGAGATGTGTTGACTGAGATACACTCCTGTTGTTACTTCGTTGACCGATATACAAACCTGTCGTTACTTCGTTGACCGACATACAAATCTGTCGTTACTTCGTTTGGTATTCGAGTAAAAAAACACTACAATCGCTGCATTCTTTTTGAGTGCAGCGATTTTTTATGAAAAAGTCTGAAATCATGTACGGCCTTCATGCCGTCGAATCCTTGTTAAAACAATCCCCTGAACGTGTATTAGAGCTTTGGCTACTACAAGGTCGTGACGATGATCGCTTGCACAAAGTGATTAAATTGGCCCAAAACTTTGGTATTACTTTGCAGCGTGCATCCCGTAAAGTGCTAGATGACAAAGCGCAATCTCATCAACATCAAGGTATCGTTGTAAGGGTTAAACCTGCAAAAGCGTTAATTGAAAAAGACCTCGATATATTGCTTGAGAAAACCGAGCAGCCTTTCTTATTGATTTTAGACGGTGTCACCGATCCTCATAACCTTGGTGCTTGTTTAAGGAATGCAGATGCCGCTGGTGTACACGGTATTATTATTCCAAAAGACAACTCTGTTTCTATAACTTCAACAGTGAGTAAAGTCGCATGCGGAGCGGCAGAAGTGGTACCAGTGTTTCAGGTGACTAACCTTGCCCGAACTATGCGCCATATTCAGCAACAAGGCGTTTGGATTTTAGGTACCGCTGGTGAAGCGGATAGCGATATTTATCATGCCGATATGAAAGGTGCGTTAGCCATTGCTATGGGCGCTGAAGGTAAAGGTTTACGTCGTTTAACTCGTGAAGCGTGTGACAGTTTGATTTCGATCCCTATGGCGGGAACGGTTTCGAGTTTGAATGTGTCGGTGGCGACGGGTATTTGCTTGTTTGAAGCAGTAAGGCAAAGACAAGCGGCAATTGAGTAATATGAGCGTTCAAGCGCGCGTTTGAGTCACTAGTTGAAAAAAAGTTTCATAATTTTTAGTGAATTAACTTTAACTACACATTGATTTCCAAGCTGTTTGGTATTCCAGTGAATCAAGGTTCACTGGGCGTAACGTTATGGCTCAAGCTTTATATAATATATGTTGTGACTTTTTAAGACTGACCTCAGCAGACAAACGATTAGCTGTATCTGACTCGGAAGCAAAACAACATCTTTTTTTTGCTGGTTCAACTCAAAAAAAGTATGACGCTACACAAATTGCTCCTTTTTCTCCATTTGCCCAATTTTCAGGTACAGATACCAAAAGCCCTGTCATTAGTCAGCAGCCGACTCAGGATGATAAATTACCTCGCGGACTTCATGCATACAGCTTAGCTTTGTCAAATTATCAACGACATACTTTTTTTGGGGATCAAGATCTCTGTGTCTGTACCTATGGCACATCAATCGGTTGTCCTATATGGGGAGGGCTGGTTACTACCGTTGGTATGATATTTTATCCAACGGAAATATGTGGCCTTAGTGGTGTGGCTGTCGGCGGGATTGCTTGGGCGGGCGGTGTCGTTGGAGGTATCGTATTAGCGGTGGGCATAAGCGTTACTGCTGAAATTGTAATGCGAGTTAAAATGAATAAAGATCAGACTCTTGAAGATCTAGTTAAAGCATTAAATCAGCTTGACCAGCAGGGCTTTCCAACGGTTTTACGAGATAGTGCTTCAAACTATTCATTGCGAGATCCTGTGTTTATCAAAGGTCGTAAACAACCGATTTCTGCCCGTATGCTCTACGAATGTTTGAAAAAGGGAGAATATGAACTGGGTGATATAAAGCTCACACCTGAAAATGTGTTACTGCCTGAAAACTATTCAAAAATTCAGAGAAAAATAGCTGAAGTGCTGAATAGCTGCTTTAAGCAGAAAGATACCGTCGACTTTCTTATTCAAAATCAAAAAAATGGTAATTATAGCCTAGAGATCGAACAAGCTAAACGGCAACTGAGTCAATTGGTTGTTGCGTATTCGGCTCTTTTGAGCTTTTGAGGAAGTAACCACTCTAGAATCAGATATAAAAAATAAATCTTTCACCACAATGAAGACTCATTGTAATTTGGAGTAATTGGAACAAGTAAGCGAGGTGAAAATGAGAATGTTAACTAAAAAAAGTTTGTTGTTTATCTTGTTATTGAGTCATACTTTTTCGGTTTACTCCGCACCCACGCCTTCGATGTCGAATCAACTGACGGCTCAAATTACACAAGGACTTATTAGCCAGTTGCGAAAGGATTTAACCCTTTCTCCGATATACAACCCCCTGAAAACCTATATTTTTAAGGATTTAAAAGGTATTGATTGGAAAAGTAGTCTGCACGACTGGAAGACGCCTGATGGACAGGTTTGCCAATCTTCACCTAGCGTTACTCAAGCATGCAGTGAATTAGAGTTTTCAAAAGACACGTTAAAACAACGCCTTAATATTACCAATGATACTGATTTCAAGCTGCTGTTAAATACTCGATTCTCTCAATCGGTTGATGAAGAGATAAAAGGTGTCCCAGTTTGGCGTATCGCCTATGTTCAGGTGAATGATGGTAGCGTTGATTTGTATGGCGACAGTAACACCTCCAATCAGTTTTGGTTCCCTGCGGGTATTGAATTTCTACCGCCATTGGTCAACTAGTTCGTTATCAAAAAATATCCAATAGCTACAACAGGATTAGCTCTATCTTAAATGAGATATAAAAAATGAATATTACACCTCAATGGTGAATTGTTATAGGTTCGAGGAAAAGTCATGAGGTGAATATGTCTAGAGAATATCTTTTTGTTCCAATGCTATTGATGCCGCTGGCATTAACATGCTTTAGATCATTTGCTTCAGAAACCCTCCAGTGCTTTCTAATCTTCAAACTGCTCAGATAGCTCAAAGTGCTGCAAGTCAATTAAGTGAGCAATTGAATTTAAAAGCAATGTTTAACCCTTTAAAAAAATATAAAATTTCTGATATCGATGTGCACTGGAATAGTAGTTATTCTTGGACTTCACCAGAGGGACAAACCTGCTTAGGGGATAAAGACGAGTTCGAATGTTTAAAGCTAATATTGCCAAAAGATGTGTTAGAAAATGATTTGGGGATAAGTAATGACATTGAATTAAAGCTATTAACCCGCATGAAAGTGGGTCAATGGGGTTGTAAGAACGGTTCTTGTGATGACTCCAGATGGACGATAGAGTATGTTCAGGTGACCGATGACAGTGCGATTCTTTTTATCCAGCAAAGTTACAGACCTCAACATGAAAGTTTATGGGCGGATGCCGGTATTCTTTTTGATCCTCCAATAACTCAGTAACTCTTATCTAAGCATCTGAGAAGACCTCAAGAATTATTTTTATCCTTGTATTTTTGACTGGGTTTCTGTATTATCTCGCGCCTAATTCAGTCCAAATAATCCGTTCCTTGCCTCAAACTGGTTTGACTGATCCCAACAAGAGGCTAATTAACCGTAAGGAGCAATAAATGCGTCATTACGAAATCGTATTTATGGTTCACCCAGATCAAAGTGAACAAGTTCAAGGTATGATTGAGCGTTACACCGGTGTTATCACCGCTGCAAACGGTACCGTTCACCGCCTAGAAGATTGGGGCCGTCGTCAATTGGCTTACCCAATTCTTGAGCTGCACAAAGCACACTACGTTCTTATGAACGTTGAAGCAACTGCAGAAGCGATTGAAGAACTAGAAACAGCTTTCCGTTTCAACGACGCTGTACTGCGTAGCATGGTAATGCGTACTAAGCATGCTGTGACTGAAGCTTCACCAATGGCTAAAGCAAAAGAAGAGCGTGATTCTCGTCGTGCTCCAGCTGCAGAAAAGCCAGCAAGTGAAACCAAAGAAAGCGCTGAAGCAGCCGCTGAGTAACTTTCTAAGTGACCACTAACCACTTAAGCCTATCAGGTGAAATTGCTCGCTTGAAACGCTTAAAGAGTCCATCAGGTATTCCACATTGGGTGTTTCTGTTGGAACACAAATCGCAGCGTTATGAAGCCGATATGCTCCGTAACATTTATCTGCAAATGAAGGTGGTTTTAAGTGGCGAGCGTTTTGCGCTCATCGCTGAAAGTTTAGAAGCTGGCATGGAAGTTAAAGTCGACGGTTTTATTTCATTACAAACCAGTCGCAATGGTCAACAAAAGACCGTACTTCATGCCGAACAAGTCGAATTGAAAACTTAGGAGACTGTCAATATGGCACGTTATTTCCGTCGTCGTAAGTTCTGTCGTTTCACTGCTGAAGGTGTGACAGAAATTGATTACAAAGATATTGCCACTTTAAAGAACTACATCACTGAAAGCGGTAAGATCGTTCCTAGCCGTATCACTGGTACTAGTGCTAAATATCAACGCCAACTAGCTCGCGCTATCAAGCGTGCTCGTTATCTTTCTCTACTGCCATACACTGATCTACATCAGTAATAGCAGTCAAATATAGAGGATTTGATAATGTACGTAATTCTACTAGATAAAATTGCTAACCTAGGTAACCTAGGTGACAAAGTATCAGTTAAAGCTGGTTATGCTCGTAACTTCCTTTTACCTCAAGGTAAAGCAGTTGTTGCTAACGAAGAAAACGAAAAATTCTTCGAAGAGCGTCGTCAAGAGCTTGAAGCTAAACTTGCTGGTGAATTAGCAGTAGCTAATGAGCGCGCTGAAAAGCTAGCTGCTCTAGAAGCTGTTGTTATCGCTTCTAAAGCGGGTGAAGAAGGTAAACTATTCGGTTCTATCGGTACTCGCGATATCGCTGATGCAGTTACTGCTGCTGGTGTTGAACTGGCTAAAGCTGAAGTTCGTCTCCCACACGGTGCGCTACGTCACACTGGTGAGTTCGAAATTGACGTTCAACTTCACACTGAAGTTAAAGCTATCGTTAAAGTTTCAGTTGTTGCTGAAGACTAATAATTAGCTTTACTTTAAAGGCCTCGACATAGTCGGGGCTTTTTTATGCCTGAGATTAACGAAATTTAACTAATAATGAAGAATGAATTTGTTATTTTGTCAAAAATCATTAACTCAGTCGAATGATTATGACTTCAGAGATTCTCGGCTCAAGTAATGTGCAACCCCAAGTTTTACCTGAACAGTCTCAAGAAGTTGTAGCGCTTTTTGAACCAAAAGAAGGGCAATGCTTTAGCCAATCAGAAGGTAATCCCCAACAAACGCAGAAAAACCAAGAGTTTCATTCTCATCCTTCAATTGGACCACAAGAAGGTACCAATAGCATAGAGCAGAAATATGAAGTTCAAATATTACTGACAGAGCAAGTGCAATTTTATGTTAAGACCATTGAAGATTTGGTTGAATCGCTTGAGAAGTTAATTATTGTTGAGCGCTGCTACAAACAAATACCGATACTTAGTGAGCAACGGCAATGGTTAATCGAAAATTTGTTAAGTAAAAACATCACCTTAGAAGATCTCCTGATTCAAGACCATAAAAAATTTTGGACAATGTTTTCACATGCCGTAGTTGAACTCAGAGAGCTTTTGGAAAGCAAAGTAATATCAAATTTGGATTACTCTGTGTTATCACTGCATCTGGATAACATTAAAGCAATGGTTTTGTGTGACATTCCAGATTCTTTTAATGGATTTTATGATTTAGCGCAAAAAACCAGCATAGTTGGTAAGTGGATTAATTGTCCTCATGGATGTTCACATTATGAATTAACTGAGCCAGTTGAAATTCAATGCTTTTACAAACTGTTGCTTCATCTTCACCGCGAGCTGGGTATTTTCACGTTTTCTTCAAAATGCTTTGCTGATGAATTGGCAATACTACTGAGTAAGTTTGACCGACCCATAGTTGAATTGTGTGCGGGTAAAGGAATGATGTCTGCTTCTCTGATTGAAGCTTCAACTTCTTTGCAGTTGACCACAACAGACTACGGCCTTGGCAAAAAAAAGGCGTGGCGGAACGTAGAACTAACTGAACTTAATGCTTTTACAATACTATGCAAAGATGATTTAAAGAATCTCTACCTTGTTTGTAGTCCGCCAGTCCAATGGCTCGATGCTTTAAAGCAATCTAAAGTGAAAAATATCTATCTAATAATCGGGGAACAAATTGAAAAATATTTAGGAGAGAACAATTCATTACATATTCAAGAATTGTTTTTATCAGAACTCCCTAAAAACACTCCGAACACTCAAGTTGTTTTAGTGATGAGCAATGTTACTGATGAAGAGTTTCAGGTTGTAAAGTGTCTTATATAATAAGATTGTTTAATAAATTGAGACAAAAACTATAAAACTTTGATTTTATAGAATGTTGTGCTGTAAGATTTCTCAAGTTTTTAAAACCTTTGTAATAAATTTGTCGTATTATCGTCTCATTCTGTTTGTTTCTGTATCATCAGAGAGCACGAATAAAAGGTGGTGCTACTAGGGTTTGTCCTAAAGAGTATCAGAGAAGAAGATTGTCGGACTCGCTATGACCAAAATACCTGCGTTGTTGTTTTGTTTATTTTTTATGGTCTTTTCAGGCTTATCTAATGCTCATTCTGAGCACGCTTCTCGGCGCATGATGAATGAAAATGATGGCTTAGATACCATGGTTCAAAAAGTCATTTTTGATGGTGATGGTTTCAGCTGGCTGTTAACTGAAAAAGGCTTGTTTAGAGCAATGAACACCGGTATTGAAAAAGTCGGTAGTAGACAACAAGAACACTTTTATAACGAGTTTTTTGTAAATGGTGCCTGTTTAGACGATAAACAAATATTGGTGAGTACGTTATCCGAGCTTTTTGTCTTTGATGAACGTACGAATCGATTTACCGAACTCAATCATTTTCGTGCTTTTCAAGGTAAACCGATAAATGGGTTAGCTGGGGTGGTTAAATATGGAAATCGTAGCTTTCACCTATTAACTCAACAAGGACGACTTTATTTTGTTGAAAGTTTGGATAAGCCAGCAACCGAAATTGCGCGTTTAGTAACGAATGATGACTTCAAATTTATTGGTCTTGTGCAAATGGATGAGCAGCATTTATTGGCATACAGCGAAAACCAAATTGCGGTAATAGATACAAAAACCTTCAAAGTCACAATTCAATCTTGGTCTGGTAAAGATGCTGTTATTAATCAGATCATTTCAGATAAAAAACAGCATGTATGGTTAGCTGCCAATAATGGTCTATATCGACTGCAGTATGATGATAGTAAGATCAGCCACAAACAACATTTGAAACAAGCCGTATTTTCAGTGGCTTCTGATTCCCACGATGAGCTTTGGTTGGTTACCGAAAAGGGAATGAAAATTTGGTCTTTAACTGAACAGCACCTACATGATGTTGAGCAGGGCGAGCAAGTAGAAAAACTTTTTGCTGACAAAACCAATTTGATTTGGGGTATTGGTAATCATCGTGGCGTCGCTATTTTTAATGAGACTCCAGACTTTATTACCGATGAAATATCTAGAAAGTCCGAATACATGTTGCCGTCTCAGGACATTTGGAATATGTATGGCGATAATGATGAATTATGGGTGGCCACCGCCAATTATGTCGTTCACATTAATAGGAAAACCCATCAAGTTGAACCCATAATGTTGCCTGAGCTCGCAGCAAATGAAACCGTATTTTTTATTAAACCATTTCAAGGTAGTCAATTATTGCTCAGCAGTACTGATGGCCTGTTTATTCTAAACCCTCTTACCAAGCACATCACTCGATTCGCGGATTGGGCTGGAACAGATAGCTCGCTAGAAAACAAAACCACCTATGATGTGGTGTTTGATCCCGAGAAAAGTCGGTATTGGTTTGCAACCTCTTCTGGTTTGTACTTTTGGGATATTGATTCGTCTCAAGTTGTTAAATCGAGCATACTTCAAAAATTGCCTGATCAAGTGGAATCAGTCAGGAGCTTACATCTAGCAGCAGACGGCAAACTATGGTTTGCTCGATTCAAACAGTTTGGTTTTATCCAAAATGATAAAGTGACGAAGTTTGATAGTGATTTTTTTGGTTTTAAAACGATTCCTACCATCAGTGAAATCATTCAAGTCGATAATAATACCCTTTGGTTTGGTACTTTTAACCGAGGCGTATTTGAATATAAAACAAATGATACACGGGCTGAGTCATTAAATCAGCGTTGGGGTACTCATTGCGAAGCGGTATATTTTATTCGCAAGGTAGAAGAAAGGTTATTCGTCGGCTGTGATGACAAATTGATTGCCAGCAACATGCTCAATACACAACAAGTAACAGTGCTTGAACAGAGTGATGGTTTGTTGAAAGCTGACTTTAATGAAGGCTCTGCTTTTTATCACCCTGATGCTGGCTTTTATGTCGGTACTACTAAAGGTGTGATGTTACTTGACCCTGATAAGATCAAAAACCGACTGATTAATGACGGTGTTTTTCTAGCGCAAATTACGGCGTATTATCCCGATAGAGAAGAAATTAGACTGAGCCCGACAAAAACTGAGGTGTTTGAACCTGATGTCAGTTTATTGAGTTTGAAGCTCGCCACCCATGATTACCTTGAAGCAAATTTAAATCACCTTTCCTATCGGTTTAACAAATTAGGGGTAGAAAGCAAACAAGGATTTATTCAGCTCTCAAATCATTCTGTCATTAATTTGTCCTCCCTCGCACCAGGACAATATACCTTAGAGTTATATGGTGATGTAAATGGGATGCAGAACAAAAAGCCTTATATTTACTCATTTACCATATTACAAAACTGGTGGCAGTCTCAGCAGTTTAAGACTGTTGTGAGCTTCAGCATCTTTGTGCTGTTAGGGATATTTTTAATGCGCCATCAAGCGCGAACTCGTAAAACTAAGGTATTGAACCAAGAATTACTGAATACCCAAGAGCGTTTGCATCAAGCATTGAAGAGCAGTGACTCATTTTTGTGGGAGTGGGAGCCCAAGAATCTGCAAGTTAAGCTGGGTAACTACAACAAGATTTTTGATAAAGATCAGAATCATTCAATTCGTTCAGTAGATGAACTTAATATACACCCAGACGATAAAGCATATGTACTAGAGCATTGGGAGAGAATGCTCACAGGCAAGCAAGATTCTTTTGAGCTGGAATATCGTCTTCAACACCGTGATGGCAGCTGGCGTTGGATCCGAACCAAAGGTAGGCCAACTAAAGTAGATATTGAAGACGGAACGATTAACACTGTTTCCGGTATCTCAACCGATATTACCAGTACTCGAAACCTTGAAAATAAATTAAGTATGATAGGAGAGTCTTTCGAAAATACCTCTGAAGGCATTTTGATTTTTGACTCCGAACAACAAGTTATTCTTTCTAATAAAGCGGCACAGTCCATCATTGGTGTTGAAGAAAAGGCACTAATACATCGAAACTTTTGTGATTTGCTTGCCTTAGAGCGAGAAGAATACTGTATGGATGCATTGCTTGAAGACAATCCATACTGGCATGGTGAACTTGCCTTTATTACCGATGGCAATCCATCTTGTCCTGTTTGGGTAAACTTGTCAGCAATGCAGTCTCGAATGCAAACAGAAGCGCATTATGTGGCTGTGTTCTCCGACATTACAGAGCGTAAGCGTACTGAAGCAGAGCTGAGGCAACTTGCAAACTACGATGGCTTAACGGGTTTGCCCAATCGAACTTTGTTTAATCGTGAGCTTGCACAAGCTATTCATGAAGCGAAACAAGAAAGTCAGCAGTTAGCTTTGATGTTCTTAGATCTTGATCGGTTTAAAGACATCAATGATACCTATGGACACAGCATGGGAGATGCGGTGTTGATGGAAGCTTCTAAACGGCTTATAGACTCCATCGGTAAAAATACGATTTTATGTCGTTTTGGTGGTGATGAGTTCGTTGTTTTGATTAAGCAAGTGACGGACATCGCCCAACTTGATCATTTGGCTAGCATTATCTTAAAACAAATTGAAACGCCGTTTATTATTAATGGTCGTGAGTTTTATATCAGCACCAGTATTGGTATCAGTTTGTTTCCCGATCATGCTTTAACCGCGGAAGGCTTGATCAAAAATGCGGATTTGTCTATGTATCATGCCAAAGATGAAGGTCGCGGTAACCATCAATATTATTCTTTATCTCGTTATCAAGAAAATCAATATCAATTGCAGTTAGAGCATGATCTTCGTTATGCGTTTAAAAAGCATGAGTTTGAACTGAATTTTCAGCCCCAGATCAGTGTATTGGATGACGATCAGATTGTAGGTATGGAAGCACTGTTGCGCTGGAATCATACTCAAAAAGGTTATATTCGTCCTGATATTTTCATCCCTGTCGCTGAAAAGTGTGGTTTGATTGTTGATATTGATCGCTGGGTGCTGTTTGCTTCACTAAGGCAGTTGGCAAAATGGCAGGGAAGATATCAACGTAAATTTAGGCTTTCTATTAACGTTTCTGCCGCACATTTCCGTCAGCCAGATTATGTTGCAACCGTTAAGTCAGCTATCGAACAGACAGGTGTTTCGCCTAGCAGTGTTGGCCTAGAAATTACCGAAGGTGTGTTGATGAATGAACTGAATATTGCCCAATCGCATTTGTCAGAGCTACATGCCATGGGCGTTGAAGTGGCGATTGATGATTTTGGCACGGGCTATTCGTCCCTAGCTTATTTGCGAAACTTTAAAGTGAATACCTTAAAGATCGATCGTAAATTTATCATTGATATTGCCCACAATCGTGCTGACCAAGCTATTGTTAACAGTATTGTCGAGTTAGCGCGTAACTTGAAGTTAAAAGTGGTGGCAGAAGGTATTGAAACGTACGAACAACTTGAGCACCTAATAGGGCGTGGTTGTTACCTTATGCAGGGATACTACTTTTCTAGGCCTCTTGATATTAAAGGTATCGAACAATATCTTGAACATGCCGACGAACTTGAAAGAGAAATCTAATCAATGAAAAAAACACTGATAATAGGTCTATTGCTTACCATTAGTCTTATGGTTCAGTCTGTTTCTGCCCGTCCTAAAATTGGATTAGTTCTCAGTGGTGGCGGAGCGAAAGGTGCAGCCCACATTGGTGTTTTAAAAGTATTAGAAGAAAACCACATTCCTGTTGATTATATTGCTGGAACGAGTATTGGTGCTTACGTTGGTGGCATGTATGCACTGGGTTACAGTGCTGATGAAATAAAAAAAATCATGCTGTCTACCAAATGGGATAAGGGATATTCAGACATTATTCCTCGTCAGGATCTTAGTTTCAGGGATAAAGAGAATCGAGATAAATTCAATGTTCCTTTGTTTTTGGGCTACAGCGATGACAAATTAAAATCCCCAGCTGGTATATTGCTAGGGCAAACCATGTCAGAGTTATTACGTAACTCAACAGGGCTAGTCCATAAATTTGACAGCTTTGATCAATTAGCGATCCCATACCGTGCTGTCGCGACTGATTTGATCACAAGTCATGCTGTGGTGATTGATAAAGGTAGTTTGGTATTTGCGATGCAAGCTTCAGCGACGGTTCCTGGCGCATTGCAACCGCTTTCTTACGGTGACAAGTTACTGGTTGATGGCGGAATTTCCAACAATATGCCGGTTGATGTAGTAAAAGCGATGGGAGCGGACATTGTTATTGCAGTTGATATAGGTTCGTCATTAGCAAAGAAATCCAAGCTTAATGATGCGGTAGCAGTATTAAACCAACTATCGACAATGATGACCAATGCCAGCACTCAAAAACAAATCGCTTTATTGAACGAGAAAGACATACTGATCCGCCCTAAAGTTGGTTCATTAAGTACAACAGATTTTAGTATCTTACCCAAGGTGTATCAGTTGGGTGAAACTGCAGCCAAAACACAACTCGTGAAGCTTAAGCGTTTGTCTATGCCAACTAGTCAATATGCCAGTTATCAAGCTCATAAAGCTAAAATAAAACAAAATATAGCTTCACCATTAACCCAACCTATTTACAAGATAGTATTAAATAATGACTCACAAACCAGTGCGAATATCATTTTAAACGCTTTTGATATTCATGAGGGGAAACCCGTTACTAAGCAGCAGTTGCAAAATGCCATTAAACGGGTATATGCACTGAACAAGTTTGAAAAGGTTATTACCGAGTTTTCCGATACGCCACAAGGTCGAATCCTCACTCTAACAACAAAAGCGAAATCGTGGGGGCCGAATTATTTTCAGTTTGGGTTGAACTGGGAAGATGATTTAGAGATTGGCTCATATGTCAGTGTTGATTTAGCTTATACCTTGACAGATATCACTGATAATGGTGGGGAATGGCGCAATGAGTTAAAAGTGGGAGATAACAAACGATTTTTGACCGAGTTTTATCAACCTATTGATGGTTCACACAACCTGTACTTCAGAAGTCGCTATACCTTTACGAAAAAGAAGCAAGGTGTATTTGATAACAATAAACTTACGCTTGATGTCTCTCGTCGTACTCATAACGTGGAGTCAGGAATTGGTGTAACTCTTGGGTATACTGGATTTGCTGAACTAGGAATGAGAGCGTTATATGGGCGTATCTCTAGCAATGCAGTTCTAAAATCAAGCTTTGATATAAGAGGCTATGGTGGCTATTTTAGCCTAGGTTATGATGATTTAGACAGTATCAGTTTTCCAACCGAGGGAGATAGGCTGACTATAGGGGTAGAATTTGGCCGTAGTGATGTTACTCGTCAGGATGAAAATTTCTCTTCGGACTTTAATTTGCATTACCAACTGAACTGGAAAGGCGCGATAAATGTTGGTAACCATATTTTTGTAGGTAAATTAGATTTTGAAAGTGCCAATAATACGAAAGGAGAGTTGGTAGCAGAG
The DNA here is from genome assembly GCF_003675895.1 of Parashewanella curva. Lineage (GTDB taxonomy): Bacteria > Pseudomonadota > Gammaproteobacteria > Enterobacterales > Shewanellaceae > Parashewanella > Parashewanella curva. The sequence continues at coordinate 52,793 of NZ_ML014772.1, forward strand.
CCTGCTGAACTAGGTGGCTTTTTGAATCTCTCTGGCTATCATCGTGATGCGTTACTTGGAAACCATAAAGCATTCGCTGCATTGATGTACCAATATGATTTAGGCAGAGGTGTGCTCGGGTTAAACTCTTTGCCACTCTATCTGGGCACTAGTGTTGAAGCTGGTAATGTGTGGTTGAATCGCAGTGACGTCTCATTTAGCGATTTGATTTATGGCGGCAGTGTATTTTTAGGGACACAAACGCAATTCGGCCCTGCGGCGTTAGGTTTTGGTTATGCCGATGGTGGTAATTCTACGGTCTATTTCTTTTTAGGAAAGACGTTTTAACTTGAGAGCTCATTATAGCTATATCAGTGTGTCGTGATGTAGGCGAGTGACTTAAAGTTCCTATAAATGAAGGCGAGTTCTTCAGGTGTTAAACCTGAAGGACTTTTTATATTATTATTTGCTCCTTTCTCAAGCAGCATTTTAACTATTTTATGGTGCCCATGTTTGGCGGCTAGATGAAGCGGGGTGAACCCAGTGTTGTCTTTGAGAGCCAGATTTGGCTTACGAGTGAGTAACCTCTCAACAATATCGATATCGCCTTGCTCAACAGCGAGATGCAAGGCACTTTTTCCTTCTGAATTTTGCAGATTATTATTCGCATTCAATTTAATTAAATCATTGACCACACTCAATCGACCATAATGTGTAGCAATCATTAATGCTGTCCAACCACCAGTGCATGGTTCATCGATATTTAAGTCTGGTTGCTGTGTGAGTATTGAACTCATTATGCCAGTGTGGCCATATTTAGCCGAAAATGTAAACGCTGACCAACCATCAATATCTTGTAAAGTAAAGTCTTGCTGCTGTGTGAGTAAAGCCTGAGCAATGTCAAGGTGACCTTCATCTATGGCCAGCATTAATGCTGTGTATTTCGCATTACTTTGTAAATTTAAATTTGGGCTTTGTCTCAATAACAGGTTAACGGCTTCTATCTGACCGTATCTCGCAGCTACCATTATCGCTGTCATGCCTTTTGAATTTTGGACATTGAGGTCAGGGTGTTTTGATAGTAAAAGTTGTACAGTTTCTAAATGGCCAAATGAAGCCGCAAGTATTAACGCTGTGCAGCCATCATCTTTTTGTAAAGTAAGAAGTTCAGGCGCGTTCTCTAGAATAAGCTGTGGAATTTCAGTTGTGAAGTATACTGATGCCATCATAAGGGGAGACCAGCCATGATTATTTGTTAGGCGAAGATTAGGCTGGCGCGTCAGAATAAGCCTTACAACCTCAGTAGTGGTATATTTCAGCGCAACCATGATTGCAGTCCAACCATTTTTTGCTTGTATATCAAGATTAACGTTGTTCGAAATGAGTAACTTGGCGGCTTCAGGCTGATTATATTTAAGGGCTTCCATGAGTGGTGTCCACCCATATTTGCATTGTTTATTGATATTAGCCCGATAGTTTATGAGTGTGGCTATTGCTTTTGTTTCGCCGCACCTTGCTGCTAGCATTAAAGGTGTTTTGCCTTTTTCGTCAGTGATATCAACATTTGCACCATGCTTTAAAAGCATGAAAATGGCTCCGTGATGCTTATGAATAGTGGCAAGTTTAAGGGGTGAGTCCCCTTGTTTATTTTTGATGTTGAGGTTTACGCCCAGTCGGATGGCTTTTTGTATGTCAGCTAAGTTGCCTTGCTGGCAACCACGCAATAAAAGGTTAGGTTGTTGATTCATTTTCCTTTCAAGTTGCTTAGCTTGGTGCGCTAAACTAAAAGGGCTATTTTTGTGATGAAATGGAAGTCTAGATGCAAGACTATCGGGGAGAAGTTTCACCACCCATAAAACGAACCTTCGGGTATTTGATGGATTGGCAGGTTTGCTTTTTTGTTCCATGAATGTGGCATGTTTAACGCTAAACTCCCCAGTACTGCTCTCTGACACTTCAAATTGGTGGCCATTTTGAATAAGCATTTTTGGCTTTTCATAAGCGCATAGCTCAGATAAAAAACGCGTGTCCAGATTCGCAGACGTTGAAGGAACAGCCATTGGAAGTGCCGATTTGCAAAGTACTTCGCTTAACTTTTTCAAATTCAAAAGGTTTAGTGAAATACTTTGTGGTGATATTTTATTCTGGTTTATGTTTTATTTACTCTCATTCACTTCCACGATAACGAACAAAACGATTTTGACCTACGCCATTATTGAAATGTATTGATTCAACACATCGAAATTCTATGGGGTGGGCTAATTCTGCGAAAAGAGGAATACCGCCACCTAATACGATAGGAATGGTGGTAATTAGCATTTCGTCGATTAAATCTTGTTTTAAAAATTGCTGAATAGTGATGCCGCCATCAATATAAATATCTTCATATCCTTTAAGTTTAAGCTGCTTGATGATCTCTGACAGTTCACCTTTGATCAGCTGGATTTTGTCTTCATATCCAGAAGGTATTTGTTCCAAGGTGTTACTGAGCACAAATACAGGTTTGTTATACGGCCAATCGCAGTCAAAGCTCAGCACCAACTCCATGGTATTTCGCCCCATTATCAGTGCATCTATTCTTTCCATATGTGCATCAAACCCCATATCTAAGTTATCAGGATTTGGAACAGTGTGAAGCCAATCCACACTGCGATTTTTATCTGCAATATAGCCATCAAGACTAGTAGCAATAAAGACGATATTAGCCATAAGAACCTACTTTACTCGAAGTATTAGTAAAGACTGCCATATTCAACGAGGTAATGCCAAAAGTAAATCTATGTAAAGACTAAATACATCAGCGGCTAAATCCACTACGGTTAACAAAAAAACAACAAAATGGTGGTACCTTGCCTATGATACATTTCCGTAAAATTTATCTTGGACTGTTTTTTACGTTATCAGCCTGTGGTGGCAGCAGTAGTGACTCTGCTAACGACAATAATCCCTCTGAACCTCCCATTCAAAATCAACCCAAATATCAAGTTTCAGCCACTTTTGTAAAAGGTCCTGTGTCAGGAGGGCGTTGCACACTGGCGTCAATCAGTAGTGGAGAGTTAAGAGAGCCTGTGGCAACCGCTGAAACAGACGATGTCGGTTTTGTCGATTTTGGCAATAACATTCAACTTCAAGGCGATGTGTTAATTACCTGCTCAGGCGGGCGCTATGTTGATGAGTTTACTGAAAGACAAACCAATCAAGACACTTCTCCTATGCGAATGATGGCAAACTTGTCAGGAGATGATGGTTCAGAATTTGCCTTTACTGTCTCCCCATTAACTGAAATCGCAGTGCAATTGGCCGTGGAGCAAGGGGGTGGATTGAACAGCGTCATCAATGGTCAATATTATCAAAAAGTTACCATGGCCTTTGGTTTGAACTCAGAAATTAATATAGCAACACTCAAGCCTTTAGATTTAATAACGAAGGTTGCAGGGGAGAGCAGCCCAGAAGCCGAGTACGGTTTTACTCTCGCACTCATTGCTTATTTGCATAATCACCATAATGAAGGTGAGTTATATCAGAGACTAGCGAAGGATTTAGCAACTCAGCTTTCTAGTGATAGCTCAGTATTCTCTGAAAATGTACGCCAACAAATTGGTGAGGGAGCCGATTACTTTACGGCGTTTGGCAGCATTATCAATAGTGCGTTACAAGGTACGAATGTGCGCCGTATGATCATCGATAATGCGCAATTGATTTTGCCAGAAGCCGATCCCATCAAAACCACCTCAATTATTAAAGAGATAGAAGTGATCAGACAAGAGCTGGTTAACCATATTCGATCACACAATCTGCAACCTTTAGCCGATGCACCACTGGTAACGGATAGTATGTTTGAACTTGGTCAGGCGTTGGCATTTGATAAAATATTGAGTGGTAATAAAGATACTTCATGCATGAGTTGCCATCACCCTTTGTTAGCCTCGGGTGATGCTCGGGCCTTATCATTAGGTGCTGGTGGGCAAGGGCTTGGACAAAATCGCACAGGAGGTGAAGTGATCGCCCGCCATGCGCAACCTTTGTTTAATTTAGACTTGTTTAAAAACATGTTCTGGGATGGCCGAGTGCAGATGGATGATCAAAACAAGCTTAGCACTCCCGCCGATGCAACAGGCGACCTGACACCAGAAATGGAGGCCGTATTTTTTGCAAATCAAGCTGAAGAAGGGTTTCAGGGATATGGTGTAGTCGCAGCTCAAGCTATGTTTCCAGTAGCTGATACCCATGAAATGAGAGGTGAAGCCAAAGACGGGAATGAATTGGCGGGCTTTGATGCCGAAGATTTTACTGAGATTTGGCAAGGCTTAATGACTAGGCTGGGCAATATTCCACAATATGTAGAAATGTTTGAAACAGCCTATCCCGGTGTTGAGTTCAAGGATATGACGTTTGCTCATGCCGCCAACGCCATTGCAGCTTTTGAGATCCGAGGGTTTGATTTTAGACGAAATCCTTGGCAAGCAGTAATTGCTGATGTCGCCGATAATGGTGAATTGAATAATCCAGATCGTCTCGATGAAGATACTACTCGTGGTGCTCACTTCTTTTTTGAAACTGGATGTGTGAATTGTCACAAAGGTGCAGTCATGTCTGATTTTGATTTTCACAGCTTATCGGTGGCGCAATTTGGGCCGGGTAAAGGGGATGGAAATTCAGGATTTGAAGATTTTGGACGTGAACGGATCACGGGTAATTCTAACGACAGAGCCAAGTTTCGCACCGCACCATTATTTAATGTCGCATTAACAGCGCCCTATGCGCATTTGGGGCAATTCAGTGAATTATGGAGTCATACTCAAACCTATGCGATACCTGAACGATTTTGGATCAACTTATATACCGGCTACGACAGAATCTTAGCAGGGTTTGTTCATCAACCTACATTTGAAGATGAAGTGTCTGAAAGTGAAAAGCAGTTGTTGAAAACCTTTCCGGTACCATCGTTTGATGGCAAAGCTTATGGTTTTATTCGTACGGATGAGTATAACCAAACTAAGGTTGAACAAGTCGTCGCTGACAGTGGACGTCTAACGTTGGAGGAAGGAAAACGAATGGGCGATGGTGAACTTGGTTTACACCGACAGATCTTGGTGCCGTTTATGAATGCGCAAACCGATCCAAGGGCAAGGGATTTATCCCATTTGATCCCCGATTCTGTTCCAAGTGGTTTGGCGGTTGAAAATAGCCTAGAAAACTAAAAGGTTTAATGCCCTTTACAGATATAGAAAGGTTTTATATTTCACGTGTCATGAAAACCAAATCATTGTTGTTTTGGTTTTTCATCGAAGGTTTTACGAAAAGTAGGGTAGTCAGCCAAGTATTCTAAAAAACCGTGTTTGGGACATAGGTCGTATGTAAATTGCTTAAATTCAGATCGCATAATCATGTCCCTACTTATTTTACTTTGTTTAAGGTTGTTATTTAAAAGCTGGCTTCGAATACCTTCTCGAGACACGACTATCGCTTCTCCATTATGCTCCATTACAACAGCATTTGTTCCATTTAGCTCAATTCCTTTTATTGGGCAATTGTAGCAGTACCATAATGGAGAGTGAGGAACATCTTTGAGCCTATCTACATGTTTTTTAGCTTCTTTTGCTAGTTGAGGTTGCTCGATAAAAAATTGATGAAGATTTGAATTATAGGAAGGGTTAATGGTAACTCCTTCTTTGTACTTCGCTTTTAGAGTGACGCACTGAGAGGAGTGCTCGCTCCGATTAGAGGCTGCCGTTATCCCATTATTGTGTAAAGTATGGCTAAATACCTCACGGTTATGCATAGACAACAATGCATGAAAAGCTGCATATATGAGATCGGCAAGGCTTCTAGGCTTGCTGATAACTCTCACCTTTAATGCTCGATTATATTTAGTCCCATTTATTTGAAAGACACGTTTGCCATCTTCAAAGTTTGATGTTGTTGGATTTTGCCAAAGGTAATCAGCAAGCTGTTCATGAGCATGAACGCAATGAGTTGCTACACCAGACATACCACTTTCCTACCGTTTTGTTTTCAAACAATTATATATGGGTAAGTAAGTATTTATTGATTTGTAAAATAAAATTAATTTTAACAAAGAAAAATCTGAGCACCGTACTTAATCAGGTGCTCTTTATTAGGGCACGCCCTAGAGGGCGTTCCCAATTAGATTTTTGATTTGCCGCTGTTAATTTTTTAGGTTAAACAAGGCGGAAAATGTGAAGTGTAGCAATCTACACGAACATTTGACAACGCACTTTAAACAAAAAAGAAACGCAGCCCTTCGGGTTACACCTAAAATTTGCAAACTCTTCGTTACTCATCTTTCGTTTAGTCCACTAAACTTCATTCTTCGTGCCTTGATTTTGCAAATTTTAGGCAGTAACAAATCAAAAAGTCTTTAATTGGGAACGCCCTCTAGATATTAATTGTCTTTCTTTAGCAAAATAATACAAGTATTAATCGAAATGGCTTGCAGTTTATGGCGCTCTCTTTCGGCTGCTCGTTTACGGTCGTAGGGACCAAGATATACTCGATACCAAACACCATTTTTACCTTCAGTTCTGCGAACGTTGGAACTTAACCCTTGAAAAGCAATTTTGGCTCTCATACTTTCTGCTTGAGCTTCACTCCTAAAAGAACCACATTGCATTTGATAGCTTCTGTTAGGCTGCGGTTCTTTCTTTGGCACATCTACCTGAACTTCTTTGTTTTCAAGTATGTCTTGATAACTCCATTTATCTTGGGGTTTCGGAGGCAGCTCATTTTTAGGCTTAGGCTTTGTTTTTACAGGTTTCGAAACAGGCTGAGTCGTTTCTGCACTGTCTTTGATATTCCATAAGAAATAGCCAAAGCCGCCAATGCCAATAGTGGCGATCAGCAAAGGTATAATAGGCAAACGCGATGAAGGCGCTTGCTTTTTCTTGCTACGAGGTGTGCGTTTAGTCGGCTTACGATTAGCGTAATCTCGGCTCATTACATCTTCTCTAACGTTTCAATCCCTAGAAGCGCCAGACCTTGTTTTAAAGTCTGTGCCGTGAGCTTAGCCAATTGTAATCGGCTGTGTTTTTGTGCTTCAGTTTCTGCACTTAATACTGGGCAAGCTTCGTAAAAGCTTGAGAAAGCCCCTGCTAATTCAAATAGGTAGCCACAAAGCACATGAGGCTGTCCTTTGGCACTAACTCGGCTTAATATCTCATTGAACTGTCCTAGTTTAGTACCCAGATCTTTCTCTTTTTCATGCTCAAGAACAATTTTTGCATCAGTTAAATCAATATCCTGAGCTTTTTTGAAAATACCCGCTACACGAGTGTAAGCATATAATAAGTATGGCGCGGTATTGCCTTCAAAGCTCAACATTTGGTCGAAGCTGAAAATATAGTCGCTAGTACGGTTTTTTGAAAGGTCAGCGTATTTAACAGAGCTAATGCCTACAACCTTAGCGATGTGCTGAACTTCTGCTTCATCCATATTAGGGTTTTTACTTCGAACCAATTCAACTGCCCGTTCAACGGCTTCATCCAGAAGGTCGACTAACTTAACTACGCCACCACTACGAGTCTTGAATGGGCGTCCGTCTTCACCGTTCATGGTACCAAAGCCTAAGTGCTCTAGTGATACTGATTCTGGTACAAATTTCGCTAGCTTAGCTAGGCTAAAAACTTGCTGGAAGTGAAGACCTTGGCGAAGATCGACAAAGTACAAAGCACGATCGGCTTTGAGTACATTGGCACGATAACGCATAGCTGCTAAATCGGTTGTTGCATACAAAAAGCCGCCATCGGCTTTTTGGATGATCACAGGCAGTGGCTCACCGTCTTTAGTTTTAAACTCGTCTTGGAATACTACTTTTGCGCCTTCACTTTCGCTAAGTAAACCTTGAGCATCTAAATCGGCTACGACTTGTTGTAAGTCATCATTGTATGTGCTTTCACCACGCACATCGTCACGAGTTAAGCTTACGCCTAACTTTGCGTAGACTTGGTGGCAGTGACTTAATGAAATATCGTTAAATTGACGCCATAGTTTGTTGCAGTACTCATCACCTGATTGCAACTCGACCACAAGCTTACGGGCACGAGTGGCGAATTCTTCTGATTCATCAAAACGTACTTTGGCGGCGCGATAAAAGGTTTCTAAGTCAGAGAGTTCAAGACTGGCTTTGCCTTCATCTTTCGCTTGCAACTCTTCCATGTAGGCTAAAAGCATACCGAACTGAGTACCCCAGTCACCCACATGATTTTGACGGATCACCTTGTGACCCAAGAATTCTAAAGTGCGGACAACGCTGTCACCGATAATCGAGGAACGTAAATGACCAACGTGCATTTCTTTTGCAAGGTTAGGCGAAGAGTAATCCACCACAATGGTTTGTGATTCTGGTAAAGTCACGCCTAACTTAGGATCTGCAAGTGCTTCTTGCAGTTGATTCGCAAGAGCATTGTCATCTATAAAGAAGTTAATAAAACCAGGGCCTGCAATCTCAACCTTATCCACATGACTTGATTCTGGTAGGTTGTCGATGATCAGTTGTGCTAACTCTCGTGGATTTCTACGAGCGGCTTTAGTTAGCATCATCGCTAGGTTAGTGGCGAAGTCACCGTGACTCTTATCCTTGGTTCGGTCAACCTGAATGCGTGCCTGAACATCGGTCGGGACAACGCCTTGTTCAATTAAGGACTGTAAGGTTTGCTCTAGCAAAGATTGAATATGTGATTTCATTGGCGATCTTCAACACTGATTGATGAAAAAGTAAATAGCCGTCCATTTTAGCGAATTAACAGCGTATCTGACTATAGGTTTTTTTAATTTTACTATTATGAATCAATGCCCGTTAGGGACATGCCTTATTTCCAACGATTCTCATACATTCACTGGTTAAATTTTCAGTCTGTAATTGATTAGGACCGACCCAAGACAAAAACGGGCAAATCCCAATGCAATCAGTGAGTTTTGTTTCGTTTTCTAGTGTCAGTGATTTTGTGGGTTTATCGGTACTGGGATCGAGCGGTGTAATGTTATGAAGCCCTAAAAGTGTGGTTAATTCGCCATTGCCGCTGATATTGATACTTTGTTTTACATCTTGAAGCATTTGCAATGCATTCATATCTGTTAGTGTTGGGTTATCAACAATGGCTAGTGAACCAACAGTATGAGAATTAAGGTTTAGGCCATTCAAGCTTTGTAAATGATCATTTCCACCGATCTCAATATAACCCGTAATTTCGTCAAATGTGGGTAGGCCTGATAAGTCAGTTAATTTTGTGTTGCTTTGGATATGCAGGTTACCTATTTGAGTTAGCTTAGGTGTACCAGATAGAGAGGTAAGGCTTTGATTGTTATTTATACCGAACTCACCTCCAACCGACTTGAGTAGGTTAAGGCCTGAAAGTGAAGTTAAATTATTGTCATCTGAAATCACCAAATCAGCACCGACATATTGTAACCCCATCAATCCCTCTAAATCTTGGAGGTTAGGGTTATCTAAAATCACTAAAGCCCCAGTTACATCATTAAGCGCATTCAGTCCCTCTAAGGATTCTAAAGCTGGATTATGGGCAATCTCAATGCTCTTGGTTACCGTTGCCAATCTATAAAGCCTTTGTAAGTTCAAAAGCTTAGGGTTTTTTGATAGATACAAATTTCCAACAATGGCCACAATACCTTCTAGGTTGGATAGGTCTGATATATCTGAGCCTGTAATTAATAAATCTCCCTGAATTTCGACATAGGTGCAGTCAGGAGTGTATTTCGTTGGAAAGTCATCCACCTCCGACTGGGAGGTAAGAACAACATTTTGAGTGACAGTACAAGAAAGCCCATTCGGAGCTTGGGGCAACTGAGACTCGGTGAAGTTATTAAACGCACCGGTTTTTACTACAACACTGCTTGATATGGTATTTGGGCTATGGTTGAAAGTACTGGCAGCATAGGCATAGCTACTGAGTAATAGAGCAGCCCCAAAAAAATGAATCAGACGCATAACTCCATCCTTCTTTCTTTCTTTCTTTCTTTCTTTGATGTTTTTTATGATGACATTGTGATTAACAAAATCCCTAAGAAGATAATCATCTTTTAAATGCCAAACAGTAGGTTTGGAGGATGCATGATTTGTTAAAGGTAATTAACCTTCATTTACATTTTACTGAGAAGATATATCGTTAACTCATGGTATCAATGTAATCATTTATTTGGGCATGTTAGAAGGTGTTCAAAGTATTCGTTGGGGAGAAGCTCAACAGCAAGTGGCTGAAGTACACAAGCCGATTTTAGGGAAATATACCTTAGATTGTTCTGATTGCTCACCTAATCCAACGGGTAATTATCTCGCTCAAGCAAAGCCGGTGAGCGCTTCAAATACTGAGGTGGCAACGGATAAATTAGCCACAGTGCAAAACGAAGCTAAAGCATTAAAAGCAAAACTTACACTTAATGGATTAGAAAAAAATCTTGAACGCAATACCCTCTTATTTCAGCAGCTTGAATATTTAACCTTAGAGCAATCAGAAGCATTAACACAAAAAGTGATCTCAGGTGACTTTCCTATGCCCGGCATGGCGTCCATCTGTGACGTGATTGAAGCACGTTTATTCATCCCCGAATCAAGCGCTGAAGTGTTTCTCCAGTTCTATAAACGCATTAGTCAATTCGAGCAAAATCCACCGAGCTCAATAAGTGAATGGCAATATTTTATTGAAACAACTTTACCATTCTTGGGCTGTAACTCCGCTTTAGTTCATCCTAAGCATATGGTTAAGCTTTCTGAGCTTCAGTCACGACTTTCACACGTCACGGAATTCCTGCCAGAGTTTCTACAAATTATTGAGCAACTTACTGACTGGCTGCTGGTCACTTATGCGGACTTAAAAATTTTCCATGATGTTATTGTTGAACCTGTAGAAGGCTGCCCTGTCACTTTAGAGCAACTTACCGAGTGTTATGTACAACTTAAAATAGAAATCGAATCTCTCCGATCCAATAATTTCCCTTATTCAGAGTCTTTAATATTTAGCTAAAAACTGGCACATATTAGAGGATACCTGACTTATGAGTCGCAGTTAAAGGAGCTCGGAAAAAGGCCGTCAAAGTTACTTTATAGCTCAAGGCTGCATGAGGCTTTTTTTGGAGAAAATTGGAATGATCATTATTTTTGCAATGAGGGGTTAAGATCAATAATGAAGCTGCCTTGGTTTGCATTGTGTACAGAGCCAAAATACTTTTTTGTTGAATTTAAACAACTCTTTCGTAGCCAGACAGTGAATTTTTTTGATCCCCATGTGGAATTTAAAAATGATCGTTGTCTTCTTCTGCCCTGTTTAGGGGAGTTAAATTTAGCTTCTTTTAATAAAGCACATTGTCATTCTGTATATCCAATTGGAATGTGTTTTAGGTATACCGTTAAAGCTCATGGTCGGGAAATGAACTGTGGAGGTTTTGCTCATCACGATTGCGGTCATGCCGATGAAACAATTAAGAATACTCATTATCTGACATATGAAGAAAAACTATTTCAGCAAAATACAGTATCAATGTTTTATCAAAAAGAGAGGCTGATAAATCAAAACGTTAGTTTTACAGCATTAGAGCAACTTATTTTCTTTTTGGTGCATGAAAACAAAGATGGACGAATATTATCGTTAAAAAATTGTTCGTACTTGCAAGGAGTGTATCAAGCCTTAGCTGATGAAATTGAATTAGATAGCCAAGCAATAGAAATAGCCATTACATTTTTATTGCGATTTTTCTTACTCATTAAGACCATGAAGTTGGCCACTTATGTTGTCAATGTATGCTTAATACCAGAGAGTAAGATCAAGGAGCAGCAATATGTGCAGGCTAACTTAAAATCTTTGTTTCAGATAGGTGAAGTGGGGGTGACTGATTTTGTAAATTTATACTCTGGATGCCACACCATAAGAACATTACCTAATTTTATGATGCTGCTTACGTTCCTGTATAATCCAAATTCATTTGAAAACCTCCCGAAGGCTGTTATTGATTTTTGCTATTTTTTAAATCAGCCAATAAATTTTGATGAATTTGTTAGAGCTGAGCAGCGGGAAGAACTTATCAAGCCTAGGTATGTAGAATGTTATGCTGAATTTAATGGAATTGACCAAGAAAACAAATGGGATTTTGCGTTACGAAAGGTTAAAAAGTCAACTCTCGGAGCTATCGTGACTATTTGGTAATGATTCTTGTAATGATAACGCCACTGCACTTTCGGCATGAATTTGTGTTGTGTCATACAGTGGGATTGGAGTATGTTGTTGCTGAATAAGTAAGGCGATTTCAGTGCAGCCTAAAATAATGGCTTGCGCACCTTGAGCATATAAATTGTCCATGATGCTAAGGTATTGTAAGCGTGATTCATCATTGATCTTTCCTTGACATAGCTCTTGATAAATCACTCGATGAACATATTCTTGTTCTTTTTCGTTTGGAACAATGACCTCGATATCGAATTGATCAGAAATCTGCTTTTTATAAAAATCTTGCTCCATGGTAAATCGAGTACCAAGAAGTCCTACACGGTTGATTTTATCTTCAATCAATCTTTCGGCAGTGGCATCTGCAATGTGAATAAGAGGGATGGAAATAGCCTTTTGAACTTCTTCAGCTACTCTGTGCATGGTGTTGGTGCAGATAAGTAGAAAGTCTGCGCCAGCAGCCTCAACCTTTTGAGCAGCCCGAGATAGAATAGCAGCAGTTGTGTCCCACTTTCCTTGGTGCTGCAGAGTTTCTATTTCATTAAAATCTACACTATAAAGACAAATTTTGGCCGAATGTAAGCCACCCAGTTCAGCTTTTACACCTTCATTGATGGCCTTGTAATAGCTAGCAGTTGATTCCCAACTCATTCCACCGAGTAATCCTATGGTTTTCAATTAGTTTTCTTTAGAATGAGTTGATAGTTCTTATGATACTATCCTGAGTTAGCTGCTTTACCAAGCGCTACGTTTTTGTGTAATGATAAAATTTCTTTGATAAAAGCAATATAAAAGTAAGGAAAGATATTGAGCATAACGAAAATGTAACTGACTTTATACCTAAAAGGCATTGATGGCTTTCTAGGAGCATCAAATACGGTATAGCCATTGAGTAAATAACTAATAACAACATACAAGGTGGCGATAGCGCCAGCAATTAAGTAAATAAACGATAAACCTGTTAACACTAAAGTAAGAACATCCATTTCTTAGTACTCCAATACAAATCTACAATTAAAATCATATACCGTTTTGGGTTAATTTGCCGACAAAGTGAATAGCTATACCAATCATTAACTGATTAATAGCGATAAATTATGAAATTCAAATGTGCTTTCTCGGGTCTGGTAATCAATTGAAGTAAATGTCAACGAGAGATGAAGTATATGAAAGCCTCAATCCCAACACCTGTTTATGTTTTATTAGCCGTATCTTCTGCTTTGATGGGGCTGAGTATGTTACTGATGGGTGACCACAGGCACATCACCATAGTTACAGATTTTTATCATCTGGAATCAGTTGCTTCTGGCGCAGTATTTAACGTTACCGCAGCAGTGAGTTTTCTATTAGTAGCTATCTTTTCTTTAATGGCTATTAAAAAGACTGAATACAAAAAAGTGCTTGGTGTGTGGTTAACCATTATTGGGGCAGTGCCACTGATTGCTTTGTTTTCATCAAAGATGTGGATTTCGTCATTAGGTGGTTTTCCTGCGATTGGGGCTGGCCAAGGGGTGATAAAGTATTTTGCTTTACTTTCCGTTGGCTTATTAATTTTATTGCCACACTTGGATAAAACGATACAAAAATTCATCGCTGCGTTTCCAGTAATTTTAGTGTTACTTTGGATCGGCGGCATGAAGTTTACTGAGCTAGAGGCTAAAGGGATTGAAAGTCTAGTTAACACTTCGCCATTGATGTCATGGATGTACAAGATTTGGGATGTACAAACCACTTCAGATCTGATTGGTGTGTATGACTTAATTGCGATGGCATTAGTTATTGCGGCGATTTTTAAACGTCAATTCCTTCTACCTGCGGTATTGATGTCTGGTGCGGTATTTGTTGTTACTCAAACGTTTTTATTTACGGCTGAAGGGGCGTTTTCAGCAGAAACCATTCTTTCTACAACAGGCCACTTTTTAATTAAAGACTTATGGTTTATTGCAAATTTGGTGTGTTTGTGGAAGTTGTCTGAAGCAGAAAGTTAGAACATAGATTCGTCTACGCTGTCTTGATTTTTTTCTAATAGTGGATGTTGCGCAGTTTGTTGTTGAATCGTTTTTTCCTTATTTCCCTTTGTGGTTAACTTACGGGACCTAGGTGGGTAAAATAAGGTTTCTCCTCTTGCCGAAGAAGTTTTTTTAGATGTTTTCGGTGAGAGGAACCTTGTAAGGGTATCTCTTCCTATAGGTTCAGGGTGAAAGCTGGGCTGCGAAACAAATAGGGGAGTTTCTTGTGGGGAAACGGTAGGTTCTGTTTCTTGGTGAGGACCTTGTGCAGGATCCTCAGGTAATGATTTCGTATTTTCATCTCCAGCTGTAATCAGAGACGTTTCTGCAACATATGCTTCACGAGAGGAATGTTGGGTTGAAGATTCAGGTATTGCTTTGGATATTTCATCCACAGCCATAGTCAGAGGTGGAACAAGTGGTAGTGTCCTAATTTAGTGATATGCATGAATATCAATTCCAAATTCTACACGATTGATTAACAAACCAATTACAGTGTCGTGCATACTCTCTAACTTTGAAAAGCAAATCGTTCTTCGTGCCAACCTTTTAATCCAAGTTCTGAAAT
>NZ_ML014773.1 GCF_003675895.1 Parashewanella curva
TGCTTGTCGCACAACATCCCACCAGTTCAGTTGTTGGTAAAAAAAGCACTATTGACGAGCACATGCCTGAAGCTCATCAATACCAAAATTACAAATGGACACCAGAAAGAATAATGAGTTGGGGCAACGCTATCGGTGCAAGTACCGAAAATGTAGTGCAACAACTCATGCTTAAACAGAAGCACCCAGCTCAAGCATTTAACTCCTGCTTAGGGATACTTAATTTGAGTAGACGCTATGGAGATGCTCGGTTAGAGCAAGCTTGCCAAGACGCCTTAATGGCTGAAAAACCTTACTACGGCTTTATCAAAAACCTGCTTGAACACCATCGAGAAGGCAAACTTGTTTCTGATCCGACAACCACGCCCAATATCCAGCACCGCAATGTTCGTGGCCCAGATAGTTACCATTAGGAGGTATGACAATGGAACAGATCAATGAGCAATTTAGAACTTTACGCTTGAGTAATATGGTACATGCTCTAGAGCAACAGCGTGAACAAGCTTCTACGTACAATGAGCTTAGCTTTGAAGAACGGCTAAGCCTTTTGCTAGAGCATGAGATCCTTCATCGAAATCAAAACAAGGTAAAGTCACTCAAGAGGCAAGCCAAGCTGAGGCTTAATGCTCAAATGAGCCAGATAACCTATAAGCAAGGTAGAGGCTTAAATCGAAAAATGATGGCGGAGCTTGGCACTGGAACTTACCTGCATAAACACCAGAATATACTCATAACAGGAGCAACTGGAGCAGGTAAAACCTTTGTCGGCTGCGCCTTGGCCGATCAAGCTTGCGAGCAGTATCAAACAGCCAAATACTTTAGGCTGAGTCGCTTACTTGACGATCTAGCGGCGAGCAAACTGGATGGGAGTTACCAAAAGCTGTTACTGAATCTAGCTAAAAAGTCTCTCTTGATCATCGATGACTGGGGACTTGAGAAGCTTAACCAGGCTCAATCAGGGTATTTACTTGAAGTGCTTGAAGACAGATACCAGCAAAGCAGCACCATCGTTATCAGCCAACTACCAGTGAAAGAGTGGTTCAAGATGATCACCAATGCCACTGTAGCAGATGCCATTTTAGATAGGCTGGTACATAACAGCCACCGAATAGAATTAGAAGGTGAATCTATGCGAAAACTGGATCAATCCGGACACTTGTAGTAAAAATTAGGTTAAGAGAAATCTGGGATCACGACTGTCCGGATGATCCCGAAACCGCTGTCCGGAATGACCGAAATTCGCAATAAGCCGCCAAAATGCCTTTCTATGACGTTAAATCATATCTTATACATATTTATGATTAGTTATTGAAAACAAACTGTTGAAGAATCAACCCTCAAGGTAATAGCTACAGAAAGGTAATTAGTAATGGCTACTTCTGCGGTATCACAAGATTCTGAAGCTCCTAACATAATACAACTCATCGCTGAACAAGAGAAAAGAAGTGAAGATCCCTATTGGTTTATGGGTAAACGCTGGTCTATTAATTTTGTAACACACTCAATAGCAGCATCAACTATCCTGCCTTGCCCTGAAGCGATAGGTATTGGGTTTATGAGTGGTTCAGCCCAGACCGCAATAGAATTATTTTTATCTCAAGAAAAAGAACCTCTTCATGTGGTAGTAGATGCAACTGAAAGTCTTCCAACTTCAATTGGATGT
This sequence comes from Parashewanella curva, assembly GCF_003675895.1. GTDB lineage: Bacteria > Pseudomonadota > Gammaproteobacteria > Enterobacterales > Shewanellaceae > Parashewanella > Parashewanella curva. The sequence continues at coordinate 1,664 of NZ_ML014773.1, forward strand.
AAAATGGCAGGAGGAGCTTTCCTCTTCCATTTTGTAAAAAATGTATCTCCATCATTTCAATATTCAGCAGCAGCAATGAAAATCATCACTGTTCTGAATTGTGGTGAAATTGTTGAGCGAACAGAGCGTATAATCAATATAAAAGATAAAATTTATAAATGCCTTATAAGGAAGAACGATTAGCCCTAGAAATACTGAGTTTCTAGAGGCCGTATATGGTCTCCTCCAATATTGCAGCATAAAAACCAAACTTCTCCATCCGATTACCTATACTCGTGATACCTGAAGATGCAGGATCTTTGCGAGAATTAATTGCCATTTAGGCAAGATACTTATCCGTAGGAATAGTTATTACCGACATAAAAAACTGTCGTTATTTCATTGTTATTTCAAGGTTAAATAAGGCAATATAAATGGTAATTAAACTCGCACTGCGTGGGCTTTTCAGCGTTGCTCATTCTTTGTTTTGTAAGCTTAAATTATTAGCCCGCTAGCTCTACACTTTCACGCCTCGAATAATGCAACGCTGAATAAGCCCTGAAAGTTGCATCTTCAAGTATCACGAGTATATAACATCATATTAGGGCCTGTTGATCTTTCGTGCTTATTTTTGCAGCGATAAATTGGTTGTCTTATGCAAGGCGGAGTTTGTGTGGTGTGGTTGCCCCACATAAACAAACGATAACGCAGCAGAAGTGACCAATTTACGCTGTCTTCGATGCTTTTGAGCACTCCCTGTTCTATGTTGTGATCAGCTTACTTAGATGGCTAAGCTTCACTGCTCACGCCTTGAACAGAAAAGTGCTCAAACAGCACAAAATTTAAGCCTGAAAGTTCAACAGGCCCTAATCCAGCCACTAAGAGTGTGGCTGGATTAAAGCTGTTCTAATTCTTTTTATATTCATAGTAAGCTTCTCCTTTGCTTAACCATTTAGGGGCAGGTTTACCTTTCAAGTAATGATCAAAGTACTGCATCATCTTAATGCTATAGTCCAGTTTATTTGGGTACTGTTTCAGGTGATGTGGCTCACCTTGATATTGCAGCATCACCACATCTTTACCAGCACGGCGCATAGCCAAATACATTTCAATACCTTGCTCCCATGGTACAGCTCCATCTTTATCACCAAACATGATCATCATAGGCGTCTGAATACGGTCGGCATAAAATACTGGCGAGTTTTCAATGTACTTTAATGGATCAGCATAAAGCGGCTTACCTATACGACTTTGCCCTGATTCATATTGGAATTGACGAGCTAGACCGGAAGCATGTCTGATACCGCTATAAGCACTTGTCATATTAGACACAGGTGCCCCACTCACAGCCGCAGCAAAAATATTGGTTTGAGTAACCGCATAAGCGGTTTGGTAACCTGCCCATGAATGGCCTTGAATACCGATGGCTTTGGGATCTGCTACTCCAATATCAATCAAGTGTTGCACACCTGAAGTCAGAGCTTTAACCGATGAAGACCCCGGATAGCCTACTTCAAAACGAATATCAGGTAAGAATACCGCATAACCATTATCTACAAACCAAGCAAAATTAGGCCTATGGTTTAATTTCATATCTGGGAATGAATGCAACCTGTCACTCATAAAGCGATAATAATAAACTAATACTGGTACACGTTTTCCATCTTGATAATTAGCGGGTTTGATAAGAACACCATCTAGTGATTTTCCATCAGAATTCGTCCATTGAACTAACTCTGCGCTCCCCCAGTTAAATGACTCAATTTGTTTGTTAAGATTGGTCAGTTGTTCGGCTTGCTGCGGATTTAAATAATCTTTCGCAGCAAATAGATCAGGGAAAATATCATAACGCTCTTTTGAATAAATTAATGTCTTAGCATTTTTACTGCGAGCAAGCACTTTTAATTTCACTGGTTCAGCGGTTAACTGCTCAGTTCCACCTGCTAAGTTAAGGCGATAAAAATCATCAGACTTAGTGCGGTCGTTGTATCCTTTTAACAACACTTTTTCATCAGACTTCAACCACGTTGGTTCATCAGTTTTCGCTAAGCCAGTAACTCTATATTGAACCTTTTGTTTACGCCCATTGGTAAGTTTAGTCATCTTACCGCTAGTAATATCTAGACGCCAAATATCGTATTTGTCATAGACTAATAGCGCCTTTTCACCGTCAATCCACGGGCCAAATCCATATCCTGGCGGGTTAGATGGATAATCATGGTCTTCGTTTGCAAATCCAACTTTTAACCCCTTAGATACATTGGTTTTGGTTTTGCTGGCAACATCATAAAGATAAATATTACCAAGGTAGTAGTATGCTAAGTAATTGCCTTTAGGTGATAAAGACGGCTGCCAATAAGTTGGATATTGGGTTAGCACCTTAGTTTGTTTACCAGAGTCGATATCAACGAGGTAATAGTCACTATAGAAACCTGCCCAAGTGATCATTTTTTGATAGGGTTTATCGGTTTTGGCTAATAATCGAGTTGGCTGCTCACTCAGTTGCACGTTTTTAACCTGAGTGTCACCCAGCTGAACAATGTCTTGTTTCTCAAGATCAAACACAGCTAAATAAGTACGCTTTAATTCTTTTTTATATTGTTTGATTTCATTTGGCTTAATCAGTGGATCATCGCCATTCCACACTCTAAGTTTGCGTTCATCATCAATAATATTGACATTGTATAAGTCATCAACATTGTTAATTTTCGCTAAACTTAATTGCTGACTGACTTCTGGGACACGTCCGAAAAATAAACGCTTACTATTTTTCGAAAACGATAACGTACTATAACGGTTTATTTTCCAATCTGAATTATTGCGAATCGGAGTAACTTTGTTATCGGCTAACGACACAAGGTTTAATTGATATTCTCGTCCATAAGGTAAGTCTTCGGCTTTACCAGAGGTAAAAGCCGCCCACTCACCATTATTTGATGTTGCTACGCTACCGATTTGAAGGCTATCTGACTTAAATAATGTTTGTGTTTGGTTACTCGATAAACTAATTCGGTCTAACTTATGGACTTTACTTTTAATGTCATTAATAGCTAGAACTAGGTTTTTACCGTATTTATCAAAATGATAAGCCGTGACGTCTTTGTATTCTCTGGCATTACCTTTTGCCAAGGCAATTAATTTTATCGTGTAGCCTTGGTCAAACTTATCAACCTTTACTTTATCATTAGATACCGACTTACCTTTTTCAGTTTTTTTAGATTCGACAGCTCTATCGTCTTTATTTTTGTCTTCATTAGCAACATCAAAGCGAACTAACAGGTGTGACCCCGTTTTATTAAATTCGAACGAGTTTACTTTTTCGAATACTTGCTGCTCACCTGATTGCGTATCAAGTAAGATAAGCCCAGATTTAAGCTTTTTCTTTTCTTTAGCATCTGCCATTACTTGTTTCAGCAAAGGAACGCTCTTAACCATCGCCACAAAACGACCATCGGCACTGATTTTCGGTTTGGCTGCATCCTTGATATCAAAGGATTTACTAGAATTAAGTACCTTAATAATAACGCGGCTATCGCCTCTATCAGGCTTAGCTTCTACGGCCAAAGTTGAACCATTATCAGAAATTACTGGCTTAGTTAATGATTCAAATTTCATTATATCTTGGAGTGTCAGCGGCTTTGCAGCCTCACTCACTGGAACCATGACTACCGAAGCAGTCACCATTAGTGCAGCGGCGAGTTTAGAAAACTTCACGTCATCCTCTCTTTTTATTAATTAGGAGTGGTTTTAACTAGATAATCTCACAATATTGAAAAAAGAACGATATAGCTCACTATTTTCTGTCAAAAAAAGTGAAATCTGTTTAAAATATGTGGTCATACCATAAGGTCATAAATTATTTTGGTTTGCATAGAAAATCAAAAATAGTGACATTCATTTGCACAATAAATTAAAAAATACGCTGTTGAAGGATATTTCATGTCTAAACGTACAATTACCGTGATCCCTGGCGACGGGATTGGCCCAAGCATTATTGATTCTGCTCTAAAAATCCTAGATAAAGTCGGTTGTGATTTTGAATATGAATTTGCTGATGCTGGTTTAGTTGCCCTAGAAAAGCACGGTGAGCTACTTCCACAACAAACTCTAGATTTAATTGAAAAAAATAAGATCACCCTAAAAGGTCCATTAACGACTCCTGTTGGCGGTGGCTTTACTTCAATTAACGTAACTTTGCGTAAAAAGTTCTCTCTATACGCAAACGTTCGTCCAGTGCACTCTTTTAAAGGTACTCAAGCCCGTTACGAAGACATTGATATCATCACCATTCGTGAAAACACGCAGGGCATGTACTCAGGTCTTGGTCAAACCGTTTCTGAAGATGGTTGCACAGCTGAAGCTATGTCTGTTATCACTCGTGAAGGCGCTGAAAAGATAGCCACTTTTGCTTATGAGCTAGCGCGTAACGAAAACCGTAAAAAAGTAACTATCGTTCACAAAGCGAACATCATGAAGTCAACTTCTGGCCTATTCCTAAAAGTAGCAAAAGAAGTAGGTGAGAAGTATCCAGACATCAAAACCGAAGAAATGATCGTTGATGCAACATGCATGAAACTGGTCATGAATCCAGAGAACTTCGATGTAATCGTAACCACTAACTTATTCGGTGACATTCTGTCTGATCTATGTGCTGGTCTTGTTGGCGGTCTAGGTATGGCGCCTGGTGCGAACATAGGTAAAGATGCCGCTATCTTTGAAGCAGTACACGGTTCAGCGCCAGATATCGCAGGTCAAAACCTAGCAAACCCTACTTCAGTGATCCTAGCTTCTATCCAAATGCTTGAGCACTTAGGCATGGCAGACAAAGCAGAAAAAATCCGTAAAGCAGTAGCTGATGTGATTGAATCAGGCGATCGTACGACTCGTGACTTAGGTGGTACTCACGGTACGACTGACTTCACAGATGCAGTACTAGAAAGGCTATAAGTATTTTTTGCTTTTGGTTTAATAACAGCTTTGACTTAAGAATAATGTCAGTTAGTTAAGCTAAAATCCGTCATACCTGCGAAGGCAGGTATCCAGTTCTTTGTTTGAAAAAGTCAAAGGCACTAGGGGCGTTCTCAATTAAAGACTTTTTGATTTGTTACAGCCTAAAATTCGCAAAATCAAGGCACGAAAAATGAAGTTTAGTGAACTAAACGAAAGATGAGAAACGAAGAGTTTGCGAATTTTAGTCGTAACCCGTAGGGCTGCGTTTATTTTGTGTTTAAACTGCGTTGTCAAATGTTTATGTAGAGTAACTACACCGCACATTTTCCGCCTTGTTTAAACACAAAATTAACAGCAGCAAATCAAAAATCTAATTGGGAACGCCCCCTAGGCTCCTGCCTACGCAGGAGCGACGACAAAAATTCTTAACCGACCAATATTACTTGACTTGTTTGAGGTTTTTTATGGCTCTCTTTGTTTTAATTTTTCATAAACAAACTTAAGAAGTTCATCATTCATTTCTCTACCGATAATATCCGTTGCTCTTAATCCCATTGCATAAAAATACTGTCTTAGCTCTTGATATTGTGCCGCATATTTTGCTGATTGAGTCGAGTCTGAAAAGTCTTGACAAGCGAAATAATATGTCAACAAAAAGAAAGTCTCCATAATACGACAGCGTCTTTGATGTTTAGCTTTGGGTGATTTTTCATCCTCATGACGAGAGTGATATAGCTTTTTTAATTGATTTAACCCAGTAATTCCAGCCCTTGTGATAGATATCGAGGCACCGACAACGATTCCAGCTTCCGCAGTAACACCGCCTATTTTTAGTCCTTCCCCTAAAATTTCACCTAGGTTAAACGCGATTTCATAGGCATTTCGTAAAATGCGTTTACCACAAATGGACTTTAATTCTCTGACGAGCTCATAGCGTTTTGCTTCTAAAATATCAGAGAGCGAAACTTGATAAAGTCTATCAGCGCTATGTGTTATTTTTTCAGCATCTTGAGTAATGTACTCTAACTCTTTAATATTAGTCTTTCCTGAAGTATAAAACATCACGTTTAATTTCCGATCGACACTTAAAATTTGCTTAAGCCGATGCTTAGACTCTGAAAGTTCACTGTAAGAGAATGCGCTATCGGCTAAAAAAATGGCCCGCTCTGTAATGGTAATAATGTTTAAAAGAATACCTAATCCAGGTATTGCTTGAGCCACACCTAACGTTGACTCCTCAAGAAGATTCAATATCCCTTTTGTGGCTTTTAGTAAAGTCCGTATGATCCTAAGCAATTGTTTTGCGAACCCAGCTCCTTTTTTTAGAATACCAACAGCGCCTTTATTTTCTAACGGACCAAAGACTGGATCTCCTTCCGTGAACTCTTCAACTAAATGACAGATGTCAACCACCATATGTATCACCTCATTGATACAAGTTTGGATCTCATTGACTATTCCACAGCCGCTCGCAATACCTTCGGCAACCTCTTTTATAGTTCCATGGGATACAAAAGCAGCAAACCCTGCCCCCAACTCTCCTGCTCCGAGAATAGCACCAGCAGCAGCTGACAAGCTATTTGTCGCCGCATCTATACTCTCAAACTTCCACCCTTTTATTACGTCGCGTCCTTCCATCAGTAGTTGAACTAATTGACCGACTTGCTGCAATACTCCAGAGGCTTGCTCAAGATCTCCTTCCATGTGGAAGCTTTCTAGATCTGAGTTCATTTTATCTAGTGCAGATTGATAACCACCTAACGAACTCGTATCGGCTAACTGCTTATTTTTTTCTCTAAATTTTTCTACATGAGCATGAACTTCATTTTTAACGTGTTGCCATTGTTTTTGCGTCTCTTCTTTTTCTTGCTGGTGTATTTCACGTAATTTTTTTTCGGCGAGGAATAAGGTGGGATCCCAGCCTATTTTTTCTCTGGCACTTACCGTTTTGACTTGCTCAATCGCTTTATGCCATAACCTTAAAGCATGGTTGAGTTCTCCGACACTACTATAAGTATCACTAGGCCGTGGTGGTAATACTTCTTCAGTTGATGCCACAACAACAGGCACAGAATCACCTGAGACTGTCAATTTAAGGTGAGGATCCGGCAATAGAGAGTGTTTTCGAGTTTGAATGGCATCTCGGTAACTTTGATTAGTCTCTGCTACAACCTCTGCACGCTTTTTGATTTGCTGCTTTTTTTCTTGATAGTTTCTGAAAAGTAAAAGCTTCTTTTTAACATTGTCCAGTTCCTGCCCTTCTAACTCTCTAATGGGGGAAATCGCTGCGGCAGATGACTCCGAAGAAAATACTGAGGATCGCCTACGAGCATCGGAGACGGGAACCTCTTCATTAATTAGCAAGGGTGCAAGATCTTGCCTTTCAAATCGTCCAAGCAGTTTTTGTTCTAATCTTTCTTTTAGCAACTGAGGACCTTCATCAATTGTTCGAGCTGCGACCTGCATCGTATGAGCAACCCAACCCTCTACCCTCTCTGAAAAAGGCTTATGCGGTACTTCAAACGTAGCAGGAAAATATTCCTCCATTTCACCCTGAAGTTGCTCATCTAGTTCAGCGACATTATGTTTAAGCGCTTCAATGCCTGCTTTTTCTGTTACTTCCCAACGCTCTTCTGCAATGGTTTTAGGCAAATTAATTTCTGATTGAGACCTAACTCTAGGCTTAGAGCCCCTCCTAATTTTCATTTTTGCAAGTATTTCTACATCAAACATTGTCGTTTGCTGTGGAGAGCCCGCACCTACAAATAGATCATCTTCAAGAGGCTCAACTTCCGACAAATCAGCTACTTCAACAACATGACCAATCTTATTATCGAGTAATTGACCCAACGTAGGTTCTGAATAAGATTCCGTTTCACGAGCAATAAAAACCAAAAGAGGCTCACCTTTTATTTCAATATGCTGCCTATCAGTTTGCTCCTTTAATTTGAGAAGCACATCTTGCCGAATGGGACTAAAATCGTCCCATGGCTTTTTCAGTGCTAGCTCAATAACGGTATCGCCATTCCCATCGAGTTTTGTCAATTCGATCAGGGGAATTAGTTCTCTAATAACGTCAAGACGCAAATCAAAGTCTACTTCAAAGTAATCTATGTCCTTGGAAAATAATATGTGAAGTAATGTTTGACGCTGCGATGACACACATTGAAGTGCTTTATGCTCACCCTTTTGCTTTAAGTGGGCGACAAAAAGGTTTAATTTATTGTATTCAGAACACTTAGCTAAATGAATTAACAAAGGCTCCCCTTTCACTACAAAGTCCAAACGAGTTTCAGGGTTCATTTTTAGAAAATCTATGATTTGTTGTTGTTCACCATCAATCAAACAGCATCTATCTTCTTCATTAAATGATTGCTGTGCACTGAGATGCTTGTGTTGGGGGGGCGGACTGAGTGGAACCGTAGGAGTGGACATATCAAGGTCGCTACAAGTAAATAACACCTTGTAGCACATAGATATTTATGCATAAATTCAATCTATATCTAGGGTCAGCTTTTCGTCAGTTATGTATGTCATTTGTTGTCACTTTACTTTCAAAAATTACAGCTTGCACCTTCCCTTTGACAGTAGCTTTATGGCATTTTTGAATTTATCTGGCTGAATATAACCTCTTCGTTTAGCAACTTTATTGCCAGTTTCGTCATAAAAAATCGTCGTAGGCGATGCTTTAAATCCACCAATTTTTCTTAAAAAGACCTTACTGGCTATGGCAGCCTGTAGACCTTTATCGTAATACTTTAGACTTCTTTTTAGTTGCCGCTTAGAACCATTGGTACCAATTAAACTGATGTGAAATTGTTGTTGGCACTGTTGCTTAAGCTGAGTCAGTTGTTGTGCTTGCTTTTTACACCAGCTGCATTCGGGTTGAAACAGCATCACCACAGATAGTTTACCCGGTTGAGCAACGTCAACCTGCTCTTGTCCACCTCTAAGAGACGGTAAGGTCATATTCATTGCATGAGTATTGAGGGAGAAAACACAAGCACTCAAAATAAGTACTTGTGTTATTGAGTAAGCTAAGCGAGATAACATTAAAGTTTGACTTCAACGCCAGCATAGATTTCACGCCCATGAAGTGAGCCATAAATATAGGCTACGTCATAGTCACCATTGGCATCGAAGAACAACGGTGAATCACCGCGTTTAATTTGAGTTTCTTCAAAAATATTCGAAACTCCGGCATAGATTTTTGTGCTTTCAGTTAGCTGATATTGCGCTTTGATATCTGAAATGGAAAATGCTGGACCATGCAGAGTTTTCTTGGTGTTCTTATCGCCTCTTTTGTTGTAACCCTCGTAACCATACTTAGCCAAATCTTTACTACCAAACCACACTGTTGACCAAAATACTTTTAGATTCTCTTTTTCATATTGAATTTCAAAGCTTGCGCGTTCTTCAACAGGTGCGATTGAATAGGAAGAACGGAAGTTCTTGTCGTATACGAATTTCTCAATACTGGCATTTACTGTCCAATTATCATTGATGGTATAACCTGCGGTAATATCGAAGGTGGTTACCGAAGCGCTGTCTTTTAGCTGAGTCAGTAAAGGAACTCCTGAATCCGTTTCTTCAAGACTAGCAAGGTTATCAACTTTAGAGTGAGCAACCGAAGTAGTGATGGCTAAGTCATCGGCATCGTAAGCTAAAGAGTAACTGGCTGACAGTGATTCTTCTAAAGCATGGATATCGATTTTATAGCCTTTATTGGCATCCAAAATACCGTGATCCGTTTCAAAAAATGACAATGGTGCGCGGTAACCACGTCCAGCTGAGAAACGAGAAGTTAATTCATCACTATGAAAATACCGCATATCTAAACGAGGAGCGATAAAGGTTTCTTCAATCTCTACTCCCGTCTTTTTAGGATCAACAAAGTCAGCCATGACTCTATCGACACGAACAGCTGTTGCGATTTCTAATTCATCTAGTGGAGTCCATGTACTTTGGAAAAATAAACCTTTAGTTTCATAGTCAAATGAATCACTTTGATATTTCGGATTATCTTCTAACGCTTTTGTAGAAGAACGCATTTTTTCATGACGAATATCCAAACCATAAGTCAGCGATAACTCATCGTTATACTCAGTATCAAACTTGGCTCGAGCATAAGTCATCTTATCGTTAGCTTGATAATCAATGCCTTCATAAAATGAGTCTTGCAAATGCTTTGCATAACTCACAGCAAACTCAGCAACAGTTGCATCCGTTAATTCAGAAAGGTACTTAATGTAAGCTTCATCACGAGAGGTTTTAATCCACTCGGTTGTTTCCCATGGTTTGCCTATGTATTTTTTACGAACGTCATCATCTTCAAACAAGTGCTCAGATTCTTTTTTATCGTAACTGGCAATCGCTGCACCAATAGATTTCACATTCTTGCCAATAACTGGGCCACCAAAAATTTCAGATTGAACCTTAGAGAGTCGAACTTGGATATTACTGGAGTCTGAAACATCTTGGCTGATAAGTGCGGTTAGCGATTTGTTCTCAATAAACGGCGCTTCACTCACACCATTGTCATCATGGTCTTCCTGATCTTGTTTATCATACTGACCAACCAAAGTGAGAGCCGTTGTACCGTCTTCTGATACGCCTGTTGCCATTGTTTTAATTGCGGTAAAGTCATGTGAGCCTTTAGTGATATCAACAGCAACCTGATTATCATACGCTTGCTTGGTGATAATATTTACCGTGCCACCAATAGCCTCTGGCGCAATTAAGGATGCACCAGCACCACGAGCAACCTCAATTCGATCAATACCTGTTGTAGCAATGGCATCAACACCATAAAAACCAGAAATAAGTGTATGGGTTGGTAAACCATCAACCAAAATCGTCGTATGCTCCCCTTTCATGCCGTTAAGCATAATGCGCTTAACACCACACATAGAGCACTCATTAGACACGTTAACACCGGGTTCGTTATTAATCGCAGCGGTCAGGTTTAACGCATTTTTATTTTCGATCATTAACGAATCAAGCACTTCGGTCTTCTGAATAACATCTTTTAAGCGACCAGCTTGCTCAAGTTTACGACGTACACCTTGCACTTGAATCACTTCAATGTCTTTATCAGCAGCTTCCTTTTCTGCGGCTTCAATTAAGGTTGGAGTTGAAAAAAATGACACTGCCAACATGGCAGAATATAGAGGTGATAACTTCATAATGGACTCATACTTAATATTGTGGCGTCAAAAACGAGCGTTAATCTAATTCATTCTCATTAACGTTGAATTGACCAATATCAAGGTAGGAAGTCATCTTGAAACAAAAAAGCTATGATTTTCACCATAGCTTTACATGTGTCACAAAATACAACCTTGATTTTCTCAAGAAAAGGTAAAAAAATTGGTTAATGCTTTTTTGACTTCACGGGTTGGATTCCATAAGAACAGTAATGTTTTCTCACTAAAATTTTTAGCATCAGGGATACCTTTTTTATCTTCTATACTCGTGATACTTGAAGATGCAACTTTCAGGGCTTTTTCAGCGTTGCATTATTCGAGGCGTGAAAGTGAAGAACTAGCGGGCTAATTTAAGCTTTCACAACAAAGAAGAATCAACGCTGAAAAGCCCACTCCGTGCGAGTTTAATTGACATGCTCCCCGTCTCGGGGCTTGTCACACAAGGTATCACCAGCGCATAGGCGAACGAATTAAATAAGATTTTTTGCTCTATTTGATTGATTTTCTCTAGAACTGCAGTTATAGCCTCGTCATCTTTTTCCACTTGCGAAGATGGTGGTACCACATTTACAGTTGCCATATGAACACATAGAAAACAAAGTTCTCGTAATGCATTCTTTCAAAGTATGGCTTAACTCATACTGAATTAAAAAACTTTTATCTTACCCAATAGGACTATTTTAGCCCCTAGGCCATTGGAAACCATATAAGTTCAGGTTAACTATATTTAGAGAAAAATGTCACTAAATCAGGTATACCCTCTTCCCTATTATTACTGATCATTGCATAGAAAACACAATAAGCAAATCCTTTAAGCCCTATGTAAGGGGCGTGCTTTTCCCAGCTTAAACTACGACTTGCATTAGAATATACATCAGTCAGATGATCGATTGCGTCTGCACCTGGCTTTTGTTTTAATGCGTTTAATGCGCTCTGGCTTAAAAAAAGATTAATTCCTATTTGCTCCCAAATATCAGCGATTGATACCGTTTTATTCAATAAGGTACTTAACTGCACCATACTCGCAGAGCAGGGCTGAATAGGAGCGACGAATCGTTCAAGTTTTGCTTCTGTGCTCTCATTAACTCGATTAGTTACAACGGGCTGCCGATTTATGGCTCTTGTTCCATCATCTTGTGTTGGTGTGGGTTGTGGGGTGTACCTGGTGGAAACAGCTTGAGCAGTATGGGGGCGTAAGCCTTGAACGTGCTGTGCAACTAAATCTTCATTGACTTGCTTTATTGACTCCACTTTTTGCTGAAGTTCTTTAACTTGCCGTCTAAACAATTCTGCCTGTCGATTTGCTGAAACAAGACTGTTCTCCTTACTTTCCAGCATAGTCCTAAGCTCCGCATTCATAGTCAAAGCTCTATCAAGCCTTTGCTGTAACGAATCGACTTTCTCTTTAGTCGTCAATTCAAGTTGTTCTATTTTCCGGTCGCGCTGAGCAAGGGTGTATTCGTGATTACTTAGCGACGTTCTCAACTGCTCAATTTCATCTGTTAGTTGAGCTGAAGTCCCCCCCTTTGCAGCCTGATGAAAATTACGAGCAGAACTGGCCGCAGCTTGTGGTTTTTGTCGGTATATTGAAAAGTAATCAGGGTCATTTAGTTTTGTCTCTAATCTCTTTTTTAACGCCCTGTTCCCAATTATTGGAGATTCCATAACCTCGATTATTTTTTGTAATTTATCTCTATCACTACCAGTGCTGTTATTAAAAAAATAATTAAGGATCACTGTTAATTTACCAGGATAGCTACTTTGACTTTCTAACCCTGGTATATAGCCATCGCAACCCAAGCTAGTTTGAATTAATGACCATTGGTAATAGACATCACTAAGTTCATTGACTAGTGCAACTGTATCAATATGGTGAAAGATCGGAGAAGAAGAGTGTTGTGTTGTTGCGCCAGTAGATGCCATTACATTTTGCCTCATATGAAATTTGCTAAAACCTTACCCTATTGGCTTTAAATAAAACCAATTAAATACACTCAGATTAAAGATATTTCATGCGAAGTTTATGTTGTTGAAAAGGATATAATTCATAACCAGAACTACATCCTTAACATCATATTTAGGGGCTGTCCCAACATCAAAACAAATCAAGAGATCAACACCGGGCTGAGCACTTAATTATTGCATTGACATTAAAACTCTTTAGAAGGATTTAACCAAAGATGAACTGTGACTTCATCTCTGTCGTGGTACAAATGCTTACATTGGACTTTAAAGTCTTCGACTCCGTATTCTCTTAACATTTCGTCCATTTTGGCTAAAATTTGACGCACTTCTTTAAAGCGACTTTTCATCGGCAATTTTAAGTTAAAAATGGCTTCTTTAAACCAACCTCTTACCGCCCAGTCCTCGATTAACTCAGCCACGCGAGACGGTTTTTCCACCATGTCGCATACCAGCCAATACACATTCTTTCTTGGCGGTTCAAACTTAAAACCATCTTCTCGGTAATGTTTTATTTGCCCTGTTTCCATAAGCTTCTCATTCATAGGACCATTATCGACAGCCGATACGAACATACCACGGCGAACTAATTGATACGTCCAACCACCTGGGCACGCCCCCAAATCTACCGCATTCATGCCACTTTTGGCACGTATTTCTTGCTCTTCTTTGGTTAAGAAGTGAGAAAAGGCTTCATCCAATTTTAAGGTTGAGCGACTTGGTGCATCGGATGGGAACTTAAGTCTTGGAATACCCATAAAGTGAGGTGAAGTATTGTAGCTCAGTGAATAACCACAATACGCTTGCCCCGGCGCAACAAAACACACATGAATGATCGGGCGCTTTGGATGCTCCTTATTAAGAAGTGAACCAGACTTTTTTAAGCCTTGACGTAAAGGAACGGTTAGCTTGCGACAAAAAGTAGATAGCTCTTTGGCTTCGTTGGTGTCAGGGGTTTCAACTCTTAGCTCACCGGCTTTTTCAACGTCTGCCAGTGACTCAACAATTGGGGTGACTCTGTCACTTTCAGGTAAGTCTTTGAGTAATTCGCCAGCGGCAAACATTTGTCTGGCGAACACCAAGTCATTGAGTTTAATTTGTTCCATCAACTTGTCGGCACCATCGGCTTCAAAGGTTTGGAATACCACATAAGCATCATTAGGCTTAGCTTTTACAAAGCCACCTATGTATAACTCTTCGGCACGCCATTGGATTTCAGCAGCGCAGTCTTTTTCATAGCCTGCGCGACAATACAATACTAAGTTCTGCATGAATGTTAGAAACGGTAAATTTCAAAGATGCGGCAGTATAACCGAAAATAACTAGACGAGCAGAAAAGTTATTACTCTGGATGAACCTCAGAATTACTCTGATAAACAGCCGCAGCGAGCATCAACCAGCCAATCAAAAAGCCCATTCCCCCCATTGGCGTTAGCATGGCAAAGAACTTCGTTCCTGTGAGGACATAGCTATACAAGGTGCCTGAAAAAAGCAAAATCCCAGCGATAAAAGCATAACAGGCATAATCTAACAATTTGGATTTAACCCAATGTCCAGCTAATGCTGCAGCAAGTAACGCAAGGGTATGATAAAAATGATACTCAACCGCCAAGCCGAAAATTTGTAGCATTTCACCCGATGCCACAGTCTTTAAGCCATGTGAGCCAAATGCTCCAAGCGCTGTGGCTAAAAAACCGCTTAAACAGGCTATCAAAAATATTCCTTTACGCATGAATTTCTCCGATGAATTGCTCACAATAGTCTATCGCTTGTTTTAAGTTCTGCTCCCAAGTATAGCCCGACATTTTACGAGGCTGCAGACTATGGTCGCCATCGTTCACCCATTGCACCTCAACATTTTCGGGTAAATCCCATTCAGCCACCTGTTGACGGTTACCAAACCGGTCGCGTTCACCTTGAATGATACAAACAGGATGAGACGCTCCTTGAAGTGGCTCTAGTCTTGGATTTCCTCCCTTAATAGGTATAAAGGGATAGCCCACACAAATGATACCTAGTACTGGAATTTCAAGTGCTTCTGATAAAATCGCTGCAACTCGACCTCCCATAGATTTACCCATCAAAAACACACGTTTAGGCTGGTGCTCTTCAATCACTTGTTTTAAGACAGTTTCAAAGTGGCTGAGTAGCCTTGGCATTCTCTCGGGTGGACGTTTCTTGCCATCATCTTTATTGGCTTGCATATAAGCAAAATTGAAACGTATAACTCTACAATTTCTTTTAGCAAGATTTTCCGCAAACTCTTGCATAAACTCTGAATCCATTCCCGCACCAGCACCATGAGCAAACAGTACTAGTGTATCCCCTTCTCCGTTCACGATCAGATTCATTGTAACAACTCACTTTGAGATTCACTTGCGAACATCTCCAGCATCCATTCTCGAAATGCCACTACTTTCCCCAACTCAGCTTGGCTGTTTTGACAAACTAAGTAATAGGCATTCGGACTCAATAAAGCCTCTTGAAACGGTACCACTAAACGTCCTGCTTGGATATCGGGCGCAGCAAGAACACTGTAACCTAGCGCAATACCTTGACCATGAACAGCTGCTTGCAATACTAAAGATGAATGACTAAAGATAGGCCCTTGGTTCACATTAATATTTTTAAGGCCGCTCTGCTTAACCCATTGTTGCCAATCTTCACGACTCATATCATGGAGTAAAGTATGATGCTTAATATCGGATATAGAGTCTAACGGTTTTTTTCCAGTAAGTAATGCAGGAGAACAAACTGGCATCAACACTTCATTACGCAGTTTATCTAAGCGAACATCAGGCCAATTTCCTTTACCATAATAAATAGCAACATCGACATCATCCGTTAAAGATTCATCATCACTGTCTACTGCTTTAATACGCACATCAATTTCAGGGTTTTGCTCACTAAACTTTGCTAAACGAGGCACTAACCATTGAATCGCAAAACTCGGAGACATAGCAACGGTTAAAGCACCTGTCGCACTTCGAGCCAATAAACGCTCTGTCGATTCCGCTAATTGAATAAAAACATCTTTAATATCGAGAAAGTAACCCTGCCCTTCTTCGGTTAATAATAACGAACGGTTCTTTCGCCTAAATAATTTTAATCCTAAATACTCTTCTAATGCTTTTATTTGATGGCTGACTGCAGCCTGCGTAACGAATAATTCATCAGCGGCCTTTGTAAAGCTCAAGTGGCGTGCTGCGGCTTCAAAAGCCTTTACAGCATTAAGTGGAGGAAGACGTCTTGGCATAATTATTCACTCTAAATGACCGATGATTTCAAATTAGTTTTTCTAATCCAAATTATTACATTTAATCGTTTGTGAACACCAGTGTTTTCGAATAAATTTTGCGCCATCGAGAAAGGGATTCTGAAGCACCTCAAGTAGTAGCGAGGTCAATCAGGAAACAGCGACTATTATTTTGAGGCAGCAATTATGAAACAACTTACTACACTATTCGGCATCATAGCTCTTGGTTTTTCTGCAACTTCTTTTGCAAATGACATCCCAGAAACAGCCATTGACACTAATCAACTACATCAGGACATCAAAGTTGATCTTAATCATTCAATGGACAACCTATTTACAGATTTGATGGATGAGTCATCATCAGCAATCTTAATTGCCAAAGTTGAAAAAAAGCAGCAAACTGACGAATCAACTTCTGAAGAATAATACTATCGGTATCTTCTTTCAGGCAAACAAAAAACCGCACAGTGATGCGGTTTTTTTGTTATTCAAAATGAGCCTACGCCTACTCTTTAGCTTTCTTTGCTCTCGCCTGATGCAACTTCTTATAACTCTCTATCAAACGTAAATGCGGTTCAATACCTTCCAGTTTCATGCTTGTTGGTGTTAAGCCACTAAAGGTCACTTCACCCGTAATTGAGCCCACTACTTGCTCCATCACTTCTTCACCAAACATACGAGTGAAGTTATGAATAAAGTGTTCTAACTCCAGTTCATCATCTAATACCACTTCTAATGCTGCTTGCATCGCTTGGTAGAACAAGCAACGAGCCATAGTGTTATCGTTATATTGTAAGAACTCTTCCACCAGCTCAAGTGCAGCATCAAATTCACCTAATGCTAGATAAATAAGAAGTTTTAGCTCAAGGATAGTGAGCTGCCCCCAAACAGTATTTTCGTCAAACACAATACCGATCAGAGTAGGAATATCAGTGTTGTTATCTAACTCGCTTTCTTCTAGTCGTTCAACTAAAGCAGCTAGCGCATCTTCATCTAAAGAGTGAATATTGAGAATATCACTGCGGAAATCAAGGGCTTTATTGGTATTATCCCAAATCAAATCTTCAACTGGGTAGACTTCTGAATAATCAGGTACGAGAATACGACATGCAGATGCACCAAGTTCGGTAAACTCAGCCACATAAACTTCTTTGCCCATCTCCGCTAAAATACCAAATAAGGTTTCAGCCTCCTCTTCATTCGTTCCAGAGAAGTCCCACTCGCAGAAGTCATATTCCGCTTGGTTACTGAAGAAACGCCATGAAATGACACCCGTTGAATCAATAAAGTGTTCTACAAAGTTTTCTGGCTCTGATACCGCTAAGCTACTAAAGGTTGGCTTAGGCACATCGTTTAAGCCTTCAAAACTGCGACCTTGTAGTAGTTCAGTTAAGCTTCGCTCTAGTGCTACTTCAAAACTTGGATGTGCACCAAAAGAGGCGAACACACCACCTGTTCTTGGGTTCATCAAGGTCACACACATTACAGGGAACTGACCGCCCAGCGAGGCATCTTTAACGACAACAGGGAAACCTTGCTCTTCTAACCCTTTAATACCAGCCAAAATACTTGGATATTTTTCCAATACTTCTTGTGGCACATCTGGCAGAACAATTTCTTGCTCAATGATTTGACGCTTAACCGCTCGCTCGAAAATTTCTGATAAACACTGAACTTCAGCTTCTTGCAGATTATTGCCCGCACTCATGCCATTACTTAGGAATAAGTTCTCAATCAGGTTAGAAGGCACATAAACCGTTTCACCATCTGATTTGCGCGTATACGGAATCGCACAAATACCGCGGTCGATGCGACCTGAGTTGGTATCAATCAAGTTTGAACCCGCAAGTTCTCCACCAGGGTTGTAGATTTCTAAACAGTAGTCATCCATCAAGCCTGCAGGCAGTGAATCATCCTCTTCAAGCGGAAACCATTTTTCATTTGGATAATGCACGAATTCACTATCTGCAATTTCTTCACCGAAAAACTGATCGTTATAGAAGAAGTTACAGTTCAAGCGTTCAATAAATTCACCTAATGCTGAACACAGCGCACTTTCTTTGGTTGCCCCTTTACCATTGGCAAAACACATTGGTGATGCGGCATCACGAATGTGCAGTGACCAAACGTTAGGTACAATATTACGCCATGAAGAGACCTCAATCTTCATTCCAAGCCCTTCAAGGAGCTCGGTCATATTAGCAATGGTTTGTTCAAGCGGTAAATCTTTACCCAGAATATACGTGCTGCTGTCACCTTCAGGTGCGCCCATCAGCATGGCATGAGAATCAGCATCAAGGTTTTCTACAGTTTCGATTTTAAATTCTGGCTCGGTTTGCACTACTTTTTTCACAGTACAACGGTCAATCGAACGCAAAATCCCTTGACGATCTTTCTCAGATAAATCTTCTGGCAATTCAACCTGAATTTGGAAGATCTGGTTATAACGATTTTCAGGATCAACAATGTTATTTTGTGATAGACGAATATTATCCGTCGGGATATCACGCGCTTTACAGTACACCTTTACAAAGTAGGCGGCACATAAGGCAGAAGATGCAAGAAAGTAGTCAAACGGGCTAGGCGCCGAACCATCACCTTTATAACGAATAGGCTGATCAGCGGTTACGGTAAAATCGTCAAACTTAGCTTCAAGACGAAGGTTATCAAGAAAATTTACTTTGATTTCCATTGAGTTTGTCCAAGGAAGTACGCTCTTTCAAGCGAAAAACAAGAATGTGAGGGATTATCCTTGTTTTTATGATTGGTGTCTTGAAGAAATTAGCGGAGATGAAAAAAAGCCAAGTCAACAAGATGACATGGCTTGTGGAAATGAGCTTTTTGGGAAGTTCAAATTGATTTACTCACTCAAGTTGACTGCCAGCTCAACAAGATCAGTATATGTGGAGCTTGAAACTTGCTCTAACTCAGAATCAAAATAAGTATATTTTAATAATTCAGAGTTAAATGTGCTTGGGTTTACACTTGGCATTCCTTCTCTAGAATTCATAACCGCTTCAGCAGCATGCACTAACTCGCTTTTCTTATTATGTACTGACATCGCAATCGCACCACCTCTTGTACCACAATTAAAAATATTTAAGAAAATAGAGCTAATACAAGATTCCAATCCAGTATGATACAAACCTTGTTCTATACATTGATCGACACTGTAAGATGCTCCTAACCCAGATGGATGAAAACTCCCTTCAAACTCATAGTTCACATAAAAGTCACTGAACGCAATATGATAATTTTTATATAAGTAATTCGTAATATGTTGACCTTCTAATCGACTAGCAACATATTTTCTAACTAGCTCTGGATACAAAGACTCATCCAATTCTCGAATACAAAACAAAGTCGTAAGCATCAACAAATCGAGCTTAGCCCCGTCCCTCAAATTGCTTACAATTGCAGTAATTCGATTGATGATTTGGATTGCAGTTCTCGCTGGAATATTAAAGGCGTAAAAAATACCCGTTAAATTTTTTGTATGATTTTCAGGTGAGTTTAAAGGCCAAAGTGTAATATTGCGACTCTCTTTTAACGAGCCAGAATCGAGCAAATCAATATTACAATGGAGTGGTAATAGCTTTTCTAGCTCAGCTTGCTTTAACATAAATCGGCTATGAAAAAATCGCCCTAGATATCGACTTGCATCAAAGCCAGAACCATAAACACTTTTTACAGTGTGTTGAAGCTGGTCGGTATCCGTCGCAATAACAAAGACAATACCTTCAATATCGAAAATATGCTTAATGACCTCCAGCATTTCTACAGCGTAACTTGGGCGGCAACGATCTAGTTCATCAATTAATATAAAAGCTGGGTACTGTATCTGTTTTATCCCAACCACAGCTCCTATCCACTCTTTTACATCAGTCTTTAAGTTTCTAATAGCTTGAGCTTTGGTTTGATGTTCCTTTAACAATGCATTAGTTAAGTCTTTCGCAACATTTCCATAATCCGCTGATTTTGATGTTTGGGATTCATCTTCTGATTCTACGTCCTGTTCGTTATCAAAAAGTTCCCTTATATCAATTCCTACATATCGTTTAGTCAGAGCCCCAACTAAAGCGGGCGCGGCTGACTTACCTATCTCGAATATGTTTTTCGATGCTTTACTCACCGAACCATCACTAACCCCAGCTTGCTCCTTTAACTGGCAAATCATCGATGAAACAACTGTTAACAGTGGATCATCAGAGTAATCCTGTTTCCAAGCATCAATATATACAACAGGGTGAACTCCCTTAAGAGACTGATAAAATCGCTTGATAAAATACGTCTTACCTGCACCCCATTCTGCATTCAGGTTAAGAACGTAATTCCTTTTCTTATCTGTTTCTGAGTTATAACCTTCTGCAGCTAAAAAGTTAGCAATAAATTCAGCGTATTTACTTCTGTCTAGGGCATCTTGCGGCAAAACTTCTCGAGGTTCTTCAAGCTCAAATTCAATAGATTGATCCCATACAAAGCATCCTTGATTTGCCATTAAAATATCCTATTATATGTGGTTTAAATTTTGGAAAATATCAGAAATAAATTGGAACAAAGATAAGAATAAGCAGACTGAAAGCTTATCCTTATCTTCATTTTTTAGATAATGAATTCAGCCTTAATTAAGGACGGTACACCTTAACGTTTTGGTAGCCTTGTTCTAGTAAATAAAGCGCTTGCAGCTTACTCATTACACCACGGTCACAGAACAGTAAATAGCTATGGCTTTGGTCTAAATCCGCAAATTGTGTTCCCAACTTGTAGAATGGGATGTGTTTCACTTCTACACCTTCGATTTCCAAAGGCTTGCGCTCTTCTTCTTCAGGTGAACGAATATCAATGACGATTTCTTGCCCTTGAAGATCCGCTACCACTTCAGTTTCAGTCACTTGCTGATCCATTTCTTCAGCAATATCACGAACGTCCATCACAATAGCTTTCGCAACTGTTTCTTCAATCAAGTTTTCGGTGAACTTTTCTTCTTCCGATTCAATTTTTGACAGAACTGCTTTAACCGTTGGCTTTTGCGAAATCACACCACAGTATTCAGGAATAGATTTAGCAAAGTCTTCGGTGCCAATCTCACGGCTTTCATCAATGATGTCTTGCTTATCCATAGTGATAAGTGGACGTAAAATCAATAAATCCGTTGAACGGTCAATCACGTTCAAGTTTGTTAGCGTTTGGCTTGATACCTGACCTAAACTTTCACCAGTCACCAAAGCTTGGATTTTCATACGCTCAGCAACTTTAGCTGCACAACGCATCATCATGCGCTTAAGCACTACCCCCATTTGACCATTATCGATTTTCTCTAAAATCTCAGTCACCACCTCTTCAAATGGGATGGTAATAAATTTAACTCTATGTGACTCACCGTAGGTTTTCCACAGGTGATACGCCACTTGCTTCACGCCAATCTCATGTTGAGCACCACCAAGATTAAAGAAGCAATAGTGAGTACGAGCACCCTTTTTAATGAATTGGAAGCTAGAAACACCAGAATCGAACCCCCCAGAGATCAGCGATAATACATCCTCTTGGGTCGCCATTGGGAAACCACCTAGACCAGGAATGCGATTGACCACCATGAACAGTTTATCTTGTTCGATTTCAAGATTTACCGTGATATCTGGATTTTTTAGTTTTACGCCTTTAGCCTCAGTAAACTGATTTAAGCCACCACCCACATAACGTTCAACTTCATTAGAGTTAAAGTCATGCTTACCCGTGCGCTTTACACGAACACAAAAGGTTTTCCCTGCTAACTGTTCTTTGTAAACAGGCAATACTTGCTGATAAATGTGATCGATTGATTCAAAGGTAAACTCTTCAACTTGCAAGCTATGGGCAATTCCCGGAATACAGCCCAAGCGCTCTTTAACAGCTTCAACCGTTTCAGGCTCATTTGGGCAAGTCATGACAATACGATCCCACTGACGCTGCACCCGCACGCCATCATCCACTCGTTTTAGGACGTTACGCATGTTCGACTCAAGCATCTTAGTGAAACGTAGTCTCACCGAGCGGCTTTTCATCATAATTTCTGGGTACAACTTAACTATAAACTTCATCAGGGTTCCGCAAACTTCAATAGGTCAAAAATGAGTGGCGGGATTATACCCAAGATGCGAAAGAAAGCATAATACAAGAAATGAAGATTAGAGAAGGTCAGCTTTTCTCTTTCAAGAAACTACTGTATGGTACTGCACTTTTTTTAACAGCATAAAGGCGTAAATATGTTTGTAGGTTTTGATTACGGCAGCGCAAATTGTTCCATTGGTTATATGGAAAACGACTCAGTAAAAATGGTGCCTTTAACTGACAATGGCAACTACATAATGTCGACGCTTTATGCCATGGATAGAGAACTGATTGCCGAAGCCGTATACAGAGATCTGCCTGATGACCAAAAAGCAAATTATGCCAAACTGCGCTCTTCACAATTAAGACGAGCCAAAGCGGTTCGAAACGAGCTAGATTTAGATCCTAACGAACAAGCTGTATTCATTGGCGAAGAAGCCTTTAACCATTATCTAGATATGCCAGAAGAAGGCTTTTATGTTCGCTCACCTAAATCATTTTTAGGTGCCAAAGGGCTTCGCGCTGATCAAATTGCATTATTTGAAGACATTGTTACCTTGATGATGCAACGAGTAAAGCAGCAAGCCGAAAAGAAACTTGAAGCAACTATTACTCATGCCGTTATTGGTCGACCTGTAAACTTTCAAGCCATTGGAGGTGAAGAAAGTAACCAACAAGCCGAAGCCATTTTGAGTGTTGCCGCTAAACGTGCAGGTTTTCAAGCAGTGGAGTTCTTATTTGAGCCGATTGCCGCAGGTATGGATTTTGAAGCCAGTTTAGACAGGGAAAAATCCGTATTAGTTGTTGACGTTGGCGGTGGCACAACTGACTGCTCATTAATAAAAATGAGCCCTGAGCGATTACTAGAAACGAATCGTAACAATGATTGTTTAGGACATAGTGGTCAACGTATTGGCGGTAACGACATTGATATTTCGTTGGCTATGCAAGGGCTGATGCCTGAGTTTGGCTCAGAGTCCTTGTTGAACAACAGCCGAAAAATCCCACAACAGCCGTTTTGGAATGCTGTGGCGATTAACGATATCAGTGCACAACGAGAGTTTGCCGCCTTAAGCTGTAAAACTCTGCTTGCGGATTTAATGAAGGATACCGATTCACCAGAGAAACTGTCTCGCCTTCAATACGCTCAAGAACACAAATTGAGCTATCAAATTGTAAAGTGTGCTGAATCCGCAAAAATTGGTCTATCAGATAGTAACAATCACGCTGTTGAGCTGAACTTTATCGAGCAAGATTTAACTGTAGATTTAAGTCTTGCTACTTTCGTTCAAGCCATTGAATCGCCAGTGAGCAAAATAGAAAGCCTGATGAAACTTGCCGTTGAAAAGGCTGGGTGCAAACCTGAAATCATTTACGTTACTGGCGGCACAGCAAGAAGCCCTGCTATTCATGATCGGATCAAGCAAGTGTATCCGAATATCGAAATCATTGTTGGTGATCACTTTGGCTCTGTAACCGCGGGCTTGGCTCGTTGGGCACATAGGGTGTTTTGATTCATTTAAGCCTTAACCTTAACTCGATTTCGGTTATCTCGGCTTTGCTTGATTAACTCATCACCTGCTTGAATCAAGTTACAGCCTTTCTGCATTGCTTTTGCCAAACGATCATAAAGCAATACATTTACAGAGGCAGCTAAGTTCATACAGCCGACAGTAGGGACATAAACCACGCTGTCGGCTCTATCAATCAGCGCTTGATCAATCGTGCCATCTTCGGGACCAAAGATGTAAAACGCAATTTCAGGGTGTTCAAACTCGGGTAATGGTGTTGCACCAACCACTAAATCCACACAAATGATTTTGTGTCCTTTAGGCACAACCTCAAGTAAATCATCGATACGATTTAGCGGAATCGATTCGGCTGCGCTTTTAGTATCAACCTTGGGCTTTTGAGTTTGAAAAGCAGCCGCTCTATCGTAACGCGTGCCAGAATAAAAAACTTTATCCACTTTATAACAACCACCGGCTCTCATCACAGCATCGACATTAATGGGAGTTTTAGGGTTTTGGAGGCCAATTGAAACATGTGTTGTTTTCATAAAATCATTTCCAAACTATACAAAAAAAGGGCTCACATAACCAGTAAGCGCCCTTTAATCATTCTATATGAGAATGGATTATTGCCCAACTTTGATCGCTTCGGACTCCAAAGCCTTACCTTGCTCAATCGCAATTTCAACACGACGGTTTTTAGCTCGGTTGGCTGCTGAAGTATTTGGGAACAAGGGTTTTGTCGATGCCATACCGACAACTTTTAAACGAGATTCATCAAACCCTTTCGCTTTGATCATTTCATGAGCTACGGATAAGGCACGCTTACTGGATAACTCCCAATTCGAACGATAAAGCTCATTACTGATTTTAGTATCATCCGTATGTCCAGAGACCGTAATAATACCTGGAATGTCTTTCAGAACTGTACCCACTTTGCGCACAATAGGTCTAAACCTTGGCTGTAAAAAACCCGAGCCTGACGCAAAAGACCCCTTCTCACGAATACGGATGATAATTTGCTGCCCTAGTGATTCCACTTCTAGAGCGCCATCTTGAATTTGCTGTTCAAGTTGTTGAGCAATTTTCTTCACCTGCTCATTAATTTGATCTTGCTGAGCTTGTGCTTCTTGAGAATGTTTTGCCACTTCTACTTCTTGAGCCGTGGCAATCGAGTCACCACCACGCTTTTCACCTTGCTGCTCTTGCACCCCCCCAGCACTATCAGCATCACCGGGTTGGAACTTCAAGGTTTGCTGAGTCATGTCGTCGGTTTTTTGATTGATCGTATCAATAGGTGTTGGCTCTGGACGACCGGGGCGAAACTCCAACGCGATAACAGAGGTACCTTTAGGAATGTCCTTCACATTCACTTGGTTTTGCACACCAAAAGCAAATTTCATTGAGCCAGCTAATTGCTTAAACTTAAGCACGTCCATCTCAGAAAATGCTAATAGCAAAACGAAAAAGCACATGAGCAGTGACATCAAATCAGCAAAGGTGGCTAGCCACATTGGAGCGCCTGGTGGTGGACAGTCACACTTATTCTTTGCCATTGGTTATTCACCCTCAGCACTGGCTTCGCCGCGCTTTTTCTCTGACAAATAGCTTTTCAAGAAGCTTTCGATCACTCTTGGATTTTGCCCATCTTGAATGGCTAGCACGGCATCCATGATCAAATTACGATTCAGTATCTCTTCTTCCATTCGCAAAGAAAGTTTATCGGCAATTGGAATCGCGATCATATTAGCAATCATGGCACCATAAAGTGTCGTAAGAAGTGCTACCGCCATCGACGGCCCAATAGTCTTAGGATCATCCATTGCTTGAAGCATGGCCACCAATCCAATCAGTGTACCGATCATTCCCATTGCTGGCGCAACATCCCCCATAGCTTTAAAGATACCAACACCGATTTTATGACGCTCGGCCGTAAGGTCTATGTCTTTTTCTAATGCGGTTCTAACCATTTCACCATCATGACCATCTACCAGCATATCAATGCCTTTTTGCATAAAGCTATTTGAAATTTGAGCTTCTTCAAGCGCCAAAAAGCCACCTTTGCGCGCTGCATCTGCCATGCTAGTGCATTGCTCAATCAGCTCATCTGGCTTATCCAGTTTGAACATAAAGGCTTTAATCGCTACTTTAACGGCACCAAAAAACTGCCCAAGGTTGTACTTCATCATTACCACGAATAATGAACCACCAATAACGATAAGCAACGACGGCACGTTAATAAAAACACCGATACCACCACTGGTAACCATCGACGCAATTACGAAGCCAAAAGCCCCAAGAATTCCAATCAGCGTAGCTAAATCCAAAACCGTCCCTCAAATATTGCTTTTAAATCGCGTCTATAAACTGCGGCATAGTGTATCTAAAGCCAAGTGTGAAGTCGTGGCCTTGGCGCACAATCTTTAACCAGTCAGATTACATTTCGCTCACATATTTATCGGTCATGGTTTCTAAAGGTTTAGAAATAATTAGGGCGTGTTGATCTTTCAGGATTAAATTTTGTGCTATTTGAGCACTTTCCGGTCAAGGCGTGAGCAGTGAAGCTTAGCCATCTAAGTAAGCTGGTCACAACACAGAACAGGAAGTGCTCAAAAGCATCAAAGACAGCGTAAATTGGTCACTTCTGCTGCGTTATCGTTTGTTTATGTGGAATAACCACACCGCACAAACTCTGCCTTGCATAAGATAACCAATTTATCGCTGCAAAAATAATCACGAAAGATCAACACGCCCTAGATATATGCTGTTTATTGAGCAATTATTCCACGAGGAAATTTGACCCACATCGCCTGCTGATATACCTTGTGACAGTTTCAACGGCTGCTTAGGGAGCGAAAATTTTGGCCAAGAAATCTGAAAGTTTAACGTTCGAACAATCGTTAACTTCATTAGAAAAGATTGTAACTGAACTTGAAAAAGGTGATATACCGCTAGATGATGCGCTAAAGCAATTTGAACAAGGCATTGCGCTTGTACGCCAAAGTCAGCAAAAATTGGAACAAGCACAACAAAAAATTTCAATACTGCTTGATGATAACGGCCAAGAACAATTAGTTCCTTTTGACAATAATGGTGATCAGTAGTGAATCAACCCATCTTAACGGATGCTATTGCTCAATACCAAAACCGCATTAATCATTTTCTAGAGCAACAATTAGCGTGCTTGCCCGATCATGCCACAGACTTGAAAAGTGCTATGCAGCACGGGGCGCTATTGGGTGGAAAACGTATTCGTCCCTTTCTTGTTTACAGTGTTGGCGATATGCTGGGTGTGTCTCTCGATAAGTTAGACATTTGTGCTGCCGCGATTGAATGTATTCACGCGTATTCATTAATCCATGACGATTTACCCGCGATGGACGATGATGATCTGCGTCGTGGTCAGCCTACCGTTCACATCGCCTTTGATGAAGCCACTGCTATTTTAGCTGGCGATGCACTTCAAACCTTAGCCTTTGAGATCTTGTCTGGCGACACCGAATTTACCCCACAGCAACAACTCGCTATGATCTGTTCAGTATCAAAAGCAGCCGGTTACCTTGGGATGTGTGGTGGTCAAGCCATTGATTTAGCATCCACAGATAAGCAAATTGATTTAGATCGACTGACTCAATTACACGCCCTAAAAACAGGAGCACTCATTTCTTGCTCCGTTGAACTCGCGATAATTGCGGCCGATGCAAATGACGCTGACCGCGCGTCTTTAATGAAATATGCACAATCTCTAGGGCTCGCCTTTCAAGTTCAAGACGATATTCTTGATATTACGTCTTCAACAGAAGAGCTTGGAAAGCCGCAAGGGTCAGATGAAGAATCGAATAAAAGTACATTCCCACAATTACTTGGTTTGCAAGGCGCGCAACAAACCGCAACACAATTAATTGAGGATGCACTATCCGCCTTAAGTAAATTACCCTACAATACGCAGTTAATCGAACAATTCGCCCAGTATATCGTGGCACGTCGAGTATAAGATTCAGTATAAGCATGGATATTTCGCAATTTCCGGTACTGGCAAAAGCTAATACCCCTGAAGAACTCAGGCTTCTCCCTAAAAGTCAGCTGTCTCAGCTGGCTAATGAATTACGAGAGTTCTTATTAAAATCTGTTGGTAAATCCAGCGGACACTTTGCATCAGGCCTTGGCACTGTAGAACTAACAGTGGCACTTCATTATGTCTATAACACACCCTATGATCGTTTGGTGTGGGACGTTGGTCATCAAGCCTACCCCCATAAAATTCTCACTGGTCGTCGTGACCGTATGCACACTATCCGCCAAAAGGATGGTCTTCACCCTTTCCCATACCGTGAAGAAAGTGAATACGATACTTTTAGTGTTGGTCACTCGAGTACTTCAATCAGTGCTGCTCTGGGCATGGCTATCGCCGCCGATAAAGAGCAATCGGGTCGTAAAGTGGTGTCCGTTATTGGTGATGGCGCCATTACTGGAGGCATGGCTTTTGAAGCCTTAAACCACGCAGGAGCCCTACATAATGACATGTTAGTCATTTTAAATGACAACGAGATGTCAATTTCTGAAAATGTTGGCGCCTTGAATAACCACCTAGCTCAAATCATGTCTGGACGCTTTTATAGCACCATCCGTGAAGGTGGTAAAAAAGTGCTCAAAGATATGCCAATGGTGAAAGAGATGGTTCGCCGTACTGAGGAACACCTCAAAGGTATGGTTGTTCCAGGCACCTTATTTGAAGAGCTGGGCTTTAACTATATCGGCCCCATTGACGGGCACGATGTGAATGCTTTGGTGGAAACACTTGCCAATATGCGTCAGCTTAAAGGGCCGCAATTTTTGCATATTATGACCAAAAAAGGTCGTGGTTATGCTCCTGCAGAGAAAGACCCTATTGGTTGGCATGCTGTACCTAAATTTGATCCAAGTGAATTTAAAAAGCCTGCGAGTAAGGCCAGCAATCCAAGCTTCTCTCAGGTATTTGGTAAGTGGCTTTGCGATGTTGCCACCAATGATGAGAAGTTACTTGCGATTACACCAGCCATGCGTGAAGGCTCTGGTATGGTTGAATTTTCTCAGCGCTTCCCTAAGCAATATTTTGATGCGGCCATTGCTGAGCAACATGCCGTAACACTAGGTGCAGGTTTTGCTGTTGAAGGTTTCAAACCGGTAGTCGCTATCTACTCTACTTTCTTACAGCGTGGCTATGATCAATTGATCCATGATGTTGCACTGCAAAAATTGCCCGTGTTATTTGCAATTGACCGTGGTGGCATTGTTGGCGCTGATGGCCCAACCCATCAAGGTGCTTTTGACTTAAGCTACCTGCGTTGTATTCCTAATATGGTGATTATGGCGCCTGCTGATGAAAATGAATGTCGTCAGATGCTGTATACTGGTTATCGTTACAACGATGGCCCAACGGCGGTTCGTTACCCTCGCGGCAGCGCAACAGGGGCAGAGCAGATTGAGGAAATGACGGCTCTGGAAATTGGCAAAGGCCGCATGATGCGTCAAGGTAAAAACATTGCCATATTAAATTTTGGTACTCGTTTATCTTGCGCTTTATCAGCTGCCGAAACCTTAGATGCCACTGTTGCAGATATGCGCTTTGTAAAACCGCTAGATGAAGAATTGTTAAAAGAGCTAGCCGCTTCTCATGATGTGATTGTAACCGTAGAAGAAAACGCCATTATGGGTGGTGCTGGTTCTGGTGTCATTGAGTTCTTTGCTAAAAACAAGATACTCAAACCAACGCTACAGATTGGTTTACCCGATGAATTTATTAAGCAAGGCACTCAAACAGAAGTATCTGCAGAACTTAATATTGATGCAGAAGGTATCATCAAACAAATCAACGAATTTTTAAAATAGGAGCTGATTTTCAGCTCCTTTTCTTTATCTATTTTCCATCCCACGATAAGGATTAATCATAATTAACCCAATGGACTTTTAAATAAGACTCAACTGTAAGATAGTTTCTTTAGTATTTTGCTATTGTTAACTTTATCCTTTATGTCTGCTGCTTCAATTCCGACTTTTGACTTACAGTATGTTTTAATCAACGGCTGTCAATTCGTACACAGTGATGATTTAACCAAAATAGCTCACAACACTCATAACTCGAGTAAATTCATACAAGTCAAAGCTAACGGCTTGACTGAAACCTATACAGTGAGAGCTAGGCAACAAAGCATGGTTTGCTATAACTGGTGGTTGGCATCAAAGGGAGTCTTTTCCTTTAGTGTGGATGAAGAACACTACAAAGTTCTCAGTACGATTGAAGATCGCCTAAACAACAGCATCTTTCTAATTAATCTAATTGCTAAAGATAAAATCAATGAAGTTTTTGATATGTTTAGAAAAGGTGTAAATCTAGATGTATTTGCCCCAGATTCTCATTTCCAAACACCTTTATACGCAGCTGTACATAAAGAAAATACAGAAATAGTGAAAAAGCTTCTAGTAGATGGGGCGTCAGTAAATACGGAGGGCATGAAAGGCCAAAAAACACCACTTCATATTGCAGCCTACAAAGGCAATACTGAAATAGTTACGCTTCTACTTGAATACAATGCCGATCCATATGCATTGGATAACGATAACAATACTCCGCTCATAATTGCAAGAAATAGAGGTCATTCAGAGATTGTTGTAATGTTAGAAAAAACATTAAACGACAGATCTCCATTTCCTGTTTCATGTGTTTCTGAAAGTGATCACGATGATAAAGAAGATGAATGGTTAGATATCAGCAAATTAGATATTCAAGAGTCACAAAACAGTACAGAATCTATCGAAGAGGAATGTTCAGTAAAAAATGAATCAAAACAAATGGAAAAACAGCAGGAAAATCTGGAATCACAGGAAAAAGAAGAGCCTGTAATTGTTGACACTGAGCCACAAGATTCTCAGTCTCAAGAAAGCTCAACTTTCCCTAGTAGTCAAGCTATGGTTATATGTGAGAAAAATCAGTTCTCGCTTGATAATCCGCTTTATCAAGACGATCCAGATATACCGGAGAAGACTTCGTCTCTATAAAACTAAAATGGAAAAATTAACGGCGACATAAAGTCGCCGTTAATCCTCGAAACACCAAAGGTGCTTCTTCAAGTATTACTCGTGCGGTAATTTATCCTTGAGATACCATCACCATTGCTGGGCGCAATAAACGGTCATTCAACATATAGCCTTTTTGCATCACAGCCATAACAGTATTAGCAGGATAATCATCGCTAGGTTGCATACCAATGGCTTGGTGTTGATCTGGATTGAAAGTTTCTCCAGTAGGGTCAACTACTTTCACACCAAACTTTTCTACAGCGCTCACTAAAGTCTTACGAGTTAGGTTAACACCTTCATGTAAGGCTTTCATTGGGCCTTCTTCATCTTCGATGTTTAGACCAGCAACCGCGTGATCCATGTTATCCATTACAGGCAAAAGCTCATTCACAAACTTTTCTAGTGCAAACTTGCGTGCTTTTTCAACATCCATAGCCGCACGACGACGAATGTTTTCTGTTTCAGCAGCAGCACGTACAACAGAATCTTTTTGCTCATCGACCTTAGCTGTAGCAGCAGCTAGAGCTTGTTCTAACTCTTCGATACGAAAATTAGCCTGAGTCAATTCATCCACTAATTCAGGAGATTCAACGGTTTCAGCTTCTGTTTCAGGGGTAGCCACTTCATCCATTTGTTCTTCTTGTACCTTTTCTGCTTCTTTACTCATCTTAACTCCAGCTATACAAGCTTTATTACTACCATTAGCTATGGGATATCCTAGTAATGGTATTTTATCTACTATGCGCTTATTATGGGGATCATTTTTAGCGTTTCAACCCCAAATCACTGTACTCGAGTAGTTTAACGGTACTAAACTAAGTTAAATCAAGGTAACCAGAACTTTAATATCTATATGAAGGCAAAATTTACCACCATAGGACTTATTGGCAAACCCCAACATTCAGGTGCAAATGCAACCCTGACGGCGCTGAATCACTGGTTAAAATCTCGTGGGTTGAAGGTATTGGTTGAATCAAGAGTTGCTAAAGATATTGGTGAAGGCGTCGAAGCTGTTGAACTGATAGAAATAGGTAAACAATGCGATTTAGCCATTGTCGTTGGCGGTGATGGCAATATGCTGGGAGCTGCTCGAGTCTTGTCTCGGTTTAATATTGGAGTGATAGGTGTCAATCGTGGAAATTTAGGCTTTTTAACTGATATATCTCCTGATGACTTTGAAAGCACACTCTCTGCGGTTTTAGAGGGAGATTTTGAGGTTGAGCAACGTTTTTTGCTGGAAGCAGAAGTTCACCGTCATGGCAAATTAAAAGCCAGTAATAGTGCTGTTAATGAAACGGTCTTACACCCCAATCAAGTCGCCCACATGATTGAATTTGAAGTCTATATTGATGATAAATTCATGTATAGCCAACGAGCAGATGGAATGATTATTTCCACACCAACGGGCTCAACCGCTTATTCTCTTTCTGCGGGAGGTGCTATTTTAACCCCGAATTTAGATGCATTAATTTTAGTACCAATGTTTCCGCATACTATGTCGTGTCGCCCTATCGTTGTGGACGCAAAAAGTACAATAAAGCTGGTGGTATCGCCCGAGCATGATGACAACTTCGAAGTCAGCTGCGATGGCCATGTCCATCTTTCTGTTCTCCCCGGTGATGAGATCATCATTCGAAGAAGCCCAGAAAAATTAACTCTAATCCATCCAAAAGGCTATAGCTACTTCCATGTCCTTCGTAACAAGCTAGGCTGGGGAAGTAAATTATTCTAGGCTGATCACAGTTTTAATCCTCAAACTTGTCCAAAGTCAATTTTTCTTATTTTCAACTTGTTATCATCAAAAATGTGATAATAGGAACAAAATACTGCTCAATTTACTTTTGAACAGTTTGAGGAAAATGAAATGAAAAAAATTATACTCCTAGCATTAGCTTGTGCTGTATCGGCACCAGCATTATCTGCTGACATTGCCGCAGGTAAAGCAAAATCAATGATGTGTGCAGCTTGCCACGGTACTGACGGTATGTCGATGATACCTATGTACCCAAACCTAAAAGGTCAAAAAGCACAGTACCTTGAAAAACAATTGAGAGACTTCAAATCTGGTGCCCGTAAAGACCCAACCATGGCGCCAATGGCGATGCCTTTATCTGATGCTGATATCAAAAATATTTCAGCTTATTATGCAAGCTTGAAGTAAGTTTGAAGTAAGTTTGAATCGCGCACTAATTATGGAGACCGCCCCTCTTTGGTCTTCATAATTTTGTCTTTTTATTTCCTCTAGTTGCCTTTTCCTGAGTAAATTACTCAACTAAATTTTGATCTTCATCAAACCCTCAGAACAAGACTCAACCAAAAATTGATTTCGATCATTACCTGACTAATTCAGTCAACTTATGATGCCTCTATCAAAGTGCGACATTTTGTCGCACCCAGTGTTAGGGGACACGATTGTGGGCATTAATGGATGGAAGTTTCAGCTATCAACATTAGCGTTAATCATGCTATTTATGTCTTTGCTGATCATCAGTTTTACGAGTCATGCACTATTTGTTAGCCCACCCAAAGATCCGATACCTATTATCGAGACAACCTTTCCTGAAGCGACTCAAATCACCGATAAGCAAGGTGAGTATCATCTTAGAAAAATCTTTAAAGGCGATGATTTACTTGGCTATGCTTTTGAAACCAATGATATAGCCAAAATCCCTGCGTATTCTGGTGAACCAGTTAATATGCTGGTTATCATCGACCCCAGAGGAAACTATGTAACCGCAAAGGTACTAGAACACCACGAACCCATTATTCTTGCAGGTATACCAGAGAGTAAACTGGATGATTTTGCAGACCAATATAAAGGTCTCTCTGTCAAAGACCGTTTAAAAGTTGGTGGCAACAGCTCTGAAGGAACTATCAATATTGATGGTCTATCTGGTGCGACAGTAACGGTAATGGTGATGAACGTTGCCATTACTAAAGCAGCCAATAAAGCCGCAATTTCTTTAGGCATTATTGAACCTAAGTCTGATGTGATTCAACCTATTTCAACCATCAAACAGGATGTATTTGAAAAAGCCGACTGGCTGAAACTAACTGGTGACGGTTCAATCCGCAAGCTCTACCTAAACCGAGCTAAAGTCGATGACGCCTTTGTTGGTACTGAAGCCGAACATATCGAAAAAGCAGAGCCTTCACAGAAGAAGGACATGTTCGCTGAGGTGTATTACACCATCGCCGATATCCCAACTATTGGCCGTAACCTTTTAGGTGATGCTGAGTATGAGTACCAAATCAAGAACCTTAAAAAAGGCGAGCATCTTGTTGCCTTATTGGGTAATGGCTACTCATTTAAAGGTTCTGGTTACGTCCGTGGTGGGATTTTCGACCGTATCCAAGTGCATCAAAATGATGAAGCCATTGCCTTCCGTGATTTAGACCATCAACGTCTTACAGATATCTACATTGCAGGCGCGCCTCAATTCCACGAAATGTCTTTGTTCAAAGTCCAAGACCACTTTGAATTTGATCCGGGCGCACCTTGGCAGTTTGAACTGTTAGTTCGCCGCCAAACTGGCCCAATCGACAGTATCTTTACCAGCTTTAAAGGTCAGTACGACTCTCTTGAAAAGTATGTTGATACACCACCAGCCATTGTGCCTGAGCCAGAGCTAACGCTTGTTCAGCAAGTTTGGAAAGACCGCACTCCTGAAGTCATTGTGCTGTCTTTGTTAATTATTGTTCTATTACTGATTTTGTTCTTCCAAGATGTATTAGTTCAGCACCCTAAATTTATGCATCGTCTGCGACATGGCTTCTTGGTTGTTACCGTAGTGTTTGTCGGTTGGGCTTGGGGCGGACAATTGTCTGTGGTTAACGTATTCACTTTCCTACATTCATTGATGACCAAGTTCTCTTGGGATTTATTCCTACTTGACCCAATTATTTTCACTTTATGGTGTGCAGCAGCCGTCACCATCATCTTATGGGGACGTGCGGTGTATTGCGGCTGGTTATGCCCATTTGGCGCATTGCAAGAGTTAGTCAATGTATTTGGTCGTTGGATAAAGTTGCCACAAATCGAGCTGCCATTTGCCGTACATGAGCGCTTATGGGCAATCAAATATCTTATTCTACTGGGCTTATTTGGTCTGTCATTAGACTCTCTCGCCCTTGCTGAAAAATTTGCTGAAGTAGAGCCATTTAAAACTACTTTCTTATTGAAGTTTGATCGTGAGTGGCCATTTGTTCTGTATGCCTCAACCCTGATTTTAATCAACTTGGTTAACCGCAAAACTTTCTGCCGCTACCTATGTCCACTCGGTGCCGCCCTTTCAGTAGGCAATGGTATCCGTTTATTCGACTGGCTGAAGCGTCGTAAAGAATGTGGTCAACCATGTCAAACCTGCGCCAAAGAGTGTGAGATTCAAGCGATTTACCCTAACGGTGAAATCAATATGCGCGAATGTCACTACTGTCTAGATTGTCAGGTGACCTACTACGACGAGGAGAAGTGCCCTCCTCTGAAAAAGAAAGCTTACAAACGTAAGAAACGCTCCGAAGAGAGCTTAAAAGAACAAGAAATACCAACGATATCTGTTTAATAAAACTAATGCGGCTGCAAAGGGTAGCCAAATGATGGAGATTGCAATATGCAAGATAAAGACAACAACACGGAATTGCACAATGAAGTGCAAAATGCCGATAGACGTCGTTTCATGGGGAAGACTGCTTTACTTGGTGCAGGCGCAGTTGCTGCGCCAATGTCAGCCGCGATGTTTGCTTCTATGGCAAAAGCACAAGCTTCTGAAGCAGGCAAAAATAGCCCGTTCGTTCACCCAGGTGAATTAGATGAATACTACGGCTTCTGGAGTGGTGGTCACTCTGGTGAAGTACGTATTCTAGGTATTCCATCAATGCGTGAACTGATGCGTATTCCAGTATTCAATACAGACTCTGCAACAGGCTGGGGTATCACCAACGAAAGTAAGCGCATTAAGGGCGACAGTGCTCATCTTCATGCGGGTGACTCTCACCACCCTCACATGAGTATGACTGACGGTCGTTACAACGGTAAGTACGTATTCATCAACGATAAAGCCAACACTCGTGTTGCTCGTATTCGTTGTGACGTAATGAAAACCGATAAAATGATCACCATCCCGAACGTACAAGCTATCCACGGTTTGCGTGTTCAAAAAGTACCATACACTAAGTATGTTATTTGTAACGGTGAATTCGAAATCCCAATGGACAACAATGGTAAAGAAACGTTGGAAGACGTAAGTACTTACCGTTCATTGTTCAATGTTATTGACGCTGAAAAAATGGAAGTAGCCTTCCAAGTAATGGTTGACGGTAACTTAGATAACACCGATGCCGACTACGATGGTAAATACTTCGCCTCTACCTGTTATAACTCAGAAATGGGTACAAACCTAGGTGAGATGATCACCAACGAACGAGACCATGTTGTGGTATTCAGCTTAGCTCGTTGTGAAGCAGCACTTAAAGCAGGAAAATTCAAAACCTACAATGGTAACAATGTTCCTGTACTTGATGGTCGTAAAGGTTCTGACCTAACTCGTTACATCCCAGTGCCTAAGTCACCACACGGTATGAACACTTCACCAAGTGGTAAATACTTCGTAGCAAACGGCAAGCTTTCTCCAACCGTATCAGTTATCCAAATTGATAAACTAGACGACCTATTCAACGATAAAATCAAGCCTCGTGATACTGTAGTTGCAGAACCAGAATTAGGCTTAGGCCCATTACATACCGCGTTTGATAACAAGGGTAACGCTTATACAACCTTGTTCCTTGATAGCCAAATCGCTAAGTGGAACGTAGAAGATGCCATCGCTCATTACCAAGGTAAAAAAGTTAACTACCTACGTCAAAAGCTAGATGTGCATTATCAACCAGGTCATAACCATACCTCTGCGGGTGAAACGCGTGATGCTGACGGTAAGTGGCTAATCTCACTATGTAAGTTCTCGAAAGACCGCTTCTTACCTGTAGGTCCACTTCGTCCTGAAAACGATCAGTTAATCGATATTTCTGGTGACGAAATGAAGCTGGTACACGATGGCCCAACTTATGCCGAGCCACACGATTGTATGATCGTACACCGCAGCAAAATGAAGCCGAACAAGCTTTGGACTCGTACTGACCCAATTTTCGCCGACACTGTAGCGATGGCGAAAAAAGATGGCGTTACGCTAGAAACGGATAACAAAGTCATTCGTGAGGGTAACAAAGTACGTGTTTACATGACGTCTGTTGCACCAAACTTTGGTCTAACTGAATTTAAAGTGAAATTAGGCGATGAAGTAACGGTCGTAGTAACGAACCTTGACCAAGTTGAAGACGTAACTCACGGTTTCTGTATGACCAACCATGGTGTTCAAATGGAAGTGGGTCCACAAGCTACTGCATCTGTGACCTTTACAGCAAATCAACCAGGCGTACAGTGGTATTACTGTAACTGGTTCTGTCACGCACTTCACATGGAAATGCGCGGTCGTATGTTGGTTGAAGCGTAAGCTTTAATCTTCATACTCTAAATGCCAGAGTGCGGTTACGCTCTGGCTTTATTAAGGAAATACAAATGATATGACAATGCGCTTATGTTTTTTTGGTTCCAATCGGCCTAACGGCCATCGATTTTTTTCATGCATCTCCACGATGCTAGCACTCTTTTTTACGTCTTTTTTTGCTTACAGCGCAACCATCACAGTCTCTCCAAACCAAGACTTACAACAACTGCTTGATAACAGCCAAAGCGGCGATGAATTTCTGTTGAAACAGGGAGAATATCAAGGCAACTTTACCATCACCCGCCCTTTAACACTCAAAAGCATTCAACCTCATAAAGCCGTATTTAATGCTGGCGGTAAAGGTAATGGCATATATGTAAAAAGTGAATATGTCACACTAGAAAATTTAAAAGTGATCAATTGGGGTGATGATCTTACCGAGCAAGATGCTGGTATTTACATCGACAAAAACAGCCACCATTTGGCCTTAATCAACAACCAACTTCAAGGTGACGCCTTTGGTATTTGGGTGGACAAATGCGACGACGTTAAGGTGATAAATAATACGGTTGTGGGTAACCCGAAATTACGCTCAGCAGACCGAGGCAATGGCATTCAGCTGGCGTCTGTAAGTAACGGCATTATCCGAGGCAATACCACCAGTTTAGTGCGTGATGGCCTATATGTTATCGCCAGTAAAAATAACACGCTCGAACACAATACCATGCACGACCTACGCTATGGTATTCACTACATGTACTCCTATGACAATAAGGTCCAGTACAACCTTTCGTACAACACTCGTGCAGGCTATGCCTTAATGAGTTCACGACGCCTTATCGTCAATCATAACGTCACTCGAAACAGTGAGGATTATGGTTTCCTACTTAATTACATTACTCAATCAGACATCAGTTACAACATCGTCGACCACGTTTGGACCAAACCTGAAAACAAAGTATTAGGTAGAGAAGGTAAAGGTCTGTTTGTTTATAACTCTGGCTACAACACCATCAGCCACAACATTGTTGATACTGCAGAAATCGGTATTCACCTCACCGCTGGCTCAGAAAAAACCAAAGTCTTTGCCAACTCCTTCATCAACAACCCTGTGCAAGTGAAGTACGTGGTAAACCGTGAAGAAGAATGGAGCAAAGAGGGGGGTGGTAACTATTGGAGCAACTATTTAGGCTGGGATCTCAATCATGACGGTCGAGGCGATACCCCATTTGAGCCTAACGATGGTATCGACAAAATGGTTTGGCAATATCCTGAAGCCAAAATGCTATTAGACAGTCCAGCTGTGTTAATTTTACGCTGGTTCCAAAGTCAATTCCCTGTATTAAAACCAGTCGGGGTGAAGGACAGTCACCCACTGATGAAGCCGCTTGCCGTTGACGACGAAAAAGACGCTGGCGCCATGGCAATGACGGAGAACAAATAATTATGACAACTCATTCTCAACCCATTGTAGAGCTGACTAACGTCAACAAGCACTACGACAAAGTAAAAGCATTACAAGGTATCAACCTTAAAGTTATGCCCGGTGAAGTATTAGGTTTATTCGGTCACAACGGTGCCGGCAAAACCACAATGATGAAGCTGATTTTAGGCATCATCAAAGCCACCAGCGGTACCGTTAATGTCTTGAACGCCGATCCTATATCTTCGCAAGCATTCGAAAGCCGCAAACACATTGGTTATCTGCCTGAGAATGTCAGCTTTTATGATCACTTAACGGGTAAAGAAGTGCTCACCTATTTTGCTCGCCTCAAAAAAGTGCCGAAACAGCAAATCACTGACCTCCTTGAGCAAGTTGGCTTAACCCATGCCATGAACCGTGCGGTGAAAACCTACTCCAAAGGAATGCGACAACGCCTTGGTTTGGCTCAAGCATTTTTAGGGCAACCCAAATTATTACTACTCGACGAACCCACAGTAGGCCTTGATCCAATTGCTACCCAAGAGTTTTATCAAAGCGTAGATAAACTCAAAAGCACTGGGGCGAGTATTATTCTATGCTCTCATGTTCTTCCTGGTGTTGAGCAGCACATTGATAAAGCCATCATCATTTCGGGCGGTAAACCACTGGCTCAAGGCAGTTTGCAAGAGTTACGTCAACAAGCTCAGTTGCCCGTAACCATCAAAACTCAGGGCTTAAATGGCGCATTAGTGACTGATGAACGCTTTGGTGATTTTGTTGTTGCCGCAGACGAACTTAAAGTGCCAGAAGAGAAAAACCTTGAAGTGGTAAAACAACTATTAGAGATGAATAATATCTCTAACCTGCAAGTATTACCGGCCGATTTAGAGCAAGTCTATCAATACTATTTGTCACATGAGCATTTGTCTCAAAAACCAGTCAACACTACAGAGGAGACAAAAGCATGAGCCCAGTGTTATCTGTAGCTATTAAAGAGTTTCAAGACGGTTTACGCAACCGCTGGTTGATCTCTATTACATTAATTTTTGCGATTTTGTCACTAGGGTTAAGTTACTACGGCTCAGTTGCGTCAGGGGAAATTGGCTTAACCTCGATTTCTTCAACCATCGCCAGTTTATCGAGCTTAGCGGTATTTTTGATCCCACTGATTGCACTTCTGCTTGCCTATGACAGCTTTGTTGGCGAGCAAGAATCTGGCACCTTATTACTGCTACTTACCTACCCTATCAGCCACTCACAATTGCTGCTGGGTAAGTTTGTCGGTCAAGGTGCGATTATGGCGTTAGCCACCGTTCTCGGCTTTGGCAGTGCGGCAGTATTACTTGGCTTTCAAATGGATTTTGCCTCAGTGATGCACAGCTTTGGTTTGTTCATTCTCACTGCCATTTTGCTGGGTCTTTGCTTTATCTCTATCGCTTATGTCATTAGCTTGGTTGTAAGCGAAAAATCCAAAGCAGCTGGACTGGCTTTAATCCTCTGGTTCTTCTTTATTTTAGTGTTCGATTTAGGTTTATTAGCTGTATTAGTTGGAATGGAAGATGGATTGTCACAACAACAGCTTGTTAATTTGATGCTGCTCAATCCAGCCGATATCTTTCGTATGGTAAATTTAGCCAGTCTTGATACTTCAGACGTCAACGGTGTATTAGCCGTTGCCATTAATGGCAGTATTTCGCCATTAGGGTTATTAGGCTTGCAGCTGGCATGGATTGTTACGCCACTTGTTGCAGCAGGATTTATTTTTAATAGGAAAACACTGTAATGAAATTGGCAACTAAAATCTTATTACTGGCTGTTGGCATAATGTTAGCCTCTTGCAGTAAAGAACCTGAAACCTTATCAGCACGACAAGCACAAGCAATACATTCTGGCGATGAGTGCCATTTATGCGGAATGCTCATTAAGAATTTTCCCGGCCCTAAAGGTGAGCTTTACACTAAAACTGAAAACTCTGTAAAAAAGTTTTGCTCAACCCGCGATATGTTTACTTTCCTACTTGATCCTGAATACAAAAAACAGGTGAAAGAGGCCTATGTGCATGACATGAGCAAAGCCCACTGGAAAACACCCGATGACAATCATTTTATTGATGCTCGTCAAGCGTGGTATGTGATTGGTTCAACTAAAAAAGGCGCAATGGGTAAAACCTTAGCCAGCTTCGGCACTCAGCAACAAGCTCAAGATTTTGCAACTGAGTTCGGCGGTAAGGTTTATTCATTTGATCAAATTACCTTAAAAATTCTATAAAAGTATTGTTATTCACTCCATTCAAGCGAGGAGCTAATTGAAATTATTAGCTCCCCGTAACCTTATCAATTAGCTCTGATTTATTTTACAATCGAAATAAATTTCCCCATTGGATAAAAAGATGCAACACGAAGAATGGATAAGCCGTTGGAAAGAAAATCGCATTGGGTTTCACCGACAAGATTTTAACCACTATCTTTTAGAATACTGGCCTCAATCTAGCTCAGGCTCAGTGTTTGTTCCTTTATGCGGTAAATCGTTAGATCTAATTTGGTTGGCAAAACAGGGACACAAAGTCATTGGTTCCGAATTAATCACCAAAGCGGTTGAAGCTTTTTATGAAGAACAAGACCTACCCTATCAGTTAAACAACTATTCAACGCATACGACTTATTCAAACGAGAATATCTGCATTCATCAAGGTGATTTTTTCAGGTTACCAGAAGGATTAATCGAAAGTGAATATTTTTATGATCGAGCCGCATTAATTGCCCTACCAAAGGAATACCGTCAAGACTATGCAAAACAACTGCTGCAAGTTGCTCCACGGTTAAAGCAAGGTTTATTGATAACCTTAGAATACGATCAAAACATTGCAAACGGCCCACCATTTGCCGTTTTAGAAACTGAAGTTCATGAATTATTTGGTGAGCAATTTATCATTGAGAAGCTTACTCAAGAGATTGTACCCGCTTTTCCTTCCGCAGTTGAAAAAGGTATCACAGAATTTAACGAAGTCGTTTATCAACTCATCCTTAAGAAATAATTCTGTTCTCCCTCTGAAAATAATAAATACCGTTTTGCTCTTTGAAACAAATTAGGGGGAGCCTTATTTTATCAAGTCAAGCTATGGCTTAAGGGACAAGTCCAAAGGACTTGAAGTTTAACCTAGAATCAAGGGTTTAAAACGTTTTACTGTCTATACCAACTCACCAATCTCATGACGGATTCGTCTTCTAGCTTTTGCACTATGTAGTCTTTTAGCGCTGAGGTTGTTTGACCACTTTTGCCTATCACTCTTCGGCCCTGAGATAAGCACAAATCAGCAAAACCATTACTAACCCGTTCAAGTTCTTTAAGCTGCTTATTATTAAAGGTGGCAAGATAGAGCTTTGCAGAGCGTTCGTTTAACACTTCAATTTCTATTTGCCCATTAATAGGCAAGGAATTATGACCTGCAATAGGTCCATTTTGCTCTGATACATATGATCCATTGCTTAACTTTACTAACTTATCATGGTTACATTTATAAATACTTAAGCCTAATGGGTTAGGATCAAACAAGCGTAAACCAAACATATTTTGTAACCCTCAATTCTTTATCTAGCAGCCATTATAGAATTGAATTGAATATGCAAGTAATTAACCTTTCTTAATTCTTTAACAAAAAAGGGACTTTAAAGTCCCTTTCATTCATTACTCTTTATTTTTACGACTATTCAAGTGCGCCATTGCACGTTTACGACGGCGCTCTTGGCTTAAGGTTAGCTTCTCTTTCTTGCCCTCAAATGGGTTTGAGCTTTCGTGGAAGCGTAACTGAATTGGTGAACCTACAATGTTCAATGAACGACGGAAGTAGTTCATCATATAGCGCTTGTACGAATCAGGCAGCTTTGAAACCTGATTACCATGTACAACCACGATTGGCGGGTTGTAACCACCTGCGTGCGCATATTTAAGCTTCACACGACGGCCATTGATCATCGGCGGTTGGTGATCATCTTGCGACATCTGCATAATACGAGTCAGCATTGAAGTACTCACACGCTTAGTTGCACTGTCATAGGCTTCTTCTATCGATTCAAAGATATGACCAACACCAGTACCGTGTAGTGCAGAGATAAAGTGAATACGAGCAAAGTCGATAAACCCTAGACGACGATCAAGTTCGCTCTTAACGCGCTCACGGTCATCATTGCTCATGTTGTCCCATTTGTTTACTGCAAGAACCAGTGCCTTACCTGCGTTCAATACGAAGCCTAGTAACCCTAAGTCTTGCTCACTGATCCCTTCTCTAGCATCAATAACAATCAACACTACGTTAGCGTCTTCAATGGCCTTTAGGGTTTTAATTACCGAGAACTTCTCAACGGCTTGATGTACTTTAGAGCGACGACGAACACCAGCAGTATCAATAACAATGTATTCGCGATCATCACGTTCCATTGGGATATAAATACTGTCACGAGTCGTACCAGGCTCATCATAAACGACAACGCGGTCTTCACCGAGAACACGGTTTGTTAGTGTTGACTTACCAACGTTCGGCTTACCGATGATTGCTAACTTGATCGGTAATTCTTGCAAACGCTTTTGTTCTTCTTCCGCTTCTTCTTCTGTGTACTCACGGATTTTTTCAGGATCTTCCAGTTCTTTATCACGGTCGATTCCCATGGCTTCAGCATAAGGTGCTAAAGCCTGATCAATCATTGAAGTTACACCACGACCTTGTGAAGCCGCCATTTGGTAAACATTACCAATGCCTAGCCCCCAGAACTCAGCAATGGCAGAGTCACCATCAATGCCATCAACTTTGTTGGCAACTAAGAAGGTGGTTTTATCACGCACACGAAGATGGTCGGCTAAGGCCTGATCCGCTGCTGTTAACCCTGCTCTAGCATCAACCATGAATAAAACCACATCGGCTTCTTCAATCGCCGCTAATGACTGTTCTGCCATTTTGGTTTCAATGCCTTCTTCTGTACCATCGATACCACCAGTATCAACCACGATAAACTCATAACCTGCCAAAAAGGCACGACCATATTTTCGATCACGGGTTAACCCGGGGAAGTCGGCAACAAGTGC
The DNA here is from genome assembly GCF_003675895.1 of Parashewanella curva. Classification (GTDB taxonomy): domain Bacteria; phylum Pseudomonadota; class Gammaproteobacteria; order Enterobacterales; family Shewanellaceae; genus Parashewanella; species Parashewanella curva. The sequence goes on from NZ_ML014773.1 coordinate 45,670, forward strand.
ATCTCGAGTACGAGTAAGACGGTTAAACAGGGTCGATTTACCAACATTCGGACGACCAACAAGCGCCACTACAGGGATCATTTTATGCCTCTATATACTACTGGGTTTCTAAACTGGCTATCACTGAAAAGTGCCACCTTAGAAACAAAATAAGCCCTCGGCACTTTTGAACCAAGGGCTTTAATCTAATTTTGTTCAATTAAGTCTTAAGGAAGCGTTACTTCTGCAAGTGTTCCACTTCGACCTTGAACGTATATTTTACCATCAACCACTACAGGTTGAACATACAAACCGTCACTATCAACTCTGACACGACCTTCAATCACACCTGATGTGCGGTCGATAAAGTGTAAGTAGCCTTCGTAATCACCAACGACAATATATTTATCAATTACCGCAGGAGAAGTGAGTGATCGGTTGAGTAGCTCCGAGTTACTCCATAATTCTAAGCCGTTACGCTTATCAATTGAGTAAATACGGCTATCACTGTCCACCATAAATAAGCTTAATCCAGACTCAGCTAATTCGTGAAAGCTGGAGTATTTACGTGACCACGAAATACGGCCACTACGCGCATCCATAGATACTAAGTTACCGTTATAGCTAACCGCATAGATTTTGCCGCCAGATAACAAAGGCTTCATATCTACATCGGCTAAGCGGCTAAATTCATTGCCACCTTGAGGCTTATAAATTGGTGTTTCCCAAGCAATCTGACCATTTTGTTGCACAATGACCTGTACTTTGCCATCAGCGGTACCTACAAAGAAACCACCACCTTCGTAATTAGCCGCGCCAGTTCCACGTAAAGTAAGCGGCGGCAATGGATTATCAAGCACCCATTTTTGCTTACCGGTATCAACGTCAAACGCTTCTATCGAACCATTGCCGGTGGTTACAACAACAAGATCATCACCTACCGTTGGTGTAGAAATAAGCTCGCCACCAGTTTGTACATGCCACAATGGCTTACCTGTTGCTTCATCAAGTGCAACCAACACACCAGACTCACCACCTGCAAACACTTTATGGCGACTTACCGTTAAGCCAGAAGCCAATAAAAAATCTTTCTCAATACCAGCATCATTAATCACTTGATTTAAATCTTGCTCCCATAATTGCTCATGGGACTTTTGATCATAAGCAATGACTTCACCATCTCGGCTACCAGCATAGATTTTGCCGTAATTGATAGCAGGTCGTAAGCGAGAGTAATAAGCGCCAACGCCATCACCAACCGAAGTTTCCCAATTAATATTTGGAGAAACCGTTTCCTGAATTTCAGGTAATGGATTAATTTTTACTTCATCATCATTTGATGAGCAAGCCGACAAGAGCGCTACACTTAAACTCGCCGCAAGCAAATTTTTACACCAAGACTTCATGCTGTTCCTTACTATTAAGCTTGTGGTAGGTTATCCAGCTTCATTTTCAATACTGGATTGTTGGCATTTTTTTCTGCTGCTAGAGCCGATTCATAGGCTTCTTTCGCTAGCTTTACGTCACCTTGGCGTACCAACAAGTCTCCCTTTAATTCATCACGCTGAGGTGCAAAAGCGTCATTGGTTACTTGAGAAAGAGTGGAAAGAGCTTCGCTTACTAATCCTTTTTCAGCTTGAATTCTCGCTAAACGAAGTGTGGCCATTTCTTCAAAGCCATAACCTGGTTTTGCTGCAATAACACTTTTAAGAGCAGTAACCGCTTTATCAAGCTCACCAGCTATAACTGCTGCTTTAGCCAATTGCAATTGCAACATGGCTTGGTAGCCTTTCTGATCATGCTCTTTTGTAAATTTTGCGATGTCACCAGCTAACTTAGATTCGTCAGTGGCATCATTAACTGCTGCTTGATAGGCATTAGAAGCGTTTTGAGCCTGACCTACTTGATGATCAGAGTAATAATTCCAACCATAAAGCCCACCTAAACCAACAACGGCACCAATAATGATCGAGTTACCGTACTCTTTCCAAAAGCGTTTGATAGCTTCAACTTGTTGTTCTTCTGAGCTATAAATTTCCACGCGTTGACCTCTTAAATCCGTTCTCTAAGAAAAGCTGCCAATTCATCACGGGCAACCATTTGTTGTTCGTTTCCACCTCGAAGATCTTTTACGCCAACTTCGTTATTCGCTAGCTCATTTTCTCCGATGATTAAGGCAAACTGAGCGCCACTCTTATCCGCACGCTTCATTTGCTTTTTAAAATTACCACCACCACAGTGGCTCATTACTCTAAGGCTTGGCAATGATTCACGCAAGTTTTCAGCAATTTGCACCGCATGAGGATAGCAACCGGCTCTCATGGCCGTCACATAAACATCAACAATTGGAGCGACATCTTGGTCTAGTCCTAATTCTTGTAGCAACAAAATAATGCGCTCAATACCCATGGCAAAACCAACCGCAGGAGAATCTTTACCGCCTAATTGACTCACCAGTCCATCATATCGACCACCAGCTAAAACCGTGCCTTGCGCACCTAAGCTCGATGTTACCCATTCAAATACAGTGCGATTGTAATAGTCTAATCCGCGAACTAATCGAGGATTAACCGTGTATTGGATTCCAACAGTATCAAGTAGTTCACATAATTGTGAAAAATGTTGCTTACTATCGTCACCTAAGTAATCCATCAGTTCTGGCGCATCAACAAGAATAGCCTGAATGTCTTGGTTTTTAGTGTCTAGAACACGTAATGGATTGCTGTACATACGACGTTTAGCGTCTTCATCCAATACATCAATGTGCTTTTCTAAAAATGCAATAAGTGCATCACGGTATGCCGCTCGCTCTTCACTGTCACCTAGAGTGTTAATTTCAAGTGCAACGTGTTCTTTGATACCAAGAGTTTCCCATAGTCGAGCTGAAAGCATTAATACTTCAGCATCAGCATCCGCTGTTGCAATACCATAAACTTCGACACCGAATTGATGGAACTGACGGTAGCGACCTTTTTGAGGGCGCTCATGACGGAACATAGGGCCCATATACCACAAACGTTGCTCTTGGTTATAGAGCAAGCCATTTTGGTTGCCAGCACGCACTGTCGAAGCCGTACCTTCTGGTCTAAGGGTTAAGCTGTCACCATTATTGTCGGCAAAGGTGTACATTTCCTTTTCAACAATATCGGTCACTTCACCAATAGAACGTTTAAATAAATCGGTGCTCTCAACTATCGGAGTTCTTAGCTCTGCATATCCGTAGCTAGCCACTGATGCACGCAGGATAGACTCTAGTTTTTGCCAAAGGGGAGTTTGAGTAGGCAGAATGTCATTCATTCCGCGAATCGCTTGGATCTGTTTTGCCACAGTTAGACTCGAATGATTTAATAAAACAAAAAATAAAAAAACGCCTCATTATAGGCGTTTTTTAAGCGTAGGTGCAAAAACTTAACTTAATCGTGATTTAGCTGTTATCTTGAACATCAATACGGCTAGATAACATGGCTGCTTTCGCACGGATTTTTGCTTCCATTTTGTCAACCAGATCATCATTATCCAAACGCTCTTTTTGACGAACACCGTCCTCATAAAAACCACTTTTTCGATTACTGCCAGCAAGACCCAAATCGGAAACCAACGCTTCACCAGGACCATTTACAACACAACCGATGATAGAAACATCCATTGGCGTTAATACATCTTCAAGCCTTTCTTCTAACGCATTCACGGTATTGATCACATCAAACTCTTGACGAGAACACGATGGACACGCAATAAAGTTAATACCACGACTGCGAATACGAAGTGACTTTAATATATCAAAGCCTACTTTAATTTCTTCTACAGGATCCGCAGCTAGTGAAACACGCAAAGTATCACCAATGCCTTCAGAAAGGAGCATGCCCAAACCAATAGCTGATTTAACCGCGCCAGTTCTCTTTCCACCTGCTTCGGTAATACCTAAGTGCAATGGCTGATCAATTTTTTTCGCCAGTAGTCGGTATGACTCTACAGCTAGGAATACATCAGAGGCTTTTACTGATATTTTAAACTGGTCGAAGTTCAATCTATCAAAGTAATCGACATGGCGCATGGCTGACTCAACAAGAGCTTCAGGTGTTGGCTCTTTGTATTTGTCCATGAGGTCTTTTTCTAATGATCCACCGTTTACCCCTATTCGAATAGGGATATTTTTATCACGAGCGCAATCAACAACGCTTTTAACTCGCTGCTCATTACCGATATTACCTGGGTTTATACGCAGACAATCTACACCATATTCAGCAACTCTAAGCGCAATTCGATAATCAAAATGGATATCAGCAACTAAAGGAACTTCTGTTTGCTTACGGATTTCTTTAAAAGCTTCAGCAGCATCCATGGTTGGAATTGATACCCTTACGATATCCGCTCCGACATTTTCTAAAGCTTTAATTTGCGCAACCGTTGCCTCAACATCGGTAGTGCTTGTATTTGTCATGGACTGCACGCTGATAGGTGCACCATCACCTACAGGTACTTTTCCCACATAAATACGTGTTGATTTACGTCTTTTGATGGGATTTTCGCTATACATAAAATTTCTCCGTACTGCCTGCAACTTGTGTAAGGGCACTCAAGCCACTCAGTGAAGTCTAGTTCACGCTGATTATGGGTTCTCGGCTAATGTCATTCTGGCTGTCTTACCAGCTGGGAACCTATCCATATCCACAGTCACACCATCGACTTTAAGTTGGATTGACTCTGGCGCGCCAAAAATGGCTTTTAAAGGAGCTTCACCTTCAGCAATGATCACTCGACCAGATTTTTTTAGTCCAGAAACAATAACCTTTCCTGTAGCATCTTGAATATTTATCCAACAATCTCCAGTTAAAGTTAGATTAATTTCTGTTAACTTCACTGGTTCATCACTATGATCTTCCACAGAAATAGCTGATACAGGAACGTCTGCAGCGCTTTCTACCTCTGTTAGCAGGCTAGGTTTTTCAGTTTTTTCTTGAATATTATGACTGCTGCTGGGGTCAACCGCTTGAGGTTGCAGGTCAACTTTTTCAGCTTTGTCTTTAACTGTCTCAGTTTTAGGCTCAGCAGAAGAACCCACATGAATTTCTGTCGATGCTGGTTCAATTTGTGTGCTTTGCTTTTTGATTAATTCTTGCTTCTCTTCTGGGCTAGGCTTTGATAAGTCGACTAACCCTGAGAACATAGTGGATTTTTGTATTCCCCACCAACATAACATTGCCACCAAAATGGCAATGATAAGATACGTTATCCACATCCATTGACTATTAGCCGCTTGCATAGATGTCTTATTCGAAAAGCTTTGCATACTAGGCGATACTGGAGTCGCTAATTGCTTTTCAACACATTCATTGATTAAAAAAGGGTCGGCGGATACATAGCGCGCATAATTTTTAATATATCCTCGAACATACGTCGAAGAGGCCATGTTACCAAATTCATCGTTTTCGATATCTTCAATGATTGCAATTCGAAGATTAAGGGCTGTAGCGATATCTTCAATACTTAAGCCTTTATCTCTTCTTGCCATTTTCAATAATGAGCCAACAGTATGTTCAGGCTCAGAGTTATTTTGGTCTGTTTCAGACGCTGGATTATTTGAATCTGTCATTAGTGCATACTTGCTCGATATTGCTTAGCCTGTTGTGATTTTGGATACTTAGCTAATAATGTTAATCCATAGTGCTTAACTGCATCATTGTCATTTTGCGCTCGAGCAATATCAATCCCCAATTGTAGACTTAGTGGAGTGGCTATCGCCACCCTATGATATTGTTCAAGTTTCGCTTTTGCCGCGGGCAATTGCTCTAATGTTAACTGAATTCTAGCTAATTCCAAGAGAGAATTGGCTCGTCGAGGATCATATTTTAAAGCTAATTCGAAGTATTTCGCGGCCTTAGATAAATCACCGCTGGCTTCCATGCACAGCCCTAAATTTTCGTAACTGTCTGCCGTTCGAGTGTATTTAGGCATGTTAATGGCTTTGAGAAACATGGTTTCAGAGCGGTTAAACTTCTTTTGCTCACATAAAAATACACCGAAGTTATTATACGCATCACCTGTGACATTACGACTATTTATCGCATTTTCATAAGCGCGTTCAGTGCGGGCTGTATCACCAACTTTTTGATAATAATAAGCCATGGCAATATGCACTTCTTCAAGATTAGGTGCATACTCCATGGCTTTTTCTAAATTATATTTTGCTTGTTCGGTATTGCCGCGTTTTAAATAGGTCAAACCAAGTTGCATTCTTTCTAATGCGGCATTGTCTTTATTAAAACCAGGATCAGTTACTGGACGTTCTGTTCCTTTATAAGTCCTTTGTGTCACGCATCCTGACGTGAGCACAAGCGCCGTAACCACACAGCCAATAAGCCATCCTTGTTTCATAACGTACCTAATTTTTTTGCAATATGATTAGGCTATTGTGACTGATATCTTATCTTGTTGCATGCGTTTTTTTGCAAGACGTTTGGTACGGTCACGAATGTCTCCGGCCAGCTGTCCACAAGCGGCATCAATATCATCACCACGGGTTTTACGAACAATAACCGTCAACCCATACTCCATTAATACTTTTGAAAAACGGTCGATGCGAGAATTTGAACTGCGCCCATAAGGAGAACCTGGATATGGGTTAAATGGGATCAAGTTGATCTTACATGGTGTATCTTTCATTAGCTTAGCTAATTCGTGTGCTTGATCTGTACTATCGTTAATGTGATCGAGCATCACATACTCCAAAGTCACCTTGCCACGGTTGGCATTAGATTTTGCCAAATAACGACGAATACTCGCTAAAAACGTTTCCAGATTGTACTTTTTGTTTATCGGAACCAACTCATCACGTAATTCATCATTAGGAGCATGAATACTAACCGCTAAAGCAACATCAAGCTCTTCTCCCATCTTATCAAGTGCAGGAACGACACCAGAGGTTGATACCGTCACACGGCGTTTTGACAAACTAAAGCCAAAATCATCAAGCATGATTTTGATAGCCGGAATCACATTAGCAAGGTTTAAGAGTGGCTCGCCCATTCCCATCATGACTACGTTAGTGATAGGACGTTCACCAGTTTCTTTTTGGAATCCTAAAAAGTCAGATACACGCCAAATTTGTCCTACAATCTCAGCAACACTTAAGTTGCGATTAAATCCCTGCTGAGCAGTAGAGCAAAAAGTACATTCCAACGCACAGCCCACTTGTGATGATACACATAGCGTGGCACGGTCATCTTCTGGAATGTAAACCGTTTCAACTTCTTGTCCATCGCCTACATTGATTGCAAACTTAATGGTGCCATCTGATGATTTTTGATAGCTTGAAATCTCAGGTGCAACGATTTCACAACGAGCGGCCAATTTAGCACGTAGTTTTTTATTAATATTGCTCATTTCTTCGAAATCAGACACACCAAAGTGATAAATCCACTTCATTAATTGATCGGCACGAAACGGCTTTTCACCCATATCGGCAAACAGTTCACGCATCGCTTTACGATCCAAATCTAGTAGATTGATCTTGTTGTCACTCATTGTTGTCTAACCTCAAAAAAACTATAAACATACCCAACACTGACGACTCAATTGTCGGGGCGCTGGATTATACTGCGTTTAGTTTTCAATCGCTACCTCCTTAAGGGGCATCGTTTCAGCGAAAATTACTGCATTTCCCCTAAATGAAGCTTCCTTAAGAAACCTTGAGACTTATGAATATCGGGTTAATGTGTGTCTAACCAAAGTTATTTATTGGATATATCTAATCAAAGCCATTCACTGGATACACCTAATCAAATCTATTTATTGAGGTTAACTTGCTATTTACTTGGAATTTTGAAACCCAAAAGCTTTATAGTTGTGTCGACTTATCATGCTACCCTGCCCCCAAAGATGGTCAAAAGGTAACATTTGCGGTTTGCGATCAACATAAAGTGCTTGTTGATCAATTTGTGACTTATGAGGTCACAATTGTTTCGACTAAGGAAGGCAATAGAATCAAGCTAAATGAAACCGGGTTTTCAAGAGTGTTGCAATTATTTCATATTGGCTCCCCCATGAGGGACGCTATCCAAAGCCAATATGATGAAACCATTAAACACACACCCGATTATTTCACTCGCCCTACAGAAAATTTAGTTCATTTTAAACAATTAGAAGTTTATGGTGTTGCTCTTGATGGAGCATGCTACCCACGATGTTTTTTAGCTAAACACTGCAAGAGCCCTTCTTGGTTAACCGAAAGAAGTCGAAAGCAAGTCTCTCAAAAACTATTAGCATGTAATGTGAAACCGCACTTTTTAAATGCCATTAATACCTCATTTACCGTGGCAATCAATCATGTCCATCAATTGCCTGACTACATAAAAAATTATTTTGCCAGCCACCCCAAATTTGCTGAAAATATCTTTAACGCAACCATTGAAAGAGCCCGCTTTATACTCTTTATATCTCTTCAGGTTAGAGCTAATTTACATGACTTTCCACAATCACGAACAGCAATGGATCAACGTGCTATTCAGCAGTTTTTCATTCATTTCGTTGACGGTATCTTTTTAAGTTGCCAACAAGGCCTTGACTTCTACACCAACTCTTATTCTCCCGAACATACAGTTCAAATGGGGACGCCAATTGCGTTGATCGTCGCTGAAAATAATCATTATGAGTTTCTTGCAAGCCCAGATTACTTCGACGAAAACTACCAAGCCGAACCTTTACCAGACGTGACAACTTCACAGGTGTTGATGACCAAAACCTGCTCAGAAAGTTTACTTAGATGTGCAATAGCTTATAAACATAAAGACCGCAATTGGTTATCATTGGACTCAAGGAATAAAGAAGCAGTTATTGCTGAGTTTGAACGACTTGAATACAAAAAGATATTTCTTGCTGCATTCCAAGCAGAAATAGCGAAACGTTTACAAAGTAAAAAAGAAAACCCAAGCTTTTTTCTTCCTTCATATATTTACTCTATTGAATTTAATGACAAAATACTTTTAGATAAAATTTTCAACACTCTATTCTTAGAAGCCAATACTGAGTCCAGACATGCATTGAAATTACAGTACTTCCTAAGCCTTGAAGAGCAAATTCAAAAGGAAGCTCAAACCATTGCTGAAGGAAATAGATGTGATTGGGATGAAGTTGATCTCACGCTAGAGTGTAATGACGGAAAAAATGAAAAATGGGAGCATTTTCAATTTAGAAAAGTCAAGAATCAAAATACAGAAAATGAAAAGCCATTTCCGTTCCCAATAAGCACTTTTGAGCAAGAAGTTTTATACTCTATTCTTGAAGAAGTTACCAAATTGTTTTTAAAGGTTTCTGGGATACCAGACACGCCTTCAGAAACAAATGACTTAGCATTTATTGGTGGCAGTAATGGAAATTATTGTATTTATGCACCTGATGATTTTTTTAAACAAGAGGAATCTTCTGATACAGCAACAGATAATGACACCGTAGAAAACTTTACGCCCGGGATTTCTTTGGAAACCAAAGAGCAACAGACGCAAGCTTTTTCTCAGAAATTTTAAAAGCTATTCAGCTGTAACCTCATCAATAGGGCCTACATCCATACCTTCATAAGCTTCAATATCGTATTCTTTAACCAAGGCAAAAAACTCTTGATTTCGCATATGTAATGATTCTACCGAATGCTTTTCTTCCATATCGACGCGTAAATAAATCAAATCCGGATTTTCATCATCTGCAGCGGCTTCAATAAAGCCAATTGGTTCGTATCCTTCACTTTCAAGGTGACTACCAAGGTTTGTCAGCTTCTGTTCACTGGTATCACCAAAAAAGTACGACCAACGACACACTTCATCAATATTAAAGTTCGCTTCTGCTTGTTGGGTAAACTCTCGAGTTTCGGCAAAAAATGCCTCAAGGGTTTCTTTACTAATTTCAGACATCTAATAAATACCTAATTAACCTTTATAGTCCGGTGAAGAATACCATCTTATTTGGAGTGCAAAAAGCACATCAGCTCTGACTCTAATCCATTAAGCTTAATTTCATACATTAATGCTAACTGCTCACCTAATTTCCCATTAGGAAACCCTTTTTGCTTGAACCATACTAAGTAAGGTTCAGGTAACAATAACAGAGGTGTACCTGCGTACTTACCGAATGGCATTTTTTGATTGATGGCATCGATTAATTGATGTCCCACAGAGTCGTTCATAGAAATGTTAGAATTAATGATGAATTGCCATACTGTAACGACAATAAACTGATGATCCAACCTTAAGGTTGGATCATCTTAAGAGTTAAGGGATTAATTTACCTGCAGGCCCCATTAGCTTAGGATCGATGAACTGCACAAAACGCATCTGGCGATTGCATTCTATATTCTGATTATCAATATCTTCAGAATATGGTATCAATTTATTGCCACCTAATTTTTTTGCTTCATCAAGAGCTGCACTTGCATGAGAAGTAGCATCGTAAAATGCATTTTTATCTAACCCTCGCTCAAGTATGTCGTACCCAATGCTGGCTCTAACCTGAAATGGTAATTGTTTGAAACTACCATGAATATTGCCAATATTTGTAAATATTTCTTCCAAAGATTGAGCAACTTGCTTCTGATTATCACATAAAAAATACACATAAAAACGATTAAAATCGTCACGATAGGCTCTACCTTTACCAACACAGTTTTTAAGCAAGGTAGCGACATCTTTTAAAATTTGGTTTCCAACATATTCACCATAATGATCTTTAAGCTGCATGATGTTATCGAGTTCAATTATCGCTACACCAAAACCTTCCTTAGTTTTATCTGAGTGCTGATAGGTTTTCCAACCCCGTATGCTACCATCTGCCGTCTTCGCTAAACCCGTCACTTTATCCCTGAGATTATGAAGAACTAGCGCAATTCCAACAGCCCAGCTTCCAATAAGTAAGCCAAGCAAAATAACAATTACTGTGTCCCTATATCTTTCATCTGCCTCTAAGGTTTCGATTTTTCGACGGTGCTTCAATTCAAGTCCAGAAATCATATAACCACGACTTTCTGCAAACATCAGATCACGCTCAAGTTCTTCAAAGTTAAACTTAGCAGATTCAACGGCAAGCCTTTTAGCCTTTGCATCATCAAATAACCAGTTACGGTAAAACTGCTCTTTTTGAGAATGATGATAAGCTTTTTGATAAGCTTTTTTTTGATAGGCAATTTCACCTAAAACTTGATGAGCCGTTTGCTTAGCCCCATAAAGACTAACCCCATCAGGTTGCTCTACAACACTCATCGCATATTCATAAGACTTATCAAGTTGATTTAACCCTTTATAAGCCAAAGCTTCATTGACTTTAACGGTGTGCATTTCAAGTGAATAGTTTAGCTTTTTATAAATTGATTTAGCTTTTGCTAAATCATCAAGTCCTAAGGCAAACTGACCAGTGTCAATATTCATTTGCCCCATGATTCTATAGCTTAAACCATGTAAAACCAGTGTCTGCTGGCCCTCACATTTATTTATTATGCTATTTAAAGCGCTTTTTGCTTTTTGGACTTCATTAAGCTCCTTAAGCCTAGCCGCTAGAAAAAAGTCAACCAAACATTCCTGAAATACATATTTCCCATTAGAAATTTCTTTTAATCTTTCACCATAATACTTTACGTAGTCCAGTGCCGAAAGGTTATGAAATAAATTCATCAACTGTATATAGACATTTACTTGTATTGAAATATCTGGAACTGAATAGATGATTTCTAACTGTTTTTTTGCAACTGCAAGAGCTTCTGTATAATTATGCGTCGTCAAGTAAACGGAATTCAGGTTTTGATAAATACTAATTTTTTGAGCTCTATTTTCCGCATTACTCTCTGCTTCTGCTAGTAGCTTTTGTGCTAAGTTGTACTCTCCAGAATAGATTTCACTGGTAGCTTTAATGATCAACAAATCAACTTTTTGTTCGTTTGTTATTGAATTTAACTTTAAGAGTCTATCAACTTCTTTTTTTACATATAAGACATCTGTATTTATTAATGATTGTAATTTCGAAATATCTTGTGGGGACAAACTTTCTCTTTCATGAGAATGAGCAAAACCAGCCACCAGAATGGTGGCTGTTAATATAAAACTGATTACACTACTTTTCATTAGGGCTTAATATAAAAATAATAAAATTAGTTTGTTGAAAATTTGATGAATCTTTTATTTTAGACAAATCACCACTCAGCATCGCTGAAATTTCTTCATCTGTCAGCCCATAACTTTCCATGATCTCTTTTGGGTTCTTTTTATAACGTTCACATAATTCTGTATCTTCACCCAATTGAGTTAAAAACTTATCTAACATATACCCTCCATTATTATCAGATTAAAATATTTTTACCCTATATCACTTGGAGTAATCCCAAGCTTACTTAAGACCTTCAAATTAAATTCCAATTTTTTTGCAGGTGGAACTAACAAAGTACTAATACAAGTTAGATCAGCAAAAGGCAGATCTTTTAATTGAAGTCGTTCAATTCTTGGTTGGAACATAGGTAAATTAGCCGCTTCATAAATCACAACCTCATGCTCGAGTGGGTACCATTCATTTAATTGTTCAACCAAAATTTGTAAACGATCTGAATTGGTATGAAATTCGGTAAGAGTATGCTCACCAGCAATACCTATTTGCCACAACAACATATGAGTGGTTGGATCTGGCGTATGCTGATAAAACATAAATTGACTGGCTTCAAAGCTTTGGTGACCCGAATTACCAGGATCGATACCTAAATCAGCCCACAAACAAGCTTCGGCTGAAATGCCTGGCTCCATATGAGCATCAAAGCCTTCTTTTCGAAGTTGATCTATTGCGAGGTGAGAAATACAGGCAAAAATTCCAGGGTGACCATAAAGCGCACAAACGACTTTTTTACCCTCTTTAACCGCTTGGCAAATGACAGCAACCATTTCACTGTATGTATCTCGGCGATTTTTAACTTCGCCCTCTTGAGCGTAGTAAGGCTGCAAATTCACGACATTAGCATTAAGTCGCTCTAGCCAGTTTTGAGCAAAACTTTCAGGCATCAATGAAAACACCACATCAGCATGTTCGATATAGCTTTTACTACGAACACTTATGTGACCAGCCAACTGTAATCCAGTTCCAACACAGACAAGTGAGCCCACTCAGCACCTCTTTCGTAACACTGATGTTACATTCTATATTTCAAAAGGCGTAAGCTACATAAAATAGAATAAATACACAACACAATTTTTACAATAAAATCATCAGGTAAAATGTGAACGCTCAAAATCACACACCGCAAATATGTTATTTATTTGCTAATTAAGAATATCTATACATTGTAAATATGCATTCCGTAATATATGAAAATAAAATGGCTAGATGAACGAGTTTTCAATAAATGAAATGAACTTATCAGCAATATGCCACTCCAAAGCCTCATTGCCCTTGTAATCATAAGGATAGCTTGGGTATGATTGCCCAAATAATTAGACAAAGCCGTGGTTGGTATGATCAATAAAAAACAAGGATTGACCCTTTTGAGCGCAGCAGCGCTTTCAGTTTCATTGAGTGCTTGTAGTGTGTTTGATTGGTTGATCTATAAACCAGATGTTGCTCAGGGCAACTACATGGATCAATTGCAAGTTGATAAACTGCGCATTGATATGACCAAAGCCCAAGCTGAATACGTACTTGGCCACCCAGTTTTACGCGATAGCTTTGCAGACAATACTTGGTACTATGTTTACCACTTCAAAAGTGGACGTGATGCAAGCGTCATTCATAAAGAACTCATTTTACACTTTAAAAATGATAAGCTATCAAAAGTTACAGGGGATTATGAATTAAGCAAAGAATTCAATACCCCCCTAGAGCAAAGTCAGTTACCTTCTCAAACTCAAAAGTAGTCATTCATGCGGCTGAAATTCAGCCGCCTTTCAAAGACTACGATATTATTTGATTTTACTGCCAGTGGTTTTATTGGCTCGTCCTTCTTGAACTGCTTTTTCAGCTCGACGACGACGTACATCTTTAGGATCGGCAATTAAAGGACGATAAATCTCTAGTCGTTCTCCGGCTTCCATCACTCTATCTGGTTTAATTAAGTTACTGAATATCCCTAGTTTGACATTATCGTAGTCAATTTCAGGAAAAAAAGTTTGCATACCACTTTGTTTTAGAACTTCAATAGCCGTGGCTCCGAGTCTCGCATTCACTGAAATAATTTTTTGCTGCTTTGGTAATGCATAAACCACATCAATCATAATGTGTTCAGGCTCGTGATTCATGATTAAACTCCGTAAACAACTTTGGCTCGCTGGGTAAAGGCCGTAACCATAGAACCCATCAATTCTTTGAACACTTTATTAAAAGCAAAATCAATCAATGAACTAGAAAATTCAAAATCTAACTCAAACTCAACTTTACATGCGTCTTCTGCAAGTTCTATAAACTTCCATTCACCATTCAAATACTTAAATGGCCCATTCTCTAACTCTAGTTTTATAGACTTGCCAGAAATTAAAACATTACGCGTAGTAAATGTCTTTTTCATTCCTGCTTTACTGACATCGACCGATGCAACCATGCTTTCATCATCACAACTTATCACTTTACCACCAACGCAACCGGGTAAAAATTCTTTATATGATTCAACATCGTTAACCAATTCATACATCTGCATAGCACTGTATCGAACCAGCATACTTCGAGCGATAATAGGCATGACATTCCAAAAGTAAAAATTTTGCCAAGATTTTACCACGAATACCAAAAATCTCATCTACATCAAGTGAATCCAATTTAACAATTCTGTTTAGAAGCGTATAATGCCCCCATGGGAAAGAAAAAATCAAAACAAGCCGCGCCCGGAAGTATTGTCCGTAACAAGCGCGCCACCTTCGAATTCAAAATCGAAGAGAAAATTGAAGCAGGTCTTGAGCTACAAGGCTGGGAAGTAAAATCACTCCGTATGGGTAAAGTGACTCTTGCTGACACCTACGTATTCATTAAAGAAGGTGAATGCTGGATGCATGGTTGCACCATCACTCCTTTGAATACGGCTTCTACTCATACCTACTGCGAACCTGCTCGCCTGAAAAAACTGCTACTTAAGCGCCGAGAAATCGACAAACTTGAAGGTTTAGTTGATCGCCAAGGTTACACCATCGTCCCTCTATCTCTATATTGGAGAAAAGGTGCATGGGTAAAAGTGGAGATTGGTTTAGGTAAAGGTAAGAAAGAACACGATAAGCGTGATGCCAGCAAAGAGCGTGATTGGCAACGCGAAAAATCACGAACCTTAAAAGACTCGTTAAAAAAGTAAACTGCTGAATTAACGAACACTTAATCCTATACCTTTTAATAACTTCTGGCTGAGGTAAACTTTAATAGGTATACTTTAAAGTCTGGGGGCGATTAGGATTCGACAGGATTCACGAAACCCTGGGAGCATGTCGAGGGGCGGTTGGCCTCGTAAAAAGCCGCAAAGTTATAGTTGCAAACGACGATAACATCTCTCTAGCAGCTTAGGCTAGCTAGCCATCCTGCTCACGTTTCTCAAATGGGCAGAGTATTTGGATGGTCATCTCACATTTGATAGCGAGGGAACCTTGTTTGGGGGTGAACCGCGAAACAGTACCAAACTCGCCTGAGAAAATCCTGTCTTTCGGAGTTTCTTCAGGTTAACCAATAGAAAGACTAAACATGTAGCGCCTTGGATGTAGGCTTTCTGGACGGGGGTTCAAATCCCCCCGCCTCCACCAAATAAAACAAAGACTTAGCTCATCGAGCTAGGTCTTTTTTCTTTTTATGTCCACCAAGTGTCCACACAGCAAAAAGTTTTTGGAAAAAAGATCTCGTAAGTGTTTTTTCAATGGCTCTGAAAATCATTATTGGAAAATCGATTGAAAAGATTTTTCCTCTTTTATCCGAACTAAACTTTTCTCAAAATGACTGTACATATTTTCAAATATAAAATTACCCATACTGATCCGTTTTACCCCAATTTCATTGAGTTTTTGAAAATGAGGTAAGCTTGGCATACACATTACATTTACTGGTAACCCTGTGGTAGAAACCACACTGATAATATCGCTTTCCTCAACGATACAGGGAATGAACATCCCATCAGCTCCAGACTCTTCATAAAGCCGGATTCGTTTAAGCGTTTCAGCTAACGGCTCTTCAACTGGAATTAAGAACGTATCAGTACGTACATTGATGAAAATTGGTAAATCGAGTTCTGATAAGGTCTGCTTTATTCGGGAAACCAATTCGGAAAACTCAATTGGATCTTTCAGTAACCTTTTTTCTTCAACAACACTATCTTCGATATTTATTCCAACTACCCCAACTCTAGCTAAGGCTACAATGTTATCGATTATCTCTTGTGGTTCTCGGCTATAACCAGCCTCAATATCGACAGTCAGTGGAAGTGAAGTTTGAGTGATGATATTTTTTGCTAGGGATACAAGTTCTGAAAACGGGATATTTTCACCATCTTCAACACCACGAGATTTCGCAATTGCAGCGCTAGAAGTTCCAATAGCACTATAGCCAGATTTGGCTGCTAACTGAGCACTAAACACATCCCAAACATTTGCTACCAGTAAAGCATTGCTTTGATAATGAAGTTCTTTAAATTCCATGTTGCTTCCTTCTTCAATTGAGATGGGAACAATATGAAATTTAAGGAGTAGCCAGCAACCGAAAAATTGACAGGTATTTTTTTAAACGCAGCCTTTCATTCGAACAACATAATTTCATTGCGCCTTTATTATGAGGGTAGAACATTCCTGCACCTCGGAAACGAACTACAGCCCCAAAACTCATTACCAGCATTCTTACCTTTTGCAGCTTTTCTTAGCACCATATCTGAACCACATTTAGAGCAAGTTTGAACGCTGCTTCTATTACTAACGATTTCTCTTACATGCCTAATGTGCTCAACATTGGTTTTGATACTTGGTTGTAATCGCCCTGATTCAATTTGCTCGATAAAAGCCGTTACTTGTTCGTTAGTAAAAACTATATCTGTCTTGCTCTTAATGTACTCAACACCACCTCTAGCGAACGTCACGTTTTCAGGCATAGGTGTTTTAAAAGCGCTGTCACCTATAAAAATAATGACTGAAAAGATATGTTCTGAATTGATACCTAAACAAGCTTCTAGTGTTTTGGTGTGCTTGTAATTTTGATATAATGGATTTTGAAATTTAGATGCGTGTCTGAAAATCTTTTGCGTCCATTGCTTTTGGTTTTCATTACCAAAAATCCAGCCTTTCATGTTCTTAGTTTCTACTACAAAGATCCCGAGCTGAGACACGATGATATGATCAATCTGGGTTGTGCCGTCAGCTGTAGGCAAGGTGACATTTTTGATCACATGGTACTTGCTCTTATCCAAGAAAAGCTTAAACAGCAAATTAACCATCCACTCACCAAGCACGCCTTTAAACCAAGCGGACTTGATGATTGCTATAAAAACAAAAAACGGGATCAGATACCAAAGCGAACCGAAAATTATCTCAAGGTAAATTGATAAATCCATTTATAATCAAACCCTCTACTCTATACCTGACGAATCTTTTCTGAAGTAACTTATAATCGTTCCAACCCCGAGTAAAATAAAAATCCAGCCCAAGATTGGATTAGAACTTTCCGCTGAAAACTGCATATAACTATTACAAAAAAAGAGGCCTGAAACGGGAATTAAGACTTTCTTCACAATCCTTCCTTGAAGTGGCAATATTAAAATTTATAAGTGGAGCTGCAAAAGCTTCTGTACACTCTTACACAGATTCAATTGGTTGCTTTAAAATCCAAACGAATGATCAAATTTGTTTCATCGTCTTTAATGTATTCAACTTTCACTTTCCTTCCATTTTGAATAATGCCATCTTGGTACTTACGATTTGCGAAGAAATACTTTGGCGTTGCAACATCATTATAAGAAAATTTGACCCCACTCACCTCAAAGCTCTCTTCTCTACTTGCTGCTTTTTCTGTATGCAGATTTGTAACTTCACCAGTTACAGTAAAAATTTTGCTTTCTGTAACTTGTTCAATAAGACCCCGATCCTGATTTATGGCTATTAAACTAAAACAACAGCATATGACCAAGAGGATCACGACCTGATAGTATTCAATTTTCAATGATTGCTTTATAAATCTATCGTGAAAAACTTTCACTCCTCGATAACTCATCAATAGTATGAGAATCGTTATTAAATAAGGTAGTAGTGAGCCAGTATCAATGACCGCTGGAGTTTCAAAATAAGTTAGCATTCAATATATTCTCGATAATCAATATGATTACTCGGCTTCGCCTTCCTCTATCGCTTTTAAGGTACGTTCAAAAGTATCATGGACACTAGAGATCCAAAAACTGATATCTTCATGTACCTTAGTTTGATTAGCAATGTTCTTGATAAGAATGATCTCTTGTTTCATTTTTTCGAGATTACGCACTGACTCCCAAGACATGCCTTCATAGACATGGAATATCAAACGATCAGAATCAGGAAAGTCGAAATGCTCTAGTACTGCATCTCTAAGATTTTCCCAATCACCTTGAAGGTCGGAAACAACCGTTTTGATATAACCTGTTGGTTCTTCTTGAAATCCCATGATGACAATCTCATTGAAAACTAAGGCTTATCATTCTACCCTACTGACTGCTTTTTTAAACACAATTAGGATGTGCCGTAATGAAAACAAAAATAATATCGTTACTTCTTTTAGGCTTATGTGCCCTATCTTCATCATTAAACGCAAAAGAGATTGGCTCTTGGAATCAGATTAAATTTAAAAGTAATCCAGCCGTTAACCTTCATCATTTCATCTTTGAAGTGGCTCGAACGGGTAATGATATTACTGAGCAAGGTTGGCAAGACTCATTAACCCAACAAGAGCAAGCTCAACTCCGTGAGTTGGTTGCTTACTATAAAAGTAATTTCATTGGTAAAAGGCGGTCAGCTATGCGGACAATGCCTTGGCTACAAAACGTTTCACGCTCACTGACTCAATATCAAGATGGTATGCGCATTCAACTAGAGAACAAAAAACATCTTGAGTTATTCAAGCAAGCATTTCCTATATACAAAAGTAAATTATGGCAAACACATGATGAATACAATAAAGCATGGCTTAGTGACCTTCTTGTAAAACTAAATAAATATGGTCTAAAGATTCAAACTCGACTTGAAGACAGATTTGAAGCACCTCTGTTTGCTGCAAATGAGCATCCAGTTGATATTGTTTACTTCGCTGGTCATCGAAATGGTGCATTTACCCACGAATGGCCTTACACCATGATCAACAGCTCACGCTCAGATTATCAGGGGTATGCCAGTTTAGAAATGATCTTCCATGAAGTTACCCACGCCCACGCAGAAAGCAACCTATCCAAAACCATCACTTCAGAATTTAATAAATTAGGCTTGGAACAGAATCGAAATATTTGGCATCCAATACAATTTTATATTGTCGGTAAAACAACTGAAGAAGTCCTAGCTAACAACGGTATTAAATACACCCAATACGCTACAAATACAATTTTCAAGAGGGGATATTTCTCAAAGTTCACACCTACAGTTATGAAGTATTGGCATGGCTATCCTACTGCAAAAAACGCTTCATTGAAGGAAGTCGTGATTGGTATGGCTCAGGGAATGTCTGAAAAGGCTAAATCTAAAAACACTCTCTAATTTCTAATGCAGGATTCGCAAAAAGATGGCATTTAGTACCAAATTTGCTGGCATTTGGTACTAAAGCCATTTTTACCATCAAAACCTCACCTTTATACATGGCTATTTCACTCTCAGCGTGGCATAACCTTTAAGAGTAGCAAGTGCTTTGGAGGTTTAGACATGGGAGCCATTATTACTAAGACTTTGCTCTCGGAAATAGAGAAATCTAACTGGAAGCAGTTTTGTCATTCACATGGCATGAGTGAAGCTGAAATGCTGCGTATGCTGATCAATCGAGTATCACCTGAAGCTTCAAACACTGAAGACTTTAAAGCAATCCGTAACAACAAAATCACCATTCGGCTATCAACTGAGAACCTTAAAAAACTAAGTTGCCGAGCGAAAGCTGAGGGTTACTTTTATCAAACCAGCTGGGTTAATGCTGCTGTCATGGCTAACCTTTACAGAGAACCAATTCTTACCAAAGAAGAAATGGGCGTTTTACGAGACTCCAACCGTCAGCTTGCAGCCATTGGTCGTAACCTAAATCAAATTGCTAGAGTGCTGAATATTGAATTTCGGGAAAGCGACAAGATCACCAAAGAAATGATTGAAGCCTTGTCACTCAGAATTGAAGAGCATAAAACCAAAGTCTATAAGCTGCTCCATAAAAATCGTAGCCGATGGAACATTCATGAATAGCTTAATTCAAGATCAAATATCTGGCTTGCTATCAGGTGATGTCAAGCATAAATCCAACCGAGTAAAATCATCCCGTTCATATCTAAAAAAACCACCAGAAGTTATGGTCAAAGTCAGTGGTCACTGCCGAAGTTCTAGCCACATTCAAGCACATTTTGATTATATTAGCCGAAATGGAAAGCTTGATGTAGAAGATGAGCAAGGACTGGTTTATCAAGATACCGACTCACTGCACCAAATGGCAAAATCTTGGAGCTTAGATACTCTCGTTGAAAAAGAGAATACTCGCTACACCTCCCACCTTGTCCTTTCGATGCCAAACGGCACTGAACCCAAAGCAGTCAAACAAGCAGTAAGAGAATTTGCGAAAAAGACGTTCTCACACAACTACCAATATGTCTTCGCATTGCACACCGACACAGATAGCCCCCACGTTCACCTCACCATCAACAACCTCGGCTTTGATGGCAAACGACTACACATCAAAAAAGGTCAACCACAAATCTGGCGAGAACAGTTTGCTTATGAATTGGAAAAGCTAGGCGTAGCAGCTGAGGCTACGCCTAGTCTAAGGCAATTAAAATTCAACTTGATGAGCGAACAACAGTTATAGCAATAATAACCAGCTTTTACTTCAAAAGCTCAAGTGGACATTTGACTAAATAAGTGTCAGTACTTGTTATCCAACCATCTTCACCTCTAATATTGGCATTTACTAATGTGGTAATAGTTGTTGTGCCTGAAAAATCTAGCCTAAAGATATGTTCAGGTAGAATTAGTCTAAAAGGCATAGCTTCAGTTCTATACTCTTTACGAACAAACTGACTACCAGGACTTATATCTTTATAGTTTTTGATACAACCGTAAAATTGTCCCAAAGTACCCTCTTTCACCAAATCTCCTGAAACAAGCATTTCATATCGAGTATCTTCATGAATAGTATTCATCACATTCGACATAGGAAGCGAAGGCTTGGGACTTAAAAACAAACGAAGAAAGAAAAAGGCTACAAAAGCCAATATAATAAATACTTTCGTTTTCATAATTGGGAACATCCAAAAGTTTTAATCTGTCTTTTTAAGACTTTCTGAAAGTAGGGCAAACGGGTCTAAATTAGACACTCAGTTTGCCCACGGTTAAAACCTTCATCAAATAATCTTCATCCCAGCCAGCTTTTAACCGTTTGCTTTTTATTCCAACTTTTGCTGTTTTCTCATTTTT
>NZ_ML014774.1 GCF_003675895.1 Parashewanella curva
GAGAGAAGAATGGGCGCTTCCATTAATGGAAAACTTTTATCGTTACCTTAAAAATCATCGTATTTACCGCAGTGTCTTTGGGATTATTTGATTTAGAAATATGAGGGGATCTTTAAGGTAAAAAATACAAAAACCAAAAAGACAATTTTTAATGGGAAAATTTTCAATAAAATAGGGCTAACTTGCACCGATAGCGCTTGTAAAGCTTGGAAGTAACTGAAAAGCATAATGGGTGGTCATTGTAAGGTGATGGCCATCTGAGGAAATTGAACCATAGCCGAGCTAGGTGCAATTTTTTAAAAATATCTCTTATTTATAACTCATGTTACGCACCAAGAGATGATTAGTGGCATAATCATGAAATGAACGATGAACTACTTGCTTTTATTAGTCTGGTTAGCTTGGCTTGACTGTGAATAAGGTGAAGAGTTTAAAGAACTAAGTACTTTAGGATAAAACATTGAAAAAATGAGAGCAATCAAGTGGTTTCTTAATGCTCTCATAACGCCTTGCTAATGATAAGTTAAGATATTTTAATCAACTTATGGTGAAGTTAAATTTTACCCTAAGCCCTTAGTCGCTGATTTCATCTGAATCAGCTCAATCTTATATCCATCAGGATCTTCCACAAAAGCAATTTCAGTCGTACCACCAGCAACTGGGCCTGGTTCACGGGTAATTTTGCCACCAGCTTCAGCAATCGTTTTACATTGAGCATAGATATCTTCAGCACCGATAGCCAAATGACCAAATCCCGTGCCCATGTCATAGTTGTCTGTATCCCAGTTATAAGTCAGTTCAACTACTGCATGACCTTCAGACTCTTCTCCATAGCCCACAAAAGCAAGGGTATACTGATATTCTGAATTTTCAGATTTACGAAGTAATTTCATTCCTAGAATACGAGTATAAAAATCAATACTTTTATCTAAATTACCGACTCGGATCATTGTGTGTAACAGTTGGCTCATAATGCGTTCCAAAACAATTGTTAGTGTAAGTCAATGATAACAATCAATTGTTGTATGCACCACTTGAATAGGTTAGCTCGTAACTATGGCTGTAAATTTCTAGAATATTGCCAAATGGATCTTCCATGTAAATCATGCGATATGGTTTTTCACCCGGATAATAGTATCTAGGCTCTTTCATTCGTCTTTTTCCGCCTGCGGCGACAATTTTTTCAGCTAATCCTTCTACATCAGGATCTTGAACACAAAAATGGAAAATACCTGTTTTCCAGTATTCGAAGTTGTTTTCAGGATTCTGTTGATTTTCGAATTGGAATAGCTCAACACCAATCCTGTCTCCAGTTGACATATGGGCAATTTTAAATCTGTTCCAACCAGCACCAAACACATCAGTACACATTTCACCTATGGCACTGGTGTCTTCAGTGATTTCTGTTGGTTCCATAATTAGGTACCAACCAAGTACTTCGGTATAAAATTTTACTGCAGCTTCAACATCGGGTACTGAAATACCAATATGAGAAAATGTTCTAGGATAAGCCATGATTTATTCTCTTAGTTATGGATATGGCTCAATGATAGGTTTGTTTTATGAAAAGTTTAAATTATCATTACTTGGTGTATTGATAATTTTTTATTATAAGCGATGCTAAATCCACATTGGTTAAGAACCTTCAAAACACTCATTGATATTGGCAGCTTCACTCAAGCAGCCGAAAAATTATTTATGACTCAACCTGGTGTCTCTCAACATATTCAAAAGCTAGAAGATATGTGTGGTTATACATTGATTAAGCGTCAAAAGCGTAGCTTTGAAATTACAGCGCAAGGTAAATTGGTATACCAATATGCGCTTGATATTGAGCGGAATGAACAAAACCTACTTAGTAAATTAAGTTTTAATGAACCTTATTCAGGGCAATACAGAATAGCTTGTTCCGGCGCTTTTTCTCTTCTGCTATATCCGCATTTGGTAGAATTACAAAAACAGTATCCATTGTTGACCCCAAGTGTAGAAGTGGCTCCTAATCATAAAATCTTTGAATCAATATCAGTCGGCAATGTCGATTTTGGCTTGGTAACACAATTACCCGATCCAATTTATTTTGATTTTGAAGTAATTGGTAGAGAACGATTATGTTTATTTGTTCCATCAGAAGGTTTATGTCACAACATAGAGAAGTTGGTTAAATTAGGATTTATCAGTCATCCAGATGCGACTCATTACCTAAAGTATTTTATGTCTGAATGTGGTCATGCTGAACTATCAAAAATGAATACAGATGACTTTCCAATTTCAGGCTATATCAATCAACTTGCACAAATACTTACCCCGGTCGCTAATGGTATTGGGTTCACTGTATTACCGGAATCAGTACGGAAAAGTTGTTTAGAAGCTCAAAATTTAATGACGTGGGATATAGGGAAGCCAGTATATGAAACGGTGTTTTTAGTCAAAAAGAAAGATTATGAATTACCAGTAAGGTGCAATACGGTGATTAAATTGTTAAAAGGGCTAACATGCTTAAGAGGGGAATAGATTGAAAGATAGTTAATTTTAGTCATTCATTCTTCACTTAATCCCAAAAAAAATCTACAATACTGGCG
The DNA here is from genome assembly GCF_003675895.1 of Parashewanella curva. Classification (GTDB taxonomy): domain Bacteria; phylum Pseudomonadota; class Gammaproteobacteria; order Enterobacterales; family Shewanellaceae; genus Parashewanella; species Parashewanella curva. The sequence goes on from NZ_ML014774.1 coordinate 2,580, forward strand.
ATTTTTTAGGGATAATTGTGTTTAACACGCGGTTAAAATTACTTCTTTTGATAACCATGTTACTTGCTTTTGTCGGGCAGGTGGTGGCTTATCATTATGTTGCGGTACACAAAGATATCTCTAACTCTCAATTCTCCTCGCAAAAGCTGTTTCTCGATAATCAAGACTCTGATTTGACTACTCGCAATGATTTATTAGTAGAAGGAGCCGCCAAAGATCAACTAACGTCCGAAAAAGAAGAAGACTGCTGTGAAGTGCAGTGTTGTGAAAACGATTGCTTTTGTCCAGCTAACGCATGTGCCCCTGTTGTTTTTTTAGAGTTGAGCCTTCCTACTTTAGAGTCAGCTAAGATAAGTGAACCTGTCTTGCCAGTGAAGAGCAAAAGTACACGATTTATTGCTACTTCTTTGTACCGTCCTCCCATTTTTACCTCTTAGATTCAGTGTCTTACAACCAAATTATTCATTGCGAATATTTCGCAAGGATTAGCATTGCTAGAGGTAAATAATGCTTACAAAATTATCTAAAGTAGCCGTTGCTGTGCTACTCGCACCTTCAATATCTTATGCCAGTGAAGGTGAACATGAACATCATGAGCATGGTGAAAATAATGTTGAAAGAATTCAAGTGACGGCATCCCGACTTGGGCGTATTGTGACGGAATCTGCGACACGAACCGAGATCATCAATGGTGAAGAAATTCAAGAAAAGGCCCTAATGAGACCGGGGAATATTTCTATGCTGGTGGCAGAAACAGGTGGCGTGAGAGTACAAAACACTTCACTGGCGTTAGGAAGTGCCAATATTCGATTGCAAAGTTTGTATGGACGTTACACACAATTACTCAGTGATGGTTTGCCACTTTACGGGGGACAAACAGCATCTATTGGTTTACTTCAAATTCCTCCTACCGATTTAGCGAGTGTTGAAATCATCAAAGGTTCGGCATCTTCACTGTATGGTGGTTCAGCGCTTGGAGGTGTGATTAATTTATTCTCTCGTACTCCATCAGATGAACTTGAAGGTGAAGTGCTTTTAAATGCGACTTCTAAAAATGGACAAGACATTACGTCTTATTTTGCATCTCCGATAACTGACTCAACCATTGCTTCAGTAACGGCGGGTTTACATAATCAAAAGCAACAAGATTTAGACCATGATGGCTGGCTTGATATGGCTGAATATCAGCGAGTAACGATTCGTCCGCGTGTTTACTGGGAAAGTGGAAGTGGAGCTAATCTATACCTAACTTTTGGTGCAATGATTGAAGATAGAACAGGAGGTACCAAAGCGGGCTCGAACCTGCCTAATGGTAAGCCATTTATCCAAAGCCAAGATTCGAAAAGGTTTGATAGCGGATTTATATTTGATCAACCGCTTAGAAGTGATTAACCTCAATATTCGCGGCTCAGCAATGCGTCAGCAACATGATCATGTTTATGGTTTAGTCAAAGAAAACGATACTCACGAAAGTTATTTATTTGAATCGAGTGTGTCTGGTTACAATGATGAAACGGCTTGGCTTCTAGGCTTAGCTTATCAATCAGATCGATTCGAATCCAAAGAGTTTTCAGCTTTTAACTATCAGTACAATGTACCGGGTTTATTTTCTCAAGTTGATTATGAGTTAGTGATGAAATATCAATGTCGGCTAGTGCCCGCACAGATTGGCATAGTGAATATGGCACGCAGTTTAGCCCGCGAATTTCGGGATTATATAAACCTGACAACTGGACAATTAGAGGTTCTTACGGGCAAGGGTTTTATGCGCCAACACCGTTTATTGAAGATATTGAAGATGTAGGTTTATCAAGGTTAGCACCGCTTGATAACTTAAAAGCAGATCAGGCGACCACGGCTTCTATCGATATTTCTTACACAGTTGATAGTGTTGAAACAAGCGTCACCTTGTTTGCTTCTGATGTAGAAAATGTCACTGAACTAGAAGTGATAAAACCAGCAGATATACATTCAAATAAAAAGGTTCGTATAGTCAATGCCGCTGGTAAAAGTGAGATTCGTGGTACAGAACTTCTGCTTCGTTATCGCTGGAGAGATCTTAAGTTGACGGGCAGTTATTTGTACACAGACGCAACTAAAGAGAACAGCGCAGGCAATGGCCGAGTGCCACTTAATTTAACACCAAAACACTCGGCAGGCGCCGTGGTCATGTGGGAAGAACATGGTAGTCATCTAGTTGGTTTTGAGGCCTACTATACTGGCACTCAACATCTAGAGGGCAACCCATACCGTGAAAAGAGCAAAGCTTATTGGCACTTAGGTCTTCTTGGGCAAATTACGGTGGGTAAAGTGAGCTATTTTATTAACGCAGAAAACTTGCTTAATGTTCGTCAAACTAAAGAAGAGTCATTATTGCTGCCAGTACAAGCTCCAAGTGGACGATGGACAACTGACATCTGGTCTCGTAATGATGGGTTTACTGTTAACGCAGGTATTCGAATTCAGTTTGGGCATTAATGCGTTTGTAAGTGTTGAACAAATACATTACAAGGTGACATTCGAGAGTTGTCTCCTTGTATTTAAAGTGTTGAAATTTGGTTCCTGCAAATACTTATATTTCAGTTTTATCTTTAAACTCACAAAGATCTTCAATAATACAACTACCGCATCTTGGTTTTCTGGCTATGCAGGTATAGCGACCGTGTAAAATAAACCAGTGGTGAACATCGACCTTGAATTCAGCAGGGACAACTTTAAGCATTTTCTGCTCGACTTGGTCGACATTCTTACCCATTGCAAACTTGGTGCGGTTTGCCATGCGGTAGATATGGGTATCTACTGCGATAGTAGGCCAGCCAAATGCCGTGTTTAATACCACGTTTGCTGTTTTTCGACCAACGCCGGGAAGGGCTTCTAAAGCTTCACGGTCTTCGGGCACTTCACCGTTATATTTTTTTATTAAAATTTCACAGGCTTTGATCACGTTAATAGCTTTGTTGTTATACAGCCCAATGGTTTTAATGTATTGCTTTAAACCATCTACGCCCAAATCATAGATAGCTTGTGCAGTATTCGCTACAGGGAATAATTTATGGGTGGCTTTGTTTACAGAAACATCTGTAGCTTGTGCTGACAAGGTTACGGCAACCAACAACTCAAAAGGAGAAGAGAAATTCAATTCAGTTTCTGGTTTCGGGTTATTGGCTCTTAATCGTTCCAATATTTCACGACGTTTAGCGTTATTCATTAACCTACCTTTGTGATTCGAGCACGAGTAATTTCAGTTTGAACAGGTGCAGGCTTTCTTTCTTCAAGTTTTTTATCGATAACGTTTTTAGCGGCAATCATCAAACCCATTCCTATAAATGCGCCAGGTGGAAGCATTGCCAGTAAGAATGAGGTATCTACTTTCCACAAATGGATCGTCAAATTGGCAGCCCAAGGTCCCAGTAATTGCTCAGCTCCGCTAAATAGAGTACCTTGGCTTAAAATTTCACGACCAGCACCAAGAATAACTAAAACTAGAGCAAAGCCTACACCCATCATTAGACCGTCATAAGCCGAAGCCCAAACGTTATTTCTTGAAGCGAAAGCCTCAGCTCGACCAATGATCACGCAATTCGTTACGATAAGAGGTAAGAAGATACCTAAAGATAAATAAAGTTCATACGCATAAGCGTTAATGAGTAATTGAACCGTAGTCACCAATGCTGCAATGATCATCACAAATACTGGAATCCGAATTTCTTTAGGTACATAGTCACGCACCAACGACACCAATACGTTAGAACCGATCAAAACCACCATTGTGGCTAAACCTAGACCCAAGGCATTAGTAACCGTAGCTGTTACTGCAAGCAAAGGGCACAAGCCAAGCAACTGAACTAAACCGGGATTGTTTTTCCATAATCCCTGAATGGTAATATCTTTATAATTAGCCATTTTGTTCCTCACATGAGCGAGTTTGACGCTGTATATCTGCAAAATGAGAGTTGATATAAGTTAAAGCTTTATGTACGGCTTTCACGTATGCTCTCGGAGTAATAGTAGCTCCGGTAAATTGATCGAAGTCGCCTCCATCTTTTTTGACTTTCCACTTGCGAGCGCTTGGTTTTGATAGTGTTTTGCCATTAAATTCGTGAACCCAGTCAGACTTAGATAGTTCGATTTTATCACCTAATCCAGGCGTTTCATTATGCTCTAGGGTTCTAACTCCTAATATTTCACCAGCTTTAGTAACAGATAAAATCAGTTTTATTTTGCCGTTATAACCGTCTGGGGCATAAGTTTCCATTGCGATGGCAGTTGCATGTTGCTCCTTGGTCGCAATAAAGGCGGCAACAGGTGTATCTGTATTGAGCTCATTAGGAGCATAAATCAAACGGCAACTTTGAACTAAATTATTGTCATGAATATCATTTGGAATGATATCCGTTAAAATTTTTAGGCGTTGAGCTTGCTTCTGAGCTTGTATTTTGTCGGCTGTAAATTTATCGACAAAAGCGACCAGCCCAGTACATAACATGGCAAAAAGCGCGAGGATAAGTCCATTTCTTACAATACTTTTATTCATTAATGGTTCCTTGGCTTAACTTGTACGATGACCATAACTGCGCGGTCTGACATAGTAGTCGATAAAAGGAGCAGTCATATTGGCGAGTAACACTGCAAATGCGAATGCATCAGGGTAGCCACCAAAAGTACGAATTACATAAACCAAAATGCCGATCATCGCGCCAAATATGAGTCGACCTCTAGGGCTGGTGGCGGCGGTAACAGGATCGGTAGCAATAAAGAATGCAGCTAGCATTGTCGCGCCAGTAAACAGTTGGTTAGTCGGCGAAATATGCGTATCTGGGTGTAATAAAAAGCCAGCACTTGTACAAATAAATAGGGCAACAAGCACACCGGTACAAATATGCCAGCGGATCACCTTCAGTTTTAGCATGGCTAGACCACCTAAAAGATAGCCAAGATTTATCCAAAACCAACCCGTAGCGATACTGCCTGTAAATGCAGGTTGCTTCATTATTTCAGAAGTGATGTGCTCAAGTGAGTAACCTGTTTTCAGACTATCTAATGGTGTAGCCATTGTCGTTCCGTCTATTGCCTGCTTCCAGTAATCGGCGGCATAGTGACTTAAACCGAAAATGGTATTGAAGGCATCCGTAAAAGTAGGGGAGTGAGCTGCCACACTTAACGGCGCATTCCAGTTGGTCATTTGAACAGGAAAAGATATTAGAAGTAATACATAACCTGCCATTGCAGGGTTAAAGATATTATTTCCTAATCCACCGTAGAGATGTTTTACAAACACGATGGCAAACAACACACCGATGACAATGATCCACCATGGCGCCATGGAAGGTATGGCGACAGCTAAAAGAACAGCTGTAACTACGGCACTGTAGTCTGAAAGGGCAAAGCTAATGCTTTTATTACGAAGCTTCATGACTGCGGCTTCAGCTGCAATAGCCACTGATACGGCTAAAAGTACTTGTATTAAACTCCCCCAACCAAAAAAGTAGAGCTGCGCAGCAAAGCCTAGAAGCATGCACACAAGAACGCGTTGCATAACCCTACTGGTTTGTAATTGAGTATTAATATGGGGCGATGAGGCGCTTTTAAATGCCATGGTTATTCTTGACCCTCTTTTATTTCCGCAGCTTGTCTTGCTAGTTTTTTCGCCTTTGCTTTGGCAACGGCTGCGGCAACACGAGCTTTTTTATCGTCAACTTCAGAATTAGAAGCGATTTCTACCTTTTCATTATCTTTGAGTGTCTCAGAAGATTTCTGCTTAGCTAACTTCTTAGCTTTGGCTTTTGCTACAGCCGCGGCGATCTGTGCTTTTTTATCATTAACCGGCGTACCATCAGAAGTAACTTCAATTTGAGCATCAGAAGCCTTAGCGGCTTTTTTCGCTTTTTTATCATCAACTGGCGCATCATCAGAAGTAACGTCAACTTGAGCTTCAGAAGACTTAGCGGCTTTTTTCGCTTTAGCTCTGGCTATTGCGGCTGCGATTTGCGCTTTTTTATCATCAGAATGCACATCATCAAGTGTCGCTTCAACTTGAGTTTCAGTAGCCTTAGCCACTTTTTTTGCTTTAGCTCTGGCTATCGCAGCTGCAACCTGAGATTTTTTATCGCCTGATGCATCCTCAGTCGTAGATTGATTATTTTCAGTTTGAGCAGCCTTTTTGGCTTTGGCTCTAGCAATAGCTGCTGCAACTTTTGACTGCTTATCATCAGTGTCGCTAGCACTGTCAGATTGAGTTTCGGCGGCCTTTTTAGCTTGTACACGCGCTAAGGCAGCAGCAACAGCGTCTTTATTGGCAGATGACATCGATGATTTCCGGCGTTCTGCTGCTTGTCGAGAACGCTCTTCTCTAGCCTGCTTTTCTTTTTCCAAGCGCTCAAGCCTTGCATCAAATCTTTTTTTGGCTTCTTCTGCTGCGAGTTTATTTTGTTCTTCTGTTTTGATTGCTGATTTAGCAATACGATAATACTCCACGAGTGGAATATCAGAAGGGCAGACATAACTACAACAGCCACATTCAATACAGTCTTTCAGGTTATAGCTTGCAGCTTTATCATATTCTTCGGCTTTTGCATGCCAAAAGAGTTGTTGTGGCAGAAGGCTAGCGGGGCAAACTGTGGCGCATTCACCACATCGAATACAGGACTTTTCTTCTGCTTGACCATTAAATTCTTGCCGACTAGGCGCAATAATACAGTTGGTGCCTTTTAAAATCGGTGCTCTTGAATCACGTAATGCATGCCCCATCATTGGACCACCAACAATAAATTGTTGGTGCGAAGGATCATGTAGACCACAGGCTTCAATAATATGCTCAATTGGCGTTCCGATTGGAATCCAATAATTGCCTGGATTCTTAAAATTATCTCCGGTGAGGGTAACAACGCGTTGAGTTAATGGCTTAGATTCGTCAACAGCTTCTGCAATGGCAAATGCCGTCCCGACATTTTGTACTACGATACCTAGTGTTGCAGGAATACTTCCTGACGGGACTTCTTGACCTGTTAATATTTGGATAAGTTGCTTTTCGCCACCTGATGGGTATTGCGTCGGCACTTGAGTAACCCGAGCTATTTGCGACAGTAAAGTATTACTTGCTAATGCAGATTGCATAATGCTTATTGCTTCGGGTTTGTTATCTTCGATAGCAATTACGATTCTCGTCGGGTCGATCAGTTTACGAATGATTTCAATACCACGCAGAATGCTTTCGGCTTTTTCTCTCATCAAGCGGTCATCGGAGGTGATGTAAGGTTCACATTCAACACCATTGATGATCAGTAATTCAATGTCACTGCTTGGTGCTAATTTTATATGTGTAGGAAAAGCGGCACCGCCCATTCCGGCTATGCCTGAGTGCCTAATAATGTCTAGAAGTTCTTGATGACTGTATTCATTAGAGAGAGTTTGAGTTTTATCATCTGAACACGCATCATTACCATCAGCATCAATGATCACGCTTAAAACAGGCAATGCTGAAGCATGGTTACTGGGCATAGTTCTGATGGCTGTTACAATACCAGAAGTCGGAGCATGACAGGGTAGGTGGCGTTCACCTTTGGTAAGAGCCTGACCTTTGGTAACTTTGTCGCCGATCGATACAGATAGTGTGCAATTTTCTCCAACCGTTGGAACAGGTATGACAAACTGTTTTGCCAATGGTAAGTTATTAATAGCAGCTCGGTTAGAAAGTTGTTTTGATTGCGGCGGATGAATACCACCAGTCAAGGGCCACAGAGTGCCTTTATCTATTTGCTCTAAAAGGGTTAGCACTGTGATTCCTCATGTAACATCTTCACAGGAATCGCATTCACACGCCAATCCCAGTTAGTTAGGGTGGTTTCTTCAGGTATCATATCGATACAGTCAACAGGGCACGGCTCAACACATAGATCGCAGCCAGTACAGTTTTTAGTGATAACGGTATGCATCAGTTTTCCTGCTCCGACAATGGCGTCCACAGGACAAGCTTGAATACACTTGGTGCAACCAATACATTCATCTTCACGTATATAAGCCACCTTTTTGACTTGAGCTTCTTCCGAAACATTCAGAGGTTCAGGATCAACCCCCATAATATCGGCAAGCTTTTCCATCGTTGCTGTACCGCCAGGAGGGCATTTATTGATCTTTTCCCCGTTAGAAATCGCTTCTGCATAGGGGCGACAACCGGGGTATCCGCATTGACCACATTGAGTTTGGGGTAATGTTGACTCTAATTGATCAACAACAGGGTTTCCTTCAACCTTAAAACGATGAGCAGCGTAACCTAATAAAGCACCAAAAATAAGTGCTAATACCGACAAAAGAATAACGGCAGTAACAATATCGATAATCATTATTTAACTAGCCCTGTAAAGCCCATAAAGGCCAATGACATTAATCCTGCAGTGATCATTGCAATTGCACCACCTCTGAAAGGAAGAGGTATATCGGCAGCAGCCAAACGTTCTCGCATTGCGGAGAACAATACTAAGACCAATGAAAATCCAACAGCTGCACCGAACCCATAGACAGCCGACTCTAAAAAGTTATGTTTTTCATTGATGTTTAATAACGCCACACCCAATACAGCACAGTTAGTTGTGATAAGTGGGAGATAGATCCCCAAAGTTCTGTATAAAGATGCGCTGGTCTTCTGAACGACCATTTCAGTAAATTGCACTACGACTGCAATGACCAATATAAAGCTGATGGTTCTTAGGTAAGCTAAGTCGAAAGGGATCAATAAATACAAATTAACGAGGTAGCTTAGAACTGAAGCAAGCGTTAACACAAAAGTGGTTGCCATAGACATGCCAATGGCCGATTCAAGTTTGCTTGAAACTCCCATAAAAGGGCAGAGACCAAGGAATTTGACCAATACGAAGTTATTAACAAGTACGGTACCGATAAGCAAGAGGAGATATTCGGTCATTACCAAAAATTGTTTTAAACATTAATTTGACTATTATCGGTGTTTCTTACTTCAGAAACAATCCTTTGAGCTTAAACTACTGCGAACATGAGTGAAAATTTATCAAAAATTTATAAATGGTTTGTAAGTAACCATTCGCCAGCGTACTATTGACTAATCGCTGGTGAGGTTGAACACGTCTGGATAGGGCTTTCTTTCTGTTACTGCTGTAACAATCTCCGATATGACATCAAGTGCCGATAGACCACGCTTTTTACATGTCTCAATCACTGACAATACTCTAGAGCGGAACTCATCTCCTCTGTCTGAGCTTGTTCCAAAGCAGTTTTTACGCATGATAACCGTACCTCTAATGCAGCGCTCAGCTTCATTATTGGTAAGTGGTGTCCCTTGGTAAGTAACAAAGACCCACAACCCTGTTTCACACTTCAGTAAGTGTTGGCATCGGCCAGAGTATCTCTCTGATGGTGTATCAGCGCCTTTTTCCAGTAAGCTTTTAAAGCTCTGTTTCAGACGTTGCATTCTTCTTAACCACTGAACTTCCGTTAGTAGATTTTGCTCATATCGATGCTGAGTTCGAAATACAGTTTGAAGGATTAGCACCAACTTCTTCCCTATGCGAGAAGTCAGCCCACCACCTGAGTAATCCGCCATTTGTTGAAGGTTACGTAATACATGAGCAAGGCACAGCTGGTGCTTTTCTGGGTTAATGAAGTTGTAGGCCGCATATTGGTCAGTGATAACAATGTTGTCCTTACATTCACCAAGCATAAATTTAGCGTTGTCTTTATTTCTGAAGTATCGAACTGTCTGAAATACAGCATCTTGTGATGAAATCAACCAACACCAACGAGTTCCTTGTTCACCATTACGAAAGTGGGAAGTTTCATCACTATGAACATACAAAGCTTTGTGGATATGCTCTTTCAAGCTTTGATGCGTTGGAGTGAGCATAGAACTGACTTTTCCTTGTGCTTCTGAAATCGCTCCCGTTGAAAAAGTCACTCCGTATTGTTCAAGTAGCAGCTGTCGAGTTTGAGAAACACTTAAGTGGTACTTTCCTGCCAACACTGCGATATAACTCATTAAACGAGCACCTATTTGGCCTTTGGGGCACTTTCAGGTAACTCCCCTTTGTAGGTGGCATTACAATATTCACAGTGTCCATGAAAGATTTGATACTCAATAATTTCCAAAGGCACTTTGGGTAAATCGAAGACTTGATGACGGCGACTACATTGCTCATTTACATTGATGTGATGGTGACAAGCCGAGCAGCAAGCTTGAGGCTTGCACTCAATGATTTTGTCAGTATCAGACAATTCAGCTAACGGTCTTTTGTGCCCCGTGTGGCCTGGCTGAGCGCCCACCTTATTTCGGCTACGAGGCATTTGAGCTTTTTTCGCTCCGCCTTAGCTTCAGGTGTATCTGAAGAGGGTGACTTTGATGAGTTTCGAGAAGATTGCTTCAGCTTATCTTCATACTCCCTAAGCTTTTGCCAGAGCTCTCGTATGAGTAAATTAGCTTCTATCAAATTTGAAGGCTGGGGCGCATCTTTCTCATATAGCTTTTTCTTTTTCATGCGAACATAAAAACACCATAAAAAGATCGAGCAAGTAACAATGTTAGATCAAGTGATTTGTTTCACAGAAATCAATAGGGGCTTGGTGAATGGTTACGTTTGTAAAGCAGTCCTGACTTGTTAATGCCATTGATAATTACACTAATACAGATAATTAATGAACTGAAGCTCTGTTTACGCTGCTCGCAAAATTTTTGGTGACGATATAAAGAATCCCTGTAAACCATCAACCAATAATTGTTCAAATTCAATTTTTTCAGCTTGGCTTTCAATATTTGTTGCTATAACAGGTATGCCTAAACGTTTTGCTATATCAACCAACATACGAACGATAAAGCGGTTATCTTCATTAAAATGGATATCCTTAGTAAAACTACTATCAAGCTTTATGAAGTCAGGTCTTACTTCTTTTAAGAATTTAAAGGCTGTAAATCCAGTTCCAAATTTTTCAAAACAAACTCGAGCACTTGACTTATGAACCGTTTTTACAAAATTAGCCGCTGCAGTTGTGTTAACTTGCATGCCTGTTTCACCAACTTCAAACACTAACTTTGAAGCAATGTTTGCATGTTGTTTTAGTTGATTATGAAGCCAAGCTTGAAAACTTTTATTCAAAGCTGATGCAGCACTGATATTAATCCCAATTGAACTACGTAATGTAGGCTTTTTAATCAGCAATCTCATTGCTTTAGTGATCACCATCTTATCAAGCTCCGTAACTATGTCGAGCCGCTCTGCCATTGTTATAACAGCAGATGTTGGTAATATTCTAGAGTCTTCATTCTGGAAGCGAGTCAGGAACTCTTGGTAAAAGGCGGTTTGAGAGTTACAAGACTGAATGGGCTGATAGTAAAAGGTAGCGCCTCCACTTTTTAGGATGTAGTTAAGTGTTTGCTTCCAATGTCCATCACCGATTTTATCAGAATCGGTTTCTTTATCCATTGCATAAAAACAGTTTGATCCCAAAGTCTCAGCCACACTAAGAGAGGATTCGAGCATTTCTATCGTAGTTATAGACGGTATTTGGTTTTTATATGGAATTAACCCAATGTGAGCAACAGAAGGTGTTTTTAGTAACTGTTGGTACTCATCCAATAATGATTTTAACTTTGGCAGTAAGGTTTGTGCACCTTGAAAGCTCACTTCAGGTAAAACAATTGCAAAATCAGCACTCGATATGCGGTAATGGCTGGCTTTTGCAGTGGTTTTAGTCATTGAAAGAAGTAACTTAGTGATTTTTATTAGATAAGCATCACCGGCGTTACGTCCTTGAATTTGATTGATATACCCGAGCTCACTCGCGCGCAATACTATAATAGAACCATTTATTTTATTATCACTTTTCGCCGCGTCTTCTAGCTTTTTATAAAAAATTAACCGAGTGAGTAATCCTGTAAGTTGATCTTGTCTTGCTTCTTTGTTTAGTTGCTGGTTTTCAACAGATATCTGACTAACTCTTTCTGCATAAAGCTTTTTAGCCTGTGAAATAGCATCTTCAACGAGCTTAAACTGCTTAGGAAATGAAGTTGTCGAGTATATAGCTGATTTGCGATTTGGTATTTGTTCAATTAATTGAATTAACTGATTGAGATAATGGTTTACGCGGCTAAAGCAAAGTAGTGCACAGAGTGCAATAAGGACATAACTACTCACCAGTACAATAGCAATATTAATAAAGTCTGAAATGATCGCTTGATTTGTTTTCGTTACATCTAATTTGACTTGTATTCTGCCAGAATCAGTTTGTTGATAGCTTCCAACATTATTTGGAAATAATTGGTTAATAATATAGGGTTTATCGATAACTAATTGACCAGTGGTGTAGTTGTTCTCAGTGTCTTCTTTATCGATATATTGAAAAAAGCGAATAGGCGTGATGGCTTTGATTATTTGATAAATACCCAAACCATCCTTAGGCCAGTTTTCAACTTTTGAGACTTGTTTTTGATAGCTAGTTAATCGCTCATGGTTGGTTTGCTGAAACTTCGCAAGTTGGAATTGGTATAAAAGCACTAATCCTGTGCCGAAAATACTAAATAAAATTGTTTGAAAAAACTTTGAAGAAAACATATTCATCCGGTCCATCAGACTTGTTTGCTAACTAAAATCAACAGTCCTAATTAATATCAATATATCGATAAATGCCAATAAGAACTCAGTAATATCTGATTTATGGCTTAGGAGTAATAACAAAGGCAGTTCAGGTAAAAATAAAAATTGGTCAGTTGATGCATGCCTTAGTTTGAGTTGCTTTTAAACTTCCGTTTATGACTGCAACCTTACTCATATTAAAATTTTTCTTAGAAACTAAATCTAATTGCATTTACACATGCTTGTTTACTAAGACAATTAATATGATTTGTACGCTATTTTAAACATTTTTATAGAAAAAGAAATGATAGATTTACTTTTTAAATGATGGCTCCCCAGACTGGACTCGAACCAGTGACATACGGATTAACAGTCCGCCGTTCTACCAACTGAACTACAGGGGAGTAGAAGAAATGTATTAAATTTGGCTCCCCAGACTGGACTCGAACCAGTGACATACGGATTAACAGTCCGCCGTTCTACCAACTGAACTACAGGGGAATCGAAATTTAATTTTTAAATGTGGCTCCCCAGACTGGACTCGAACCAGTGACATACGGATTAACAGTCCGCCGTTCTACCAACTGAACTACAGGGGAATTGTACATTTAATTTTGAATGTTGGCTCCCCAGACTGGACTCGAACCAGTGACATACGGATTAACAGTCCGCCGTTCTACCAACTGAACTACAGGGGAACATTCAAAATTTGTTTCAAGGTGAAGAAGTTGGCTCCCCAGACTGGACTCGAACCAGTGACATACGGATTAACAGTCCGCCGTTCTACCAACTGAACTACAGGGGATTGGTTTTCTTCTTCTCGTTGAAGACGGGACGCATAGTAAAGCGGTCTTATAAATGAGTCAACTCGACTTTTAAAAAAAAGTGTAATTATGCTGTTAAGTGGTCATCTAGTGTTCACAATGTTGGTTTTCTAGATAGATAACGATAATTTCTTAAACAAGTCGTTAGAGAATTAATATTATACCAATTACTGTAATTGGGAACGCCCCCTAATCTTTTAACTTTTTGATGTTTCTGAGTATGTTCAGTAATAAAAAAGGCCATCAAATGATGGCCTTTAAAATTTGCAAGCGATCCATTAGAAGTTTGCGCTTCTTGGCGCACGAGGGAATGGAATAACGTCTCGGATGTTAGAAACGCCTGTTACATAAGAAACTAGACGCTCAAAACCTAGGCCAAAACCTGAGTGAGGTACTGTGCCATAACGGCGCAAATCCCGGTACCACCAGTAATCTTCTTTTTCTAAGCCCATTTCTTCTAGGCGCATGTCTAGAACTTCTAGGCGTTCTTCACGCTGAGCACCACCAATGATTTCACCAATACCTGGAGCTAAAACGTCCATAGCTGCAACAGTTTTACCATCGTCATTCAAGCGCATATAGAAGGCTTTGATGTCTTTAGGATAGTTTTTAACAACTACAGGTGCTTTGAAGTGTTCTTCAGCAAGAAAACGCTCATGCTCAGAACTCATGTCTATACCCCATTCGACATCGAATTCGAACTTCTTACCACAGTTTTTAAGAATTTGGATAGCATCAGTGTAATCCACTTGAGCAAAGTCAGAGCTTACAAATGCTTCTAAACGTTCAATAGCGGTTTTCTCAACACGTTGAGCAAAAAATTCCAAATCTTCACGGCATTCGGTAAGCGCTGCATTAAATGCATACTTCAACATGTCTTCAGCAAGACCTGCTACGTCATCTAGATCGGCAAAAGCAACTTCTGGTTCTACCATCCAAAACTCTGCTAAATGACGAGAAGTATTTGAGTTCTCTGCGCGGAAAGTTGGGCCAAAGGTATAAACTTTCGATAAAGCGCAAGCATAAGTCTCGGCGTTTAATTGACCTGATACTGTTAAGAATGCTTCTTTGCCGAAAAAGTCTTTGTCGTAATCCACTTCGCCTTTATCAGTCATTGGCAAGTTTTGCATATCTAAAGTTGATACGCGAAACATTTCCCCCGCGCCTTCACAGTCAGAAGCTGTGATGAGTGGGGTCGATGCCCATAAGAAACCACGCTCATGGTAGAAACGGTGAATTGCTTGAGATAGACAGTTACGAACACGCATTACTGCACCGATAATGTTGGTGCGAGGCCGTAAATGTGCGAGTTCACGTAAATGCTCGATTGAATGGCGCTTAGCTGCCATAGGATAAGTGTCTGGATCGTCCACCCAGCCAACAACTTTAACTTCAGTAACTTGAAGCTCGAAAGTTTGACCTTTACCTTGAGACTCAACAACTTCACCCGTCATTTCAACTGAACAACCAGCAGTAAGTTTCAAAATTTCGTCTTGGTAATTATTTAAATTGTTGGGTACGACGCCTTGAATAGGATTGAAGCAAGAGCCATCGTAAACGGCTAAGAAAGAGATACCAGCTTTGGAATCTCGACGAGTTCTAACCCAGCCACGAACTGTGACTTGTGAACCCACTGAATGCTCTCCATTAAATACAGAGACGACGGTTGCAATACTCATTGTTGCTTGTTTCTCCAACAAAAGGGGTAATTATTCATAAGAAGGTGACTATATTACCGTTATGCGGACTTTTCTCAAGGAGTTTGACAACGAGAGTTAGATTATTTGTCTGTATGCAATTAGCTTTGTACTTCAGTGGTATATCGGGTGAAGTAAAAACTACAAAATAAAGGATATTAAGCTTAAGCTAATTGTCAGCTTGTTAAATATACTCTGAAAGCCTGTTTTACTGTTGGAGTCAATATGGCGGCTAAATGTCAGAGCGTTTCTATTCCATTTAATATAGATGAAATGCAGTTTAATGGCGCAAATACAACAAAATTATTGACTGAAATTGCAAAGTCACAACAAGAGCAATTGCTGTGCTTAAGTGTTTCTCTCAAAGGAAAATGTGCTGAACTTGTCTATGAATTAACTCCAAAATTTAATGGAGAAGGTTTTGATGTTTTTCACCATAAAAGCAGAAGCACTTTAACTATTAAAAATGGATTATTGAGCAAAGTTAAGTTAAAAATCGAATCCAGCTTTAATGGTCATTCTGGTATTTATACTGCAATCGATCATGGTGATTTAAATGAAGTAACGAACCAATTAAGTCAAGGTTGTAATTTGAGCATTCAACACAAGGTTCACGGAACGGCATTTCAATTTGCTTTAAGAAAAGGTCACTTTGCGATAGCAACAGAAATTCAACGCTATGTAATGTTTTCATGTCAAGATCTTTTCGTTGCTATAGAGTCTGATTGTATTCACTTGATAACTCAATGGTTATTATCACAAAAGATTGATCAAAAATTACTTTTTGATGCTATTAAATATGCAATCACCCATCATAGAGACTTTACTGCGATGAAGTGCTTTCATGCGTTAACCAATGCTAAAGATGTTGAATTACTCAATGCGTTAATGCTTCATTCTGTTAAAGTCGATAACGTATTTTGGGTTTATCGGCTTGCTTCAAAAGGCGCTGACGTTAATCAATCGTATGATTTTGCTTCGAATGTCCTCACATATTCTATTGTATTGGGAAATACAGAAACAGCCCTAGCGCTAGTGGACTTAGGGGCAGATATTCATACAAGAACACTTTTGGGGGATACGCCTTTATTGCTTGCTGCTGAAAATGGCGAAATTAGCCTTTGTGCGTCGCTACTCACAAAGGGAGCAAATGTCAATAACAGAGACATCAATGGCAATACACCACTGCATTTTGCAGTGCAAAATTCAAATCATCAATTGCTTGAGCTGTTTTTGGAATTCTCGCCAGAAATTCTTGTAAATAATGATGGAAACTCTGCATTACAGCTTGCTATACAAAGCAAAGACATTTTTAGTATGGAGCAACTGCTAAATTATGGATTAAGCAATGAAAAAGCTTTTTACACAACATGGCTATTGGTGGTGGCTACTCAATATATTTCTTCTGAACCCAACAGTACATTTGCTCAGTTTTATTATTGTGCACGTAGTGTTTTTGACGATGATTTTAAAAATACAAAAATCAGTGTTGATGTATATCCCAAGCTGAGGTTGCAATTAAGGCTTTTAAAAAATAACGATACGTCAAGTATTCATGACTTGCTTTACGAAGAAGATACACAAATTAAGATAGAGGAATTATTGATAAAGCTGGTTAATGAAGGGGATAAACGGCACGCCCTAATTGAGCGGTTAATAGAACATTGGGGGATTTCAGATCAAAATGATTTCAAGTCTATTGAGCTGATGTCTGACGCGCTCAGAGGTAATAGTTATAGAGTTTTTTATCTATTGTTTAATAAATATAAGCCACAGTTTGAAGGCGATAGGATTATTAGCATCAGAAGGAAGGAGGCTGAAGAAAGCTTACAATGCCGATTGGCTGATAAAGGTAATGGTTCACGAATTTATAGAATGATAAAAGAGAGTGTTGGGAATTATTGCTCGTTTCTTAGTAACTCTTTGATGTTTTTAACTGCATGTAAGCAAAGTAACTGTGATTTAGCCATGCATTTAATTAGGGAAAAATTAGATCTCACAATTACGGATGAGTTAGAAGCAACACCTTTGCTCTATGCTTGTCAAAACGGTCTCGAGCCCGTCGTTGTTTTCTTACTTAACACTAAGGAACTCGATTTCTATAAGTTGAATATTCACAAGCAATCTCCACTGCATTGGGCCTCTATTTCGGGACATATTTCAATCATATATGTACTCTTAAAAAAGAAATTTGACGTGACACGGCAAGATGGATTGGGTTTTACACCGTTACATTATGCTATTCAACAAGGACAAAATGGGGCCGCTCATATTCTTATTGACCATTTGTGTGAACGAAACCAACTAAAGGAACTCTTGAATCCAGATGATTGTCATGGCGGCTTAATTAAATTTTGTGAAAATCATAATTCACTAGAGCTTAAGCAATATCTGGAAAAGTTGAATAGTAGCTGGAAAGTCCAACTTACAAGTGCTGTTGATGAAACAATGCTTTAAAGATTTTCAAATTACGTTTAATCCAACCTTTTGTTGAAGTGTGTGTATGATTGAAGCCGTTACACCCCAAATGAGTCTTTGTTGGGCATTTATCATTAAAACTTCAATCTCAATATTACGCCGCTTAACCTTAATGCTTTGCTGGTTACTTGGATGTGATAATTGGGTAAGTGGTACGGTGAAGTGATCAGCAACTTCATTTGAATCTATTGTTAAATTTTCAAGGTTATCGAGCACCCCGACAATAGGCGTTATTTGAAACTGAGTGTAAGTATGTTGAATAGGCAGTTGTCCTAAAACTTTAATTCTGTCAGGAATTACTCCCAATTCTTCGTGCAATTCTCGCAATGCTGTATCTTCAAGCGTTGTATCACCTTCGGCTACCTTTCCTCCGGGAAAGCAAATTTGACCTGGGTGGTGTTTCAAATATAAAGGTCGTTGTGTCAACAAGACTTCTAATTGGTTATTGATTTCAACTATTGGAATTAAAACAGCTGAGTCACGATACTCTATGGTTGATGCAACTTGTCTAGGCACACAGAAACGATCTGCATTTTGAGGTTGTGGGCTTAAATTAAATCGTTCCTTAAACTGTGCCAAGTCCATATTAATCTTCCAATGTTGGTAATATCTTGCTTACTTTATCAAAGGTTTCTTGATATTCCGCATCTACTTGGGAGTCAGCAACGATACCGCCACCAGCCCAGCAATAAACTTTATTATTTTCGGTTAACAAGGTTCTAATCGTAATACTAGTATCCATTTTCCCGTCTTGGCTTATATAGCCAATTGAGCCGCAATAGATACTTCGACGGCTAGGCTCTAGCTCTTCGATGATTTCCATCGCTCGTATTTTTGGGGCGCCAGTAATTGAACCTCCCGGAAACGTTGCTTCAAGCAAATCTGTTGCTTCAAACCTTTGATCAAGTTCTGCTGTAACCGTGCTTACTAGATGGTGAACCGCTGGGAAACTCTCGATATCAAATAACTTTGGAACACGTACTGTCCCTGGGCTGGCGACTTTGCCTAAATCATTTCGAAGTAAGTCGGTTATCATTAGGTTTTCTGCACGGTCTTTTTTTGATAGTTGTAATTGATTAGCCAATTGAGCATCAATAATTGTATTCTTGCTTCTTGGCAAAGTGCCTTTAATGGGTTTGGTTTGGATATGACGATTGTTTAACTGAATGAATCTTTCAGGTGATATCGAAATAATTGAATGGTGTTCAAGTTTTATAAAAGCGGAGAAAGGCGCTTTATTGCTCTGCCTAAGCTTTTGGTAAGCTTGCCATTCATCTCCTTTGTAACTAGAGCAAAACCGTTGGGTTAAATTAATTTGATAGCAATCACCACTCAGTAAATACTCATGCACACGATTAAATTTTTCTTGGTATTGATGTTTTTCAATTTGAGTATGCCAATGCTCTGTTAGCATGAAGGGCTCATTTACCTCTACTTTTGAGGCTATTTTATCGAGTACTGAAAGCTTTACTTGTTCTAGTGCTTGTTCACCTAAGTAATGTAATAAGAACCAAGATTGCTGTTGATAATCGAAAATCAAACTCCAATCATAAAATCCCACACACATTTCTGGCAAAGATAAATCATCATTGGCTATGGTCGGTAAGTGTTCTACTCGACGGCCTAAGTCATAACTGAAACTTCCCAGTATTCCGCCATTAAAAGGAAATTCACTACTTAATTGTTTGGGATAAAGATGATTAAGGTAGTACTTCAATAGAGAGAATGGGTTTTCGCCTGATATATTGTTGGATAAATCAATACAGCGCTCTGAATCGTAAATTGAAAACTGGCTTTGTTCTTCTTGTGTAGTCAGAGTTGCAATGGGATCGAAACTAATGATGTCATACCGAGCATCAGAGTGTTGTGCATCTGCCGAGTCTAATAGAATTGCCCAAGGTTTATCGGCAAAATGAGAAAAGACTTCAGTTGTAGTTAATTTGATGTCAAGTTTGCAAATAGCTAGGCTATCTGACTTCCGTGAAACCATTTAATGACCTTATTTATAATGCTTTTATGGCTCAATCAATCGTAAGATAGTATCATAAAATAAAATCATAAATAATAAACGATTAGGTGTGTGAACATGACTTCTACCTCTCACGGTTCGGAACCGACAATCATTAAACAAGCCGATTTCATTGAAAGTATTGCCGATTCATTGCAATACATCTCATATTACCATCCTAAGGACTTTGTAGATGCAATGGCTGAAGCCTATGAGCGTGAACAAAGCCCTGCAGCAAAAGATGCAATCGCTCAAATTTTGATTAATTCTCGTATGTCAGCCGAAGGCAAGCGTCCACTTTGTCAAGATACGGGTATCGTAACCACCTTTGTGAAGGTTGGTATGGACGTACGTTGGGACAAATCAGACATGACGGTACAGGAAATGGTAGACGAAGGTGTCCGTCGTGCTTATACCAACCCAGATAACCCATTACGTGCTTCGATCGTTGCCGATCCTGCTGGTGCTCGCAAAAATACTCGTGATAACACGCCTTCAGTGGTTCACATGGAAATCGTTAAAGGTAACCATGTAGAAGTAGCCATTGCAGCTAAAGGTGGCGGTAGCGAAAACAAAACTAAGATGATCATGCTTAATCCATCTGACGACGTGGCAGCATGGGTTGAGAAAACACTACCAACAATGGGGGCAGGTTGGTGCCCACCAGGTATGTTAGGCATAGGTATTGGTGGCACAGCTGAAAAAGCAGCGGTTATGGCAAAAGAAGCGTTAATGGAAAGTGTAGACATCCACGAGCTTAAAGCCAAAGGTGCTGAAAATGCAGAAGAGGAGTTGCGTTTAGACATTTTTGACCGTGCAAATAACCTAGGTATTGGCGCGCAAGGTTTGGGTGGTTTAACGACTGTTCTTGATGTAAAAATCAAAACAGCTCCTACTCACGCCGCTTCAAAGCCTGTAGTAATGATCCCTAATTGCGCTGCAACTCGCCATGTTCACTTCCACTTAGATGGCACAGGTCCTGCTGATTTAGTTACACCAAAATTAGAAGATTGGCCTGAAATTACCCGTGAACAAGGTGAAAACGTTAAGCGCGTTAATCTTGATACCGTAACGCAGGAAGAAGTTGAGTCATGGAAGAGTGGTGATACTCTGCTACTTAACGGCAAAATGCTAACAGGTCGTGATGCGGCTCATAAACGCATTCAAACTATGATTGAATCTGGTGAAGGTTTGCCAGAAGGTGTCGATTTAAAAGGTAAGTTCATATACTACGTTGGCCCTGTAGATCCTGTAGGTAATGAAGTTGTAGGTCCTGCAGGTCCAACAACCGCGACTCGTATGGATAAGTTTACTGATCTAATGCTAGAGAAAACGGGCATTATGGGCATGATAGGTAAAGCTGAGCGTGGTCCTGCTACAGTTGAATCTATCAAAAAGCATAAGTCTGTTTACCTAATGGCAGTTGGTGGTGCAGCTTACCTTGTGGCAAAAGCAATTAAGAAATCACGAGTCGTAGCTTTTGAAGATCTTGGAATGGAAGCGATTTACGAGTTTGATGTTCAAGATATGCCAGTGACTGTTGCTGTTGACTCAGAAGGTGTAAACGCTCACGAAACGGGCCCAGCGATTTGGAAAGTAAATATCGCTAATGCTAAATAATATAGTTCGCGTCACTCCTGCGCAGGCAGGAGTCTAGTGTCTTATTTAGCAAGGCACTGGATGCCTGCCTTCGCAGGCATGACATTTGAAAAAATACATTCAAACAATCAACGAAGAAAACGTCATGATTAAGACTACTCTCACCAGTGCAGCAATTGCACTTGCGCTAAGTGCTTCAGCGTTTGCTGATACAGCAGCTAAGCCGTTCACAGTTCAAGATCTCGTAAACCTTAATAAGTTACACAGCTATGCTATTTCGTCAGACGGTAATACGTTAGTTTATGGTGTGTCAAAGAAAGATGAAAAAGGTAATAAATCCTCAGATCTTTATCTATTAGATCTCACTAAAGCTAATGCAAAACCTCGGCAAATAACCAGCGCTAAAAGTACCGAGCATAATGTTCAATTTGCTAAAGATAATAAATCTATCTATTTCTTGGCAGCAAGAAACGGTTCAAGCCAGCTTTATAATTTGTCATTAACTGGCGGTGAAGCACTTCAGGTGTCGAACCTAGCTCTAGACGTAGATGATTACAAATTATCAGACAATAGCAAACAAGTGGCTTTGAGCATTCGTGTATTTCCAAAGTGCGACACTTTAGCTTGTTCAAAAGAAAAATTCGAAAAGGTCAAAAACAGTAAGCAAACCGGCCGAAGCTATGATCAACTTATGGTTCGGCATTGGGATACTTGGTTTGATCATGCCCGTAACCACTTATTTGTAGCCAGTATTGAAGGTAATAAATTAAGTAAGCCTATAGATGTAACAAAAGGTTTAGATACAGAAACGCCACCTAAGCCATTTTCTGGGATGGAAGAAGTAAGTTTCACGCCAGATGGAAAGTATCTTGTATATAGCGCAAAAGCGCCGAGTAAGGATCAAGCTTGGACGACAAACTATGACTTGTGGAAAGTACCTGTAACGGGTGGCGAAACAGTAAATTTGACCAAAGAAAACAAAGCTTGGGATGCTCAGCCTACATTCTCAAGTGATGGTCGTTACATGGCTTATTTAGCAATGAAGCGCCCAGGGTTTGAAGCAGACCGCTACGCTATCATGCTAACTGACACCGTAACAGGTCAAACTAAAGAAGTCGCTCCGCTTTGGGATCGTAGCCCAAGTTCAATACAATTCGGTGACAATAACCAGACATTATACGCAACAGCTCAAGATGTTGGCCAAGTGAGTATCTTTGAAATCAATACTCAGTTTGGTGATGTTCGAAAAGTTTATGGCTCAGGTTATAACAGCCTAATTGGTATCCATAATGGAAAAGCGTATTTTTCTCATACAAGTTTAAGCCAGCCAAGAGATATCTGGAGTGTTAACCTTGATGGTGATCAATTAACTCAGTTAACTCATTTAAACCAACAAAAATTGAAGAAAATTAAGTTTGGTGAATATCAGCAGTTTAAATTTAAAGGTTGGAGTGATGAGGAAGTTCATGGCTACTGGATCAAACCTGCTAACTATAAAGAAGGTGAAAAATACCCAGTAGCATTTCTAGTACATGGTGGCCCTCAAGGTTCTTTTGGAAACGGTTTCAGCGGTCGCTGGAATGCCCAACTATGGGCAGGTGCTGGTTACGGTGTCGTAATGGTGGATTTCCACGGTTCAACGGGCTATGGTCAAAAATTTACGGACTCTATCACTAAAGATTGGGGTGGTAAGCCACTGGTTGACTTGAAGAAAGGTCTAAAAGCAGTGGGGCAGCAACAGCCTTGGTTGGATGTAAACAATGCTTGTGCGTTGGGTGGTTCATACGGCGGATACATGATGAACTGGATTGAAGGCAAATGGAGCGATGGTTTCAAATGTCTTGTAAACCACGCTGGTTTGTTTGATATGCGTTCAATGTACTATGTTACTGAAGAGTTGTGGTTCCCTGAGCATGAGTTTGGTGGTCAATACAAAGAAAACAAAGAGCTGTACGAGAAGTTTAACCCAGCGAATTACGTTGAAAACTGGAAAACTCCAATGTTAGTGATTCACGGTGAAAAAGATTTCCGTGTTCCTTATGGCCAAGGCTTAGCGGCGTTTTCATACTTACAGCGCAATAATATTCCGTCGGAATTATTAATCTTTCCAGACGAGAACCATTGGATCTTAAACCCTAATAACTTAGAGCAATGGTACGCTCATGTATTAGGTTGGTTAGATCGCTGGGCTCAAAAATAAATAAAGTAATATCATATTAGGGGTTGTTGATCTTTGTTTAATAATTCAGCTGCGCAATAAATCGCCTTAATCAAGGCGAAAATAGTGCTGTTTAGTCATCTAAATTAACTATTTTCAACACAGAGTAAGGCGATTTAGGCTCAGCCCAAAGGGCAAGGGTTATTTTTAACGCTATCTGGATTGTCACTGCGCTCATTTAGAATAACTAAACAACGCTTGTTTCGCTTTGCTATCGTTAAAAATAATCATTGCTGAAAATATCAACAAAGATCAACAGCCCTTAATGTAAGGCTCCCAAGGGAGCCTTTTTTATGTAAGAAAATATCTATTGCCGTTGTAATATATGTTCTCGAATTCATGAACTGATCAGCTTAAAGAAAGGTTAAGAAACTATAATTAGATATATCAATATTTTATATGAGTTTATAGTGATAGTTTTTAGCCGCCCAATACCTGTACGTAATGTTAACTTGTCAGCCTTTAAACCGGCTAAAGCAAGTAAAAAAGGCAAAACTAAATTTAATAGCTTCGATTACAAAGTAGAAGAAATAAACCCTGAATCTGGTATTGGTAAATACATGGAGCCTTTGGATAGTTCACGTACGTTATTAAGACGCTTAGCTATGTGGATAAGAAGCTCTACTAAATACTTCTATCGTCGCATCACTGAAGAGATGGCATTAGATATTGCCACAAAAGTTCTCAATCAATGTGATACCCCTAATGACTCAATGCTTCTTAGTTTCAACGATGGTGAGTACTCTGCCATCTTAGTGCGAACCAGAGTAGGGTATAACTTTATTTCTTATGCAAAACGAAACAAGTTAAAGCAATCTCAATTAAAGCGCCGAAAATTCTCAGCTGATGGTCACATATATGCTGATGATTCGATTTACCTTAAAAATCAGCTGCTAAAATATATCGATTATTTTGAAAATAAGGCCAATTGGATTACTTTGCTAAGGTGGCAAGCCTTACAAAATGGAGAAGAATTTGATGAAGAAGCGGTTAATCATTCTTTACAATTGGATGGAATCAATGCTTGTGATCTAGCTATGCTATTTATAAAAGTTGGATTGGGTCACAAAATACAAGAGACTGAGAAAATTCGACGACGATTCTTTTATGTGCCCTTAGACTTCCACAAAATTTAATCCTGAAAGATCAACACGCCCTAATTTCACATAACTGTACGGTTATTTCGAATATTAAGAAAAGCATAGTAAGCGATTAATAAGTAGCCCGGAAACAGAATGGCATAAGCGTAATGAGGTGAAATTACATTGCCGAGTAGTCCATACAAATATGGGAGTATTGCTCCACCTGAAATAGCCATAATCAACATTGCTGAGCCAGTATTAACGTATTTACCCAAGCCCCGCAGTGCTAGAGGCCAAATTGCTGGCCAAACAAGTGCATTCGCTAGTCCTAATATTCCGACCATTAGAATCACATCAGGTACAGGATGAAGAAATCCCAGTTTTAATAACAAAGGTGCGAAAAAATGTGTGTGCGTCGGTATGATAAGAATAAATAAAGTTACGATAAGCCCAAATACACCAGAGCAAAATAATGCCATCTCTTGGCTAAGTATTTTAGGGATAAAGACCATTCCAATGATATAGCCAATAACCATAAAAAACATGGTGAACGCTGTAAATTCTGTGTAATTCGCAAGACCAAGTTGTTTACCAAATAAACCTATAGTGTCTCCGGCAATAACTTCAGCACCAACATAGAAGAATAAGGTCACAACACCCAAGGTTAACTGTGGGTATTTCAACGCTTTTTTCCATTCGACTTTTTCCTTGGTAGTTTGACTGTCAGTTTCAACTTCAGGTAAGGGGGAAATTGAAATTGAAAGTGCTAAAGCGAACAATATAGCCGCCATTGCTGAGTATAAATCAATTAGTTTTGATGAAAGAGTGTTCAATTCAGCAAGTTTTTCGGCAAGCGGAATAGAATTGAAATGCTCTGTACTAATTGAGCTGACACCACTGAAAACAATAGTTGTAAACAAGATCGGAGCGAGTATGCCAGCCCCTTTATTCAACAATCCCATCAAACTGATTCTTACCGCAGCAGATTTTTCAGAACCAATTAATACAATATATGGGTTAGAAGCTGTTTGTAATAGAGTCAGTCCTGTGCCCATTACAAATAAAGCAAAAAGGAATAAAGAGTAAGTTCTTGTGTGAGCAGCTGGAATGAACAGAACAGAGCCGATAGCCATAATTAACAGCCCAAGTGACATGCCACGCTTATAACCAGTTTTGTTTAAAACAGAAGAAACTGGAATGGCGGTTATGGTATAGGCAATATAAAACGTAACTGTCACCAAATAAGCTTGCGGAGCCGTCAATTGGCATACTGACTGTAATAGAGGAATTAATGCGCCATTTAACCAAGTTACAAAGCCAAAAATAAAAAATAATCCAGCAATGATCCCAATCGAAACTAGGTTTGAATTTCTATCAATACTTTTATTATTCATGCACTTCAAACATTTAAGGGCGATGAGTCGATGCTACTATAAGAAGTAATACTAATGTGATTTATGAAGTTTAATTTACTTTTAGTCAACCTTCAGTTAATGCTGGCATTGCAACAATCTCCCTGAACATTACTGATTATGTTTATGACTGCCATAAGGCGCTTGATGAGAAAATCAATAGAGATGGGTTTCTAGTCGTTTCTGCCTTAATACCTAGAAAATTAAAACAACTGTACGGTACTTCTTTTAGGTGATAAAAAGGTTAACAAAAAGAAGAATCAGTCAATTAAACTTAGTAGCTACTACAAACAATCTTTACGTGAGTAATTAACAATTAAGGATAATATCAATTGAAATCAGGCTATCGGATAAGCACAGATAAATCTGATATGGACATTTATGTAATACATAAATTTATTACAAATTCATATTGGGCAAAAAACATTCCTATACAAACAATAAAAAAAGCCATTGAAAACTCTTTATGCTTTGGAGTATTCACAGCAGAAAATGACCAAATTGGTTTTGCAAGAGTTGTTAGTGATTATGCTACTTTTGCTTATTTAGCCGATGTTTTTATTTTGAAAGAACATCGAGGAAAAGGGATAAGTAAATGGCTTATTGAAGGCGTTTTAGAACACCCTGAATTGCAAGGTTTAAGACGTGTTTCATTAGCAACTCAAGATGCTCATGGTCTGTATAAACAGTTTGGGTTTACGCCATTAGAACTACCTGAACGATTTATGGAACTGCATAAGCCGAATCTTTATCAATAGGGAAATTATCATGCAAGTAGCTTATTTAGCCGATCATCCAGACGAGGTAAAAACGATTGCTCAGTGGTATTTTGATGAGTGGGGTAATGGTGGAAAATCCTTTACTTATGAATTTATCTATGAATTAGGCTTAAGTCGAGTTATTAACAAAGGAGTACTGCCTTTTTCATTTATCATACTTGATGAAGGGGCTATAGTGGGGGTTGCAGAATTAAAATACCGAGAAAACAAAAATCATCCAGAATATGAACATTGGGTTGGAGGTGTTTATGTGGAAAAAAGTCATCGTGGTAAAGGGTATTCAAACGTTTTGATTTCTAAAGCGAAGCAATTTGCAAAAGAGCTAGGAATAAAAAAGCTCTATCTTCAATGCGACGCTCACAAGATTTCGCTATATGAAAAGTATGGATTTGCAGCACTTCATGAAACAGAGCATCATGGTGATATAACAACCGTTATGATCTGGGAGCATTGAAAACTCAAATACTAATATCTATCTATATTATAACCAACTGTTCTTGTGCATATCATTTTTAGTGCGGATTCTATGGTGCCCAAAAATTCTTTTAATTATGGTTACAGGAGCAGTGAGCATGCATTACAAAGCTTTCTCTAAAATTTTCTTAGCCATTGGATTGGCTCCTTTTTTTGCACATGCAATCAATACAACGCAGGATATAACGCAAAAGTCAACGAATGGTCATTATATTGTTGTTTTAAAATCTCCAGCACATAGTATAGGAATGACCACTGAGGAACTTGAAAATATGAATACACAGTTGGTCGATAGTCAAGCAATGCTAGCTGTGAATCAAATTGGGGTAAAAGTAGGGAGTAAATTCCATCGAATATTAGATGGGTTTGTTGTTGAAGCAAACAAGCAGCAAGTAGCAGCTTTAGCTAAGCAACCAAATGTCGCCTATGTTGAGCCCGATTATCAAGTATCTATTTCCCCCATTGAAAACCTATCACCTTTTAGTTCAAAAAAAGTGCAAACCAAACATGTTGACTGGGGCTTAGCCCGAATTGATCAACATAAACTTTCAGATGCAGATGGTACTTACACTTATTTATACGATGGTTCGGGTATCACTGCTTATGTGGTTGATACAGGCGTAAACTACACGCATCAAGAGTTTGGTGGCCGAGCTTCGGTGTATATTAAAAAAGGAAATGAGTATGAAAAGAACCCAGCTAAGGAAGTGGGGGACTGTAATGGTCATGGTACCCATGTATCAGGCACGATAGGCGGTGAGACAACGGGAGTGGCTAAAAACGTCAATATTGTTGGTGTTAGGGTATTAAGTTGTAGTGGTAGAGGTTCAGATAGTGATGTTATTGCTGGATTAGAAGAAGTTGGTCAATTAGTTCAGCAGTCAGGCCAGCCAAGTGTTGTAAATATGAGCTTAGGCGGCCCTCAAATCAGTAAATCATTAGAACAAGCATTAGATAAACTTGTCGATTCTGGTATCCCTGTCGTTGTAGCAGCAGGTAATAAAGTTAGTGCCTCTGATGTATTAGATTCATGTAAAGATTCTCCTGCACACGATTCGAATGCGATAACTGTTAGTGCAACCGATGAAAAAGATAAGCGAGCCAATTATTCATATTATGGAAAGTGCACGAATATTTTTGCACCGGGTTCAAATATCATTTCAGCTTGGAATGGCAGTGATCATGCATATGCAAAAGCTAGTGGTACCTCTATGGCCTCTCCACACGTTGCGGGTGTAGCGGCACTGTATTTGCAAGAAAATCCTAAATTATCACCAACGCAGTTGAAAAACGAGTTAATGACTCGTTCGACAGAGGGAGTCATTAATATGAATCTGGGGTGGTTCCCAGGTAGGAAAAATAAAGCGAGAGCAAAAGAAACACCAAATAATTTAGTGTATTCATTACCAAACTAATTCTTATAAAGTTTAAAACAGCCTGCAATAGGATAATCTATCTCGGGCTGTTTATTTCAACGCACTTGTAACTTAATAGGTTTCATCACTGCCTTTCATTTCGACCAAAGCACCTTTGGCCAAAGAAATCATCAATGCAGATAAACGCTCATGCATTATAACAGTATGTGTATTATTGGTTTCAGACATGTATTGTCTTAGCTGATTTCTTACTTCGCAAACACCAGTAACATCAATGATAATATCAATTGCTTCACCCAGCTTGAGAATGTCGTTGATTTTGGTTGTGGTTGGAATCTTATGTGTTTTAGCTAGTTCGATACCAGGAGCATCGGTCTTTAAGTCTGCAATAGCAACAATATAGACAAATTCTGCTGCAACCAGTTGTTGCAATAATTCTGTAGCCGCTTGTCCTGCACCAATGATTCCGATAGAAAATCCTTTCATTTTTTAATCCAATTTAGAGAGTTAAATACTGAGAAGGAGTCTAATCAAATATTAAAAATACATTTTGATCTTACTCAATGAATCTGATTTGTTTTAAATACTTAGCCAGTATCTTTGTCATATCTCTTTATTTTTTATGTGGAATTGAGAATTTTGTTGATGCGTTGGAGGTATTTTGTATGAGCACTCTACGGTCAAAGTTCCGACTAACGATTACCACCTCAATTAGGGGAGGTTTAAATTTGACAATAAAAAAGCTTCAATAGTTTATTGAAGCTTTCTAGTTAATACTGATGAACTGCTAAGGTTTACCATGTCCTGATTTTAAGGTTATTTCATAACTGAAGGGTTGTGAGTTGTCTTGCTTGCGCTTATCAATGAATTTTAACTGCATTTTCATTGTAGCTGCAGGCTTGATGACACCGCCTTCAAGATAAACTCTAAGATAAGGAAACTCTCCCTCTTGAGTTTTACCGCTAGCATTGGCTAATTCAACATCAGCAGGCAAGCCCTTAATAATGGCAAGTAAATGGTTATCAATGAAGTAGTTACTGGTATTTTTTACAATCCAAGTGTCATCCTGCATACCGTTGTTTCGGCTACGAGTATCTAAGGCTAGCTCAGCTTTATCGGTGACATCTAAAAACTCCATCCCAACATCTCGCCTCGTTAGTGGGTCGTTGTTGTTTTGAGCCATTCCACTGATAACAAAGCCATCCTTTACACCTGCAGCGGCCAAAATGGATAGTGGACTGAATATTTCGTATCTCGTTCATTCAACTGGAAAGTATCGGTTGTTGATTCAGGGTCATAGTTTACAAAGGTATCATCGTATAAACCATTCTCAATAAAATCGGTCAGGTCATTGATATCTTGCTCGCTTAACCCAAGCCCTCGCTCACTGCCTTCTCCACGAGGGTGGGTAAAGCGTGTGCTAAGTGTATCGGCATTACCTGTAATTTTATCTTGTGGCAGTCCTGAGTTGAAATACTCCACAACTTGTTTAATCTCTGAGGGTTTAATTCCCCGCCGCTTGCGGCGTAATATGGAACAATGAGCAGTATATTCACAAGAGTCACAACGTAACTATTTTGCTATATCACTTAGTTTTTCCAGCCAAATACAGAAGAGCAGTATTTGACGATACAGTAGATAAGGAAATCAAGATTATATGTCTTGATATAGAAAGTCGTTATCAAATCAAGTTCTTAGAAATAGGGACAGATAAGGTTCATGTTCATTTTCTTGTTCAGTCAGTACCAACGTATTCGGTTACGAAGTTGGTCACGATGATAAAAAGCTTAACAGCGAGAGAAGTATTCAGTCGTTGTCTTTCAGTCAAAAAAGAACTGTGGGGCGGCGAGTTTTGGACAGATGGCTACTTCGCCAGCACAGTAGGAAAGGATGGGGATGAGGAAGTGATTGCAAATTATGTCAAGAATCAGGGAAACGAATATAAAAAAACTTCACAGTGATTATCAGTTAGAAATATTCTAGATTGATACCCCGATGCTTGCGGCGGGGTTGTTCATTAAGCTTTTCATAAGGTTTATGTGGTAATAACTAGGTTTGTATAGTTAGAAAATAGCCAGTTTGTAAGGCTGTTTTTTATATCTCCCATATGTTACAAATATGTTTATAAATATGGAGGTTGATGTATATGCGTATTTTGTTAGTTGAAGACGATATAAATTTAGCTGATGTAAATCGTCGTTTGTTGGTGAGAGAAGGTTATGTAGTTGATGTTGCGCCTTCAGTTGCTATTGCTAAAGCTGCTGTGGTTGATATTAAATATGACATCATTTTATTAGATCGAATGTTGCCAGATGGTGATGGGTTAGAATTAATCAAATTTTCAGAGAAAAAAAACATCCCCAATCGCTTTCTCGTACTTAGCGCACTCAATGATGTAGATGAACGTATACAAGGTTTGGATATTGGAGCAGATGATTACATCCCCAAACCCTTCGAACCCGAAGAACTACTGGCGAGGATCCGCGCAGCACTAAGACACGGGCTTGAAGAAATAAAAAAAGAAATTAAGTGTGGGCAACTTATTTTCGATTGTGTAGGTAGGAGTTTTCAAATAAATGGAGATGCATTTGTTTTACCTCGTCGAGAATTAATTGTTCTTGAAACTCTAATACAACGTGTAGGTCGCGTAACCACAAGAGAAACAATAGAGTCTGAAATGTATGGCTACGATGATGAAATATTATCAAATTCTTTAGAGTCGCATATTTCTAAATTACGAAAAAACCTTAAAGAACATAATATTGATGCTTCAATTCACACAGTTAGAGGAGTGGGGTATATCTTAAAAGAGACGACCAATGCTTAACTATTTCACTTTTTCTTTTCGCTCAATGCTGGGGCAAATGTTGTCTTTAACATTGATTTTTTTAGTTGTTGTTCTTGTTGCTATCGTTGTCATTCCGATTTTAAAAATGCAAAAAGACATTGATCCTATAAAACAAACTGTTCAGTACTCTTTAGATGATATTCGAACTTTTGTATTCGCACCCAAAGGGCAAGAAACAGCTCAAAACATCAAGGATTCAGAACGAATTAAGATAGTCAGAGCCTATAACCCTGACTTTCAGTATTACGTTAAAGTTAATGATGATGTCTACAGTTCCACTGAAACAAGTGAAGCTCTTTGGGCTAAGATGTTTGATTTGCCAAATGTCACTCAAATGGAAAGAAAACTCGCTGATATCGAAGATTGTGCCAACGTCAGTTTAAGGATGTATAAAAAAACGGCAAAAGGGTTGGGTTATGTTTTTTCCAGTCTCTGTGGAAGCAAAGAAATTTACTATGAAGTTTCTGGTATTGCTAACCCCGTGCCTCAATTTCAAGGCTGGCTAACTAGTGATTTGCAAAGTTGGCTTTGGCGAAACAGTAAAACGTATGTTTACCTAACTTTAGGTGTAATGGTCATTGCATTTCTTGTCGTATTTATTACAACAAAATCCATTCGACGTGTAGCTAAAGTCGCACAATCTTTTGATCCAGATTCAATTGATCATACGCTTCCAGAAAGTGGACTTCCTAATGAGGTTTTACCATTGATCCAAGCTATCAATCAGATGATTAATAAAATTGATGATTCAAAGGAACAGCAGAATTTCTTTTTATCTACTGCTGCACATGAGATGCGAACGCCTCTAGCTATTTTGAGAACAAGAATTGAAGAGCTATCTTCTGGTGAAGTTAAAGAACAGCTTAAACAAGATATATATCGTTTAACCAAACTCGTGAACGATTTACTCAAATTAATGAGAATTAAAACACCAGAGCAATTTAGCAAGCATATAGAGATTGTGGAGATTATTAAAACAGTAATTGCTGAACGAGCACCGAATGCACTTATGAATGAAGTAGAGCTTTCATTTTATAGTGAGATAAATAGTTTTGAAATATTGGGTGACAAAGGGCTGTTTGAAGTTGCCATAGCGAATCTTATTGATAATGCGGTGTCGTTTTCTCCAAAGGGGGCTGAAGTTTCAATAAGTATTGATTCAAAAGGTACTATTACCGTTATTGATCAAGGGCAGGGGATTAGCCCCAAAGTTATGCCGAGGTTGTTCGAACCATTTGCTAAAGCACCACCAAACCGAGACGGACATGGTTTGGGTTTAGCGATTGTTAAAGCGATTATTAATCTTCATCGGGGGGAAATAAATGCTTATAACTTCCCATCTTCAGGAGCTAAATTTTCAATAACATTTAAAGAATAGGAGGCCAATTAAAGACGCCAGCCGAAGGGCTGAGTTTTTTGTGTTTAAACTGCGTTGCCATATGCGTATTTAATAACGAAGTAACGACAATTGTGTATGACGATAGTAACTACACTTCACATTTATCGGCTTAATGTAAACATTTTGTAAAACTATAAGGTTTAGGTAAGGTTGTCGTAAGGTTGGTTTAAGAATATGGATATCGGTAACTGGTATTCATACAATCAACATCGTTTTGTGGTAGGTGCTTGATATTAAATAATAACGACAATACGTTGTTCCTTTCGGGAGAG
Organism: Parashewanella curva; assembly: GCF_003675895.1. Taxonomy (GTDB): domain Bacteria; phylum Pseudomonadota; class Gammaproteobacteria; order Enterobacterales; family Shewanellaceae; genus Parashewanella; species Parashewanella curva. Next base: position 35,636 of record NZ_ML014774.1, read on the forward strand.
GAAGTGAGAACAATGGTTTAGCTCAGGAGCCTTATCTATGAATAAGCACTGCCTTACGCACAAAAGTTTACTTTCATTAGCAATTCTGTCTTCTTTATCTGTTCCAGCCTTTGCTGATGAAGATAAAAAAGAAAACAAAAAAGAAGAAATTGAATCTTTCGAAGTTACCGGATCACGTTTGAAAATGGGAGACCCATCAGTAAGGGTTGAATCTATAGGGATTGGAGAAATTAGAGCAAGAGGTTTAGTTTCTGCAGAAGATATCGTTCGTACAATACCTCAAAACTTATCCAGTATTAACTCCGCAACAAACCTAGACATAGATGGTGCACTAGATACTAACTTAGGTTCGTTAGGATCAGGCACTGCTACGGCAAACTTACGCGGTTTAGGTTCTGACTATACACTTGTATTATTAAACGGCCGACGCATGGCTGGCACAGCAGGTCAACAAGGTTTCTTTGCAAATCTTAAAACAATTCCTGCAGATGCTATTGAGCGAGTAGATATTTTACTTGATGGCGGTTCGGCAGTGTATGGCTCAGATGCTGTAGCTGGCGTAATCAATATCATTACCCGTAAAGATTTTACTGGTGGTAATATTGTTGCCCAGCGTGACTCTGCAAGTAATGGTGGTGGCTTTTCTAAAATCAGTGGTTCTTATGGTATCAATTGGGACTCCGGTAATTTTTCAGCTAACATAGGTTACAGTGAAAGTACGCCAATTAGCACACGAAAAGCGGGCTTTGTTACTAGAGACCATAGCGCAAAATTTGGCGGGAATACTGATTATGATTACAGAAATGAATTTTTTCTTTCTCGTCCATCACTCATTGTCGTTCCAGCTGGGGCTGATCCACGATTTTTCCGTTTTCCTCCATATGATTTTATTGTACCTGAAGGTAACGGTGTTGGTTTAAAACCTGAAGATTTAAAAGCACCGACTCAAAATGATTGGGGCGACGATATTTTTGTAGATGCTAGCGGTAAGACTGCCGATACATCATTAATGCTAAATTTCAGTCAGGACATTACTAATGATCTAACGGTTGAAACAATTGTTACAGCTACCCGTTCAAGAACTTCCACCCTCGCTGCCCCACAAACTGGAGGCCTGTTCTTTGTACCTGCAAGCAATGCTTTTAGCCCTTACCATAATTTACCCAAGGATGAACAGCGTGATGTGTGGGTAAATTATGACCCTGTATTTGAGCGTGAAAATGGTTTAATCGGCGGTGGTTTTCAAAATAATACTAGTACCTTACTGCAATTTGATTTAGGGGTAGATTATGCGTTGAATGACAGTCATACTCTCAATTTTGAATACACATATTCTGAATCAACAAGAGATACAACTCAGTTGGAATATGGTCAACGAACGGAAAGGCACCCTAGATATCGAAATGTTGCTCAAGAAGAAAAAATTAAAGAGTTATTAGCTTCAAGTGATCCTAATGTCGCTATTAATCTATTTGGTGACGGAACAAAGCAAAACCCTGGAGTTAAGGAATTATTGATTCCTATCAGCCGAGGGGATCAAGTTTCGACTAACGAAAGTGTAAACCTTTATTTGTCGGGTGATATTTTCGAACTACCTGCAGGTAGTATTAGATATGCATTGGGGACTCAATACCGTGTTGAGGGTTTAACAGGAAATGATAAAGAGGGTATCTTTGAGCGAAATGGGGTTGAAAAGCCTGAAAGAAAGCTACAGGCGTATTATGCTGAAGCCAATATTCCTCTGATTGCAGAAGCAAATAACGTTCCTTTCGTTGAAAACCTAACTCTCACACTGCAAGCGCGATATGACAAATATAAAATTTTGGGTGGTAAAGGCAGAGAGACTGAAACCATCGTCAACGACAAAGGAGAAGAAGTAGTCGTAGATAAATTGGATGCTGATGGAAGAATTATCCCGATACTAACGACTTCTACTTTCAGTAATTTGAGTCCTCGCTTTGGTTTAGCTTGGGATCTAAATAAAGAACTCAAGATTACTGCGGGTTGGCAAGAGTCTTTTAAAGCGCCGGTATTTAGTGACTTATTTACCACTAACAATCATAAACGAACGATGTCAAACTTTGTTTTTGATCCTTTAGCTGAAGGGTTTCCATTTGTTCCAGCCTACACATTAAGCGGCCCAAATTTAAATCTAAAGCCTGAAACTGCAAAAACTAAAAGTTTAGGTTTGATTTATGAGCCTGCTTGGAGTGAAGGAACAAGGTTCAAGGTAAGTTATTCAGATATTCGGTTACGAGATCGGATTAGTGGAAGTTTTGAACTTGGTCAGTTATTACCTAAAGAGGTGTATGGAAATATGAAAGAGTTTTTCATTCGTGATGAGAATGGAAAATTACTTGAGAGTATTTCTCGTCCGATTAATATCTCTGAAAGAAGATCTGAAACTCTTGATATAGAAATAAATTCGTCATTTGAAACCAGTTTTGGTGCATTCACGCCACGTATATATTATACAAGAGTCTTAAATCTACATGATCGTGCAATTCCTGAGTCTGAACCTAAGTCTTTTGTCGGTTTCTTTAGAGGAATTGACAAGTATAAAGTAATTACAAGTATGGGGTGGAATTATAATAGCTGGGCAGGCGAGGTGATTGCTAAATACACACCTAGTTATATCAATGATTCGGATGATTTGCGTGAAAAAGATTTACCTTTGATGAAAGTTGATTCTTACACTACGGTTGACCTGAACTTAAAGTATGACTTCGGTAATGGCTTAGCTGTACGAGTTGGTGGAAGAAATATTTTTGATGCGGATTTCCCATTTGCCATCAATGGCTTTGGTAAACCCTATGATGCTAAACGTGTGGACTTAAAAGGTCGAGTTGTTTACGGTGAAGTATCTTATAGTTTTTAAAAATTAGTTTTCCCTGGGCAAAGCACTGCAATTGACATTTAAATTGCTGTGCTTTTTTTACAGCCTAATTTCACCAAATGTAAAAAATTATTTTAGATAAGGTTGCGGTAATGTATATTCCGCTTAATTAGGAGTGAAACTTTAAAAGGATACAATCATGGCAACAATGAAAAAAATAGCCGCCGCAGTTATCTTAGCCTGTGCTACAAGCAGCGTAACAATGTTACCTGCGACAGCAGAAGCTAAACCTAGCATTGTGGATCAGGTTAACGTCAATTACGAAAAATTCACTCTAGATAATGGCTTGCGAGTCATTGTTCACTCTGACCATTCAACCCCGAGTGTATTTGTGGGCGTATGGTATGGGGTGGGTTCAAAAGATGAACCGGCTGGAAAGTCTGGCTTTGCACACTTATTTGAACACTTAATGTTTCAAGGTACCGAAAATCGTGACGGTGAATATTTCTTACCCTTCACTAAAGCCGGTGCTGTAGGTATGAACGGTACCACCAACCAAGATAGAACCAACTATTATGCAACCGTTCCTAGCTCTGCCGTTGACATGGCGCTGTGGATGGAGTCAGACCGTATGAGCAACTTGCTTGGTGCGGTAACCAAAGAAGCCTTAGATGAGCAACGTGCGGTTGTAAAAAATGAAAAGCGTCAGGGGGAAAATAGACCCTATGGTCGCGCATTTGAACGAATCCTTAACGGTATTTATCCGAAAGGTCATCCCTACCAACATACCGTTATCGGATCAATGGATGATTTGAATAACGCATCAATGGAAGATGTTCATCAGTGGTATAAGGATTACTACGGTGCAAGTAACGCTGTTGTTGTATTATCTGGTGACATCACGACAGAAGAAGCTAGAAAGAAAGTTCAGCACTACTTTGGTGATGTTCGACCAGGAAAACCGCTGGATAAAATACTGGATTGGCAACCAAAGTTAACTACAGTCAAAAAAGAAGTTATCTACGACAAAGTAGGCGCAGCTCGTATATATCGAATTTGGCCAATGCCTAACCATAGAACCAAGGACTCAGCACTTTTATATATAGCTGGAGAAGCTTTGGCTGGCGGTAAAAATTCACCACTTAACAAAATATTAGTTGACGATCTAAAACTGGCTACAAATGTAAGTGCTTCAGCAAACGCACAAATTATGTCTGGTTTGTTTTTTGTTACTGTCGATGTGCGTCCTGGTGTTGATGTCGCTAAAGTTGAAGAAGTTCTAGATAGAGAATTAGATAAATTTCTTAAAAAGGGGCCTGACAGCGATTTAATTGAGAATACCGTTTACGGTGTTAACAGTTTTTTTGTGTCATCAATGGAAAGCGCTGGTAGTATTGGTCGCTTTTTAGTAGAGGGCGAACTCTACCATAATGATCCACTGAACTTTAAGAAGTCACAAAAATGGTTCAATAGTGCTAATACTAAAAATATCAAAGCAGTAGCCAATAAGTGGTTAGCCAAACCATATTACGAGCTTCAGATTTTGCCATCTTCACAAAATACTGCAAAAGCAACAGACGTTGATCGTAGTAAGATCCCAGCTGTTGGAGCAGTTGGTAATGTAAAATTCCCAAGCGTTGAATCAACTACTTTAGATAATGGCCTTAAAATAGTTGTAGCTAAACGTGATAAGTTGCCTCTTGTTTCCGTTGGGATTGAATTTAAGACGGGTAGTGCGGCCGACCATGCTTATCGTACAAACACTGCAGCAACGGTATTTGGCCAGTTGAATAAAGGCAGTGATAAATACGATGCTAACGAACTTAGTGCTGAATTTGATAAGATCGCGATGTCACCTCAAATTCGAGGTGGTACAGAGTCATCATCATTCTCATACGGTATTTTATCTCAAAAGCTAGAAGAGTCTTTAGAGTTAGCTGCTGAGACTATTATCAACCCTTCATTCCCTAATGATGAGTTAAAGAAATATAAAGACAATGCGGAAGGTTATTTCATTAACTTAGAGCGTAATCCGGGGAGGGCTGGACGTGGATTGTTCACTCGCGCAATTTACGGAGCTGATTCTCCATTAGGCACCACATGGACTCGCGAAAATCTTAATGCTCTTACTCGTGATGATTTGATTAAATTCCATCAGAATGAAATCACGCCACAAAATACAACCATTTACCTCGTTGGTGATATTGACTTAAAACAAGCTAAAAATTTGGTGGAAGATGCATTTGAAGATTGGAAAAACACTGGCAAATCTCAACTCAAAGCTGTTGGTAAAGCAAAGCCTAATAAGGCACGTGTCATTTTGATTGATAACCCAAATGCTATTCAATCTAATATCACCGTTGGACATGCCATTCCAGCATATGACACTAAAACAGCAGAGACGCTTGAGTTAATGAATGCTGCTTTGGGTGGTGGATTTAGCGGTCGTATTAATATGAATCTGCGTGAGGACAAAGGTTGGACTTACGGTGCGTACTCAAGAATCGGATACAACGACAGTGGTGATATGTATATCTCTGCTGGTGGTGGTTTCCAAACTGATAAAACGATTGAGAGTATTAAAGAGCTGAAAAAAGAGTTTACAGACTATGTTCAAAAACGCCCTATCACTCATGATGAAATGGCCAGAGATGTAGCAAATAAAACTCGTTCGATTCCATCACGCTATAATTCGAATGCTGGCTTTTCAAGTAGTATACAACGCTCAGCAAGATTAGGTCTTCCGTTTAATGATGCAGAAAATCGCTCATCTAGATTACAATCTGTTTCAATTGATGATATTAAACATTTTGCTAAAAAGACGATAAAACCAGATGCGTTAACTTGGGTTATAGTCGGTGATTTGGATAAAATTGAAAAAGATGTACGAGCACTCAAGCTCGGTGAAGTAGAAGTGTGGGATGCGTACGGTAATAAAGTACGTTACTAGCCCCTTAGCAACCACCACAGTCATTTCAACTGTGGTGGTAACTTATAATTAGAGGATCACCAATGATCTCATTAGCAAGAGCAAATTTAATTCATGACTGGAAACGGCATGCGACAGCGATAGTTGTTTTGGTGTTAGCTGGCTTGTTAATGACGATTCAGCTTGGTTTTGTATTTGGCTTTTCAAAATCATTCAGTGAAATTCAAAGCCAATTACGTGCTGATCTAGTTATTACAAAGGATAGCGGTGATAGCCGTTTTCAGTTTTATGGTGGTAGTATTGATAATCGATTTCAAGATTTAGTTTGGATGCATCCAGATGTTGAAGATGTGAAACCATGGTCTAATTCCGGTGGAAGTGGGCAATGGAAAAATATAGATACCGATTCAGAAAAACAAATTCTCAATGATAACAGTGGCTTTGGTTATGGTAATTATGTATCCATTGTTCCTGTTGACCCTTCAGAGACTTCTTTAGATTTTCCTAGGTTTTTTCCAGATGCGATACGTAAAGTAATTGAAACTCCTGGTGTGGTTGTTCTATCACGCGCATCTGCACGAGAATTAAATACAGGTTTTGGTCAAAAAGCGTTGCTAGGTAATCTTGAAGTGACAGTCGGTGCAGTAATTAATGGTCTTTCATCAGGTTTCCAGGCTCGTGTATTCACTTCACCACAAACACTTCAATTAATTGGTAGTGGTGGACGAAATAATCCCACTTTATTTTTAGTGAAATTAAAAGCAGGGGCTGCTAAACAACAAGTATTACAACAACTCAATAAGATGTTAGTGCAACACCAACTAAAAGCAACAACAGTTGAAGACTCTGCTTCAAGTGCAGGTTTTGCACAAGTATTACAAGGAAATGGGCGCATGCTGATCGGTTCGGCTGCGTTTGCTTTATTAGTTGGCTGTGCCATCGCCAGCCAAACTCTTCGTGGAGCATTTCTAGCACAAATCAAAGAATTCGGTTCATTAAGAGCATTAGGTGTAAAAAGAAGAATTCTAGCTTATGTCGCGATGGAGCAAGCATTTTGGACAGGTATAGTAAGCATTCCTATTGCAGCTGTGTTGGCTCATATATTGAGAGTAGTGATGGGGCTGTTTGATATTTCAATACATATCCCATTTTTTTTATTGGCTTCGAGTTCAGCGTTACTACTGATTGTTGCGCTAATCGCTGGATTGGTTTCACTTACCGCTGTATTTAAAGCACAGCCTGCGGAGTTATTACGATAATGAAAAATGCCGTCGTTGTTGCTAAAGATGTAGTAAAAACCTTTGGACAAGGTGACACCTTAATTACTGCAATGGATCACTTAAGTTTAGAACTTTATTCATCAGAGATGACCCTTGTAAAAGGTCCGTCAGGTTCTGGTAAGTCTACTTTGATATCAAGTTTAGGTGGTTTACAACGCCCTAACTCTGGTGAGGTTCACGTATTAGGTGAAGCTATTTGGTCAAAAAAAGAAGGTGAGCTGGATGATTTCAGAGCTAAGCATTGTGGTTTTGTCTTTCAAAGCATGGGATTATTTGCTTCGTTGACTGCACATGAGCAAATAGTATTGCCTTTACAGTATATGGGATCTGATTTCAAAATAGCTTCAAAGATAGCAGATGAACTCTTAGAAGAAGTTGGTTTAGGTCACCGAAGAAATAATCGCCCTGCGCAAATGTCTGGTGGCGAAAACCAGCGTGTTGCAATCGCAAGAATGTTAGCAAAAGAGCCTAAGATTATTTTTGCCGATGAACCGACTTCGGCACTTGATAGTAAAAATGGACAAATTGTTGCGGATTTACTGCATAGATCTGCAAAGTTACACGACGCAATGGTGCTTTGTGTTACCCATGATGATCGCTTAACAGGGCATGCTGATCGCATTTTAACCATTGAAGATGGCAAAATTTTTAGCGATACACGACCAGCTAAACAATAATAACTAATGGAAAGTATTATGATTTTCAAATCAAAAAAGTTTTGGATTTTCATCATTCTAGTAGCAGGACTAGTCTGGTTATTTAGACAAGATTTAGGGCTTGAATCTAAAGAATACAGCTATCAGATGGTTCCAATCCCTGCCCCCAACTACAGTGCTGTCGCTCAAGGAAAAATTGATATTGAAGGTGGGGTAATTGAAATATCGGCTCGTCAAGGTGGTACATACCGAGAAGTGCTTGTTAAAGAAGGGGACATTGTAGAGCAAGGACAAGTGCTTGCAGTGCAAGAAGATGATGAAGAGCGTATTGGTTTAAAAACGGCACAAGCTTCCCTTAAAAGTTCAAAAGCTCAATTGAAGTCACAACAACTTAATTTACGAATTAAACAACGTGAATTAGCTCGCTTAAAGCCATTAGTTGAGGTTGATGCTTCTTCGCAATTAGAACTTGATAGAGCAAATGATGATATTGAATCACTTAAAATTCAGCTTGAACAACAAAATGCGGCAATTGAGCAAGCTGAAGCCAGTTTAGATTCTGCAAAATTCAGATTAGATCAAAGAACCATTCGTGCTCCAAGAGCAGGGCGAATCATTGAGGTGAAAGCTCGTCCAGGGATGGGAGCGTCAACTTTGAATGTGTCTACAGCTTTTACTTTAATGCCGGATGCTCAAAAAATTGTTCGCACTGATTTAAGCCAAGAATTTGTTGGCAAAGTAACCGTAGGGCAACAAGCCACAATCATTCCTAACTCTGATAAAACAGCTGCTTATTCTGGTAAGGTGATACGCGTTGGTGAAATATTTGGTCGTAAATCTTCATCAGGTAGTCAAGGTGTTGGTGGCGGTACAGGTAACGATTCGATGATCGAGGTTGTAGTTGCTGCGGGAAACATTCCATTGTTGATTGGGCAAAAAGTTTTGGTGCGTTTTGAAAAGTTATCTGCGGAAAAAGCATTAGGTGCAGTAGCTGACCAAGGAGGCAAGAATGACTCAAGCAAGTCTTACTAAATCATTTCTTGCTATTGCTTGCTCTATTGCTCTAGCAGGTTGCTCCTCAATTTCTTTAAAGCAAGTTAATATTGAAAAAAAAATTGTGCCTGAACAGTGGCGTGAACGGCAGCAGAATATTCCAAGTGCGGACATAGGCTGGGAAGATTTACATAACCCTATTTTAACAAAACTGATCGCAAATAGTCTTACAAGTAGCCCAGATTTAAATTCAGCTGAACTTGCGTTAAGGCTTGCTAAGTTACAGTTTGAAGATACCGACAGTCAGCAAGGTATTAATTATGCCGTTAACACAAGCGCTGGTTATACAGAGCGAAAAGATACTGGCGGAAGTGAAAGCTTCAGTTTAAATGGTCAAGCCAGTTATGAAGTGGATTTCTGGGGCAAAAAGAATAAGCAGCTAGATATTGCTCAATTACGTATATTCAATTCTGAAATTAATCTTGAAATTGCTCACATTACGCTTGTGGCTAACTTGGTTGATACATACTTCGAAATTGTTGTTCAAGATCAACGATTAGCTCTGTTAAATTCCAATCTGCAAGATGACATCAAACAGCTCGCTATGATAAAGGCTCGACATAAAGCCGGTTTAATAACGAGTCTTGATGTTGCCAATAAAGAAGTTGAGATAGAAAGCACCAAAGCAAGAATCGAAGATCTGCATGAATCTAGACAAAGCAATGAAACTCGATTAGCTAATTTACAAGGAATTCCTGCGCAAAAGTTTCAACTTGCCGATCAATCCCAAGTAGAGCTTCCTGAATTGTTATTAGTTGCTAAAACACCTTTGGAAGTTTTACGACACAGACCCGACATCCAAATTGCTGAAGCAAATTTGAAATCCAGTTATTTAAACTTTGATTTAGCGAAAGACAGTATTTTTCCCAATTTGAAGTTGGATATTAATACAGGGGTTACAAGTAATAAGCTATCTGATTTTATAAAAGGCGACATTTTCAGTTGGACTGCTGCTGCTAATGTCGCGGTTCTGTTGCTGGATAGTGGGGCTAGAGAGAGAAATATCAAACGTGCAAAGATTAATGCTGAGCAACAGGTTACGTCTTATCGAAGGTCAATGCTTAATGCGTTAAAAGAAGTAGAAGATGCGCTTTCTGCTCAATATTCAGGACAGCGTCAACTCAAAATTGCCAATGCCCAATTAAATTCGCAACAAAGATTAACGCGAGAGACAGCTTTAAAATACAAATTAGGTGCCGTTTCTGCTTTTGATAAAATCAGTCAAGACCGAGCGCTTGTGAATCAACAAGAATCAATATTGCAACAAAAATTGAATAATCTAAAAACCACCATTAGGTTATTGCGAGCATTAGGCATTCGCCCAACTAAATAATCAATCTTTTTCCTATACTCTTTTGCGCAACTACTTGTTAGTTGCGTTTTTTTGCCAAAAAACAAATGTTTCTAAAAAGTTAAATCGTAAGGTTGTCATAAGTTAAAGCCAGTTTAATAAAGTGAGCCAATACTTATTACACTTTAAGGCAATAATTATGTACTGGGATAACTTTACTAAACTCATCGCACGATTACGGCATGTTTTTCATTTGATGACTTTCTTTCTATTAGTGAGCCATAGCGTACTTGCAATAGAACAAGGTGGATCTGTAAAAATCAAAGTTTATGGTGATCACATCTTAATCCCGGTAACGTTTAAAACTGCCGGACTCACTAAACAAACTCACATTATTCTAGATTATGGGAACCACGAAGCCTTCGGTTTGCATGAAAATGTTTATAACAGCTTAGGGCCACGTCTTGGTAAGAATGAAACTACATTAAAGGTGAATTTTGAAAGCTTTGGTATTGAAGTTCCAGTTAAGGATATTACTTCAAAATCAGCGGGTTCAACTTCAATGGATAGATTAACAGCAAGATATGATGTTGAACTACAAAATATTGATATTGCAGCCATTATTGGTTATCCAATTTTAAAAAAATATAGCATTAAATTGAATTTGAACAAAAATGAAATTCAATTTACTCCCTCATCAATTGATCATGCATCTAAAGCACAACAAAGAGCTGATGTCTATATTTCTGATCTATCTGTTTTCCAAAATAATGTTTATGTACCAATCAGTGCAAATGGTAAGCCTATTGGAACAATGGAATTAAATACAGTTGGTTACCACACAGTTATCGACCCTGAGGTTGGCAATAAATTTAACATTATCAAAGATATTAAATTGGGGAACACGGATGCATATGCGATGTTGTCTGAAATGGTTGCGATCAGAAAACAAACGTTACCTGAGGCTGTAGTGGTTACTCAACCTCCACAAAAGCAAGGAGAAAAGCCTAAAGTCATTTATCAACAAGAGTTCCCTAAAGTTCGTGTTATGAAAGCTGGGTTAAGTTTATGGCGCGGCTATGAAGTTGAGTTTGACCCACAAATTGGTTTTATCGCACTTACACGAGTTGTTGATAATCAATACTCTGATGCAGATGCCGCTTTTTATGAAGCGTCGTATAAAAAAAGTTGGAATAAGTTAAAGGCTTTTATCGACGCATTTCCCTATGACCGTAATGTTGAAGAAGCTGTAGCTGAGATGGCTGAAGTAGGCTTAGCTACAAATGTCTCGCATGATGATTTTATTCAAGTCATAGATCAAGGCGCTGAAATTCAAAAGACTCGAGCAAAAGCTAGTTATTACTTTGGTTTTGCTTGGTTAGCAAACCAAGCAAAGTTCAATAAAAAACACAATGAAATTGTGATTTCTTTAGGTAAAAAAGCTCTTGAATATGTTTCCCGTGCTCAGTCACCAAAAGACCGTGAGCCACTACAACGTATGCTAGGTGATGCTTATCTCAATAAAAATGATGCTCATACAGCTTGGAAGTATTTCTTGTCGGCTTCATTCAATGGTGATCCTGATCAAGAAGTTCTGACTCGAATGGGTCTAGCGAAAACCTATGCTGTGTTAAAGCGCTATCGCCGTGCTTATTCAAACTACCAACGTGTTGCTAGATTAATTCCAGCTCAATTCCATGAGGAAGTAGGGCTTACCAAAGCTATGGCCGATGTTCGTAAGCATTTGAAACCTAATGATCCGTTATTGGAGAAAAATAATGACTGATTCGACAGCAACGAAGTTAAAACAACAATTAAATGAGCTGGCGAAAAAAGGAACTAAACATTTATCCCAGCTAAGACACCGTCATGCACTTGAGCAAGGCTGGCAAGCAGCGATAAAAAGTGTTTGGTTTTACCCTGCAATTTTATTGATCGCAGCTTTGGTTGATGTCGCGGAATTGGCAAAGTTTGAACAGCAACCTTTTTACTACTTTGGTCTGGTCCTCATTCCATTGTTGGTGTTTGTTGTTCGGTATTTTCAAGCAGCGAGCCAATATGAAATAGACAGAAGGCTTGCTTTAGCGCTTTATGACCATCATTTAGCGTCAAAAGACCGATTGCAAACAGCAGATGAGTTTCTGAATATTTCAAACCCATCCAGCTTTGAATTGGCTGCCATTGAGGATTCAAAAACATTCATCGAAAAAGCACTTAATGCAGAATTACCAAAAAAAGAACTGTCTGCACCAGTACTGACTGTTGCTAAATGGCGCAGTTTAGCCACTGCAGCATCACTGACTGTATTGGCCATTTTATTACCTTTTATCAATCTTGGTTTTAATACTGATATTGCTGAAAAGCAAGTTGACAGTACGCAGCTACTTTCGGCAATTAGCACATCACAGGATGCAAACCAAGTTGAATCTGAGCTTAGTGTGAATAGAAAAGCTTCAGGCATCAAGATGCGTTCATCTCAATCCGATTCAGCATCCGAGGCTGGTGAGGAAGAATCTCAGATGAAAGCCAAGCCAAGCCAACCTAAAGCAGCCTCTGATGCATCGAGTCAGAACAGCAGTGCACAGCAAAATCAATCTAATACGGCAGGTAGTGGCGCTTCTTCACAAAGCTCTTCCTCTAAGCAACAACAGCAAAAGAAAGAAAAGCCTGCTACTAAGAAAAAAACCAATAGCCAAACAAAGCAACAGGATCAGAAAAAACAGAAAAATAGTTCTGCTGCGGGCGTTGCAAATGGCAAAGGAAGTACTTCTGGTCAGCAACCTGCCAATTCAGATAAAGCGGCAGCTGAAAATAAAGCACGCCAAGAAGATGAATCAGATAGCACTGATGAAGCAGAAGAAGAAGAGGACGAAGAGCAAAAAGCTAATTCATCCTCCGGCCCTAAAAAGAACAAGCGTAAAGCACCTGTTGATCGCAAGTTAGGAGTAACGGGTCAATCAGAACAAGAAAATGATCTGGCTAATGGCCGTGGTGGTCCTGGTGGATTAAAGAAAACTCGTGGCGTGGCAGCAATGTTATTGGGTGTGCCTATGCCAGATAGATTGCAAGGTAGTCCAAACCCAGGGCGTACAAAATCGATACAAGAGCAATCACAACCTGAACAGCAGCAAGTGGCTCAAACAAATAGTGAAGATCATGGTGCAAGAAATGGTGCAGTTGGCGAAGTGCCAGAAAAACCTCTGCTGCCATGGATAAAGCAGGTTATTACGAAATATTTTGTCGCACAACGTTCAGACGAAACAACAAAACAATAATTTACCAACTAAGAAGGTTAGCGTTATGGAACAGCATTCAATCAACGTAAACGAGCAAGCCGAAAAGTTCAAACATACATTTACTCAAATTAAGACCGAAGTTAGCAATATGATGGTGGGGCAAGACGATATCATCGAAGGTGTACTCACGGCATTACTAGCAGGTGGTCATGTTTTACTTGAAGGTGTACCAGGTCTTGGTAAAACCATGTTGGTTAGCTCGTTGAGTAAAGCTGTTAATTTGCAATTCTCACGTATCCAGTTTACACCGGATATGATGCCAGCCGATATCCAAGGTACAACAGTATTGACTGAGACTGAGAGTGGTGGTCATGAATTGACTTTCCAAGAGGGTCCAATCATTTCTAATTTAGTACTTGCAGATGAAATCAACCGTGCAACGCCTAAAACACAGTCAGCATTGCTTGAGGTGATGCAAGAGAAGCAAGTTACCGTAGGCCGCCGTACGATTAAAATGGATGAGCCCTACTGTGTAATGGCAACTCAAAACCCTGTTGAACAAGAGGGTACTTATCCATTGCCTGAAGCACAGCTTGACCGTTTCTTATTTAAACTGGTTGTTGGTTATCCAACCGAACAAGACTACCACACGATCATTGACCGCACGACGAGTGGTGAAAAAGTTGAAATCGCTCCAGTAACTGATGCTGAAACTTTACGTGAAATGCGTGACATCGTTCGTTCTGTACCCGTTCCAGAAGCCGCTAAGTCTTACGCAATTCGCCTTGTTATGGGGACTCAGCCACACAGTGAATACGCGCCTGAGTCTGTCAATGCCTATGCGGCTCTAGGTTCATCACCTCGTGGAATCCAAGGTCTTATGTTAGCGGCTAAGGTCCAAGCTTTATTAAATGGTCGCTTTGCTGTTAGTTGCGATGATGTTAAAGCCATTGCTACGCCAGTACTGCGTCACCGTTTAGTGCTGAACTTCCATGCTCAAGCTAATGGTGTAAGTGCAGACTCTCTAATCACAGATGTTCTCAATCATGTGCCTGTTCCAAATACTGTCTCATAACCAATTGATAGCCCCAGAGAAACTGGGGCATAAAAAATATAATAATTGAGAAGGTAACTATCATGGCATCACCAACTTTAACATTTAATGAGCTATTCGATGCTGACTTTTTGTCTGCGCTTCAACACTTTTCATTACGCGTGGAAAAAGTGCAAAAGGGCGGTCGTTTGGCCGAGCAAAAAACGGCTGCTAGGGGACAAGGTTTAGAATTTGCGGATTTCAAACCTTATGTAGCAGGGGATGATTTGCGAGCCATCGACTGGAACATTTATCGTCGACTTGGGCGTGTGTTTGTTCGAATTTTTGAAGAGCAGCAAGACATGCCGGTTTACTTCTTAATTGACGTGTCAGCTAGCATGTTCTTAGAAAATAAACCAAGAATTAATGCAGCTCTACAAACCAGCTTGGCACTGTCTTCTATTAGTTTAAGTCAGCATGACAGCGTTGGCTTGTTCCCATTTGCTGATGAAATGCAGGTGAAAGTAAAGTTCTCATCGGGTAAGCGAAATGTAATGCGTATCGCAAAGCATTTGTCTGAATTAGAAGCGCAAAATCAAACCAATTTAACAACCAGCATCCATCATCTAGCGAACTTAAATCTACGTAAAGGTTTGGTTGTGGTGATTTCTGACTTTTTTGATGACTCAGGCATTGAAAAGGTCGTGGACTCGTTGAAGTTGCTACGCCACAAGTTACTGCTTGTTCAATTAACAAAAGCCAGTGATGCCGATCCATCTTTAAATGATGAACTTTATGGTGACATTAAACTACAAGATTGTGAAACCGATGGTTCTGCTGAGATAACTATTACTCCAGCTCTGCTCGCTAAATATAAAGAAATCTACCAATCATTCAACCAACGATTGTTGGACTTTACCAACCAATATGGTGCTGGCTTTGTTCAAATTGATACTGATGAAGATGTATTAGAACAGTTGTCTAGCTTATTTGAATCCGGAGGTTTGGTTCTATGAACTTCATCAATTTAAGCCCTAGCTTAGTTATTGCAGGTCTTGTTGCAATCGCTGGCTTATTGTTTGCGCTTCAACAGTTACGTACTCGTTACCGTACCGTTGTTGTTCCAACATCTATGTTTTGGCAGCAAGCAGCACAAGATGCGCCTGTACGAGTGTTCAGACAAAAATTTAAGCACTTATTGGCTTATTTATTAACGTTGTTGATAGCCAGTTTACTTTGGCTCGGCTTTTCTGAGCCAGAAGTAAATAAGGAAGCCAGTAACGAATATTATGTCCTGTATTTAGATGGCAGTGCAGCCATGACGCAGGGCGATCACTTTGAGCAAGCAGTTAGCGTTCTTGAAAACGATTTAGCAAGTTTACCAGCTAATCGTAGGGAAGTTATTTTCGGCGGTGAGTTTCACACAAAAATATTAAATGAAAGTGAGCAATTAGCCGTTTTAGAGCCTCGATTAGCCAAAGTTTCTCCACAAGCTGTACCAGATTCGTTTGCAGAACAATTAACGCTTTTGTCTCAAAGATTCAATGATAATACGCCTGTCAACGTTATTGTGTACGGTAAGTCTGCATTACCTGCTTCGTTACAAGACAATATCAGTGTATCCCATGCAACGTCATTTGAAGAGACTGAAAATAATGCGGGACTAGTAAACTTAGGTATTAATCTCGCTGCTTCGGGTAAGGCAAACTTAATTGATGTCTTAGTAGAAGCGAAAACTAACACTGAATCTGAGGTGAAGCTTGCCGACTTAGAGTTTTTAGTGGGTGAAGCTTTCTTTACACCTGATCAAATCCAAGAATTAGGTAAGGGTAAATTCGTGTTACGTGATGTCCCTCTCGTTGGAGAGCAATTTACCGCACGCCTTAAAAATAGTGATGCTTTCATGATTGATGACAGTGCAAGTATCGCTTTACCTAAAAGCTCAATTGTTAATGTAGCCGTTTCTTCTACGGTACATAACTCCGTATTTGCAGTAGTCAATTCCGATCCGAGCGTTCGTATGGTTGGCGCTGAGGATGCAGATGTCGTGATCCGTCATGTCGGTGAAAATTTTGGTAACCAGTTACCCGCGCTAGAATTTTCTCAAATGTCGAATCAAACGCCAGCGTTTAAACTCTTTTATCAAGGTGATAAAAGTACTGAACAAGCGTTGGCGGACAGTCTGCATGAATTAGCCCTAGATCAAATCGATGCTAATGGATTGGCTACTGCATCTTCTCAACCAATCAGTGTCGAACTTAGCCATGCTGCTACACCAAGTGTTCAAGTGTGGAATGCTTTGCTTCAACCTGAGTTTAACTTTACGCAATCAAAATCTTATCCAGTGTTTATCGCTCAATCCATTCGATGGTTAAGTGGCCGTCATGGCTGGCAGCCTTATTTAAGCGCTGGTCAAAATGTATATCACCAAGATGGTTTGTATGCTCTATCTAGTATGCAAAGCCGTTTTGAACAAAGTTTAAATGGTAGTTTGTATCTGGGTAAAGCTGGCGGTATTGAACTAGCAGGGCAAAGAGCTTTTGTATCCTTAACTAATGCCGATGTGACCACAGCTACTGCCGACAGCACTGAATATAGCGTTGGCTCGGTAAATTCGGTACTCAGTAATTTCAGTGAATTTATAACATTATTGATCAGTTTAATCTTGTTATTGCTGATTGCTGAGTGGGTTGTCTATCAACGTGGCCTAATGCCGTAGAGAGGTTGTTATGGAATTATCATTTTTACACGCCTATTTTGGCATATTACTTTTCGGATTGCCTGCGCTTTGGCTGCTATGGAAAAAACGTGGGGATAATAAACACAAATTGATCCGCGCAGCCGTGCTTGCTTGTGTAATCGTCGCACTTACTCAACCTGTATTGATTAACTCAAGTAATCAGGCTCATCATGTTATTGTTGTTGATCAATCAGACAGTCTTTCGGCTGATGCACAACAAAATGCCCAATCATTGTTTAATGAGCTCGCAGCAAAAGTATCTGCGGATGATGAATTGACTCTGGTTCAGTTAGGCGGCCAAAAACACAGCTTTGAGGCTGAAGATCACATACTGATCAGTGATGCATCCAATACTTCATCGTTATCACAAGCTTTAGCACATGCGATTCAGACTATTCCTTTAGGCGTAAACAGCTCAGTGACTCTGATTACTGATGGTTTAGCCACAGATCAAAATTGGAGCAAAATTATTGCCCAATATCAGGATCGAGGTATTCCGGTTCATACCTATGACCTAGGACGTGATTATTCGGATCTTTATATTGCTGATATCAAAGCTCAAGCAGTTCGAGTTGGTGAAAAAGCCAGTGTATCTGTTGAAGTGGCTGGTAATGCAAAATCAGTAGCGGTTAACCTATTTAGTCATGATTCGCTATTGGTAAAATCTCCTGCGTTTGCTGTTAATGGCCAAACTCGCATTGAATTAAACTTTGAAGCGGAAAATGCGGGGTTCCATCCATTGCGTGCTGAACTTGAGGTGATTTCTGGTGAAGAGTCGGATGCCTCTAATAATCAACTCTCTACGGTACTTGCGGTACAAGATGGTATTAAAATTTTGTATTTAGGTGATCGCCAAATTGGTGCTGAACAACACTTAGGTCGATTACTCGGTGCAGGTTTTGAGATTGAATCGGTAAATGCCACAGAACTCACAGCTGACTTTGATTTTGCTCAATACGATGTTGTATTACAAGATGACTTGCCATCGAATCAAATTTCAAAAGCAGTTCAAGAAAAGCTAGTGGCTGCAGTGCAGAATCAAGGTGTTGGTTTGCTACATTCTGGTGGTGAATCGGCTTTTGCTGGCGGTGGTTATTTTGATACACCAATCGCTGATGCACTACCTGTTCAGTTAAAGCAAAAAGATGACAAAAACGATCCAAGTGTTGGCCTTGCCATCATCATAGACACCTCTGGTTCTATGGCGGGTAGTCGTATTGAGTTAGCCAAGCAAATGGCACGCATTGCTGTTCGTCGCTTACAGCCACATGACCGTATTGGTATTGTTGAGTTTTATGGTGCTAAGCACTGGGCAATTCCAATGCAGCCTGCATCCAATAAAATTGAAATTGACCGAGCGATTGGCCGTATGAAAGCCATTGGTGGAACCGTTTTATTTCCGGCTATTCAAGAAGCTTACTATGGTTTGAAAAACATCAATACCCGCTTTAAACACATCATCATGATCACCGACGCAGGTATTGAAGATGATGATTACGAAGGTATGTTACGTCGTATTGCTAAAGACAATATTAACGTTTCGACTATTTTAGTCGGTCAGGGTGGCCATAACCTTATTATGTCTGACATGGCGAATTGGGGTAAGGGTCGCTTCTATTCTGTGGGCAATGAATTCAACCTTGTAGAAATGATCCTAAAGCAACCTTCGACTAAAAAACTTCCAGCGTACAAACGTGGTGCGTTTTCAATGACAGCACAAGGTGGATCTGGCTGGTGGGGTGATGTTAAAAAAGACAACCTTCCTCAACTGGCAGGCTATGTACAAGTAGGTAGAAAAGCAGCCGCTGAAGTGTTGCTTGAAGAATCGGTCGGTAAATATCCTCTTCTGTCTTCTTGGCAATATGGTTTAGGTCGTGTTACCGCATTAATGACAGAGCCTGTTGGTCATGGTACGCAACACTTTGTTAATTGGGAGCAATATGGTCAATGGCTAGGTCGCATCATTCGCAAAACAGCAAGCAACCAGCATGATTTTCATTTAACGGTTAAACGTAAGCATGATCAATTATCGATAGCGGCTCAACGTTTATCACATGATTTAGAGCTCACTCCCAGTGTGCGAATTCTAGACTGGGATGGTTCAAGCAATAGTCAACCGATCCAATTTGATGAAAAAGCGCCTGGTCTATTTGTAGCGAACCTTGATTTTCCAATGGGGCAAGACGCTTTAGCTGAAGTGAAAGGAAACAGGAACTGGCAACGAAGTGCGCTTCGCTCGTATTCAGATATCGCGAAAGAAAACCAAGTGAGCCCATCAAAGTTATTGAATTTCGAGAAATTATCCGAATTAACAAATGGACAATTCCTAAACAATATCGAAACCAATGATTGGCAGTTGAAAACCAAACAAGGTGATATGGCATTTATTGTTACCAAACTTTGGCCGTACTTACTGTTATTGGCATTGTTGTTATATATCGCAGATTTAGTATACCGCCGCTGGCCGAAGAGCACTCGACGTTAATTGATAATCCTAAAAGCATCAGTTGGCTGGGTTATCAAGCGTAGAAAAAATGACTGCTAGCAAGGCGTATCTTGTAGCAAGTAGTTGCTTTACTTGCAAAAGTTACAACGCAGCTAGCAAACATTTTAGTAAACTTGTGGGCGTAGAGTGTTTCACCGATTCGGTGAATGATGAAAATGTTCGAATTTTAGCTAACTCAGATAGATATTAGCTAAATGAGCGTCCAACTGATTTTTTTAGGATAATAGATTGGACTTGATGTAAGGCTTCTATAAGCATTTGAGTTCAGTCTTGAGTTAAGTGTTCCTTATAACACACGGATGCGTGCCCCAAATATCAAAAAGAATTAAGGGTTTTGAGACTATGTTTAATGTTAAAAAGACGTTGCTGGCCACTACAATTTCAGCGGTTCTATGTTTTCCTTCGTATGCGGCAGTGTCTGTAAATGACATTGCCACTGTAGTAAAGGATGTAAGTGGTGTTGAAAATAAAGGTATTCATGATCTTTATAATAAGTCCATATTGGAAGATAAAGACATTAGCCAATCCATTACCAAACTTAATCAATTTTCAAAAAACAAAAAAAACAAATTAACTGAAAGGGCTAATGCACAATTCACCATTGGTCATTTGTATTGGCGTCATGGCGACCCTGTTAAGGCTCAAAAAGCGGTGGACGTTGGACTTAAATTAGCTAAAACCTCTGATGGTTTCTTACTAAAAGCGCGTCTGCTTGACGCTCAAGGTAAGCCAGAAAAAGCCATAAATTGGTATCAAAAAGCCATTGATTTGACCAAGAGTAATGTTGAAAAAGAATTCATATTGATCCGCCTAACCATGATTAATGCAACCGAAAATGCCGATGCATTAGTTGAGCTGGCTAATACCCGTGATCAAGCATTCAAAAACCGTGCAGCGGTTGTTTTGGCTATTATGGGCTATCAGAAGAAAGCGCTAGAGTTATACAAAGTTGAAGAACAAGCCAATAAACCGTTCCAGCAATATATTCGTTTGGCTGATTGGGCTATCAAATCAAAAGATTACAAAATTGCTCAAAAAAATGCTTGGCAAGCATTTGAACATGCAGCTGCAAAATATGATTTACGCTATGCGCTTTCTATTTTGATTGAGTCATATCGTGATGCCAATGAATTAGAAGCCCTTTTACCACTTTTAGAAACTTATCCAAATGATTTAGATCTTCAGCAAGCACGTGTTGATGTTCTTGTTGAATTAAGTCGTTATGATGAAGCTATTGACCTGTTTAAAAATACATCTTCTGATGAGCTAGAGTTAGCACAACGGCAAAGACTCATCAAATTGTATCTTGCGGCAGATCGTCCTCAAGATATGATCAATGAATATAACAATCAAATCAAAAAAGAATCTGATGTGGTTGCGTGGTATGACGGTCTTGCATCCCATTATATGAATATTGGGGAAACCGATAAGGCATTAAATGTTTGGCAGCAGATGGCTTCGAATAATGAGAAAAATATATATTCGTTGGTTGATGGTGCTGAAAGCATGGTGAAAATGGGTTTTGCCGATGAAGCCATCTCATTCGTTACCAAACATGCCAACAACAAAGGTTTTGCTGTACCCGCCAATTTCTTTTTATTCGAAACTTACCTAAATCGTGGTCAAGAACAAGAAGCCACACATGCATTAGAGCGTTTGGAAACCCTTCTACCAGATACTGCTGGTGAGCATAAAGACATTGCTGATGCTTACGAGCGTTTATCTCGTGCAGATAAAGCCCTAGCCATCTACCAACGCCTTGATCAGCAAGGTCAGGGCTTAGGTTATGATGAACGAATGCGTCTTGCTTGGTTATATAGCATTAATGATCAAAAGCAACAAGCACTGGATCTTTGGCAAGATATTTGGACAGGCGTAAAAAGTCCTGCTCGCCGCAGTTTCTCTGAAGCTCAATTGATGTTGTTAGCCGCTGAATTAAATAAATTGGCTGATATCGTTGTCGATATTGAAGAAAAGCTCATTCTGAATAAAGCCAACGAAAACGAAATCAATCTTCTTGTTCGTATTTATGTTGAAGTTGGCGACCAATTATCAGCAATTGAAGTGATTGAGGAGTTTGCTCGCCGAAGCAACATGAATGAAGTCGATAAGCTCAAACAATTAAGTAAAGTCTACTTAATGCTGGAAGACCCGAAATCGTACGATAAAGCCTTACGACAACTTCTTGTCGCAGAACCTGATTTTAAAACAGAGCATATCCGTAACATCATTTTGAATATGCTTACTAATGAGTTAGAGCAAGATAAAGACAAGCGTTTGGCTGAGGTCAATAAGTTGCTTAGCAATTTGAAAGTAGATAATGCCGCGCAGGTCGCAGGTGAATTTGAAGCAGGCATTATGACCATGGGCGGCTTTCCTGAGCGAGCCATTGAAAGTTATCGTCGTTCGATTGCAGAAACACCTACAATGTCAGATAACCTGTTATTGATGTCTGATCTTATGAAAGATCACGGTCGTCGTGATGAAGCCGTGTCCATTTTGCAATACGTAGCTGAACATGCTGATGGTGATAACGAATTCGTAGTCGCCATTGATGGCATCATCAATATGATCGGTGCTCGTCGCTTTGGTGAAGAATTGACACCTGAAATTCAAGGTACCTTCCGTTGGGTTCATCGTTTAGTTCTTGAGCGTATCACTTCAAGAGCAGACAAATTCTATCTTTACACACTGTTAGCTGAGATTTCTCAAGAAACCAATGATAGAGAAGGGGAATTTATTGCGGTAGAAAACTCGTTAGCACAAGCAGGCATTCGCCGCTCAAGTATTTTACGTGAGTTGATTACTTTATCTACCGCTACAAACAGTGTTACGGATATTCGGTTGGGTGATGAAGAACGCAAAGTCACTTACGGTCGACGTCTCATTGGTTTAAAACAAGAACTTCCACCTGAAATTTATATCGATTTGAGTAAGACATTACTCAGTAAAGGTAATGTGCTAGAAGCTGAAAAGTCTTTTGATATGATCACTGATATCACAGGGTTGATTGAAGTTGATAAAACTAAAGCACAAATGTTTCTCGATGCAGGCTATGTCAATAAAGCGTTGATCTCTTTTAATAAAGCATTAAGCCGTAATCGCTCTGATCTTGAACTTCTTAAAAGTACAGCATTGTTGCGTGAAGAAATCGGTCAAGATGACATTGCTAATACATGGTATTGGAATGCGTTAAATGGACTAATTCAGCAACAACCAGCAGTGCTTCGTAATGGTGTTCCACAACAGAAAAGAACAAACTTTTGGGAGCCCAAAATTGACACTACTGTCAGTCGTTCATTCCGAAATCATTTTGAATCTCTCGCAGAGGGTTTCATTGTCACTTGGCCAACAGACGCCACAAAAGCTAAAAATAGACTTCAAGAATTACTGTCCTTATTTAATTCTGAACTGGCGAATGTTCAACAACTTCAAGTGCAAGAGGAACAATTGCCTTTAAATCAATATTCACGATTGAATCAAACTTCAAAATTGGTCAGACGTGTTGCCACTTCTACGGATAATAGTGAAATTGCTTTGCAAATTGATACAAAGTTACTTTCATTGTTTAAAAATGATGAGTTACTCCAAACTGATATTGCACTGCATTACCATAGAGCCGGATATTTTAAGGAATTAGCCGAATTAGAAGCGAGCATTGGTAAGAAACATCAAGTGTTTGTGAGTGAGCCAGATAATTCATCTGTTTTATCAAATGCTTTAAATTATGCAGAATACCAAAATGATGTTGAGACACAATTTCAATTGCTAAGTGTATCCAGGGACAGCGATAAAACTTCAAGTTTATTTAATCGATTAATTCAAAAGCAAGAATTAGTAGAGGTTTTTGCTCGTGGTCTATCTTTACTCTCACCAGAGCAGTTCAAATCAGTTGTTGGTTCTAAGTTGACCAATGATGGTTCAATGGATCAAGCTTATTTCAATATTGCGATTACCAATTTAGACTTATATCGAAAAGTAGAGAAAACTTTAGGAAGAAAACTATTATCTACAGATAAGATGGCTGAATATATTGATAAATATGATCCCAAAAAGGATCCAAGAACATCGTATATAGCCTCAAAAAATATTAACTCTATTATAGCTGACTCATTATCTATTTCAGAACAAATCGATTATGCACGAAAACAAGTTGCTAAATCGACCGCAGGGTATGAGGTATTGTCACATTTCGATCTTATTAAAAAGGGTTTGAAGCAACACCTTTCTGATGAGGATATGCAAAAATTTGAATTATTAATTAAAGAGCTATTAGATCGAATTGATTTCAAAAATACTTATGATGTTCCACAATTAGCAGTAGGTTTTATTGTACCAAATGCACATAAGACACATAAAAAACTGCTTTCTAACACCATTAACTATATCGGACGTAAAGCAAAATTTGGCACATCCTATACTGATATGGCTGAATTAATATTTAATGGCTCTGATGAAGAGTTATTGTTTAAAATATTCGAGTTTAAAGCTAAGAATCCAACTATTGGTTATCAGCTTAACACCTTAGTTGCAGATAACTTCTCATCTATTGTTGATAAATACTTGTTTGATATTGATGGTGACAAGAAGATATCTCTTGATGAAGCCAAAGCCTTTTACAATGCGAAATATCCATCGAGATTTTATGAGTTAAGCTCGCAAGAATATACACAACAATTATCTTTATTAAAAAAATTAATAAAGAATTACCCTGAAGAAAAATCGTTTAAACTGGCTGAGCTGGATGTAGCTCTAAAGTTAGGCGACAAAATTTTGGTTGATCAAAGTCTGCTTAATTATTATAAGTTTGATCCTAGGGAGCCTTTTATACGTGCAGCTTTATATGAGAAGTTAATTAGTGAGCATAAATACACTAAGGCTTTAGCATTATTGCAAGATGGGGGGGAGGATCTTCGTTTACCTGAAGTTAAGGGTAAATTAAGCCAGCAAGCATTGTTGGACAGAAATACGTCCATTTCCAGTGCGCATTTGTACAAGGTTTTGGCCAAGGTTGACGGGTCTGGTGTCCCTAGTGGTCAGACACAAACTAATAACTTACGTTATATCGATCAGTTAGTGGCGAGTGTAAAAGCAAAGGACAGCCTAAAAGTCCAAGCTAATCTTAGAGCTTTATGGAGACATGTTCTTTCTGGTTCAACCAAAACTGGCAATTTTGGTCGTGGTATTTCTTACAATGATGCATTGCAATGGGATACAGACATTTCTAAGGAAAGTGTGACTAACACAAGTCAAATTGTAAATCCTACAATTGCTAATGATTTTATTTCACAACTTGATACGCCGTCAGAAAATAAACAAAATCTCTTTGATATTATTGCTCAATACAAATTTGCTTCCGTTGAATTTGATAAGTTTATTCGTGCGTTTCCTTTCAAAAAGCAAAGAGAAGTGGGTAAGTTTTATTCACTCATCGCTGATTCGATCATTCAAAACAATGGCTTTGATAAAAAATTAATACAGTTAGAGCGAAAATTGCTCAAAGGTATAATTTCATCACATGACTTAAATTTATATTTAACTCTAGTTGACAAACAGCCTAAAGAGGTTTCCGACAAGGTTATTGATGCTTTAAAAGGTATTTCTAATAATCTATTTGCTTCTAGTCACTGGCAAACATCTAAGTTAGCTAATTTGTTTGCAAAGCACGGTGAACTCTCTATTGCAAGCGAACATTATCTATTATTAGTAGCGCAATTGGTACAGTATAATGAGTTTTCAACGACTCCAAACTATGACGCTTCTAATAGCGCACCGGCTGTTACAGTTTTAGAAATAGTAAAAAGTATTAAGAGCAATTATCAACCATCACAGGCTCAATCCTTATTTAGACAAATTGCTAGTATTGTCAAACGTGCAGATAAGAATGCCGCTGTTGATAGTTATTACAATGCATTTGTCTTAAAGGGGAGTCTTTTAGTTGCCTCTGAAAAACCCATTGAATTTGCTAGCTCTATTTCGGAAAATTCTGTTAGTGAAGATCCTAAGTTGAAGTTCCAGTCTCCACAACGTATAGCTCTTATCGAAGCATATAAACAGGCAGGGGATTTCGATAAAGCCTATAAGTTGCTGAGCCAGTATTTTGTAATCAATAGCATTTTTGAGCAGGACTTGGATGAATCTGAATCATTTCGAGTTATATCAAATGTGCAATATACGGCAAAGGTTTTAGGCATATCTGCAGCACTGACTGTAAAGCAGTTTCGCCATAAGTTCCTAACACCATGGCAACAAATTTTCTTTAATTCAGATAACTTATTAAACGACGAAAACAGTGATTGGTTATTATTCGTTAACCACAAACTGTTTTCAGCTATGAAAGATAAGAGGTATAAAACTGATAAAGTGGTCGAATTGTTGTTCCTTGTGAATGCTCAACTCGCTAAAAGTAATTATGAACAAGCTATTAATAACTTAGCTAAAGTAATTAGCTACATGGGGCGTCAATCAGAACGCTTTACCAGCAATAATTGGGAGCAAGTTATCGCCATTAGTAACAAGTTTGACATTGGCTTACCAACCAGTATCACTCAGTTGCTGTCGAAAAGTGGTGTGCTTTCTTCCGAAGACGAAGCTAAAGTGATTTTGAGTTTGAGTAAAAGTAAGCACGATAAAAAATCATACCTTCAAGCTAAGTCTTTTGCCAAAGACTCTGATAAGTTAAATGTCATGGAAGCCATGTTATCTTTTGCTGAAAACATGAATATGCAAGAGCCTGAATTATTAGATAGAGTAAAAGTCGAGCGCAAGGCACGTGCTCAATTTAAAATAAATAAGTTTTAGTTAAAAATTTATCCCTTCTGGGTTAATTTCTAGCCTTTTGGGGTGAATTATCCTCTATCTTGTAAGTTGTTGATACCTCGTCCCTTGTGGTGCGAGGTTAATTTTATATTTTTTGTTAGTCAGCTCAAAATTGAAGGTTAATTGATTAAAACTTTTTATGTAGTAGGGGGGATATACGTAAAACCGACATTACTTCTGAAAAGTGTCCATAAGATTAACATCTTTGTAGGACCTATTTATTAGTCTCGCATCGTGGTGTACCCCCCGTCATTCAGACGGGTAGCTTTTAGCTAGCAGTTGGTTTTAATATGCTTGTATGAGATACAGGTATGGTTCTCACACAAAATATAAAATTGAGTACCCGATGTGTGAATTCTAAGAGACATGACCGTAGCATAAAATGATAGTTGTCTAATCAAGCATCTTATGGGTTATCGGTCATGTCTAGCCTAGATTTTATCATTACTGTTTTCTGCTTAGTTGATGATTTATACAAAGAGGAAGTTAAAGAGCCACTTCGTTCAGCTGGCCGTAAGCCAAACCTTTTGGATGCTGAAGTTATCACGATGGAAATTGCTTGAGAATGGTTAGGTTTTCATGATGATAAAGCTATCTGGAGTTACTTTTTACAACACTGGATTGAACTCTTTCCAAAAATTCCAGCGCGCTCTCAGTTCGTTAGACAAGCTGCAAACCTATGGCAAGTCAAACAGTTGATGCATGCTAGCCTATGACGAGAAATAAATTTCAGCCAGCGAGATATCCACTTGATAGATGGTTTTCCTATACCAGTGTGTAAATTAACACGAGCAAAACGTTGCCAAGTGTTAAAGGCATAACAAACTATGGTTTTTGTGCGTCAAAGCAGGAGCATTACTATGGTTTTAAAGGACATTTAGTTACCGATGAACGAGGTATACCTTTAAACTTTTCAGTAGCACCAGCCAATATTGATGAAAGAGATGTTGCTTATGAGGTGTTGGATAAGGTTATTGGGCTGACCATTGGAGATAAAGGCTTAATCAGGCCTTCACTGAAAGCCGATTTACTTCAAGTCGGACTGAACTTACAAACACCCTTGCGGAAAAACATGCTTGATAAGCGTCCACCAGAAATCGTGCGCTTGCTTTTAAAAGTAAGGCGAAGAATTGAAACAACAATTGGTCAACTAGTTGAATACTTTGAAATTGAAAAAATTAGATGTTGAGATTTATGGCATTTAACAAGCCGCATGGGTAGAAAACTCCTCGGTATCACCATAGGAGCATTTATTAACATTTCATGCGGCAAAAACCTATGCAATTTGAAGATATGATTTTGCTTAGAGAATTCACACATCGGGTGTGTATTGAATGTTTTTATTTTATTTTCTAGATGGAATCATTTCTGGCCAAGGTCTTCTTAAATACCGACATCTATCTTGTTTTAACATCTGTTCTTGTAAGTAATAGAATGCTTCAAAATGCCCTTCCATGCGTGCTCTGTCTGATGCACATAGTCCGAGTTCGTTTTCTTCAAAAAGATCCACACCGCTACTTAGTAACAAAACAATACAATCCATATGACCGTTACTAGCGGCTACTGATAATAATGATGATGTACCTCCGATGTGTAGTTTCGAATTGATGTTTAAATCCGCTCCACAGTCTATTAATACCTTTAGACTACCGGAATGTCCCAATAAGCATGCGAAAAAAGCTACGCTTCTCGCTTGGTCATCAAGTTCATTTATGACATCAGGAATGTTTTTCAATAATAGCTTTAGTGCTGTCTGATTATTTCGCATGACAGCCACTTTTAAAGAGTTTACCTGAGACTCTTTAGATACTATTTTTAATTTAGGTATTAGCAACTCTAGACAATCAGTTTCATCTGAATATCTTATTGCTTTATCTATAGCATTACATCCATCTAGTTTATCGCGTTCTTCAAAGCTAATATGTTTATCACTTATTAACTCCTTTAACGCTTTGCTGTCTCTTGCTTCTACTGCACGGTACATCTTTTGTTGAGGTGTTTTATTGGGAAGCTTCTTACCAATAGCCTGATTAATCACAGTGTTGATTAAACCTATAGCCGAGTCAATGGATAGCTTCTCTTTAAAAAAATCGATAATTTCTCTACAATTATACTTCCAAGCTAAAAATAATGGGCTCACACCTGCTTTGTTCTGCAGTAATATCTGCTTATTTGTTTTACACAAAACTTTAACACAAGCTAAATTACCTGGTTGAATAGCCTCCAGTAATGGAGTATCTCCTAAATTACACTTAACATAGATATCAGCACCTCTTAAAATCAAACTATTAACACAACCTATATGCCCACCATGAACAGCAAGAAAAATTGGTGTACGTCCAAGGTGATCTTTTATTTCTGTATTTGCTCTGTTTTCTAGCAGAAAATTTAAATTTTCTCTCATCCCTCTTTGTGCTGCAGCGTGTAACGCAGTATATTCTGGAGCTGATTTTGGTCTATATGCTTCATCAGGCATGTTAAGTTCTCTTATCAAGCTTATAGAACAACAAGATAAGACCATTGTAATCAATGGATTCCCCATACAATTCGTAAATAATAATTCACTTTGTGAAAACTGCTCAATAGTTTTACTCTTTTCTAACTCTGCAAGGTACCTCAGAGGATTGTTATTAAATTTGGGGTTAACCCCGTTGACCCAGTCAGAAATACTCTCTTTTTTGGTAATTGAAAAATTAGTATTGGTGAGCTGCAATTTTTTTATGCGGTCAGTTGGTTTTAATGATGAATTTAAAGGGTTATTAAACATTGTTTCATGTTGTTCTGTGCGTGGTTCAAGGATAAAATTATGCCTTGTACCTCGTACAAGATATTGTTGTGTTTTCCTATTGAAGCTAATTTCGAGCACTTGAGTTGTATCGAAGTCATCTAAGACTTCGCCAACTAACTCAACTTCTGCCATATATAATTTAAACAGACTCTGCGCTTGACCAGAAAACTCAACCGCATTTGTAGCCATAAAAACACCATGTTAAATGCATTTTAGCTAGATAATACCTGCTTAATTACTCAATGAAATAAAATAATTCCTTATAAAATATCTCGAATGAATATTTTGGAGCAATATCATCTAGCTTGGTGATAGTTTATCAGAATTCCAAATAGCCGTTTATTTCATTACAAATCTAAAAAGGGCTCTTCCGAAAGATATATACTTAGGCGCTAAGTTATAAGGTATACCGCCTCAAAATGATTACCTAGCAGCTTATTAGGCGGGAAAAGTCATTTTTACGGACATGTTACCGCATACTGATGAAAATTTAACACACGTGTAAAATATCGATTTAAGCCAATAAAATCATTAGTTTTAATGCTGTCGCGGTGAAATTGCAAGCGATTGGTTTTGTATGATAGAAGGTATCATTTCCCTTTTTCGGTGGACCTCCAAAAACAATATGGAACTTTATGGATTTATAATACTTAACTATTTTTAAGTAAAATCATAAGGTTAACAGATTCTTGCTTTGCTCTTTATGACAGGGGGCTTGTTACTAGCAAAATATGCGCAAAACTATTTTAGTGATTACTTTCGTGGAGACTGTGTTAAATGTCTATTATTTCAATAAGATATGCTACAATCGAGTGGATTCGAACCACCGACCCCACCATGTCAAGAGTGTGTTTTATTGCTAATTAACTTACTGTGTTTAAAGCAAAAAAAATAGTTTTGTGCTCTAGGTGATTTACTGAAAACACTGAATTTACTGAATTCGCAGTGTATATTAATCAACAAGTTACAGCATAGTTTTGCGAGTAATTTTGGCGTATTTAACCTCAAGTTTCGGAGTTCAAATCCAACAATAAAAATCGTTTATCATGTTGATATTTAAAGAAAAGGTAAGGGTTTGCGTGTTATAATCTTGTTGCTTAGACAAAAACTAAACGGCTGTTTTGTTGTGAAATTGACGCGAAGTCTAATAAATCTTGGGGCTCTGAAGCTTGGCTTAAATAAGATGCCGTACACTTTAGGTTTTAAAGTCGCGTTTTCCAGAACCGACTATCTAGGTTTGATGAAATAAAGAATTTGGCAATTTGTTGCTTTACTTAAATAATAGTAACTATTCAGTCTAGTTGACTCAATCTGCTTAAAATAGCAACGGTTGAGTCATCATTTTACTTGATCCTCAATGATCATTTGACCGATCTTCACAACATGTCATCCTAAACCAATGCTTAGTCTATTCGTGATTCATTTTGAAAATTAGCGGTATCAGGGCAACCGCGCGAGTGTTTAAATTTCGTCCGCTACAGTTAGCCCAGCCTTTAAAACCTTTTCGAGATAATCTGTTTTCATCCAAGCTCGCTTTCTTTTTGTTGGGATGCTTATTTT
>NZ_ML014775.1 GCF_003675895.1 Parashewanella curva
GCAACTGAAGATGTGATCAGAAAGTATGTTCAAGAACAGTTGGCAGAGTTAGACAAAAAAGAGAAAAGTGCAGATCAGCTTGGACTGTTCAAATAAAACTCGGTTGCTTGCGGCCGAGTTCCTTTATAGTCAGGAAATAAAGGCGTCGCTGCTGTAAAATTAACTTGGCTAAATAAAGCAAGTTTTGTTTTGCAGCTAGCTTCTGCAGCAATCGTGTTAATGGCATCGGCTATGTTAGCTAAAGCGGCTTACCAAGATTTGTATCGCGATTTAGGTTTTGAAGCTGGAAATCTTCATATTGTTAGAGCCAGTTTTTATGAAGATAGCCGAGTATTACCGCCAATGGAGCAAGATACAGCACAAAAACGATTTGAGATGGAAAAAGGCTTAGTAGTTCAAAACCGTCAAATTTGGCGAGAATTATCTACTCAAATAAAAGAAAAATATCCAAATATTCAAATATTAAAAACCAACAATACGCCATACAGTTTTCAAAGCTATTCTTATGTAATTTCTATGGATTCAGAATCTAATCAAAGCCACTCATTTAAAAGGCTAGATTTTTCTGATACATACTTTGATGATTTTAAGATCCCATTACTCGCTGGACGAAGTATTACTGAAGATGAATACAATACTCAAGCGAATAGTGCTGTTATCAATGAAACAGCTGCAAGATTATTGGCTAAGGGTAAACCTCTAGATGAGGTATTAGGACGCAGAGTAAATAGTAATATTATTGTTGGTGTCGTGGCGAATACTTATTCTAGAGATGCACCTGATGGTGATTTCGGTGTCTTGTACTCTGTGGATGATATTAACTCTTCTGATATCAGTTTTGTCATGCGAATATCTGATGGAAAAAGTTTTGATGTCGCTGAACTCGAAAAAATCATCAATAACGGTCATCCAGATATTGAAAAAGTTAAGTCTTTTGATGTTCAACAAGAATATTACAAAGCAACGTTAGATAAACGTCTGCAGTATTACTTCATTATTGCTCTATCTTGTTTAACCCTAGCGTTAGCTGCATTTGGCAGTAGTGGTATGGCGTTCAGTTTTGCCGAAATTAAACGTTTTGAATTAGCGATACGAATGGCGACGGGAGCAACCAGAAAGAGTTTGCTTAAAAAGACACTATCAGAGTTCAGTGGCTTACTTGTCGTGACATTCGCATTTTCTATTATTGTTTCTGCGTTGATTTATTTTCTGATCCAACGGCAAGTCAATGTATTGCCTGAATTTTCTTGGGATGCCTTAGTGTTCTTTTCAATGATTTTAGTTAGTATTGTGATGACAGCTGTATGCTGGGTAGTTTGGCGAGTTATTAATGCTGAACCCATGCAGGCACTAAGGGAATTGTAATAAGAGTTAGTATAGTCCTTGATAAATGACAGGATATAGATAAGAGCAATAGTGTGATAAGTCAACCGTCCGTAACAGGATGTCACGGTCGTGAGCACATGGCCGTTCTCGCACATCCATGTGCTTCACGGTATTCAGGCGTCCTGCCTATCAGACGTGCGCTTCTGTTGACGTCCACACTATTGCTCTTTGATTAACCTCTAAAAAATTAGGGCATGGAAATAGAAAAATCGCATGATGCAAAAGAAAATATTAATTGTTGATGATGATGCCGATATTCGCTTTGCATTGTCATTACTACTTTCACAAACTGGTTGCCAAGTTTTTGAGGCTGACTCGCCTAAACAATGCTTGCAGTTACTCGAACGTGTCAGCCCTGATTTAATTTTGCTCGATCTTAATTTCACTCAAGACACTACTTCTGGTAAAGAAGGAATTGCTTTACTCAAGCAATTAGTTCCACTTGGGCGAAAAGTGATATTAATGACGGCTTGGGCAAATACAGAGTTGGTGGTTCAAGGGTTACAATTAGGTGCTGTTAATTTTATCGAGAAACCTTGGAAAAAAGCTGGATTGCTTAACAAGATAAATCAGCATATTTACGTTCAGTCTGATCGTTCGCAATCGTTAGATTGGGTTGCCGAATCTGAGCCAATGCAGCATATCGAACAGCTCATTCAAAACTTAGCAATGACTGACGCCAATATTTTAATTCTGGGTGAGAATGGAACAGGAAAGTCATTACTCGCAAAACGAATACATGAGTTAAGCCAAAGAAATGCTCAAGCTTTTGAAGCCTTAAATATGGCAGCAATACCCGAAACCTTGTTTGAAAGTGAGCTATTTGGACATAAAAAAGGCGCATTCACCGATGCTAAGCAAGATAGAAAAGGGGCGTTTTTACGAGCAGAAAAGGGCACTTTGTTTTTAGATGAAATTGGTACATTGCCATTCCACTTACAGCCGAAATTGCTGCAAGTTTTAGAAAATGGAAGCTTTACTCAATTAGGCGCAGAGCAAAATCTGCAAGCTAACGTTCGCTTGATATCAGCCACTAATCAAGATTTAGCTGATGCCATAGAACAAGGGCAGTTTAGACAAGATCTGTATTATCGAATTAATACCTTCACCATTACCATTCCACCTTTAAGGGACAGAAAAGACGATATCTTACCTTTAGCCAATAGCCTGTTAGCTAAATTTGCGGATAAATATCAAAAAGAAATACCTTTGCTTTCTCCATCAACAAAACAAATACTGCTTCAACATGATTGGCAAGGTAATGTGAGGGAGTTAAGTCATGCGATGGAAAGAGCCTTGTTATTATCTATGGGGGCAGATATTAACCCTGAGCATTTGCAATTAGTTAAAGTTAGCAAACAAAGTACAGAAGAGGTGCCTAATTTATCTCTAGATGAACTAGAAAAACAAAGAATCATTAATGCGCTTGAACAGCATCAAGGGCAAATCTCTGTGGCTGCTAAATCATTGGGAATCTCCAGAAATGCCTTGTATCGCCGTTTAGAAAAGCATGATTTGGCGGGAATAGAATGAGTTATCAGCAGCAGTGGAAGTTAGGGCTAGCTTTGGTCTCTTGTTTGATTACGGCGCTACTTTGTTGGCCGATTTACTTACTTAAACAAGATTTATTGCTAACCTTAACGAGCGCAATGGCGGCGTGTTTTGTGTGTGCTTACTTGAGCTTTCATTTTTATAAAAAAAATGTCGAACCTTTCGAACAGCTCAAGTCATTTATTCAATTACGAAAACAAGAAAAGCAAAATATTACTCTGAATTTTGACAATCCAAATTCTCCCTTCGCTGAGGTGTCTCAGCTGTTACAACAAGACCTCTATTCGGCTCAAACTCCAGAAGGTGATGTTTTACAAAGTATTCTGAGTGAATGGCAATATCCAGTGTTAATGTTCGATAAACAGGAAAAAATAGTATTTTTCAATCAGGCGTTACTACAGTTATTTTCTTCTCCAATACTGATAGGAATGAAAATCAGTGACTTAAGTTTTTATAAACGTCAGGGGCAGTACAATAATGAGCAGCTGGCAGCTCATTGGTCGCTTCAAAATGTAAGGTTTAAGCAACAAGATTTAATTCTATTTCACGATATTGAGCAGTCATTAAAAAATCAAAAGCTTAAAACTCAAACAGACACCATTCGAATCTTATCCCATGAACTCAATAACTCGCTGACTCCAATGGCTTCGATGGCCGATACATTACTAAGTAGTGACTCTTTTTCTGAGTCCCTTGCGAGAGAAGTTCTGCAAAGAGTTAAAAGTAGAAGCGAGAGTTTATTAGAGTTTATCGGTACTTACACTCGGTTAAATAAAACTCAACAGATCAAACCATCGTGGTTTGATGTTCAGAATGTTTGTCAGCAATTATCGATAGAGCAGGGCATTGACTGTCATACGGCTGGAAACGCCAGTATCTTTGCTGATCCAATCTTATTTGAGCAAGTGTTAGAAAATCTGATGAAAAATGCTAAACAGGCTCAAGCTCAAAAGCTCCAAATTAACATTCTGAGTCAAGGTTCTTTGCAGATCATCGAGTTAGCTGATGATGGTATTGGATTTAGCAACATCGATAATCTTTCTGTACCTTTGTATACCACTAAAAAAGATGGTCAAGGATTAGGATTGTTCTTTTGTCGACAAATTATTGAGCTCCATAATGGAAAACTTGATTTTTCGAACTCAGATAACGGAGCAAAAGTCACTATAAGCTTGCCCACCATAATCTGAGTCTAAGTCCCCACTCTGAAGTCGGTCCTGTGGTTTTTGCTGCTATGTTGCCATCTGTATCAATGATAAATATAGCGGGAACACCTGAAGCTCCCCAGCGGTTAGTAATGTGGCTGGTGGAGTCATTGATTACTGGAAACGCTAGCCCTTTATCTTGCATATGTTGATTAATTTCCAAGTTAGTACCAGAAGCGATTGCCACTGAAATAACAGGGTGATCTTTGGCAACATTTTCTACCATTGGTGAAGTAAAAGAGCAGTAACCACACCAAGTTCCCCAAAAATAAACCAGTGTCGGTTCTTTGGGCTTATCGGCTAATGAAATGGTTTTTCCTTGAGTGGTGATACCTGAGAGTATAGGCGCTTCACCTGGAGCCATATCTGAATGTAAGTAGTAACTGACTCCCAAGACTATTGCTGAAAGTATGACAACATCTCGAACAGCTTTTTTCCAAGAGAATGAACTGGAGCTAGCGGAAATAAATGGAATGCGTTTAAGATTCATAAAAAATGTACCATGGCTTTTTTTCATAAGACCAACTTCATTTAATTCCTATTTCAAAATTAATCTGTAGATACAGATTGAAACAAATTGTTGCAATATTGTAATGCAAAGGTATTATAGCGCTCATGAAAATATGCTGATTTAGGCTGTATCAGTAACCTTATAATAATAAAGTAAAAATGGAATTCTAACATGTTCGATTGGTTTAAACGCCTTTTTAAAAAGAAAGAAAAGCAGCCTGAGCGTATAAAAATGTACGTTGAAATCCCTATTGAAGAGATCAAACTTGCTCCTTTTGATTATTCTCAATTAAACGTGAACCCTAATTTTCGCGATCATATCCAAAAGCCCTACGATCAATGTAAAAAGAAATAGATGATCACTATCTTTTCTTTGTAAATTTAAAAAGCCTTTCTGTAGATGTTTCAGTTCTAACCTCGGTTAGCGTATAATACGCGCCCTTATTTGGCTTGGCTTTTTAGAGGCTGTTTGATGCGTGTAGCTGATTTTTCTTTTGATCTTCCTGATGAGCTTATAGCTCGTTACCCAACCAAAGAGCGTACGGCTTCAAGGTTACTTACTTTAGATGGCAATTCAGGTGAAGTACATGATAAGTGCTTTACCGATCTGATTGACTTTATCGAAGCTGGTGACTTGATGGTATTTAACAATACTCGAGTTATCCCTGCACGTTTGTTTGGTCAAAAGGCTACAGGTGGCAAGCTAGAAATCTTGGTTGAGCGTATGTTGGATGACAAACGCATTCTAGCCCACGTTCGCAGTTCTAAATCGCCAAAAGTGGATGCCATTATTCATTTGGATAACGATTATCAAATGAAAATGTTGGCAAGACAGGAAGCTTTATTCGAACTAGAGCTTTTATCTGATCGAACAGTATTAGAAGTGTTGGAAGAAATCGGCCACATGCCACTTCCTCCCTACATTGATAGACCCGATGAAGATTCAGATAAAGAGCGCTATCAAACCGTTTATAACGAAAATCCGGGGGCGGTTGCAGCGCCTACAGCAGGTTTGCATTTTGATGATGAAACGCTAGCAAAGCTAAAAGCCAAAGGTGTCAATACTGCATTTGTCACTTTGCATGTGGGCGCAGGCACCTTCCAGCCTGTGCGAGTTGATGACATTGAAGATCATGTTATGCACTCAGAGTGGGCGAATGTACCCTCTGATGTGGTTGAACAAATTAAGCAAACCAAAGCTGCGGGTAAGCGAGTGATTGCGGTTGGTACGACTTCAGTACGTTCACTAGAAAGTGCTGCTAAAGCCAATGAAGGCGAGATAGCACCGTTTAGTGCTGACACCGACATTTTCATCTATCCGGGATATGAGTTCTTTGTGGTTGATGCTATGGTCACCAACTTTCACTTACCTGAGTCAACGCTAATCATGTTGATCAGCGCGTTTGCAGGTAAGCAACCAGTGATGAGCGCATACCAACATGCTATCGAAGAAAAATACCGATTCTTTAGCTATGGTGATGCGATGTTTATTACGAGAAAAGGAAAGTAGTTAGTTATTTAGCTTTTTCCAGTTATAGAAAGTTTACATACAGTGAAGCAAAAAACTGTTGAATCGAAGATGGAACCGTACCCCCTTCAAAGCTGTTGAAGGTCGTTTGAATATAAAATGACGTGAGCCTGACAAGGATGTCAGGCTAGATTTCGGGGGCATGGATGCCCATCGAAATCGTTAGACATTTATTCAATAAGACCTGAAACGCTTAGCCTTGTTGGGGCGGCTCAGGGGATTCAAAAGGGGAGGCAGCTGGAGGCATCCCCTTTTGGCGGTGTGGTATGCCATACCACGACTTTTTAAACTTCGAAGAAGTTTTGCTTTAAAAAATCATACGATAACTGCATAAGGCAGTTATCCAAACAAAACCGCCAGACTGTTTTTCTGGCATGAGGTAATAATGAAATTTGAATTAGATAAAACAGTTGGTCGCGCACGTCGCGGTCGTTTGAAATTTGAACGCGGAACCGTTGAAACACCAGCATTCATGCCAGTAGGTACTTACGGTACGGTTAAAGGTATGACTCCAGAAGAAGTACG
Organism: Parashewanella curva; assembly: GCF_003675895.1. Classification (GTDB taxonomy): domain Bacteria; phylum Pseudomonadota; class Gammaproteobacteria; order Enterobacterales; family Shewanellaceae; genus Parashewanella; species Parashewanella curva. Next base: position 6,706 of record NZ_ML014775.1, read on the forward strand.
TGCGACAGGTGCCGATATTCTGTTGGGTAACACTTTCCACTTATGGCTTCGTCCGGGTGAAGAAATCATGCGTAAGCATGGTGACTTACATGATTTTATGAACTGGCAGCGTCCAATTCTTACCGATTCAGGCGGTTTCCAAGTATTCAGCTTGGGTGATATTCGTAAAATCACTGAAGAGGGCGTGCATTTCCGCTCTCCAATCGATGGCAGCAAGATCTTTATGGATGCTGAAAAATCGATGCAAATCCAGTATTCATTGGGCTCAGATGTCGTAATGATTTTCGATGAATGTACACCATATCCAGCCACTCACGATGAAGCGCGTAAGTCGATGCAGATGTCTCTGCGTTGGGCACAGCGTTCACGTGATGAGTTTGATCGTCTAGAAAACCCAAATAACCTATTTGGTATTATCCAAGGCAGTGTTTACGAAGACTTGCGTGATGAGTCATTAAAAGGCTTGGTTGATATTGGCTTTGATGGTTACGCCATTGGTGGTCTTGCCGTTGGTGAGCCTAAGCCAGATATGCACCGCATTCTTGAGCACGTTTGCCCACAAATCCCTGAAGACAAGCCACGTTACTTAATGGGCGTTGGTAAGCCAGAAGATTTGGTTGAAGGCGTTCGTCGTGGTGTTGATATGTTCGACTGCGTAATGCCAACCCGTAATGCTCGTAACGGTCATTTGTTCACCAGTACAGGTGTCATTAAGATCCGTAACGCAAAACATCGTGAAGATACGTCGCCATTAGATGAAAAATGTGACTGTTACACTTGTAAAAATTATTCTCGTGCATATCTATATCATTTAGATAAGTGTGGAGAAATCTTAGGTGCTCGTTTAAACACCATTCACAACCTACGTTACTATCAAATGTTAATGGAAGGTTTGCGTGATGCTATTGATGCGGGTACATTAGATGACTTCGTTCACGAGTTCTATACCGCTCAAGGCAAAGAAGTGCCTGAGCTGAAAGACTGAGATTAAATAGAGCTAAGCGCCATGTTTATTGCGATAGATATGGCGAGATTTAGCAAGCTATTGTTTTAGCAAATTATTAAATAACTAAAAGAGAGAACTATGTTTATTTCAAATGCATATGCAGCTGGTGCTCCAGGCGCTCAACAAGGTGGAACCATGGAACTGGTATTCATGCTGGTTGTTTTTGGTTTGATCTTCTACTTCATGATCTTCCGTCCACAAAGCAAGCGTGTAAAAGAGCACAAAAGCCTAATGTCTTCACTATCTAAAGGTGATGAAGTCCTTACTAATGGTGGTGTGCTAGGTAAGATTGCAAAAATCAGTGATGAAAACGACTATGTTCTACTTGATTTGAACCAGTCTACACAAATCACTATTAAAAAGGACTACATTACAGCAGTATTGCCAAAAGGCTCGATTGAATCGCTGTAAGCCTGGAGGCTTAACGTGTTAAACAAGTATCCAATTTGGAAGAACCTGATGGTGGTGATTGTACTCATCATCGGGGGCTTCTATGCTTTACCTAACATCTTTGGTGAAGACCCTGCTGTTCAAGTGGCGGGTAGTCGCTTTGCTGAGGTGAATGTATCAACTCAAACTCAGTTAAACGACTTACTTGCCTCCAATGGCATTGATGTCAAAAAGTCTGAGCTTGCCAATGATCAATTACTGTTCCGTTTGGCTCATGCCGACGATCAGCTCAAAGCCAAAGAGTTAATTTCTAGCCAGCTTGGCGACAAATATACCGTAGCGTTAAACCTTGCTCCTGCAACCCCTGATTGGTTAGCCGATTTAGGCGGTGCACCGATGAAGCTGGGTTTGGATTTACGTGGTGGTGTTCACTTCTTAATGGAAGTGGATATGAGCGAAGCGATCCGCAAGATGGAAGAAGCCAAGGTGGCCGACTTCCGTAGCCAACTTCGTAAAGAGCGTATTCGTTACTCTGGTATCAAAATCAAGTCTCGTGGCATTGAAATCAAATTCCGCAATGAAGAAGCCCTTTCTAAAGCTGAATTCCTATTAAAACGCACTAATAACGAAATGGTATTTACTGATGTATCAACTGATTCTCAGCAAATGCTTTTAGCGGTAATGAGCGAGGAGTACATCAAGCAAGTTAAGAATGATGCGGTTTCTCAAAACATGACCACCATTCGTAACCGTGTTAACCAACTAGGTGTTGCTGAGCCAGTGGTACAACGTCAAGGTGCAGATCGCATCATCGTTGAGTTACCGGGTGTTCAAGATACCGCTCGTGCTAAGGAAATCCTTGGTGCTACGGCGTCTATCGAGCTTCATATGGTTGACCAAAACGCTGACGTTGGTCGTGCGGTTCGCGGTCATGTTCCAGCTGGTTCTGTGCTTTACTACCGCCGTAGTGGTGAGCCAGTTGTGCTTAAGAAAAAGGTTATCCTAACCGGTAACTATATTACTGACGCACAACCAAGCTTTGATGAATATTCTCGTCCACAAGTGAGTATCGGCTTAGATGCAAAAGGCGGTAATATATTCTCAAATGCCACCAAAGATAATGTCGGTAAGCCAATGGCGACCCTATTTATCGAATACAAGGATAAAGGTAAGCGTAATCCTGATGGTAGCGTGAAGTTGGATAAAACCGCAGAAGTGATTTCTGTGGCGACAATTCAGCAGCGCCTTGGCCGTAACTTTGTGATCAACGGCTTAACTCAGGTTGAGTCACAAGAGCTTGCTTTACTTCTTCGTGCTGGTGCTTTGATTGCCCCAGTTTCGATTGTTGAAGAACGTACCATTGGCCCTAGTCTTGGTGCTGAGAATATTCAAAACGGTTTAAGTGCGATGATTTACGGTATGGCTATCGTATTGGTGTTCATGCTGATTTATTACCGTGCTTTCGGCTTTATCGCTAACCTAGCCTTGAGCTTCAACCTCATCATGGTTGTGGCGGTTATGTCGATGCTAAGTGCGGTACTGACGCTACCGGGTATTGCCGGTATGGTGCTGACTGTTGGTATGGCGGTAGACGGCAACGTGCTGATTTATGAACGTATTCGCGAAGAGTTACGAGCGGGTCGTAGTGTTCAGCAGGCGATTCATGAAGGTTATGGTAACGCATTCTCAACCATTGCCGATGCGAACATTACCACCTTTATTACGGCGCTTATCCTATTTGCTATCGGTACTGGTGCGGTTAAAGGCTTTGCGGTAACGCTGATGATAGGTATTGCAACTTCTATGTTTACCTCGATTGTTGGTACTCGTGCGATTGTGAACGCTCTTTGGGGCGGCAAGCGCATCAAGAAGTTGTCTATCTAGGGAGAGATTGATTATGTTTCAGATTTTATCATTTAAAGGCACAGTCAATTTCTTACGTCACGCTGTACCTATCAGTATTCTTTCTATGGTACTGGTGCTGGGTTCACTTGCCTCTTTAGCGACTAAAGGTATTAACTGGGGATTAGACTTCACTGGAGGTACGGTTGTTGAACTTGAGTTCGAACATGCACCAAACCTTGAAAGCTTACGTGCTGATTTAGATCACGACAGTTTATCTGGTGCGGTTATTCAGAACTTTGGTTCGACTCGTGACGTACTTATTCGTCTTCAAGTAAAAGAAGGCGTTAAAAGTGACGATCAAGTAAATCTAGTGATGGATGCTGCGCGTCAAGTTGACAAAGACGTAGTGCAAAAGCGTGTTGAGTTTGTTGGTCCTCAAGTCGGTAAAGAACTGGCAGAGCAGGGCGGATTAGCGGTTCTAGTGGCGTTAATTTGTATCCTTGTGTATGTGTCGTTCCGATTTGAGTGGCGCTTAGCAATGGGCTCTGTAGCCGCATTGGCGCACGATGTTATCGTAACGCTGGGTGTGTTCTCTATATTACAACTTGAGTTTGACCTAACAGTGCTTGCTGGTCTGCTGACGGTTGTCGGTTACTCACTTAACGATACCATCGTTGTGTATGATCGTATTCGTGAGAACTTCCTTAAAATGCGTAAGGGTTCACCAAGCGATATCGTGAATGCGTCGATTACTCAAACCATGAGCCGTACCATTATCACCACGTTGACGACCTTGATCACGGTTGTTGCCTTGTTCCTTAAAGGCGGTAGCATGATCCACGGTTTCGCAACAGCCTTGCTAATGGGTATCATGGTGGGTACTTACTCGTCGATTTATGTGGCAAGTTACTTGGCTATCCGTTTGGGTATTAGCCGTGACCACATGATGCCAGTTGAGATTGAAAAAGAAGGTGCAGATCAGCCTTCGATGATGCCTTAATTGCTTTTATCAATAGTGAAAACTTGATACTGTAAAGCCACCTTGAGGTGGCTTTTTTATTGGGTGATTGAATATGTCGAATATGCACTTATTATGTAAAGACAACAGCTTGGCCATACATGCCTTAAAAGGATTATTGCAAACTCAAGGGATTGATGCTGAAGTAAGAGGTGAAGCATTACTTGGAGCGATGGGGGAACTCGCTGCTGATGTTGCCTTGGTTGAGCTATGGGTGGAAGCAGAAAACCTTGCTAAAGGAAAAGAAGTTTTAGAATCAACTCAGCAACAAGGCTCACCTTGGGTGTGCCGCGATTGTGGTGAGCCTAATGAAGCAACATTTGAAATATGTTGGCAGTGTGGTAATGAGCCGTTTTAACTCCAGCTTAGTGCATCATTTTATGTTGATTTAACTATACAACATAAGCTGGAGCCAAAATTGGGTCGTATTCTTGCCCAAGCTGTTTGTAAAAATCACTAGGGGTAAACTCGAGGTCGTGTCCTACGGCTTTATCCACTTTTTGGTTTAGTACATTACGTAGTCGCACAAGTTGTTCAGTATTGCTTTGATTTTGTTTTACGGCTTCACTTTCGGCTTGAAGCTTAAGTAGCTCTATTTGTTCTATTTGATATTCTTTTTCTTTTTCTAATTGAGTTTTCTTCTGGGCTAGTGAATCTGTTTCTATTGTGCTTAATCTTGCATCTTGCTCAACCGCTTCTCGATGCCTTTTCATTAACTTTGTTATATTCAATACCGTTCCCAGTATTTGCAGGTGCAATTGCTTTAGATTATGCCAAGGCTGAGGAAGCACGAGCTTTTCTTCTCCAAGTTTCATACATCTATGAAGTATTTCTATATGTGAAAGGAGTTGAGCCATAAATTTAAATTGTTTAAAGCGTTCAGTCAGGTCAAGGTATGTCGTAGGTAACGTTGCATCATTGGTATTTGTAATTTGAGAGATAAGACTTTCCGCTGTAATCCATGAGATCTGTTGTAGTTCTTGCGTTGTACTATTGAATAATTGTTTAAATTCTTCAATGACTTTTGGAACTTGATTGCTTTTTGATTCTGCAATAACTAATTGTTGATATAAAGCTTTAATAGCATTCAAGGTAGCTTCAGATGAATCTTGTGCTTCAGCTTTATCAAGCTGTATTTTTACACGTGATAATTTTACGAGAAGTGCTTTCTCGGTTGTTGACATCCACTGTACTGTTAGTTGTTTTAAGTCTACCCCTTGTTCTTTTAGAGTGGCAATCCGTAATGCTCTAGTTTGCCTTAGCTGCTCAATGTGTTCTTCAGCCATTTGTTTTAATTGATAGAAGTTTTCTTGCTTTAATTCATCAATATTTAAATTTGCTAATGGGGCAAATATTTCTTGATGGCGTTGATTTGCTTTGGCGACTATTGCATCGCAAATTGGCTCTACAGTTAGTTGAGAATCTTTTATTTCTGTGAGTTGGTCTTGATACTTTGGCCAGTATTCAGAAAGTTGTTTTGAGGTTAACTCAGAGGCCTTGATCTGATCATGATTGGCAAGCTTCCATGCATTTTGTTTTAATTTCAGTTCTGCTTCTTGGTGAGATAAAGTGTGTTCAATATGTTTTATTTCTGATTGTATTTTTGCTAGCTGCTGCTGAGCGCTATATATCTTTTCAACGGTTTGACTAAGTCTTGCATGCTGTGCTAATTCAGGATGATTTGTCGTTAACCATGAGTGCTCAGCTGAATCGGGCAAAACAGGTATTATGCATAAAGGCGTACATAAGCCCAAAGTATGTGCAATGACTTCGATAACGATGAAAAGTTGTTTACATTCAGGACTATGTTCAGTTTCGGGCAATATATGACACTTAGGGGTCAGTACAACCGTAATATCTTCAGGTTTTCTTGATAATTGTTGTTTTCCTGTTTGTATACTATTTATACTTTCTAATCTTTGTTCCATTGAACTAGCTGAGCTGCATAAAACTTTAATAGCAGCTTGAGCTCCCACATCATATAAATTTCTTAGGACGCCATCTTTGTTCTCGAACATTGCTTCAACTTCTGCATCAGATTGAAAAATACATTCTGCGGGAAGCTCGATTTGCTTTTCCAAAGTACGAAGCCGATGGATTGAATGGTGTTGACACTGAGTGAATTCACCTATGGCTTGTAAGGCATGGTTTGTTAGTTTTTGTGGATTATAAACAACAAGCTTAGCCAAACTTTGAAGGTAAGCTTTTTGTTCAGCTGCGGCTCCTTCTTCTTTAATCCTCCTAATACATTGCTCTTTAATTTTTTCTTTTTCCAACAGACTCAGAGGGTGACCTGCTTTGGGCGAAGATTGATGAAAAGCAATTGCAGCATCTTGCAATTTATTGATGCAGTCATCGATAAACTGTGCACGCTTTGTTATTTGCAGAGCCTTTTCTTTTTCAGCTTTTTCTTGCGCTTGTATTCGTTGTAGGTGATCTTCTTCTGTTCCTTTACAACAGACTAATTCAATCGGGTCAGTACCCTCAATACAGCATTCATATACCGTATGTGGAATGTTGTTTTTTGTAATGACTCTACTGCTAAAAGCTGGCTCTACATCTCTAGACTTTAAATAACTATTTAAGCCGTCTTTAGCGATTACTAACATTGAGATGTCTTCATCTGGTGAAGTAAGCGTTTCTAGGTATCCCATAACGCTACTGATACCTCTAATCGCTATTCGCTTGTTTTTTAATGCTAAGTCTACCTTTTCAATAGCTGGGTTTTCTCGTATTAGTTGTGGTGAGTTAGCTTTACTGATTGATGAATCAAACATCTGTGGGACATGTTTCTCTGCTAATACAGCGGTTTCATGATCTGAAGTGAGCTGATATTCACCAATGCAAAGCGTCATTGGTTGATCTTGAATAGTTTTTCCCTCTGGAGTTGTTAGTAAAGGGTGAGGGAGTACCCTAAAGTTTGCACCTTCTATTCCAGAAAGCGCTCTTACCAGTTTTGGTTTTAACCATAGTTTTTGTTGTAAGTCACTAGTAAAAGTAAAGCTCCTGATCATAGTCACGACATCAGAATGTTTGTTGGGATAGATGATTCTTGCTTGCTTCAAGTTAGTAATAAATTCGGACACTTTTTGCTCTTTTTTCCATACTGCTTCCGGAGCATCCATAAAAGGCAGTATCTCAAAATAAGATTTATTTTCTCTTTTTTTATCTGGTGTTCGGTCAACACCCTTAAGTTGCCACTGAGCTTTGCCGGAGGGTTTTGAACTTGAAAGTAAGATTATTTCAAATTGGAAATGTTCTATGACTTCATTGAGATTGCGCAGTACTCGTATAACTTCATGAGGGGTTGTAGCTTTGTATAGATCCGTTAACAGTGCTGTTAATTTCGTTTGGTCTGTTATTTTTAAGCCTTTAGGGATGGAATCATAAGATTTAGATACGCATAATTCTGCTTCCATCTCTGCAAATACTTCTTGAACTTGATCTTGAAAATTATGATCAAATTGGGCGTTAACAGTAAAGAATTTCTCTCCTGTAAATTGTGGGTTGGGTTTTACATGAAATACACAGCTAATCATATGGTCAGTATGGGAAGATAATGAATCTGAAACGGATGTTGAGTCATTCGGGTCATTAGCTGGCTCAAATGATAAGTATTGTGCATTGTTGTCAGCCAGTTGCTGCAACCTAAGAAAATACCAAATTGCTCGTTTGGGGTCGGACTCTTGAATTAATTCAATAAATACTAGGCGCGCTTCAGGATGGCATATTGGATTAAAAAATTTGAATAATAAACGATTAAAGAAAGTTTTGGCTCTTTTGGCAGGGTCTTTAAGGCTTTCATGTGCTGAATAGGCTTGTACACGGTCATTACGAAAAACACGTTGTGGTAAAGAACTTGAGCTGACTTTAGCTGTTGCCATAATGATTTACTGCCTTCAAAAAAGCGACGAACTGTTGGCGCCAATGATTTTTGGAATTTTATATTGATTTAGCGATAAGAGCTTCCTTCGGCAATGACTGCTCGTTAAAACCTACTGTTATTTCGCAATCATTACCGACATTATCTCGTAGCAAGGCAGTTGTAAATAAATCTAAATATATGTTAATTGCTAGAGAGTCTTTAGTTCACCCCGCAAGACTGCCCGAGAAGTTTATCGAGGTTTTGCCCATTTATAAGGCCAAATCCAAATACATGATTGCGTCCATTTGCCCCTAAATGAGTGGCCGAAGCGTCAATCGCTTTCCTCACTTCAGCTGCTGTACATTCAGGGTGCTTACTCCAAACTAATGCACTGACAGCAGCTACATAAGGTGTCGCCATAGAGGTGCCATTTTCATATTGGAAGTCTTGTTGAGGTTTGATATTCACGGTAACCCATTGACCGAGATTAGCCAAAAGCTCGTCACCTGTATCTTTGGAAACTGACACGGTTGGGATGTTAACGGTTTCCTTGCTATCTATAAGAAATGGATTTTGTAGCCCAGGATATGCATCACTGCTATAAATAATTGCAGCTTTCGCCCCAGCGTTTTGGCAAGCCATTATAGGGTTAATTTCCGGGTATCGTTCTTCCATGCTCTCTGGATTAGGAGCTCGTTGCTGATCTTTAAGGCGTTGAATCAAGCACACGTCATCAGTCATATTACGACAGTTATATTTTCCGTCAGTGATCTGACATGATAAAAGTTTACCCGCATAAAAATCGTTAATGTTCTTTTCATTATAAGAACCTTTATCATTTGGTACATAACGCTCTGTTGGTACAACTCCTTTTGGAAAGTATGATTGCTGATTGACTAATAGCTCAGCGATTCGACCTTCTTTTGGGATTACAGATGAAAGAACGGCTTCACCTGGCGCTGATATTTCAATCTGAGCATTGCTTTGAGAAAACGCGGAGTGTGCCATTTTGCTATCTACGGAAGCAACTGACATGACCTCGGGATAAGAAGCTGGATAAGAATTGTCTGTGCCACCATTATTTCCAGCTGCAGCGACGAGCAATATGCCCGCTTTTTGAGCTTCTTTATATGTTTGTTCCTCTAGTTTACTCGATTTAAAGCCCCCTAGGCTCATTGAAATTACATTGGCGTGGTTGTCCTTACAAACATTTACTGCTTTGATGACATCAGAAGTCATAATACTGCCATTAGCTCCTACCACTTTAACAGCGAAGATATTAACTTTGCCATTAGGCATTATCCCTCGCATCCCAATATCACTTTCGGGGTCATTGGGCTGCATTGCTGCAATAATGCCCGCCACATGAGTGCCATGTGAAATGCTTGGGTTATCCCAGCTTCCCGTGCCAGTGATATCTTTACCAGTCACATTATTGCTTATCAAAGATGGATGATTGATAGCATAGCCACTATCGATAATACACACTGTGCGATTGCCTGTGTCGGAATCCAATATGTCATTTGAATGAAGTAACACAGGTTCCCAATTGACATCGGTAGGCCTGCTTTTACTTCTGTCCGTAGGCTGTCCAAGGTGTTGAGAATATAGGTACTTTGGGTAATCAGGTTCGATGTATTCAACGTTGGGATTATTTTTTAGCTCTTTGAGTTGGCGTTCAGATAGTTTGCTAGTATAAGCGTTTCCTTCACCGAGTGGGCTTGCTGAGGTGATATTTAGCTGATGGATAATATTTGCAGCTAACTGTTCACTTGATAAGCCCACAGACTTAGATGAATTGAGATTTTGCGACTGAGCTTTGTCTTTAAATTTAATAATGTATTGTGAAGTTGTAATTTGGTTTGTGTTCGCTTTATTACTTGCCATTAGGGGGCCTGCAATGGCAGGCGCTTGGCTTAATAAGGGTATCAAGATGAGTAAAGGCATCTTGTATCTGCTTAAACGTGTCATGGTAAAACCTCATTTATTGGCGATTTAGCGTTGCTTCTACTGATTGTTATTATTTGAGCTGATAATAGGTATACCAAATTAATTAAGGCAAAGAGAAGTTAAGCTTTCTTAACTTTGTTGATTTTTCGGCAAAAAAAACCGCAGACTGGCTGCGGTTCGTTATGATTTCGATTGGTCAAGCGGTATTAGAACTCTCTGCTGTACTGTACTGAGAAGTAATTTGCACTGCCTTTGGTAAATGCAATTGCATTAGCGTTTGCGGGCTTACTATATTCATCAACTTTAGTGTACTTACCTCGAACGTTAGCATAGCCAAAATCGATAGTTGAACTTTCATTTAATTTATAGCTCACGCCTGCGGTGTACCAATTACGATCTGAGTCTGGTAGAGAAATAGAAGTAATCTTATCGATAACTGAGTTATCAAACATGTAACCAGCTCTGACTTTCCAAGTATCGTTGATGGTGTAAGTACCGCCTACTGAGTAAAGCCAAGAATCTTTCCATTCATAAACTTTTAAAGGGCGATCCGGCACTGGGTTTTTACCCAATTTACCACCTTTAAGAGTAATTTGATCGAAACGACTCCATTGAGTCAATTTAGCGGTATAGTGCACTGCGAATTTGTCGTTAACCTGATGAAAACCTGCAACTTGGAAAATGTTCGGAAGAGGTAAAATGAGCTCATCGAACGAAGCTGGTGTGAGACCCCCAGCAAATAAATCTAAGTCACCTTTTGCTTTAAACTCAGGGCTTACACGATAACTGATACCCCAGCGATTATTTTCATTAAGTTGGAATAAAGCACCAACAATACCGCCTATGCCCCAGCCAGTAGCATCGACATTTACTAAATCAACATTTTGGCAATCCCCGTTAGGTGTGTTTTTTATGCACACTGGGAATTGTCTAGGATCTGTTGTCTTACGGCTTAATTTACCACCACCTCGAATAATATCTAAACCAAAACCAAGGGAAACATGCTCATTAATTTTGTATGAAATACTACCGTTCAAATTAATGGTAGTAACCTCTGTATTACCTAACAAATCAGTAGGCATTACTCTGTCTGGGTTTTGTTCTAAGATAACCTTGTTATCTGTACCTGTACCAAAGTTACTGAACAAACCTACACCGAAAGCAATTTTATCGCTGTATGGATGGATATAAAATAGATTTGGAATAGCCTTGCTTTCAGCGGCACTGTCATTGTGGCCAAAACTTACAGGAGCAGTCTTCCATGCTACATCCCTTACTTCAACATCTGTTGCTGCGTATGTAATACCGCCTGAAAAAGCACGCTTTTTAAACATAGACATGGCAGCAGGGTTTCTTGCTAGCACGGCAGCATTATCTGCAATGGCGGCATCACCGGACCAAGCACGGCCAATACCATTAGCAGATTGGGCATTAACTTGAAAGCCTGCGGCAAAAGTTTGTGTAGAAAGTAATGTGGTTGCTATTGCGAAACTTAATTTTTTTAAGTTGGTCATATTATTATCCAATGCACTGATGTCGTAGGATTCAGGCTGTGGCCTGAAATACATGTGAGGAACAGACAACTTCTCACCCACGGTATAGTGATTTTTGTAATTAGTATTTATGAAAATACCAATCGTACCAATTAAACCTGCTATAAATGAATCCTTAGCTTAGCCATTACTTAGCTGCTGTTCCTTGCCATAGCTATGACTCGTTACAGCGCCTTGTTTTGTCTTCGCTAATGCTCCCTAATGCACATATTTAATTAGTTTGATTAGTATTAGGTTGTAATATTATGATGGAACTGGTTTTATTGTAGCAAGTCTGACCAGTAATGGCCGGTGTTTTCTTGCTCGAAATTCCCCCTCGCAGCCCCACAAATGTTTATGTGCTTTTTTAACACATAAACTCATCCTAGTGATTTATAAAGATAATTTCAACATTGGAAACGAACTGAGCTAAAAAGCTGATGCGAATTAATTATGATTAATCTTTGCTCGATGACGCTCAAAGTGCCTTTAAGCGCCATATTCAGAAAACTGAACTAAGTTATAGCTTAGATTCAAACTCGCTAAATTCAGCATGTACTTGTTCGTTTGCTGGTGCTGCGTAGCTGGCAATCACACCAGCAATAGTTGCAAAGGCGAACCCTGGTAAAATTTCATATAAATCGAAAATACCGCCAGTAAGCTGTTTCCAGATGATGACAGTAAGGGCACCCGTAATGATAGTGCTGATAGCACCAAGTTTGCTGTACTTCGACCAGAACAGAGATAACACTATAACAGGCCCAAAGGCGGCACCAAACCCAGCCCAAGCGTAGCTGACCAATGAGAGGACGCTGCTTTTTGGATCTAATGCGATAAATCCAGCAATTAATGAAATTGCAATAACGCTGAAGCGACTGATAAACATCAATTCTTTACTGCTGGCTTTCTTTTTTATCCAACGTTTATAAAAATCTTCAGTGATCACACTTGAGCAAACCAACAACTGAGAGTCAATGGTACTCATAATGGCAGATAAAATGGCTGCAACCAGCAGACCGCCAATCCAAGGAGAAAAAGCAACTTGGGTTAAATGAATAAATACGGTTTCTGGGTTTTCTAATGGTTCACTTGAGAAGTAAATAGCGCCTGCGAGACCTGTACCTAAAGCACCAATTAAAGATAAAACCATCCAGCTCATACTGATGCGGCGGGAAGTTTTAAGATCATTATGATCTCCAATTGCCATAAATCGTGACAAAATATGAGGTTGCCCAAAATAACCAAGTCCCCAAGCTAACAGAGAAAGTAAGCCAATGACGGTGGTTTTATCATTGAACATACTTAGCATACTCGGATCGAGTGCTTCGAGTTGGTGTTGATGTTCTGGTGCCATAAAGACGATAGTTGGAACCAGTAATAAGGCGACTAACATTAAGCAGCCTTGGACAAAGTCAGTCCAGCACACGGCAAAAAAACCACCTAAAAAGGTGTATGAAACAATAATCACACTACCTACTAGCAGGGCTATTGTGTAATCAAGACCAAAGACCTTTTGGAATAAAATGGCTCCGCCCACCATGCCTGATGAGGTATAAAAAGTGAAGAAAATTAAAATTGTGGCCGCAGATATCAGCTTCAATATGCCTTGTTTATCATGAAAGCGCTTTTCAAAGAAGTCTGGCAAGGTTAAAGCGTTATCAGCTTGCTCAGTATAAATTCGAAGACGTTTGGCAACAAAAAGCCAGTTAAGCCAAGCACCAAAAATAAGGCCGATACCAATCCAGGCGGAACTCAATCCTGTTAAATATACGGCACCGGGAAGCCCTAGCAATAACCAGCCTGACATGTCAGAAGCTCCAACACTCAATGCGGTAACGGCAGGTCCCATTTTTCGGCCACCTAAAATATAATCATCAAGGCTATCTGTTGATTTGTAGGCCCAAAATCCAATGGCTAGCATGGCAATAAGATAGCCACTAAATGTGATAATTATGGGTAGGCTAATTTCCATAGTGTTCTGTTTCCATTATTGTTATTTGTATTGTTTTGAATACTAACAGAAAGTCTATAAAAAAATCAGCTTATCTTTTTTTGTCACAAATATTGGTGGCCATAGGACTCTAGTGCGTCTTTTAACGACATCTTTGCACCGTTACCTCCAGCTTTAACATCGTATGAAATAAGCTCTGCTCCCCAAATCGGCACTAGTGTTGAGTCATTCCAGCAATTAGCAGGCAATACGTGCTTTTTGCTTTGAAAGTCATTGCTCTTTAAGTATTCCAACATACCACTGACATTGCTGTATTTTGTGACATTTGAGACCATTTCTTTTGCCAGTTCTTCAGCGGTTAGTGGCTCAGGAGTAGGCAAGGGAAGTTCTAGTGCAACACCTTTTGTCACGTCCGTATCCGTTTTAAGGTAAGAACAGTGGAACGTTGGTTGTCGTGGACTTTTCGTTTCACTAGCAGTCGAAATACTGTAGTTAGGTATTTTTAACCATATTCTTCTAGCGCGTTTATGGGCTTCAATAAGTCCTTTTGTTGTATGAACAACGTTAGGTAATCTTGGTTTTTCAGGGTAGCCAAGAAAACTTTTAATGTTCTCTATGCTGGTTGAACCGATTTCTTTTATTTCTTTGTTTAATTCTGCATTCCCAACTCTTAAGTGCAAATAGTAGGAGCCATTTTCGTATATAGATTCGAAGCTAACATTAAAGAGGGGAACGACTTCAGGAATAAGAAAGTTTCTTAAAAGATAAAAAGCATCGAGTTTTGTTTGTGGGTTTATAGGAAATTCATATAGTTCATCATTCCCTAATGCATTAAGCAGAGTTATATATGCATCATGGAAGCCTTCAGTTCCAGGACGACGCCAACTGTCTATTTTGGTTCTGAAGTTTTCAAATGAAATTGTGGCTGTAAATTCAAGTTCTAAATAAGAAGTGACTTGGTTTATCGTTTTAGCCTGTTTTGATGTTTTTGGGTATGAATCTGAAGCAAGCAAGATTTGCTCATTAAAGCAGACCTGCAACTGTATTGAGTTGTTAGAATGCATTTTTTGGCTAACAGTCAGTAGTGGTTTAGCTTCTGATTTGATGCTTTTTCTCAATTCCCTTAAATGGGGCAATAAAGCGTTTGTTAATTCTGTTTCGCTCATTTCCATCGGTATTTGAGACTGAATGTTAAATATAGTCTTAAATGTTTGATAAGCGGCGTCACTACAGCCTTCGTCACAAGACTTTTTCAGCTCCATCCATAGGTTATATCCAGCTTGTTTCTTATCCAGTTCGGCCTTTATTTGGGTTAATTGCTGTTGGTGCTTTTCTTGTACGTGACTTCTAGGAATTAATTCCTCAACATTATTAAGTAAAGTAGTGATGCTTTCTGGGGCGTCATCATTAAATTCAATGTCCGTCAAAGTTAGAAGTATGTGTTCGATTTCTGTATTTACTTGGCTTTGTACTGTCTCTTGATTAATGGTATTTACGAGAGGGTAGATGTCTTCAATATTTGCTTTAGTCGTTCCAACAACTACCGAATCATCTACCAAGATTGCGATGGGTTTGGAGCAAAATAGATGAGTACCGTTGAAGCTTAAAGTGAGAAATTTGATATTTGCGCTTTCAATCTCAACTATTTCGGCAGTAAGTTTGGTATCGTGTTGTTCTATGCACAACTTCTGTATGTCTTGAAATGTTTGCAGATGCTCTACAAGGCTCTGCTCACGTTCAAGTTTTGCCAGTAAATATTGAACTTCAGGTCTGTCATCTGGTTTACACCTGCAAAGTAGGTATTCTATCTGCTCAATGCGGTTTAGCCGTTGAAGGTCATCATGTTCATCCCCTTTGAATTTAGGGGAGTAAGCCATAATACAAACGTTGGGAAGTAAAGGGGAACCATCTGCGCTTTTAAGTGGTTGATAACGTTGGACTTCGAAATACCAATCGCCTTCTTTTTCATGCTTAACAATTTTGAACTGTGACTGTAATTCTTCAGGGAGCAACTCGATTAACCGCTTTGCAGCTAAGACGTACGAGTGCGCTGGGTTTCTCTGTGGTTGGGTTACTTCCTTAAATAACTCTTCGATTTCGGCCTGAGGCTGCCCTGCACAGTTATCGACAAACCACTGCCGGCTATTCAACCTACAGAACTCATGGAAACAAGCTAAATCACCAGTACTTTTAGCAGGAATTTCATTTTGAATGAATATAGCTTCATCATCATAGGTAATGGAAAAACTCCATATATTCTGTTCCGCAAAATAGTTTGTGGACAAATTGAGTTTGGAGGCATCCTCTTTAGGCATTAATCGTTTCAATTGTAGATATGCCGACATGCGTTCTAGAGGTGGGAGATCTTGAGCAAACAGCTTGCTAACTTGCTGAGTAAATTTGGCTTTGTCATTAGTTAATAACTTCGCTTCAAGTTCGCAGAACGATGCAGGGTAGGGCTTGACCTGTTCTTGGAACTGTAATTGATTTTGGCCTGTAGCAAGTATAATTTCAGTTCGTTGGGGAGGAATTGAACCTAATGACATTGATAACCTCAAAAATAACAGCCACTAAAACAAGATATTAGGCCTCTTTGAGGAAACAAGCATGTTAAATATGTTTAATTCGAGTGTAAGGAGAGGTTGGTGCTTATACACCAACCTAGGAGAGATTATTCAGCGCTTCTTAATAATTCGTTTATTCCGACCTTGCTACGAGTTTTAGCATCGACCTTTTTAACGATAATTGCAGCGTATAAGTTGTAGTTTCCACACTTGGACGGCAGTGTACCTGAAACAACTACTGAGCCAGCTGGTACTCGACCATAGTGAATTTCACCAGTTTCACGGTCATAGATGCGGGTGCTTTGTCCAAGGTAAACCCCCATTGAAATTACAGAGCCCTCTTCAACTACAACACCTTCTACAACTTCTGATCTGGCGCCGATAAAGCAGTTGTCTTCAATAATGGTTGGGCCTGCTTGTAATGGTTCTAATACTCCTCCGATACCCACACCACCAGATAAATGAACGTTTTTACCAATTTGTGCACATGAGCCAACAGTTGCCCAAGTGTCAACCATAGTGCCTTCATCAACATAAGCCCCTAAGTTGACGTAAGACGGCATCAATACCGTGTTTTTACCGATAAATGACCCTTTACGAACTGTGGCAGGTGGCACGACTCGCATTCCTTCAGCTTTAAAACGAGCTTCGTCATAATCCGCAAACTTTAGAGGTACTTTGTCGTAATACTTAGTTTCGCAACCATCTACAACTTCGTTATCAAAAATGCGGAAAGATAACAGCACGGCTTTTTTTAGCCATTGATTAACGACCCACTCACCATTGATTTTTTCGGCAACGCGGGCTTCACCGCTATCCAGCATTGCAATTGCGTTTTCAATATCCAGCTTTAACTCTGCGCTTACTGTGCTCGGGGTTATTGTGTCGCGTTCTTCAAACGCGGCTTCAATTCGTTGGCGTAAAGCCTCCATTGAATACTCCTATCATTTATGATTTTGAATTTAATCGAGAAACTAACGTTTCTTTTAAAAGTTGTTTTTGGTCATCGTCAAGCGCTTTGCCATCATGGGTTTGAATGCGGAAAAAGTCTTCAGCTCGTTCGCCTATGGTGGTAATTTTGGCTCCAACTAAGGTTATGTTGCATTGATAAAATATCTCGCCCACTTTTGCAAGTAATCCCGGCGCATCTAACGCGACTAATTCCATCATTGTGGTGGCGTTTCGCTTACTGGGTAAAAATGAGACCTGAGTATCAACTTGAAACGGGCGCATTTTTCGAGAGAGCTTTTTAAAGTTCGGTAATTTATCGTCACTCGCTTTAATTGATTTTACCAATGCCTTTTGAATTGATTGAATACGTGATGCGCCTGACACCGTTTTTCCGTTTTGTTCAAGAATAATAAAGGTATCCATAGCGTAGTTAGACTTAGTCGTCAGAATACTTGCATCGTGTACCGTGAGGTTTTTGTTATCCAGCACTGCCATTACTGTGGCAAATAATTTAGGGCGATTCAGGCAGTGTACAAATACTTCCGTGCCACCACGAGTTGCTTTTTTAGAGACCAATACTAGTGGATCTTCGCTGTCATGCTGAATAATAGACTGGGTGTGCCATACAACTTGCTCAGGGGTGTGTCTTAAAAAGTAATCCGCTGGCATAGATTGCCAAAACTCATCAGCTTGAGCTGAATCAAAGTTATTTTCAATCAAACTTTTTTTAGCTTTCGCTTGGTGCTCTCTTACTCTGGCTCTTATGTCGGTAGTTTGTTCTTGGCCACGAGATAACATTCGCTGAGTAGCAAAATAAAGCTCTTTTAGTAAAGAGTCTTTCCAACCATTCCACAAGTTATCGTTGGTCGCTCTGATGTCTGCAACAGTAAGGCAGTAGAGATAATTAAGGCGATTATTATCTCGTACTTTTTCGGCAAAATCTAAGATGACATCGGGATCCGAAATATCTCGGCGTTGAGCGATCATAGACATTAATAAATGATTTTCGACTAACCAGCTGACTAGGCGACCGTCATGATCATTCATGTTGTGATGCTTACAAAACGCTAATGCATCTACTGCGCCTAGCTTACTGTGATCACCACCACGACCCTTTCCAATGTCATGAAAAATAGCAGCTAATACTAATAAACCTCGTTTGGGTAAATGACGTGATATCTTTGAAGCTAAAGAAAGTTCTTCTTCATGCTCTGCCAAGAAAAAGCGATTGATGTTTTTTAATAATCGATGCGTATGTTCATCAACGGTATAAGCATGAAATAGGTCAAACTGCATTTGACCTTCTATTTGTTGCCATTCAGGCAAGTAGCTACTCAACACCCCGTGCTTATGCATAAATGAGAGGGCTGCGATACCTCGCTCGTGCTTCAGAATGGCTACAAATAATTGCCGACATTCAACAAAATCGACTAGAGGTCGATTGAGAGCGTTGAGTCCTTCACGCATTCTTCTTGAGGTGGTGGCATAAATGCCTTTAATACTTGGGTAATTAAGCGCAGTTACCAGCATTAGCATGATGTTTTGTGGCACATGCAAGTCAACATGAGGTAGGGCATCAATATAGCTACCACGACGCTGATAGTCATCATTGATGCGCTTAATTGGTAATTTCGATGCATGCCCTAATGTTGCTTGATAAAACAACTGCAGTAGTAATTCATTAAGTTCCATTACTCTGCGTACGGAGCAATAGAAGCGTTTCATCATTTGTTCAACGGCGAGCTGATTTTCGTTGTTTTTAAAACCCATCATTTCAGCGACGTCTTTTTGGTAATCGAACAAAAGCCGGTTCTCATCTCGTCCTGTAAGCATGTGAAGAGCAAAGCGCAATTGCCAGAGGTAGTCGCGACATTCAAGGAGTTCGCTGAGTTCATCAGGCTCTAAAAAGCCACGAGCAACAAGCTCTTCAGTACTGCTGGCTTTAAAATGACGCATAGCAACCCAAGTGATATTCTGAATATCTCTGAGTCCACCGGGGCAACTTTTTAAGTTAGGCTCCAAGTCAAAAGCATTGTTTTTATCGTGTCTGTCTTTTTGTTCTTGATACTTAGCTTGGTAGAATTGATGTTCGGGCCAAAAGTCATCTTGATGTATGGCTTGCTGAAGCTGATAAAAGAGTACAGCTTCACCACATATCAATCGTGCTTCTAATAGTGACGTTGCAATAGTGACATCACCTCGTCCCAGTTCTGTACTTTCTTCAACGGTTCGAACACTGTGTCCAATTTCAAGGCCAATATCCCACATTAGCGTTAACACATCACTGATTGCGTTAAATTGCGCTTTGTTTGGAGCTTCAGCTACCAGAAATAATAAGTCAATATCCGATTGAGGGTGCAAAGTGGCGCGACCATAACCACCAACAGCAACTAAGGCAATATTTTCTTTTTGTAATTTTTTATCGTTCCAAACTTGCTTTAAAACACGGTCAATTTGCTGACAGCGTTGTTGAACTAGGTCTTCAATTGGCAGTTGTTGTTCGAATTGAGAAAGTAAACTTTGATTATGATCTATGAGTGATTGCTTTAGTTCTACTATGGTTTTGTTCATGGGAGTACAGAGTGTTCAGGCTTATCTTACGTTAACATAGAGTTAAACTTAGAAAAAGTAGTGAGGGCGTGTTGATCTTGCGTGCTTATTTTTGCAGCGATAAATTGGTTATCTTTACAATCTGAGTTTAGAGGCCATATACGGCCTCTAATGAATTCCTAATTCGATAAATTAAATTTATCACCAATGATGATTGTACTAACGGCAATATGCATTTGTATGTCGAGCTGACCTAATTGTGATGGTGTTTTTTTAGTTAGGTTCGCACAAGCCTTTTGAAGTTTGGCGGCATCGAAAAATGGCACTGAATGAATTTTGTCACTGTGTATTGTGTCTAAAAAGAATTCAAGTAGTCTGGGGTTTTGGGATTTTACCGCTGGTGGCGCAAGGAAAGGGTGCTTGTTTCGTTTGTACATTGTATTCGTAAGCCATGGTTTCATGGCTTCACGCAAAAGATATTTTTCTTTTAATCCTCGGATTTTTAAATTCTCAGGCAGCTGAACCAGTAACTCTACGAGTTTATGATCCAAAAAAGGTAAGCGAGCTTCAATTGAATGTGCCATTTCCATTCTGTCGCCCAAATTTGTAAGTAAATAATGAGGAAGTAAGGTTCTAGTCCATGTGTACAAGCTTTGATTGAGTTTGCTTCTCCCTTTGATTGCAGAGTTAAAGTTAAGCTTTTCTATGAAGTCTTCGCAAGGATTTCTCTTGCCAATGTGTGCAAGATAATCTTTTTTTAAGATATCTCTGAAGAAGCTGGGGCCATGAATGAATGCGGCTACCCAGCTAGGGGTAAAACCAAGTTGGTTTTGTAATAAAGGTAAGCTGATTTCATCTTCAGCCATGACTATGCCTTTACTGACGGCATTAGATTGCTTAAGGTGCGCTTCAATTTCTGCTTTTTCGTCTTCACTTAATTCATCGCTATGATATTTCAAATAGTCCTGCCGAAAGCTGGGATAACCGGCTAAGAACTCATCTGCACCTTCACCGGTTAGAACAACTTTGAAGCCTTGTTTTTGAGTTTCTCTACTAAGGATGTATTTGGATACGCCATGGCCATTAAGCACCGCTTTTTCAGAGTTATAAACGGAGTCGGCAAAGTTATCTGCAATGTCATCTGCGGTAACCGGAATGGGAACGAATCGGCTATTTGTATGCTCTGCCATTTCCTTAGCGTAAGGAAACTCATCGTAATCCTTATGATCAAAACTCAGGGTAAGCGCGGTTATTTGTTTTTTTGAAAGATGTTGAGCCATACCCAATATTGAGCATGAATCGATACCGCCACTGAGATAACAAGCGACTGGAACATCGGCCATCAATCTAAGTTTAACTGCTTCTTGAAATTGTTCTGTAACGGCTTCGACAGCTTCTTGCTCACTGATGTTTAGGTTATGACCTTGCGTGGGATAATAAAAATCCCAATACGAAATCAAATCGATAGAGTATGAATGTAACGGTTTTAGTAGGTAATGAGCAGGCTTAACTTCTTTAACTTGCTCAAACAAGGTGGCATCAGGGGTATGAAACATTGTAATTTCAGAAAAGAAAGTATCTTTGTCCCACTTAAGTGGTAAGCCAAGAGCTTTAAATGCTTTTATTTCAGAAGCAAAATAGATATTTACTTCATCTTGATAATAAAAAAGCGGTTTAATGCCAAAACGGTCTCTCCCAGCAAAGACACGATTTTTTTGTCTATCCCAGATGACAAATGCAAACTCACCCCGTAAATGTTCTAGGCAAGCTGTGCCATAGTGCAAATACAGATTAATTAAAATTTCGCTATCACAATGGGTTTTGAAGGTGTAACCCTGTTGCTGTAATTCTTGAGTGATTTTTTGGTAATCGTAAAACTCGCCATTAACGATTGCGACTATGCTTTTATCTTCACTTAGCATCGGTTGATGCCCACCTTTGAGATCAATGATACTCAAACGGGTATGACCTAGAAATACCGAGGTTCCTTTTTCTTGCCAAATGCCGGTTTCATCTGGTCCACGATGATTTAAAGCTGATAAAGCTGTTAATACTTGAGATTCAGAGATGGAACGAGTTAAAGAAAAGGTTGCTAAGATCCCGCACATAAGCACAACTCATTGATTCAACATAGTTGTTTAATGTGGAGTAATAAAGAGAGAAGTTTAAATAACTTGTTGTTATAGCTAATAACAGGGCTCTTTTTGGAAAAGAGCCCTTAATGATCATTACTTATGATTGATTACACGAGGAAAGTCTTCTTCTTCACGAAGCGTCAATACTTCGACACCTGTTTCAGTAACTAATAAAGTGTGTTCCCATTGTGCTGAGTTTTTACCGTCAGCGGTACGAACTGTCCATTTATCTTCAGCATCAAGCACAGAAGTATTACGACCTGCATTAATCATTGGCTCGATGGTGAAACACATACCGGGACGAATTACTGTCTTATCATTATTCTTGTAATGTACTACTTGAGGTTCTTCGTGAAATACCGCACCAATACCATGACCACAATAGTCTTGAACAATTGAATATTTCTCAAGCCCAGTTTTGCTGGCTTTGATGAACTTCTCGATAGTCGTTCCAATTTCACCCAGTTTCATGCCCGGGCGAACTTTACGAATAGCAAGATATAAGCTTTCTTGAGCGATACGACATAAACGTTTGTTCTTAGGGGTTACATCGCCGATTAAGAACATTTTCGAAGTGTCACCATGATAACCGTCGAGAATTACAGTGATGTCTAGGTTAACAATGTCGCCGTCTTTTAAAGGGGTATCATTTGGAATGCCGTGGCATATGACTTCATTGACAGATGTACAGATTGATTTTGGAAACCCATGGTAGTCTAAAGGTGCTGAAATGGCATTTTGTTCTTCAGTATATTTCGCACAAATGTCATTAAGTTCGTTAGTTGTTACGCCTGCTTTGACGTGTGGCTCAATCATTTCAAGGACTTGTGCTGCCAGTTTACCCGCGGCGCGCATTTTTTCAATTTCTTCAGCAGTCTTGATTGTGATACTCATTCAATGATTCTCATATTGTAAATTTAGGGCGTGATAAATTGCATTGTACACCGTAATTATGGTATAAAGCGCGCCGTTACGTTTATTCTGACAGCTTGGGTAGAAAGTTACTCGATAATTTTCAATGATTCTTAGCTGTCGAGCATAGATGTGGCCGCCATTATACATGGCAAAGATACTTATACTCAACGAAGATGAATCTAAGTTAAGTAAAGGTAAATTAACTACTAAATCACACACGTATCGTCACATTTTTCGGGGTGCCTGGAATCAAATTTTGGGTCGAATAAATGGGGTGCGTGGAGGCGTGTTTGAAAACGATTGTCGTTTGGCAAACACTCAACCCCTTTACAATTTAAGGTATTACAATGAAACAAGTTTCAATGCGCGATATGCTAAAGGCCGGTGTACACTTCGGTCACCAAACCCGTTACTGGAACCCTAAGATGAAGCCATTCATCTTCGGTGCTCGCAACGGTGTACACATCATCAACCTAGAGCATACTGTGCCAATGTTCAACGAAGCACTTGCTTTCATTAGCAACATCGCTGCTAAGAAAGGTAAAGTACTATTCGTTGGTACTAAGCGTGCTGCAAGCGAAGCTATCAAAGAAGCTGCAGTTGCTTGTGATCAATTCTACGTTGACCACCGCTGGTTAGGCGGTATGTTGACTAACTGGAAAACAGTTCGTCAATCTATCAAGCGTCTTAAAGAACTTGAAACTCAATCAGTTGACGGTACTTTTGACAAGCTAACCAAGAAAGAAGCGCTAATGCGTACTCGTGAGCTAGAAAAGCTAGAGAAATCTCTTGGTGGTATCAAAAACATGGGGGGCCTACCTGACGTTCTTTTCGTTATCGGTGCTGACCATGAACACATCGCTATCAAAGAAGCTAACAACCTAGGTATCCCAGTTGTTGCTGTTGTTGATACTAACTCTGCTCCAGATGGTGTTAACTACATCGTTCCTGGTAACGACGATGCGATGCGTGCAATCCGTCTTTACACTGAAGCTGCTTCTGAAGCTGCTAAAGCTGGTCGCGGTCAAGACATCGCTGAGCAAGCTGAGCAAGACGGTTTCGTTGAAGCTTAATCGAGATTTTCTCGAAGTGTCATAATGCTTGTTTATTATGATGCGCTAACCAATTGATTAAATTGGTTTCAGGGGCCGATGAGCCCCTGTTCTATACCTGTTGTACTCAAGAATGAGTGTGCAACAACACTGGTCGAATTTTCTATAGAGGATTTAACAATGGCAATTACTGCTGCCCTAGTTAAAGAACTGCGTGATCGTACTGGCGCTGGTATGATGGATTGTAAGAAGGCGCTTACTGAAACTAACGGTGATATCGATCTAGCGATCGAAAACATGCGTAAAAGTGGTGCTGCTAAAGCAGCTAAGAAAGCGGGTAACATCGCTGCAGAAGGTACTATCATCATCAAGCAAGGTGAAGGTTTTGCTGCGCTAGTTGAAGTTAACTGTCAAACTGACTTCGTTGCTAAAGATGGAAGCTTCGTTGCTTTCGCTAACGAAGTCGCTGATGCTGCACTAGCTGAAAAGCTAGACATCGAAGCTCTAAAAGCTAAGTTCGAAGAAACTCGTGTTGCTCTAGTAGCTAAAATCGGCGAGAACATGAACATCCGTCGCGTTGAGTACATCGAAGGTGCTAAGCTTGCTTCTTACCGTCACGGTGAGCGCATTGGTGTAGTTGTTGCTGGTGAAGCTGACGAAGAAACTCTTAAGCATGTTGCTATGCACGTTGCTGCTTCTAAGCCTGAGTTTGTTAACCCAAGTGACGTTCCTGCTGATGTTGTAGAAAAAGAGAAAAATCTACAAGTTGAAATCGCAATGAACGAAGGTAAGCCAGCTGAAATCGCAGAGAAGATGGTTGTTGGTCGTATGAAGAAGTTTACTGGTGAGATCTCTCTTACTGGTCAAGCTTTCATCATGGAGCCTAAGAAATCTGTTGGTGATTTCCTTAAAGAGAAAAATGCTTCTGTTTCTGCATTCGTTCGCCTAGAAGTAGGTGAAGGTATTGAGAAGAAAGAAGAAGATTTTGCTGCAGAAGTTGCTGCACAAATCGAAGCTTCTAAAGCTTAATTCTCAAGCTTGTGGCTAACTTATAGCCAAAATTAAGACCGTGGCCATGCTGCGGTCTTGTTATATCCACACAATTATTTGTGTTAATATTTGATTTGTTTTTAAGATTCAATATCTACAAGTCAAATCTTAACGCAGCTACAATACCTTTAGATGGGTATAAAAGGATAAGAATTATGAGCACCAACCCAAAACCTGCATTTAGACGTATTCTTTTAAAACTGAGTGGTGAAGCCCTAATGGGCGATGAAGGCTTCGGTATCGATCCAAAAGTACTAGACCGTATGGCCCAAGAAATCAAAGAATTAGTGGAGCTTGGCTTACAAGTTGGTGTTGTTATTGGTGGCGGTAACTTGTTCCGTGGTGAAGGTTTAGCTCAAGCAGGCATGAACCGCGTTGTGGGCGACCATATGGGGATGCTTGCTACAGTAATGAATGGCCTTGCGATGCGTGATGCCTTACATCGTGCCTATGTGAATGCTCGTGTAATGTCTGCCATCCCACTAAATGGCGTATGTGATGATTATAACTGGGCTGAAGCTATCAGTTTGCTTAAATCAGGCCGTGTGGTTATTTTCTCTGCTGGTACAGGTAATCCATTCTTTACGACTGATTCAGCAGCTTGTCTTCGTGGCATTGAAATTGAAGCTGAAGTAGTCCTAAAAGGTACTAAAGTTGATGGCGTATATTCTGCCGATCCGATGAAAGATGCTGATGCTGTTAAATATGATGAGTTAAACTACAGCGAAGTTTTAGAAAAAGAATTAAAAGTGATGGATCTTGCTGCCTTTACTTTGGCACGTGATCATGACTTACCTATTTTAGTCTTCAACATGAATAAGCCGGGTGCACTAAGACGTGTTATCATGGGCGAAGAAGAAGGCACATTAATCCACAGTAAAGCTTAAGAATTTCAACATTAAGTCTTATTAAATAAAGGAATCTTATTGTGATTGAAGAGATTAAATCTAGCGCTAAAGAGCGCATGGCGAAATCAGTAGAATCTACTAAAAGTCAAATGGCAAAAGTTCGCAGTGGACGTGCTCACCCAAGCATTCTTGATGCGATTCAGGTTTCTTACTATGGTTCTATGACACCACTTAACCAAGTGGGTAACGTGAGTATCGAAGACGCTCGTACTCTTGCTGTAACCTTGTATGATACAAGCATGATTCAAGCGGTTGAAAAAGCAATTATGTCTTCTGATTTAGGTCTAAACCCTATGTCAGCTGGCACAATTATTCGTATTCCATTGCCTCCATTAACAGAAGAACGTCGTCGTGACTTAGTTAAAGTGGTTCGTGCAGAAGCTGAAAATGGTCGTGTCGCTGTTCGTAACGTTCGTCGTGATGCTAATTCTGAATTCAAAGCGCTTGAGAAAGAAAAAGGCTGCACGGAAGATGATGTTCGTCGTGGTGAAGATGACATTCAAAAGCTAACCGATGCACATATCAAGCAAATCGAAGAAATCTTAACGGCTAAAGAAGCCGAGTTGATGGAAGTTTAATCGACCATTGAATTGTTAAGTGTATAACCGTTTTTGGGTTTGACCTAATAATATATAGTTGGCTGGGTTCACTCTTTGGGTGAAAGACGAGATGGGTTAATCATTTTTAAAGCATTCAATTGATGTTTTTAGGTTTCACAAGATAATTTGTAGAGATTAAACGCCGTGTAGGGGTATACTACACGGCGTTTGTTTTTTTATGGGGTTGCAATTAATGTCGTCCATCAAGGATTTCGAATCGGAGGATGCTGTTGTTGATAAAAGTAACCGGGAGTCGGGAGCCTTACCGCAGCAAATTGTTGAGTTGATCAAGCAGGCTGCTCCTCAGCATGTTGCCATCATTATGGATGGAAATGGTCGCTGGGCACAGGCTAAAGGTCAACCTCGAGTGATGGGGCACAGAGCTGGTGTAAAAGCCGTTCGACGAGCCGTTAGCACTGCTAGAGAAATGGGAATAAAATCCCTAACTTTGTTTGCTTTTTCTAGTGAAAACTGGCGTCGCCCAGAGCAAGAAGTTGGCTTATTAATGGAATTGTTTATTACGGTATTGCAGCGAGAAATCAAATTGCTGCATAAAAATGGCGTAAGACTTAATATCATTGGTGATACGTCACGATTCGCTGAACGCTTGCAAAAACAGATAAAAAAAGCCGAAGAAAAAACCGCTGACAATAACGCTCTCATACTCAATGTTGCTGCCAACTACGGCGGACGTTGGGATATCTTGCAAGCTACCCAAGCCCTTTCTAAAAAGGTTGCTAGCGGTGAGATGACTGCAGACGAAATCACTGAAACGGATATGTTTGATTTGTTGAGCATGTCAGATCAGCCTGAAGTGGATTTAATGATCCGCACCGGAGGCGATTATCGCATCAGTAACTTTATCTTATGGCAAGCTGCGTATGCGGAGTTAGAGTTCATTGACACTCTTTGGCCCGACTTTGATGAAGATGTTTTTCATCGAGCCCTTCTTAGTTTTACCCGCCGTCAACGTCGCTTTGGTTTGACGGGACAACAAATCGACGAGCTTCAAGAGTCATCTTGAGGTTGAGAGGATAGTTTTTTGTTAAAACAACGAATAATAACAGCAGCATGTTTAATCCCCATAGTTTTAGGGGGCTTGTTTTATGCGCCTATTGATGTATTTGCTTGGGCCTTGGTTGCTATTTTTGCTATTGCAGC
The DNA here is from genome assembly GCF_003675895.1 of Parashewanella curva. GTDB lineage: Bacteria > Pseudomonadota > Gammaproteobacteria > Enterobacterales > Shewanellaceae > Parashewanella > Parashewanella curva. The sequence goes on from NZ_ML014775.1 coordinate 34,148, forward strand.
ACACGAGTGGGGCAAGATTATGTCCCCAGACTCTAAAGCCAATCAGTTGAGCTTTACCTTGAGTTTTACTCTGATCCTTGTGGTATTAAATTTATTAATACCAACGAATCAAATTTGGTTTGGCGGACATTTACACCCACTTTATTGGATGATTATCGCTATAGGAGCTACTTGGTGGCTTCTTACTTTGCTACTGGTTTGTACTTACCCAAAAAGCACAAAGATTTTAAACAATTCCATACTCCAAACTGCTTACGGACAATTGATTTTGCTTCCTTGTTACGCTGCTATTGTAACCTTGAAGTCATTAGGAACCATAGGTACTCCTCATCTTGGTGCGGTTTTAGTGCTAATGGTGATGTTGGTTGTATGGGCAGCAGATACCGGAGCTTATTTTGTAGGTAAAGCGTTTGGTAAGCATAAATTGCTACCAAAAGTGAGTCCTGCTAAAACGATTGAAGGTTTATTAGGTGGCTTGGCTACAACCATGATTGTGGTTTGGATTGTAATGACCATTTCACCGGAACAAGAGCTGGGCTTAGTTGCTGCTGTTACGCTTGTTGTCGCGTTAAGTTCAGCACTGGGTGATTTAGTGGAAAGTATGTTTAAACGTATTGCTGGAATCAAAGATTCAGGCAATATTCTTCCTGGTCATGGTGGTGTGCTAGACCGCATTGATAGTCTTACTGCGGCGCTTCCCGTCTTTACCATTATCTATTTAAGCTTCTGGATGTAATTTATGCAGAAAATTGTGGTTCTTGGTGCAACAGGATCGATAGGTACCAATACACTTGATGTCATCGCCCGTAATCCAGATTTATATCAGGCCTATGCGCTAGTGGCTCATCAAAATGTAGATAAGATGCTAGAGCTATGTTTACAGCATAGGCCAGGCATTGCACACATGGTGAATCCAGAAGCCGCTTCTTTATTGCAACAACGTCTTCCTAATGAGCTTAATGTTGAAGTTACTACTGGCGCAGATGTTTTACTTGAGTTAGTTAAACATGACTCAGTAGACACCGTAATGGCAGCCATTGTCGGTGCAGCGGGATTACTACCTACCTTTGAAGCGGTAAAGGCTGGTAAGCGAGTATTGCTGGCGAATAAAGAAGCTTTAGTGATGTCTGGGCGTTTATTTATTGAAGCAGCTAGAGAAACAGGTGCGAAAATTTTGCCTGTTGATAGTGAGCACAATGCTATTTTCCAATGTATGCCTGAGCGAATTCAAACTCATATTGGTCACTGCGATTTAGCAGCTGAGGGCATTTCTCATATCTTGCTTACTGGATCTGGTGGGCCTTTCTTATCCCGTGAAATTAATAGTTTTGATGCTATCACTCCGGAGCAAGCATGTAATCACCCGAATTGGTCAATGGGGCGCAAAATTTCAGTAGATTCTGCCACCATGATGAATAAAGGCTTAGAGTACATTGAAGCTAAATGGTTGTTTAATGCTCGAAATGAGCAGCTAAAAGTTGTGATTCATCCTCAAAGTGTCATACATTCTATGGTTCAATACCGAGATGGCTCTGTGATTGCTCAAATGGGTAAGCCTGATATGCGTACTCCAATTGCTCACTGTATGTCCTATCCACAAAGAATTTCGTCTGGTGTGGAACCTTTAGACTTTTTTAAAGTCGGACAATTAAGCTTTTGTGAGCCTGACTTTGAAAGGTATCCTTGTTTAGGCTTAGCTATCGAGGCATGCCATCAAGGACAAGAAGCTTCTACAATTTTGAACGCGGCTAATGAAGTTGCAGTAGAAGCATTTTTGAATAGTAGAATTAAGTTTACTGATATTGCTAGGGTGAACCAAGGCTGTTTGTCAGCCGTTGTTAACTCTAAGCTTGATAGCATAGAAGATATTGTGGCTTTGGATAAGGAAGCTCGAAGCCGAGCCAACGCCGAATTACAAAAATTGATATAGGAATACGACTTACTCAATGATGGAAATTATACGGAATCTAGGCTTTTTTATTTTGGCGATAGGTATTCTAGTGACCGTTCATGAATACGGACATTTTTGGGTTGCTCGTCGCTGTGGCGTTAAGGTTGAACGTTTCTCAATCGGCTTTGGTAAAGCTTTATGGTCTAAATACGGGAAAGATGGCACCGAATATGTGATAGCCATGATCCCCCTTGGTGGTTACGTCAAAATGCTTGATGAGCGGGTAGAAACTGTACCTGAACATTTACTAGATCAAGCTTTTAATCGAAAAAACGTATGGCAGCGCATTGCTGTTGTTGCTGCAGGGCCAATAGCTAATTTTCTGTTTGCTGTTTTTGCACTGTGGATTATGTTTCTTATCGGTGTTCCATCGATAAAGCCTATTTTTGAAAGTACTATTCCAAATTCACCTGCATCAATTATTCAGCCAAAAGAACCGACTCAAATCCTTGCTGTAAATGGTCATAAAGTTCGAGATTGGGAAGAAGTTAACCTTGAGCTTGTTGGCGCCATAGGCAGTAAAACACTACCAATAACTGTGTCACCTCTTTCATCACAATCTCAATCCAATGCTGATGAACAAGCTGTCATGAAACAGGGAAGAACTTACCAATTAAATACTGAGAATTGGAAGTTTGATCCTGATAAAGAATCTCCAATTACTTCATTAGGTTTACATATTTATCGACCTAAATTTGAACCAATCATAGCCCAAGTGACTCCAAACAGTGCTGCGGAAAAAGCGGGTATACAAAAAGGCGATAAAGTCCTTGGTGTAGATGGAAAGCCTTATAAATCATGGGAAGAGTTTGTTAATTTGGTTCAAAGTTCAGCAAATAAATCGTTAAAAGTTCTGATTGAACGTAATGGTCATTTTATTGAACGAATCTTGGTACCAATGGCTGTTACAAACAATCAAGGTAAAGAAATTGGTCAGATAGGTGTTGCACCAGAACTACCTAAGTGGCCGGAAAACATGCGTATTCAATTAGAGTATGGCATAGTAGGCTCGCTAACCAATGCTGTAGACAAAACATGGCAGTTAACCAGCGTAAGTCTAAAAACGATTGCAAAACTTTTCACAGGTGATGTGTCTGTTAAAAGTTTAAGTGGCCCCATTTCTATTGCTCAAGGTGCAGGTCGAAGTGCTGAGTATGGATTAGTTAGATTTTTAAGTTTCCTCGCATTGATCAGTGTGAGCCTTGGCATCATTAATTTGTTGCCGATACCGGTACTGGATGGTGGACACTTATTGTATTACATAATTGAAGCGGTAACTGGGAAGCCTGTACCTGAAAAAGTGCAGGATATTGGATTCAGGATCGGGGCAGCGCTACTGCTGATGTTAATGAGTGTGGCACTCTTTAACGACTTTTCCCGACTTTCATAGATATCGGCTAGCGTAAACTCTGCCAATGCTTGAACTACGAATATTGGTAATGAGAAATGTAGTTGGTGTAAGGATTTTAAAAACAAGAAGTGGTCTATGAGATTAAATAAACTTTTTGCCTCAATGTTATTAGTGGGCGCGACGTATTCTGGAACAGCCCAAGCGGCTTTTGAACCATTCAAGGTAACCGACATTCAAGTTAATGGCTTACAACGTGTGGCATTAGGTGCAGCGTTACTTAACTTACCTGTGAAGGTAGGGGATACCATTGACGAACTTAAATTGCAGCAAGCAATCAAAGCCCTTTATGCTTCAACAAACTTTGTAAATATCAAGGTTAGCCATGATGGGGGAGTCTTGATTGTTGATGTTAAAGAAAGAGCCACTATTAGTGAAATCACATTTGACGGCAACAAAGACATTAAAGACGAACAGTTGCAAGAAAGCCTAGATAGCTCAGGTGTAAAAGTCGGCGAGTCTCTTGATCGAACCATGCTTTCTGGGATCGAAAAAGGATTGCAAGATTTCTACTATAGCGTTGGTAAATATGGTGCAAAAGTAAAAGCGGAAATTGTAAATTTACCTCGTAACCGTGTCGAACTTCGTTTGAAGTTTACTGAGGGCGATGCAGCAGAAATTCAGCAGATCAACTTTGTTGGAAATACGATTGCTAGTGACGAAGACTTACGTGACAGATTAGAACTTAAAGACTATGTTGCCTGGTGGAACATATTTGGTAAACGTCGTTATCAAAAGCAGAAGCTGCAAGCTGACCTCGAAACCATTAAGGCTTTCTATCAAAACCAAGGTTATATTCGTTTTAAAGAAAACTCTACGCAGGTTGCGATGACACCTGATCGTAAAGGCTTATATATTACGGTTAATATTGATGAAGGTGCTAAATATAAGGTTAAAAAAGTAAACCTGACTGGCGACCTAATGGGGCGAGAAGAGTTACTTGAAGCCTTGTTGCCTATAAAGCCAGGTGATACTTATGATGCCAGTGAAGTCACTTTTACCGAAGAGCTTTATAGTAAATATCTTGGCCGTTTCGGTTACGCTTATCCCGAGGTTAAAACTTTTCCAGAGATAGATGATAAAACCAAGGAAGTGACGTTAAATATTAGTGTGAATCCGGGTAAACGTGTTTATGTTCGCTCTATTAATTTCACTGGAAATACAGTTACTAAAGACGAGGTAATGCGCCGTGAACTTCGTCAAATGGAAGGGGCTTGGTTAAACTCTGCTGCGGTTGACCAATCTAAAGTATTCCTTGATCGTCTTGGTTTCTTTGAAAAAGTTGACGTAGATACTCAGCAAGTTCCAGGTTCTGATGATCTTGTTGATGTTGATTTTAAAGTAAAAGAACAGCCATCAGGATCGTTTAATGCAGGTATAGGTTATGGTTCTGCAACAGGTGTGAGCCTACAGTTTGGTGTTCAACAAAATAACTTTTTGGGGACGGGTAATCAAGCTGGAATTAACATCAATACTAACAAATTCCAAAAGAATATTAGCTTGTCATATACCGACCCTTATTGGACAAAAGATGGCATTAGTTTAGGTGGCAGTATTTTCTGGAATAAGACTGACTTTGGTCGTCAAAATCTAGAAGCTTATAAGAACCAAGCTTATGGTGTTGCACTTAACTCAGGCTTCCCAATTAATGAAGTAAACCGCATCAACTATGGTGCAGCTTACCGTCATAATACCTTGTCTGAGTTAAGAAGTAATCAGCAAACTCAGCGCTTCTTCGACATCTATCGTGATGGTGATAACGACGACTTAAGTTTTGATAACTTTGAGTTGAGTTTAGGTTGGTTTAGAAATACGTTAAACCGAGGTACGTTCCCTACTAGTGGTTCTCAGCAACGCTTAAATGGTGAAATGACTGTACCTGGTTCTGATGTTCAGTATTTCAAATTGGATTTTGATACCAGTTTCTACTTCCCGCTAACCAGAAGCCATAACTTTGTCTTCCTTGCTCGTGCTCGAGCAGGTTACGGAAATGGTTATGGTAAAACTGGAAAGAATGACAACATCTTGCCTTTCTGGGAAAACTATTATTCAGGTGGCAATACCACATTACGTGGCTTTGAATCCAATACCGTTGGTCCTCGCTCATTTGTTGTGACACGCGGTACAGAGCCTTGTCCAAGTCCGATTGGTGGTGGTTGTGGTATTCCTACGGATATTAACCAAATTCAAGTGACCAATGGGCGTTCGATTGGTGGTAACGCGATAGCAACGGCCAGTTTGGAAATGATTTTCCCAATTCCATTCCTAGATGAAGCTTATAGTAATTCGGTTCGTTCATCTCTTTTCGTGGATGCCGGTAGTGTTTGGGATACAGAGTTTGATTATGATTCTTACCGTACTCTTCCTGAAGATGAATTTAAGAAAATTGCCGATTACAGCGACCCAAGCCGCTTTCGTGCATCATATGGTTTAAGTGTTCAGTGGTTATCACCAATGGGACCAATGATTTTTAGCTTAGCTCGACCAATAAAATCTTATGAAGATGACGATACTGAGGTGTTTTCATTTAACATTGGCCGAACTTTCTAGTTAGATTTAGCATTAACCATTCAAATCAATAAAATGGTTTAATGCTGAACGCTAATAAAAAAGATGATGCATTTTATCGAAAACAAGGTTTATACTCGACAAACCAATTTTAAAATCAAATGATTAAGAGAGAACAAGGAGTAAATTTTGAAAAATACGGTAACTAAGGCGTTATTGACGTTAGCCTTAATTGGCGCCCCTTTGATGGCTCAAGCTGAAAAAATTGCAATTGTTGATATGGGCGCAGTGTTTGAACAGTTGCCGCAACGTGAGCAAGTCGCAAAAGCCTTGCAATCAGAATTTGCTGATCGTGAAGCTGCTCTTAAAAAGAAACAACAAGAACTTCGTGGGCTTTTAGAAAAGCAACAACGTGATGCAGCTATCATGAGCAAAGATCAGCAAACTGAACTGCAACGTAAAATGGAGTCAATTCGCTCTGAGCTTCAGTTAAAAGGTAAAGCGCTTCAAGAAGACTTTCGTCGTCGTAGCGGCGAAGAGCAAAACAAATTACTTTCTAAAGTTCAAAAAGCCATTGACGCTTTAGCTAAGAAAGAAAAGTATGATCTTGTTCTTCCACGTAACGCTGTTATTTATTTGAAGCCAACAGCTGATATCAGCAGCAAGGTTGTTGAAGCGGTAAGCAAAAGTAAGTAATAGCATTGCAGCAAGTTTTGGAATTACTCGGATAATTCTGTAAACTTGCGCCTTATTCTAAAATCTTTTGTTCCTTGTTATAAAGGAATGAAATAAATGGAATTGGTATAAATGCAATCCATATCTCTAAAAGAGCTGGCTACTCGTCTTGATGGTGAAGTTCAAGGAAATGGCGATACTGTAATCAACAGTGTTGCAACCCTTGAAGCAGCGCAAGCAGGCCAGCTTTCTTTTTTAGCCAATCCTAAATATCGCAGTCAGCTAGAGTCAACCCAAGCTGAAGCAATCTTGCTATCAAGCAAAATGCAGAGTGAATATTCGGGAACGGCCATTTTTGTAAAAGATCCTTATGTTGCCTTTGCTCGAGTTGCACAGTGGTTAGATACCACTCCTAAAGCGGCAGATAGCATTCACCCAAGTGCACAAATTCATGCATCTGCTCAGCTAGGTGAAGGGGTAACTGTTGGTGCTAATGCGGTCATCGATGCTAATGTTATTCTGGGTGATAATGTAGAAATTGGGGCTGGAACCGTCGTCGGGCAAGGTTCTATTATTGGTTCAAATACGCGTATTTGGGCAAATGTGACTATTTATCACAGAATCACAATTGGTCAGCAATGTATTATCCATTCTGGTACTATTATCGGATCAGATGGGTTCGGCTATGCAAATGATGCCGGTAAGTGGGTTAAGATTCCGCAAACGGGCAGTGTTCGTATTGGTGATAACGTTGAAATTGGTGCCAGTACGACCATTGACCGTGGGGCATTAGATGACACGATTATCGAAGACGGTGTTATTTTAGACAACCAAATTCAAGTTGCTCATAACGCTGTAATCGGTGCTCATACTGCAATTGCAGGTAATACAACTTTAGCAGGAAGCTGCACCATAGGTAAGCATTGTATCATTGGTGGAAATTGTGCTGTTGCTGGGCATTTATCTATTGCGGACGGTACTCATGTAACTGGTAGTACAAATATTACCAGTGTTGTGCGCGAGAGAAGCATCATGTCTTCAGCTACCATTGCGATGCCAAACAAACAATGGCGTAAAAATACGGTTCGCTTCAGACAGTTGGATGAATTGTTCCAGCGAGTGAAGACGTTAGAAAAAGCCGCAGAATCAAAAGAAATTTAGAGGAAACGTATTCGTGTCAAATGAAATGAATACTATGGATATTCACGAGATCATTAAGTTTTTGCCTCACCGTTATCCATTTTTATTAGTAGATCGCGTTTTGAATTACACGATTGGTGAAAATAGCACCGGTGAGTTGCACGGTTTAAAAAATGTAACTGTAAATGAGCCTTTTTTTCAAGGACATTTCCCTGTAAAGCCAGTAATGCCGGGGGTATTATTGCTTGAAGGTATGGCACAAGCTTGTGGTTTATTAGCGTTCAAAACAATGAGCGATGAACCTCCTGGTGATAATGTACTTTTTTACTTTGCTGGTATAGACAAAGTTCGCTTTAAGCGTATTGTCGAACCAGGAGATCAAATTAATTATCACGTTAAAATGATTAAAGAGCGTCGTGGGATTGGCGTTTTCCAAGCAGAAGCTAGAGTGGATGGCGAGTTGGCGTGTTCAGCTGAAATTATGTGTGCCCGCAGAGAGATCTAATTGTGATTGATAAGTTAGCGTTCGTTCATCCAGATGCAAAAATTGGAAAAAATGTCACCATAGGACCATGGAGCTATATTGGCGAAGGTGTCGAAATCGGCGACGATACATGGTTAAGCTCTCATGTTGTGGTTAAAGGCCCTACTGTCATTGGTAAAGGCAATCGTATTTTCCAATTTGCATCAGTAGGTGAGGGTTGTCAAGACAAAAAGTTTGCAGGTGAAGATACTCGTTTGATTATTGGTGATAACAATATCATCCGTGAGTTTGTGAGTATTCACCGTGGAACCGTTCAGGACAATAGTGAAACTCTTATTGGTTCTAATAACTTGTTTATGAACAATGTTCACATCGCTCACGACTGTGTCGTTGGAGACAACGTTATTCTTGCTAGTAATGCTATGATTGCAGGACATGTTCATGTCGGTGATTGGGCAATTCTTGGTGGTATGACTGGAGTACACCAATTTGTGCATATTGGCGCTCATGCATTTACTGCTGGGGCATCCTTGATTTTGCAAGACGTTCCGCCATTTGTAATGGCATCTGGTTCTCCGGCTATTCCAAGAGGCTTGAACCGTGAAGGCTTAAAACGTCGCGGTTTTTCTAAAGAAAGCCAGCAAGCTGTAATGCAAGCATACAAAGCCTTTTACCGTAATAACTTAACGGTAGAAGAAGCAATTGAATCTTTACAACAAGATGCAGAAGACTGCGCAGAGGTGAAGCATTTAATTGATTTTGTCTTAAACTCAAGTCGTGGCATTATACGCTAAGGTTTAATGTTTACTTATTAAGGCCTCTTTTGAGGCCTTTTTATATGAACCTAAAAAAAGCAGTTGAACGAAATTTCAATTTAACTGGTTGATATATTTAAATATAAAATAACAAGTTACGGTTTTATGAGTTGGTTGAATATTAAATATTCATATACTTGCTAAAATCGTCATTAGCTTCGTTATAGATTTCATAGGTAGGAAAGCTACCTATTTCAATCCAAGCCTTGCTACTGACAATTTTTTCTGCGTATATGAACGTCATCAACCACTTTTTCTAGGTTAAGAATGGATTTATGACGCAAAAAAAAGCTCCAACCTTTGCCATTGTTGTCGGTGAGGTTTCAGGTGATATTCTTGGGGAAGGTTTAGTTAAATCCCTGCAGCAACGGTACCCCAATGCCCGTTTTGTCGGTATAGGTGGCCCAAGAATGGAAGCTCTTGGTTTTGAGTCTTTGTTTGCTATGGAAGAGTTAGCGGTAATGGGACTGGTTGAAGTGCTCTCACGTTTACCTCGCTTACTCAAAGTTCGACGTGAATTGATTAAAGAAATTACAGCAATTCAGCCTGATTGTTTTATCGGTATTGATGCGCCAGATTTTAATATCGGTCTTGAGTTAAAGTTAAAGCAACGAGACATTAAAACCATTCATTATGTTAGTCCGTCAGTGTGGGCGTGGCGTCCTAAGCGTATCTTCAAAATTGATAAAGCGACTGATATGGTGCTTTCTTTATTGCCTTTTGAAAAAGCGTTTTATGACAAGCATCAAGTGCCATGTACTTTTGTGGGTCATACGTTAGCCGATGATATTCCTCTTGAAAGCGATAAATTAGCTGCCAGAGCCGAACTTGGACTCGAACCAGAATCTGAATATTTAGCTATTTTACCTGGAAGCCGAGGAGGGGAGCTTAAGCAGCTAGCTGAGCCTTTTGTTAGAGCGGCAGCATTACTTAAGCAAAAGTATCCGGATTTAAAGTTTGTAACTCCTTTGGTAAACGACAAACGCAAACAGCAATATATCGATGCTTTAAAGCAATTTGCTCCCGATTTAGAGATTAATCTTGTTGAAGGGCAGTCTCGTACCGTAATGGCGGCGGCAGACTGTATTCTACTGGCATCTGGTACTGCGACCTTAGAAGCGATGCTGGTGAAACGTCCCATGGTTGTAGCCTATCGAGTCAGCCCTATCACCTACAAAATCGCTAAGCGAATGATGCAGATTGAACACTATTCTTTACCTAATTTATTGGCAGCAGAAGAAGTGGTTAAAGAGTTAATCCAAAGTGACTGTACTCCTGAAAAAATTGCTGAAGCGGTATCAGTACAATTGGATGGCGACTTTGCACCTTTAAAACATAAGTTCACAGAAATTCATAAGTCCATTGCTTGTAATGCCAGTGAAAGAGCTGCTGATGCTGTAGAGGCGCTAATCTAATGACTGTATTTAAAGGTATTACCGAAGAGCAACTTCTTGAACTTACTCAGGGTCTACATGCTGGTGTTGACGAAGTAGGACGTGGACCTCTTGTGGGTGATGTCGTTACTGCAGCAGTGATACTCGATCCTAAGAATCCAATCGAAGGCTTACATGATTCTAAAAAGCTCTCTGAAAAAAAGCGTGATGCGCTTTATGAGCAAATCTTGGATAAATCCTTAGCCGTAAGTGTTGGTCGAGCTTCGCCTCAAGAGATAGATGAAATCAATATTCTTCAAGCAACCATGGTAGCTATGCAGCGAGCTGTAGTTGGGTTATCAATAACCCCTGATACTGTGTTGATTGATGGTAATAGAGTGCCTGAATTACCGATGGTAGGGCATGCTATAGTAAAAGGCGATGGTTTGATTGAAGCAATTAGTGCGGCTTCTATCGTAGCAAAAGTCGTTCGCGACCGAGAAATGTTTGAGTTAGACAAAAAGCATCCAGAGTATGGATTTGCCGCTCATAAAGGGTATCCAACAAAAGCACACATGGAAGCCTTGTCCGTCCATGGAGTGTTGCCAGAGCATAGAAGAAGCTTTAAACCTGTGCGGGAATTGATTGCTTAGTTTGTTCTGTAGGCTTAATCAGCGTTAACGTTCTGCTGCTACGATTAATATGGTGATGAGCTTTGCAACAACTGCACACTACTCGATATTGATTGTAATGAATTAGCTTTTCAAGAAGCTTTCTTTTTGCTCTGAACATTGTTTGTTGCGTGCCACAGTTTAAACACGTTAAATTAGTATAAATCATAGCCTTCCCCTCAAATGATTTACAAAGATTTAAACAGGTAAGCTATTGATAAGCAATCAAAAAATTAATAGTAAAAACTCTAAGTTTGTTAAAAAGTAAGAAAGATAAAAATGTTAATAGCTGCTAAATTAAAACTTTAGAATGAAAACTCTTTTCTAAGTCATTGTTCTCAATAACCGCTTTTGTTGTGACTTAGATCAACGAATGTCATAAAACTGACACTCAATTATTTTTAAAAGTTATATCTATATAAGAAATTAATATATGCCAGAGCCTCGTTTCGTTCACCTTCGTGTCCACAGTGATTTTTCAATGTCAGATGGTGTAGCTAAGGTTAAACCTATTCTAGCTCGTGCTGATGAGCTGGAAATGCCAGCCATTGCATTAACAGACCAAAACAACTTGTGTGGGTTAGTTAAGTTCTATGGCGGTTGTCATGGTGCTGGCATAAAGCCAATAATCGGTGCTGATTTTTGGATGCAAGTGCCTGATATTGATGAGTTATGTGCTGTTACAGTGTTGGCGATGGATAACGATGGTTACCAGAATCTGACTCAATTGATCAGTCAAGCCTATTTACGTGGAGAGTTCAAAGGAAAGACAGTCATAGATCAAGAATGGCTAGTGAAATATAACGCTGGTATTATTTTGTTATCAGGTGGTAAAGATGGCGACGTTGGTCAAGCTCTGCTTAAAGGTAATCAAGCTCAAGTTGAAGCGTTGATAGAGTTTTATCGTACTCATTTTCATAATCGTTATTACCTAGAACTGTTAAGAACGGGTCGTCCAGACGAAGAGCGTTATTTGCATATGGCAGTTGAGCTTGGATTACAAGTCGATTTACCTGTTGTGGCGACTAACCAAGTGGTATTTCTTGAAAAAGATGATTTTGATTCCCACGAAATCAGAGTTGCTATCCATGACGGTTATACCTTAGCTGATACAAGACGTCCTAAAAAATACAGTGAGCAGCAATATCTTCGCACCGAAGATGAAATGTGTGAGCTGTTTGCCGATATTCCAGAAGCGCTTCAAAATTCTGTAGAAATTGCCAAGCGTTGTAATGTCACAGTTCGTCTTGGTGAGTACTTTCTTCCAAACTTCCCAACAGGCGATATGTCGATTGAAGACTTCTTAGTTGCCAAATCAGAAGAAGGACTTGAGGAGCGGCTTCAGTTTTTATTCCCTGATGAAGAAGAGCGAAAAGAAAAGCGAAAAGAGTACGATGAACGTTTGGATATTGAGCTAAAAGTTGTAAACCAAATGGGATTCCCTGGTTACTTCCTTATCGTTATGGAATTCATTCAATGGGGGAAAGATCATGGCATTCCAGTCGGTCCCGGTCGAGGTTCTGGTGCGGGCTCTTTAGTGGCTTATGCGTTAAAAATTACTGACCTTGACCCTCTTGAATTTGACTTGCTGTTCGAACGTTTCTTGAACCCTGAACGTGTATCTATGCCGGATTTCGATATCGACTTTTGCATGGATAGACGAGATGAAGTAATTGATCACGTTGCTGAGCTTTACGGTCGTGATGCGGTTTCGCAGATCATCACTTTCGGAACCATGGCGGCTAAAGCGGTAATTCGAGATGTAGGTCGTGTTCTAGGTCATCCGTATGGTTTCGTTGACCGAATATCAAAAATGGTTCCAGCAGAGCCTGGGATGACGTTAGCAAAAGCCTTTGAAGTAGAGCCTGGCTTGCCTGAAGCTTATGATGCCGATGAAGAAGTACGCGATCTTATTGATATGTGTCGCAAGCTTGAAGGTGTGACCCGAAATGCGGGTAAACATGCGGGTGGTGTGGTTATTTCACCAACAACCATTACTGATTTCGCACCTCTTTATTGTGATTCTGAGGGTAAAAACCCCGTTACTCAATTTGATAAGAATGACGTTGAAACTGCTGGGCTGGTTAAGTTTGACTTCTTGGGGTTAAGAACCTTAACCATTGTCGATTGGGCATTGGAAATGGTGAATCGTCGCCAAGCTAAAAATGGGTTAGAACCCGTTAATATTGATGCTATCCCTCTTGATGATCCCAAGTCATTTAAGCTTCTTCAACGTTACGAAACCACAGCTGTATTCCAGTTGGAATCCCGCGGTATGAAAGATCTGATCAAGCGGCTACAACCAGACTGCTTTGAAGATATGATCGCATTAGTAGCCTTGTTCCGTCCCGGCCCTTTGCAATCGGGCATGGTAGATAACTTTATTGAACGTAAGCATGGTCGTGAAGAAGTTTCTTACCCCGATCAACAATGGCAGCATGAATCGTTAAAACCGATTCTAGAACCAACTTACGGCATTATTCTGTACCAAGAGCAAGTGATGCAGATCGCGCAGGTGCTAGCAGGTTATACCCTAGGTGGCGCAGATATGTTGCGTCGTGCAATGGGTAAGAAAAAGCCAGAAGAAATGGCAAAGCAGCGCGGTACCTTTAAAGAAGGGGCTATCAATAATGGTGTAGATGGTGAACTTTCCATGAAAATCTTTGATTTGGTGGAAAAATTTGCTGGTTATGGATTTAACAAGTCTCACTCAGCGGCTTACGCTTTGGTTTCTTATCAAACCTTGTGGTTAAAAACTCATTATCCATCAGAGTTTATGGCGGCGGTAATGTCGGCTGATATGGATAACACAGATAAAGTGGTTACTCTGGTGGATGAATGTGAACGCATGGGACTGCCATTACTTCCACCTGATGTGAATAAAGGCTTATACAAGTTTACGGTCGATGATGAACAAAACATTGTTTATGGCATTGGTGCCATTAAAGGTGTGGGTGAGGGACCTGTAGAGTCCATCATCGAAGCGCGTGAGCAAGGTGGCCCATTTAAAGATTTATTCGATTTTTGTGCTCGTATTGACTTGAAGAAACTTAATCGCCGTGTCATTGAAAAACTGATTTGTGCAGGCGCGTTAGATAATTTAGGCCCGCATCGTGCGTCTATGATGGAAACGTTGCCAGAAGCGATAAAGGCCGCTGATCAACATTCTAAAGCGGCGGCTATCGGTCAAGGTGATATGTTTGGTTTACTTAATACCGAACCTGATGACGTTAAACAGCAGTTTGTTGATTGTACGCCGTGGCCAGATAAAATTTGGCTAGAAGGTGAGCGAGATACGTTAGGTTTGTATTTGACTGGTCACCCAATCAATCAGTACCTAAAAGAGCTTAAGTACTATACCAATGGTCGATTGAAAGACACTCATCCAACTGGGCGAGGCAAAACCGTGAAGATTGCAGGTCTTGTGATCGCCAGTCGAGTGATGATGACCAAGCGTGGCTCAAAAATGGGCTTAGTGACCTTGGATGATAAAAGTGGTCGCTTGGAAGTCATGTTTTTCACCGATGCCTTTGAAAAGTTTCAGCACTTGATTGAAAAAGACCGTGTGCTCATCTGTGAAGGTGAAGTCAGTGTTGATGATTTCTCTGGTGGTAATCGCATGACCGCTCGTAATGTTGTCGATATCAGTGATGCCAGAAGTCACTATGCAAAAGCGGTAGAAATTGACATGGCAGGTGAAGAGATTTCAAATTCTTTACTTGAATCGTTTCAAGAAACACTCTCGCCATGGCGGGAGAATGGTAAGGTGCCGATTGTCATTAACTATCATTTGCCAGAGGCAAAAGGGCAATTAACCTTGGGTGAAAACTGGCGTATAAATCCCACAGACGAGTTGTTACTGTCACTGCAAACCATGATAGGGCCCGATAAAGTCAGGATGATGTTTTAATGGCCTTGAAAACTTATATTGAAGAAGTTTGGCAAACATTACAGTCTTTTTCTGGGTTAGAGAATAGATCACTTGTTTTAGGCTACAGTGGCGGTGTCGACTCTGAAGTACTGGCGTTTTTGTTAAGTCAGCTCAAACAGAGTCAGCCGCAGTTATCGGTAAAATTGGTCTACATAAATCATGGCTTAAGCTGTTTTGCAGATGACTGGCAGAAACATTGTGAGCAACGGGCAATACAATATCAGCTTCCTTTTGTTGCTAAATCTGTAAAGGTAAAGCAAGGTTCGCGTTTGAGTTTAGAGGCTGAGGCGAGAAAAGCACGATACCAAGCTTTATTAGAAGAAATGCATTCTGGCGACATATTGCTAACAGCTCACCATCAAGATGATCAGCTAGAAACCTTATTACTTGCGCTTAAACGTGGACAAGGGCCAAAGGGATTATCGGGAATGGCCCCTGTTCAAGTTATCGAGAAAGAAGTCATTCAATATCGCCCTCTACTAAATTTAAGTAAATCAGCGATTCAAGAGTTGGCTCAGCAACACAAAATTTCCCATATTGAAGATGACAGTAATCAAGACGACAGTTTTGATCGTAATTTTCTTCGCTTAAACATTATCCCAGCTTTAAAAAAACGTTGGACATCAATAGCGACAACTGGAAGTAGAACAGCTGAACTGTGTGGAGAGCAACAGGCTCTGTTAGATGAAGTGGTAGGGGAAAAGCTCACTTCGTATTTAGCTGACTCTCCTTATGCCGAAAAAGTATTAACCTTAGCCGGGTTTAATGAACTATCGAGGCCTTGGCAGCGCCAGATTTTTCGAGCGTTTATTGCTTTTATAAAGTTGCCAATTCCTTCCAGAGTTCAACTGGATGAGATTCTTGACCAAGTGTTAAATGCAAAATCAGATGCAAGTGTTGAACTGAATGTCTCTGGTTTGACTATTCGCCGATATCAAGGACAAGTCTTTGCTTTTGCTTCAGCGCAGCTAGATAACAAATTGCCTCAATCGATAGTTCTAGGTACTCAGGCAGAGTTAGCCGAGAAAGATTATCAAGTAGCCTTAGCTGATGGCCGCGTGTTGCAATTATCTGAAATTTTGAATCAGGTTCAACTATCTGAATCGGCACCTCTCAGTATTCGCTTCAACTTAGCTGGTAGTACCCAATGTCACCCTCATTTCCGGCACAAATCAAGAGCATTAAAAAAGTTATGGCAGGAGCTTAAAGTACCACCTTGGGAACGAGCAAAAGTGCCTATGTTGTTTATAAATGGAAAGTTTGTAAGTGCTGTTAACCTATGGATTGAAAAGGACTATTTCAAGGTTGGTGTTGTAGAGTAATAAAGAATCATTCTAGATTGCCTTTGCCTCAGTATGAGTTTGGATAAGCTAAATTAACCCCAGTCAGGAGTATCTGTTTTAAATTTTGTTTTCAAAAACTCTATGAATGCGACCACTTTAAGAGGTAGATGTTCACGGTTGGGATAAACTACGTTAATAGTATGTTTTGGCAAGCTATATTCATCTAATACTGATACCAAGCTACCGTTCTTCAATTCATTTTCGATGATAAAAAGTGGCATATTTCCAATACCTACATCTTGAAGCAACGCTTCTTTCAATGCCTCGCTATTATTGACCTGATAAGTGCCTGTAGGCTTTACTGAGTATACTTCTTTGTCTTTCATAAATGTCCATTCAAACCCAGCACGAAAATAAGAATAAAATAAGCAATTATGATTTTCTAATTCACTTGGCGTCCTTGGTAACCCACACTTTTTTACATACTCTGGAGAAGCACATAAAACACTATTGCAAGGTGCAAGACGCTGAGCAATTAACGAGTTATCGGGTAAATTTCCAATCCTGATACCAACATCAATACCTTCATCAACGTAATCGGTCATCCTGTCATCAAGCGATAACTCCACCTCTATATCTGGTTGTTGATTTAAAAACTCGGGCATGACTTTGGCTAGGTGAAGCCGCCCAAATGACATGGGTGCATTTATTCTTAATTTTCCTGTTGGTTTTTGTTTCAGATTTTGAAGAGCTTCGGAACCTTGCTGAGTAAGGTTGAATGCCTTGTTTGCAAATTCAAAATAAACTTCTCCCATTTCTGTCAAAGTTAAACTGCGAGTCGTTCGATTAAAAAGCCTAGCATCTAGGTTTTGTTCTAATTGGTTAATACGTTTGCTAACCGCCGAAGTTGTGATTTTTAATTCAACTGCAGCCTTTGAAAATGATCCTCGTTTTACAACGGTGACAAAAATGGGGATAGCAGATAGGTTATTCATTTATTTTATTGTTAACTTATTCTCAACTATAAGTTTCCTTAATTGAGCTTTATTCGTCAATCAATTTATTTACAATACGCCTCCAACAAGTAGTTATCAGAGTATTTTATATGGAAAGTAATCAGTTAAGGTTTTCAATTTTAACTCTCGGGGCTGGCGGGCTATTAGCTCTCATGATCTTCTTTAACAGCCAACTTGCATTCACCTATTCACCAATTGAAGCATCTTGGTTTGCTCATGGGGTTGGTGGTTTTACGGCATTGATACTGATGCTATTCATTCAACGAAAATCGAATAGTGCGACAAGTATGGAAAAAGCCCCATTTATTGCCTATCTCGGTGGTATACCCGGTGCATTCACGGTGTTACTTGCTGGTTATACCGTAAATAGTTATCTAGGTCTTTCAGGTACACTAGCTCTCGCTATTATAGGGCAAATAATTTTCAGCTTAGTCAGTGATGGTTTTGGATTATTTGGACTAAGTAAAAAGAAAATAGGTCTAAGAGATTTTGCCAGTTTACTCTTAATCACTGGTGGCAGCTTGTTAATTATCCTAGCTTCAGGAGATACGTTATGACCATGATACTTCTGGGTCTATTAAATGGTGCTTTAATCGCTTTGGCCAGAACATTAAATGGTATGTTGAGCGTGAAGAAAAATGCATTTGTCGCCTCGACAATGAATCATTTCGTTGGCTTTGCCCTATTATCTGTGCTGATTTTTCTATTTTTTGGTTTTCCAACTGAATTAAATCTTGATGCAGACTTTTCGATTTATCTTGGCGGTGCTATAGGTGCGTTATATGTAGCAATTAATAGCTTTGTTTTTCACAAAGTTGGCGCAGTCAAAGCAGTGTTACTTATTTTAAGTGGACAAATGATCACGAGTATCTTGATTGATGGTGTTGATACCAGTTCGAAGCTATTTTTATACCAAGTAACAGGCCTTGGAATGATAATCGCGGGGATGTACCTATCAGTAGCAAAACCAAGAAAAGAAACTTAATTTCTTAAGTAATCCTGAAGGTAGTTTTAAGTGCTAGTTTAACCTGAAAGCTAGCACGGATTCGTCCAATAACGTGTTTAGTACGGTATATATTTATTGCTTCAATTTCCCTCTGAAAAGGCGTTTCAGAGGTATCAATTTTGTTACTTTATCATTCTATTACAGTTGACGCTTAAAAAAACATCAGTTAAGTTCAAGACATTGTCATATTTTTCAAGAGTGGACCCTAGAAAGTTAGCAGTTCTAAATATCATAAAAATAAATCTGTAATTCTTTTTTCAAATAAAAACCGCTAAATATAACGGTTTATCTTCCTGATTTGGCGGCTTTAAATATTTTTTTTGAAAACATTTTCAATATCAATGTATTAACTTTTGGCACGCTTTTCGCCTTATATACTCCAGTAGTAAATAAACTGAGGTTAGTTAATGAAGCCACTTCCAACGCTCACTTTTAGCCAATATTTGGCAGGTGGAAAGCAAAAGCAAGCTTTTCTCAAAACACTAAGAGAAACCAGTAAAGAGGTTGGTTTTTTCTATCTGGATGATCACGGCTTAGATACCTCAATTCAAAAGAATACGTTTGAATTAATGCATTCTTTTTTTGCATTGCCCGCGGAAGAAAAGCTCAGCATTGAAATGAAGCACTCTCCTCATTTTCGTGGTTATTCAAAAGTGGGGAGTGAGTTGACCCTAGGTGAGCAAGATAAACGGGAACAATTTGATTTCATGAGAGAGGAGCCGACACCTTATGTACACGGTAAGTCTCCAATTTGGTTGAAGATGCGTGGTAGTAATCAATGGCCTGCTGGCTTGCCCCGCATGAAACAACAACTACTAGCCTTTCAAGATAAAATGACGGAATTATCTGTTTTGTTGTTAAAAGCCTTTGCTGAATCATTAGATCAAAATCCCAATGTTTTTGATGCTGGTTTATCTGAACTTCCTCACCAACATACCAAACTGATCCGCTATCCTAAACAGCCACA
This sequence comes from Parashewanella curva, assembly GCF_003675895.1. GTDB lineage: Bacteria > Pseudomonadota > Gammaproteobacteria > Enterobacterales > Shewanellaceae > Parashewanella > Parashewanella curva. The sequence goes on from NZ_ML014775.1 coordinate 53,376, forward strand.
TGGCTCGAACCAAGGCGTTGGGGCGCATAAAGATTCTGGTTTTCTGACATTGCTGATTCAAGACGAAATGTCTGGGTTAGAAGTTGAAACGGATGAGGGGTGGTTAGCGGTTCCACCAAAGCCGGGTACGCTAATTGTGAATATTGGCGAGTTATTAGAGCTGGCATCGGACGGCTATTTAAAAGCAACGGTTCATCGTGTAGTCAGTCCTCAGTCAGACAAAGACCGTTATTCTTGTGCATTCTTTTTATGGCCCAAGCTGGATACAAATGTGCCTTTATTAAGTCTACCTGAACACCTCAAAAAGCAAGCGCATGGTCCTGATAGCGATCCTAACAATCCACTTTTTTATCAAGTGGGAGAGAACATTTTGAAGGGGAGATTACGCTCTCATCCTGATGTTGCGGAATTACATTATACCGTTCACATCAATTAACTGTGTTATAGGGAAGCATTAGCGAAGGAAATACAAGGCGCAATGACGAATCATAGCCTTAGCTATGGTGAGGAATTGCAACGATGTAGTTGCAAAGTTAAGGCTTTAACTAAGACATAGTTAATTGGTACGAACGGTATTACTCATAAAAGTGAAAAGAATAACAATGAAATTTAAAACGAAAGTATTGCACTCATACAAAGTTGAAGATCAACACGGAGCGTTAAATATTCCTATCTATCAAAGTAGTACATACCAGTATCCTAACTTTGAATCAGGAAAAGCTCGATTTTCCGGGGATGAGCAAGGGTTTATTTATAGCAGAATGGCGAACCCTACTGTAAGCGCCCTTGAACAAACGCTGGCACAAATCGAGGGTGCAGAGCAGGCTTTGGTTGTATCCAGCGGCATGGCAGCACTAAGCAGTATTTTTATCGCCTTGTGTCATCAAGACGACCATATCGCTGTCGTAGAACCTGTATACGGTGGGAGCTCAGCAATGCTTAGCCAAACACTAACTCGCTTTGGCGTCAACGTTCATCGCTACTTTAGTGATGATGATTTGCTTGAACGAATTCACTCGCAAACCAAAATTATTTTATTTGAGCCAATTTCAAACCCAACATTAGCTATAAATGATTTTCGTAAGGTAAAAAAAGCGGCTGAAAAGGTTGGGGCGATTACGGTTTGTGACAATACCTTATATTCACCGTATTTTTTCCGTCCATTGGAGCATGGAATGGATTTGGTGATGCACAGTGCGACTAAATATTTGAGTGGTCATGGGGACATCATTGCTGGAGTTGTTGCTGGTGCAAACGCATTAATGGATCAAGTAAGAACTATCGGACTAAAACATCTTGGTGCGTCGATTAGTCCTCAAGATGCATATTTGTTATCACGAGGTTTAAGGACCTTGCCTTTACGAATGGAGGCTCATCAACAAGGTGCTATGAAAGTCGCTGAGTTTTTAGAAAGTCATCCTAAAGTTGAAAAAGTCCATTACTCAGGTTTGAAATCTAGCCCTTATCATCAAATTGCATCCCAATCGGTAGGTCACTTTGGTGGTTTAGTGAGTTTTGAATTGGTTGGTGGTGAATCTGCCTGTCAAAAGACTTTAGATAATCTTCAGTTATTTACCCAAGCGGTGAGCTTAGGAGATTTAGAAAGCTTAGCGTGTCACCCTGCAACCACCACTCATGCAGCGGTATCACCTGAATTACGACAAGAAGCAGGAATTTCAGACTCTTTGATACGTTTGAGCATTGGGGTGGAAGCGCCAGAAGATCTTATCGCAGATTTGTCGCAGGCGCTGGGTTAATCCCATACTTTCTGATCTTAGAACGCAAAGTACTTGGGTTAATTCCTAAGAGCTTTGCTGCCCCGAAAGGGCCTTCAACGCGGCCGTAACTTTTCCTAAGGGCTTGATTGATATGTTGAATGATCACTTCATCTAATTTGGCAAATGATGCCTGATGCTGAACTTCTCCAATGTTCTCTGCAAAGCTCGTTTCTTCAGGTTCTATTAATCTGATGTCACTATTCTTTATAAATAGTGCACTTTCAATTGCCAGTTTTTGTCCTCGGCCTAAAATCGCAGCTCTTTCTATTACCCCTTGCAACTCACGAACGTTACCCGGCCATGAGTGCTGTTGAAGATATTGAATTTGCTGTTGAGTTGGTCTACAAATTGGTAGGGATAATACACTCGCAGCTGTGGTTGCAAAGTACTCCGATAAAGCTGAAATGTCTTCAAGTCTCTGCCTCAATGGGGGGAGATTAACTGGAAATACATTAAGTCTAAATAATAAGTCCTCACGAAAACGTTTGTGTTGAACTTCTTCGGCTAAATTTTTATGGGTTGCAGCAATCACACGAACATCTACCTTTATTTCTTGTTCACTGCCAACACGTCTAAGAGAGCCTTCTTGGATGACTCTTAATAACCTAACTTGTGCCGCTAGGCTTAGTTCCGCAACTTCATCCAAAAATAGTGTACCGCCATCAGCTTGTTCAAACCAGCCTCGCTTTTGGCTTGTTGCACCAGTAAAGCTGCCCTTTTCATGGCCAAATAACTCAGAGTCAATCAATTCTGACGAGATTGCACCGCAGTTAACTCTGATAAAGGGCTGTTGCTGACGTGACGATTGTTGATGTATATGTCGTGCAATAACTTCTTTGCCTGTACCTGTCTCACCTAGTATCAATACCGTAGAGTCAGTAGTTGATACAAGCTCAAGCTGTTGCATAATTCCTTTTAGACTAGTTTGGCTTCCAATGATCATTCAAGATTATTTCCGTATGATTTTTGATAAGTAAAGCATATTAAAATCGCCTAATAAATTTAATTTATATACCGTTTGGTTATATGTGATTTCGCTAATTTTTATCAAAACACTAATATTTTGTTAACTATTGCCGATATAAAGTGAAATAAGTTCCAGTTTTTAAAGGTCTTGTAACTGCTTTCTCTCTTAGTTTTATAGGAAGAAGGCTGGAATGAGTAGAATAAAAATAGAGGTAATAGGTAGATGTCAGGACTGCTGTCTTTAGGGATAAAGCTCTTTAATCGATTAGCGTTTAAAAAGAAGTTTATGCTGTTAGCTTCGGTGACCTTGTTGCCTTTAATTTTCGGAGCTTATGGCTACATCCAATTTCAAACTGAAAACTTGAAAATCAGTGAGCGTAAGCTTGAAGGCAAACATATTATTGACCTTTTTAATGATTTTGCTTTTAAGGTAATGGAAGTAAGAAACGGCCAAGTAAGCTCAACTGATTTGTCTAATCAATTAGCATTTTGGTCAAATAATTCTGCCTTGTTTCCAAGATCTTCGACTCAATTTTCTGCATTACGCAGCTTATCGTTATCTAAAAATTTCACGCCCAAAACTCTCGAGCAATTAGCGGATGTAACCAGTGAAGTAAAAGGGAGCGTTGCCGAAGAAAGTGGGCTGTCATTAGACTCTGATCCTGCAATCTATTATCTCACGGAGTTTTATTTATCTAAGCAACTTGTGGTCAGTGAATTCAGCTCAAGAAGTAGCACTCAAGCCTTGAGCATCCTGAAAGAGGGAAGATTTACCCCACAAAGCTACACACAGCTGGTGGCAACGAATAATCGCTTGAAAGAATTGCTTCTCATATTTAAAAAGAGTGCTAATAGAGTCGAAGAATATTATGCAGACGATGCAACATGGCAACAAAGTGTGCGTAGTGTTGAAAGCAATACAGAGAAACTCATCAACACAATTAATAAAAAAATAGTAGAGCCAGATAGTTTTGAAACTAGTTTGGCTCAATTTTCTCAATTAAGCAGTAATCAGCAGCAAGTTCTAGCGCATTTGACGAATGAAACTAAGCAATTACTAGAAATCAAATTGTCGTCGAAATTACAATCACAACAGCAACAAATGTATTGGGTTGTCGCAGTGATATTAGGCGTTATAGCAATAAGCTTTTACTTTTTCTTCTCGGCATACTGTGCCATTTCGCAGAATGTATCAGTTATTAAATCAATGACTGAACAAATGGCTCGCGGTGATTTGAGCGAGGATATAGCAATTGATGCTAAAGATGAGTTTTATCAAATCGCGTTGTCATTCAACAAGATGCTAGCCAGTATTCGAACTTTGATCCATGACGTCCAGCAATTAAGTGATAATGTTGTATTGGCTAGTCATGAGGTGAAATCTGAAACCTCAAGTGTGGAGTTCAGCTTAAATTCTCAACAACAAAAAACGTACCAAGTGGTTACTGCTATTGATCAGCTTGTAGCATCAGTAAACGCAGTTGATGAAAACACTCGCACCGCGACTCAAATTACCGTGGAAACTCAAAAAGATGTAGATCTTGGTCAGCAGGTGATCAATCAAACGGTAAGCGAGATCAATCAAATTGCTGAAGAAGTCAGCCAAGGTGCAGAGGTTATTAACCAATTAGCTGTGTATGCCAACGACATAGGCAAAGTGGTGGAGGTTATTCATGAAATTGCAGAGCAAACAAACCTTCTGGCTTTGAATGCGGCAATTGAGGCTGCTAGAGCTGGTGAGCAGGGTAGAGGTTTTGCTGTAGTGGCTGATGAAGTCAGAACACTTGCAAGTCGCACAGCTAGCTCAACTGACGAAATTAGAGGAATGATTGAACAAATTCAACAATCAACCTCTAGAGCCGTCTCCACTATGGAATCGGGTACTCAAAAGGCGAACAATGGCGTTAAGCAAGCCCATGAAGTAAGTGAAACCATAACTAGTCTAACTCAGCAAGTGTCTAAGGTTGTTGGCTTGATCCAGCAGGTTGCAGAAATTGTAACTGAGCAGAGAGAAGCAACAGTGCAAGTTAATACCAGTACTGAAGTGATCAAAAACAATGCGAGCGAAGTGTTAATTGCGGCTCAAAAAGCCTGTATGGTAGGTGAAAAATTAGAAGTTGGTGCGAATGAATTAGCTAAACAAATTAGCGGTTTTAATATCTCCAGCTCAGGACATTGATGAGCTGGAGATAACACTGAGTGGTTATAACCCTAAGGCATAACCACCTTTAAGGTGACCAACATTTTCAAAACCAAGACGACCAAGGGCTTGAGCAACAACTAGTGAGCGAGAGCCACTTCGGCAAACAAGCACATATTTATCTTGTTTCTGCTTTGAACGCTCATTAATAAATTGAACCAAACGAGTCATGGGCACATTCAGTTCGACATTGGAACTGCGTTGTAATGCGTATTCGTGGGGTTCACGAATATCAACTAATTTGATGTTTTGATCATCTTTAAGTAGCCGCGCTAAGCTATCTTTATCGTATTCACGAATCTTTAATGCCGCGTCGACCTCTACATAAGCACCGCATTGGATTTCTTGACCTTGTTCATCATTGAGATGTGAATCTAATACCGACTTTTGTTCGCAGAATGTATCAAGATCAATACTGTTTGAAAGAACAGAGTTCAATAACTGATTACGACCTCTTTCAAGCGCAATGGTTGTGGCAAACTCGTTGTAATAGTCATGGCTTGCACAAATCAAAGATTGCTCATCAACTAATTGATTTAATAGCCTTAAACTTGCATACATTTCTGCTGATGAACTGGTTTCAAAATTAGTTCTACCAAGACTTCCCATTAGGATAGTGTCGCCACAAAAAGCAAAGTGACACATTGAAGATTGATACTCACCATTAAACTTCTGAGTGAGTAAGTAGCTCACACTGTCTGCTGTATGTCCGGCGGTGGGTACCTTGACCAAATTGTGGTTACCAATCGTAATACTTGAATAAGTTTGGCCAAGCATCTCGATACAATCTGTATCGGTTGGCCATCCTAAATGACAAGTAGCGGTAGACATACCGAGAGCCTTGGCGATTTCATTGCGAGATGATTCATGGTCAGCATGGCCGTGAGTGTCTAACACGGCTTTTAACGTCAGGCCTTGGCAGTTGACAAGATTAACGATACGTTGGATTAGTTCATGTACAGGGTCAATCACTACCGCGGTTTTTGTTTGCTTGTCAGCATAAACCCAACAACAATTGTTGCCTGAACGTAACTCTACTAAGCCATCTAATGGTGTTTCATTGATCTCATTGCTGACTACTAAACAGCTTTCTTTCAATGCTTTTGCTGCCGATATAATGCGTTCACAAGCTTGGTCGCAATCATCTTGGTTGAACATTGGGCCAAATGACATTCGAATCGCCGATTCACTTTGCCATGCGGGTAACCCCATTGCATCTAAAACAAAACTACGAGTAACCTTAGATGAACAAGCTGAACCAGAGCTAACTCGAATATTAGCCGCATCAAACAAATCCATGATTTCTTTACTGCTGAACCCAGGGATTGCAAAGTTGATGGTGGTTGGGACAGTGTTTTCTAATGAATGATTTAAGACGATGTCACCAAAGGCTTCTTTTAATGCTTTGATGATTTGTAAGCGGTAACCTTGCAATTGTGAGTGGTTAGAAAACTGGTGTGCGCTATCACCATTTAAAATATCAAAAATAGCTTTTAACGAAGCAATTCCGGGTAAGTTTTCTGTTCCAGAGCGTTGACCGCTTTCTTGGCCACCTCCCGCAATAAATGGCGTAAATGGTGCGCTTGAACGCACATAAACAAAGCCAATCCCCTTAGGTGCATACAGCTTATGGCCACTGAAAGGGGCGTAATCTATGCTGGTGTTTTCAATGTTAAGGTTTCGTTTGCCTAGCACTTGAACGCAATCAACCATCCAATAAACATGGGGATTGGTGGTTCTAATCGTTGTTTCCAGAGCCGTTAAGTCTTGATAAACACCAGTTTCATTATTTACCGCCATAGTGCATATCATTAATGAATCAGCGGCATGTTCAGCAATAAAGTTAAGATCTAGCTTACCTTGATGATCTACAGGGATGGCTTTAATTTCTGCATTTATGCCTAAAATTTGGTTCCAATGATGCAGTGAATTGGGAACGGCTTTATGCTCAGTAGCACCATATAAAAGGTAATACTGCTTGTTGGGAGTTAATGATTTTTTAGCTTCAACTAAAGCTGAAAGAATCGCTGTTTGAATGCCTTCAGTTGCGCCACTTGTGAAGATTAACTGTCCTTTATCAATACCTAACAGTTTTTTACCTGCGTTGCGGGTTTTCTCCATGATGTCTTTGGCACGAATCCCCGTGATATGAGAACTGCTAGGGTTGCCAAAGGTTTGGGTCATGGTACTCATTACCGCTTGTGCTGCGGCAGGGTGTACTGGTGTTGTAGCGTTAGAGTCAAGATAAATGAGCGATAAGTTTGTACTGTTAGTCATGGTTCCTACCTTAAAAACTAAACTCTTATTTCTTTTTGTTATATATAATTTCTAAAGTTTATATTAACAGCTTGATTATATAATACCAATGCTTATCGAAGTGTGACGGAGCCTGAGGCATGAATATAGAAAAATTACTGGCATAAAAAAGCCTAACTTATGTCAGGCTTGATCTTGGGGACTTTTCATGAAGAGGTTTTATTGAACGTTTTCTGCATCTCCAAATTCACCGTCGAATAAAGGTGAAGATAAATAACGTTCAGCAGATGAAGGAAGTACGACTACAATGTTTTTGCCCTTGTATTCCTCTTGCTCGCTTAGTTTTACTGCAACACTTACAGCCGCCCCTGAAGAAATGCCCGCTAAGATGCCTTCTTCTTTCATGAGTCGGTGAGCCATTTCGATGGACTCTTCATTTGTTACGGTTTCAACCTTATCCACCACTGATAAATCGAGGTTGCCTGGAATAAATCCAGCACCAATTCCTTGAATTTTATGAGGGCCTGGTTGGACTTCATCACCTGCGAGCGTTTGAGTAATTACTGGTGAATCGACAGGTTCTACAGCCACAGAGGTGATGGCTTTGTTTTGAGTATTTTTAATGTAGCGGCTGACACCTGTGATGGTTCCACCCGTTCCTACACCAGCGATAAACACGTCAATCTCACCATTTGTATCTTGCCAGATCTCTGGGCCTGTAGTTTTTTCATGAATCTCAGGATTCGCAGGGTTATCAAACTGCTGTAATAGAACATAATGCTCAGGATCGGAGTTATAAATTTCAGTCGCTTTATCTATTGCTCCTTTCATACCTTTGGGACCTTCGGTTAGCACTAAATTAGCACCAAGTGCTTTAAGAAGCTTCCTTCTTTCTAAACTCATGGTTTCAGGCATGGTCAAGGTAAGTTTATATCCACGAGCGGCTGCTACATAGGCAAGAGCAATACCTGTGTTGCCAGAAGTTGGTTCGATTAATTCTTTTTCAGTGGTTAATGTACCATTTTTCTCAGCAGCCCAAATCATGTTTGCGCCAATACGACATTTAACACTAAAACTAGGGTTTCTAGATTCTATTTTCGCCAAAATGTTGCCATTACCAATGCGGTTAAGGCGAACTAGTGGACTTTTACCTATTGTTTGTGAGTTATCTTCGTATATATTAGCCATGATTATTCCGTTAACAGTGTTTGAAATATAAATACTAGAAATAATTTATGTAATTCAAAAGTTATAATTTCTTCTTGTATATAACCAATAGTTATTAACAGTAATTTGCTAATAATAAAAAACACTACCACAAAAGGGTAGTGTTCTAACAAATAAATGCGCATATGTAGTTATGCTGAAGGGGGCTGGTTATGCAGAACTGAGTTTATTTAGGTTTAATGAACTTTAGTGTCATTCGATCACTTTCACCGATTGCAAGGTATTTGGCTTTATTTTGGTCACCTAACCTTAACCGTGGGGGAAGAGTCCAAACACCTGACGGATAATTTTTTGTGTCTTTCGGGTTTGCATTTACTTCACTGCTAGCAACAAGTTTGAATCCGGTTTTTTGCGCTAATTCTTTTACAAATTTTTCAGTAACATAGCCAGATTCAATCATTTCTAATCGGGTCGCATCAGGTTTAGCGCGATGCTCAACGACACCAAAAGTCCCGCCTGGCTTCAAAGCGTTATAGGCTGCTTTGAAAACTTCAATTTCGTTATCATTAGCGATCCAGTTATGCACGTTACGGAAGGTTAGTACCACATCAGCTGACTCTGCAGGAGCCATAACAGGGTGAGCTGGAGGCATAAAGCTTGTGACGCTAATGAGACCATATCGCTCAGGGTGATCCTTAAATTTTACATCGTATTTAGCACGAGACGTTCTATAGTATTTCACCGCTGAATCAGATGGGAAGTGAGCGGCAATAAATTCACCTGAGCCTTTAAGTGCTGGCGCAAGAATATTTGAATACCAGCCACCACCAGGCCAAATTTCGATAACGGTATCTGTTGGTTTAATACCAAAAAAATCTAATGTTGCTTTAGGGTGACGATATTTATCTCGTGCTTTCTCTTTAGCTGTACGGTACTGATAATCATATTGCAGTGTAGTTGGGCCTTGTTTAGCTTGCTCATGATTATCGTACCCATAAGCTGTAGCCGAGACTCCGCTTAGCCCTAACATTCCTGTCAGTATCACCAGTGCAAGAGTTGATTGTGATTTCATTGTTGTTTCCTTTTACTCATGATCATCCATGTTATAGCGTAAAGCTTAAGCTTAAGCGACTAATTTTTAATCTTTTATTATTACAATTTATGACTATGTACGATATGGCGAGTTACGGCCTGTATGCTGAAAGTTGCATATCAGTTCTGGAGAATTTATAGTTACTGTAAATTTATCCAGTAATTGTTATTGATGATCCTTTATATTGCAGAGAAACCTAGCTTAGGAAGAGCTATTGCTGATGTTTTACCTAAACCTCATAAAAAGCATGATGGCTATATTGAACTGGCCAATGGTGACTGTGTTTCTTGGTGTATTGGTCATTTACTTGAGACGGCTGAGCCAGATGCTTACGATGAAAAGTATAAAAGCTGGAAATTAGAACATTTACCAATCATTCCTGAAAAATGGCAACTGAAGCCCAAGTCTAAAACCCGAAAGCAGTTAACGGCATTAAGAAAATTAGTTAAGCAATCAACTCAAATCGTGAATGCAGGTGACCCAGATCGGGAACAAGAATTAGCCTGTGTGTTGACAATGATTAAAATATTTATAAATCAAATGGTTATTTTTAAATTCTTGAGTTTACCGTTGACATAGGTTTTTTGACGATTTCGTTGACAAAAATACCACTAAAAAACATAAAAAAGTTATGCCTGTTGACAGTTTTCCTAGAGGAAAACTATTTAGAAAAAAATAAACAAATTGAGAAAAATAAATGAAACTATTTATCGCTGAAAAGCCTAGTTTAGGTAGAGCGGTTGCAGATGCTCTTCCGAAGCCACATGACAAAGGTGATGGTTTTATTAAAGTTGGAAATGGCGATATTGTGACATGGTGCATTGGGCACCTGTTAGAGCAAGCAGAACCTGATTTTTATGATCCAGCCTTTAAAAAGTGGTCTGTAGAGCATCTACCTATAATCCCGTCAGACTGGAAACTCGTTGTAAAAAGTAAAACTAGAAAGCAATTTAATGTTGTCAAGAAATTAATAAAAGAAGCTGATGTTTTAGTCAATTTGGGAGACCCAGATCGTGAAGGTCAAATTTTAATTGATGAAATGATTAATTATTGCGGGGCGTCAGAACAAAAGAAAAAAGCAGCACTGCGTTGCCTTGTGAGTGATTTAAACCCGATTGCAGTAAAACAAGCTCTTAATAATTTAAAACCAAACCGTGAATTTTTATCTTTATCGATTTCTGCATTAGCTAGAGCCCGAGCAGATTGGCTTTATGGTTTGAATATGACTCGAATGTGCACTTTACAAGGGCAAAAATGTGGTTATCAGGGAGTGTTATCAATTGGAAGAGTGCAGACACCGGTTCTAGGTTTAGTTGTTCATAGAGATCTTGAGATTGAAAATTTTGTGTCGAAGCCTTTTTATGAAGTAATTGCAACACTACAAACTGAAAATGGTGAGGTGTATAAAGGGAAATGGAAACCGAGTAAAGCATGTGAACCTTATATGGATGATGAAAGTAGGGTGCTTTCAAGGCCTCTTGCTGAAAATGTAGTTAGTCGAATCTCTAATAAGCATGGGAACATTTCTGACTTTACAAAAAAAATATCTAAAAAAAGTCCACCTTTACCGCATTCTTTGTCATCTCTTCAAATCGAAGCTGCAAAAGTATTTGGCTATAGTGCACAAAAAGTTCTTGATACTTGTCAGTCATTATATGAACGACATAAGGTAATTACTTATCCAAGATCCGATTGCAGATATTTACCAAAAGGGCATCTGAGTGATGCGGAAAGAGTGCTGCAAGCGATAGATTCTATTAATGAAAGGCTATCTGAATATATAGGAAATGTCGACTTATCGTTAAAAAGTGCCACTTGGAACGATAAAAAAGTTGGTGCTCACCATGCGATTATTCCAACTTCTAAAAAACTTGAGTCATCTAGGCTTTCGAAAGATGAATTAAATATTTATTATCTTGTCGCAAGGCATTACATAATACAGTTTTATAGCGCCAGTCATTACGCTGATAAAGAAATTAAAACAATTATTGAAGGTGGTTTATTTATTGCCAAGCAAAGGGATTTAACTTTTGTAGGTTGGCAAGCACTTTTTAATAAAGAAGAAAGTGAAAAAAGAAATGTAGAAGAAATTTTACCAGACGTTGTTATAGGTGACTCAGTATTGTGTCTTAAAGGCGAGATACAAGACAAAAAAACAACACCGCCCAAACGATTTACAGATGCTACCCTCTTAGCTGCAATGACTGGAATAGCAAGGTATGTATCATCTCCAGAGATAAAAAAAATACTAAAAGAAACAGATGGGATAGGAACCGAGGCTACTCGCGCTAGTATTATTGAATTGCTGTTTAAAAGGCAATATTTAAATAGGAAAGGTAAAGATATAGTTTCTACAGATATAGGAAAAAGTGTGATATTAGCTTTGCCTGAAAGTGTTGGTAAGCCAGACATGACTGCAATATGGGAAGCACAACTAGAAGCAATTTATCAAAAGAAAAAAAGATATAATGATTTCATGAATGGCGTAGCCGATAGTCTGAATAGACTGTTACATGATGCAAATCAGGCTAATTTCAGTAACCTAAAAGGAAAAGGGATGATCAAAGCACGTCGAACTAACAAGAAAAGAAGTTCGTCTAGTCCAAGTAACCGTGGTAAAAAGCGTTCATAACTATATAGATTGATTGACAAAGGCCGTTTATTGCTTGAAAAATATCCATATAGATATATTATTCGTTATATCTATATGGATATAGTTGGGTGATTGGCTTGAAAGACATCAATGACGTTACAACTGAAGAATTGGATCTATCATCTCAAGACGAAATACAAGGGGTCGTCAAATTCATTAGTAAAATGAGATACAGCAAATTATCTAAAGTTGATCTAATTGTTTTTCAACATGTTTTGATGGTCTGTTCTGACTTTGGCAGAAAAGCCACCTTTGATGTCAATCAGACTGAAGTTGCAGATCAGTTAAGAATGCACCAGCCGGTAGTGTCCTAATTTAGTGGTATGCATGAATATCAATTCCAAATTCTACACGATTGATTAACAAACCAATTACAGTGTCGTGCATACTCTCTAACTTTGAAAAGCAAATCGTTCTTCGTGCCAACCTTTTAATCCAAGTTCTGAAAT
>NZ_ML014776.1 GCF_003675895.1 Parashewanella curva
GTTGCTTAACTGAAATAATGGACATCGGCTTCTGAGTAATCTGTTTGTTTTTGGCGAAATAATTTGATCACATATGAAGCCTTTTTTCTATCTTTTTATTATCTTACGCTTAAGATCCTGTCTATGATGCCTATATAACAAATAAAAAGACATAAACATGAAAACGAAATTTACTTATACTGAACACTACTTAAAATGGGTTGTGGGTGGAGTAAAAGCCTTACAACAGCTACAAATTTGATGTGCCAATAGCCAGATAATTTATCTAAAATAACACCCCGACTCTCTTTAAAGCCAAGGTGAAATAATAATTTTAGCTGTCATTGAGTAAACCCACTCAACTCACTCCACAACTAGCTCTAGAATTACAAAAAATCTAACAAATTGAACCAACTCTGAATCGAGTTTCATCTTTCTTAATATTTATTGAAGATTTAAAACAATACGATTAGCTTTAATTCAAATTAGGTTTTGGAGATAACACATTGCTAGAAGTTACAGCCACTGTTGACCTATCTCAGCCTATAGTCCAACTATCTCCAATCACTAAACTTAATTCCGTAGATAGTGAAATGTATCAAGGCATTTTTTCAATTGCTAACTATCAATTTCAAGTGACGTTTGATCTAGCTGGAAACGTAGAAGCTATTACCTCTGATTATTCGCTTCAAAACGCAGATGTAGGCCCCAATGAATTACCGAGTTGCATGGGAGTTCAGGCAAAAAAAAACAGAGACAAATATTCAAATTTTATGAAAGGACTATCTTTTTCAACTTATATCCCAAAAGAAGCTGATAGCACTAATATTCATGAAGCACAGGAGTTTCCGCTCCATCAGGAACAGATTGGAAAAGAAAGCCCGCATAAATATTTAGTAAGCTACCCCAAACCTGATGTACCTAGTCATAGTGCTCCTAAACAAGTAAGCTCATCCACTCCAGCTAAAGGCGAAGATTATTCCTTATTGCTACTAAGGCAAAATTCCAGTCAAGGTAGTGAATTAAAAGATGTAGTTGTTGTTACTAACTTCCACAATATAAAAGACCCTAATATGAAGGATGCAAAAGCGACTGCTTTTGATGATCATTCCAAAAAAAAATTCGAACTTGAAACCTTAGCTGAACGCCTTCATCAACAAAAACTTGAACTCGAATCCTTAAGAAAAAGCCTTCAATTACAACATGAGCAGCAAGAAAATAAAGAACAGGAGATCAAACGAGAATATCAACAACTTGAAGCTGAAAAACAAAAGGTTATAACAGAGAAAAAAAAAGTTGAGGGCATAGCAAAAGAAATATTAAGACGAGAGGAAGAGTCTAAAATGAACGAACAGCAATTATTAACCAGAGAATATATCAAAAGAATAAAAACCAGCCAGAAAGAAGTGCGGAAAAACCCTTCTCTTGCCAAAACTAACGAAAGAACAATAGTATAGGCTTTTTACATTGATGAAAATAGAGCATATTTGGACACAATACCGCACCAGCTTATACCAATTTTTATTATCAAGAGTGTCTTCACCGGAGGATGCTGAAGATATTTTGCAAGATGTAATATTGAAAAGTGTTAACTCTATCGATCAATTAAATGACACCACAAAGGTGAAAAGCTGGCTATTTCAAGTCGCTAAATACAGTGTCATTGATTACTACCGCATAAAATCTAAACTCAATCTAAACCGTGAAGCCTCGTCTAACATTGAGATCGAGCAGAAATGGAATGATGATGAGCAAAGCCTATACGTTGAGCTCGAACCATGTATCCAGCCTTTTATTCAAGCACTTCCACCAGCACAACAGCTTATGCTTACCGAGATTGACATCTATGGCCAATCGCAAAAAGCCTTTGCTGAGAGTCAAAAACTTCCATACTCGACTCTGAAATCACAACTCAAGCAAAGCCGCTTAGCCTTAAAGCAGCTTTATTTGCAATGTTGTCGATTTGAAACCAATAACAAAGGTGAGTTATTGGATTATGTGCAGCATAAATCAGACTGCGGTCACTGCTAAGCTATAGGTGATCAGCTTAATGCCATAGAGTAACTCTCTCGATCGATATCCACTACTTCTGCTGTAATTGCCACATTTTCGTATCCCAGTTCAAGCAACTGTTCTATCACGCCCTCAGATAAGCCCAATTTTTGCCCTTGGGTTCTACCTGAGATAATTTTTAATGTAACATGAATGAAAGCGGAACGTTTAAAGCCTACTTGATAATGTTGGTATGGCAAAGCACGCACTTTAATGGCTCTGCTTTCAAATAAACGCGAGCTTAATGCACCTTTAAATACCGCTTCCATCAATATATCAGCATTAAACTCATTTGAATGTTCAATAATTAAATGTGGCACTAAAATGAACCTGTTTGTATTTACGACTGTAAAATTTTCATTGGTATCGACAGTAAGGTATCACCACTTTTTGCTGTAAGCCAAATCACCGCCATTAACCCTGTAACTGTTATTCCATACCAAACAAAGGAAAAAACTTGCCCATATCGGTCTAACGGTAATAAATGGGTGTGATGTCGGCTTCGCCACTCTAAAATGATTTCAATCGACCCTATGGCTAATAAAAAGCCAAATAATGTCATGCCAAAGTAATAGCTGATCGCTACTCCAAAAACCGCACCTGCAATGCAGATAAGTAAACCGGCCACACTGTTCATTGAAAAGCTAACGCTTTTTATGATGTGACCACCGTCTAATGGCAGTATGGGCAACATCTGGAAAAGGTTGATCAGAGCACTGAGAGAAGCTAAGCCAGCAAACAGCATATTATCGGTTACCCAATAGGTAATGAGACACACCCACGCCATGATCATGCCAAAGGTTGGTCCCATAATGGAAATCACCACGTCTTGCCAGCGGGTATTAATTTTTTGATCCGTCAACGCCAAACCGCCCATAAATGGGATCAAATAAAAGCCTTTGGTTTTCATGCCAAAGTATTTCATGGCTTTCACATGCCCGTATTCATGCACCACCAATACCGCAATCAAAGCAAGAGCAAATTGAAAAGAAAACAACCATGAATATGCAGCTAAGCTGGCTCCTGCCAATACCACTTTAATGACTTTGGCACTTTTCAGTAGCTTAAAACCTAAAGAAACCAAACCTAACACCCCAGGCTTTCTGGCTTCTTGTTTAGAGGATTCAACAGGGGTTTGTTGTTCGATATCCTTAGCGTTGCGTTGTCCATCTGTCAGCATTTGACCATCCACTTGCAGCTGGTAATCCAACTCAAACGGCTGCCACTTTAGGTCGATATCCAATTTTACCTTGATGGTTTGGGGCTCAAGTTCTGCATCTGTTTCTGCTTGAGGCTGAGTGCTCAGTTCAAACTCATGGCTAAATTGTCCCTCGTAATTTTCACTTGCAGTACACCCCGCCACAGGCCTATTATCCCAATACAGCTGTTGCCATCCCGCAAGCGAGGCCTCTAAACGCAGCTTTTTACCCAAACAGTCAATGTTTAATATTTCCATTAATTTTGATAAACCTTGTATTTGTTATTTTCAGCAGTGGTATTCACTTTACCAAAGTGCTGCTGCAAAGCATCTGAGTATGGTAGATGGCGGTTTGCCACGATCTGAAATACGCCTTTGTCCGTTAAGGCATTAGCACTATCCTTTACGAATCGCTCGGCAATATCAGTCGTCGCCATCAAACCATCATGAAACGGAGGATTAGAGACTATGCCATCTAACTCCCCTTCCACTTGTGCTAAACCGTCAGAAGGATAAACTTTTGCACGGAAGTTATTGGCTTTTAACGTCAATTCACATGACAACAAAGCCATAGCATTAATATCCACACACTCCAATTTCAATTCGGGCTGAGCTTTAAGCAAAGCAGCAGTGATCACTCCAGCACCACAGCCAAAATCCAAAACTCGACCTTGAAACTCTGTAATATTTTCCAACAGTAATGCCGTACCTGCATCCAATTGTTTTTGGCTAAATACCCCGACCATATTACAGATGGTCAGCTCACCTTGGGGCGTTGGCAAAAGATATTGGCTACACCAATCTTTTGTTGATAATTCAGGAGCACTTTCCATTAACTCACTCACGTACAGTAAACAGTGACGAGCATTATCTAGCTTTGTGGCTTTGGAAAAATAATCTGGTAAGGTTTTTGGGGCAGACTTTATCCCCCCTTTGTTTTCACCTACAAGGAATACACTGCCACCAACGTCTAAATATTGAGCCGCCAATTGATACAAATATCCTGCTAATGGCTTAGCTTTAGGGAAATAAATAATGACGTTATCAAAGGTGTTCAGCTCAGGCAGCTGATGCCCAAAGTGTACCGAAAGCTGGTTATTTTCCAGCGGTTTGAGCTGCTGATAATGATTATAATCCAATGCCAAAGCCGTCACAGATTGTGTTGTACTTAGCAGTTCTTGTGCTAAATGATCCGCTTCAATGTTGATCACCAAAACGCTTTGTTGTGCGAATAAACTTGTATTTCTAAGGAGTAACTGAGAGGAATTAGTTAACACAATTAAATCTATTTAGTTTTAAATTGTAAGCATTATACTGCTCCCTCTGGCATTTAGTAAGTCATATTGAGGTTTAGGTTATACCTGTCACAATGCAGATATTTACGATTTAATCTTCTGAAGTACGGCTTATTTTCACAAGAGATTCTATTGAGGAAGATAAGATGTCACTAACACCTTATTACCTTAACGAACACCAAGATAGGTACCTAGATGCTTTAGCGTTATTAAGTTTAAAAACCAACCCACGTGCAGATTTTTATATTTCGCCACTTTCACCAAAAAACCTTACATATAGAATTACTATCATCGATCAGCAAGTAGAGCTTGTCCACTTGATCCGTAAAACCGACAGTGCATATGAGTGGCCTTGTATAGCTTCTGAAGGAGGCATTGCAAGAGATATAAAAACAAGGCTCACAGTAAAGCTATCATCATTGCAGCGCCCGACAATAGTAGATCGTTTTTTCAATAACAAAGATTATTCATGGGAGCTTCAGCACCTTAATCGTTGCTCCGAGGTATTAGAGCTAACACAAACATCGTTGTTAACACAAACATCGTCTCAATGGTTTGATAAGGTAAAGCAACCTGCAAGCAGCAATGAAGCTCTAGTGGCAGCATTCAATTTCAATGTTGCTTTTCACTCTCGAGAACCTTGTTCACGTCTTTACGACTGTCATTGTGTTGAAGACTCTCAAGGTCAGCTATTCGGCTATGCCGATCCTGCAGTATTTCAATTTATGTTTAGATTAAAAAAGCTTGGTCACAGAGTGATAATTTTATGCTCATCGTCACTAAACTACGATTTTGCACAGAGGTTATTTAGTCGATATAACATAGAGTTAAAATCCAACAATCTAATGGATTTAAACTATATGCAACATGAGGGATTAAAAAACATACCTGAGCTCATTGAACATTTAGGTTTTACGGATAACATGTTGTTATTTGATGCTGATCAAAAGCATTTTTCAAAGTGTTGTCACTTTTATTGGGTAAACAACAAAACTTCTTTTCCCATTCACTTATTACCGCAATTACCCAAATCAATAGAGCAATGGATAAAATGTGCCAATGAAGAGCCATCAGCCACAAATCCCTTACTCACACTCGTAGTTAATTTAAATACCCTTTTTGCTCACGACAAGAAAAGAGGAAGATTTACTGTACGTAGGCTTCACTATAATATGGGAATATACACACCCTATATCGATTTAGATGCAATTCAGCAATTGAAGGTGTTTATTGCTAAAGGGCATAGGTTACATATTTTTTGCACCGACTACCCTAGAACAAAAGCATCAGCAGTCAATGCATTATTATCTAGGTTAGGATTAAAACTTCCCCCCGTCTGCGTGAGACAATTGTGTTCCAATAAAATAGCCCCCAAACATGTAACATCAGAGTTAGAAAAAATAATTTCAGGTAAAGATACTTTGTATCTTGACAGTAATAGCAACTATAACCCTTTAAGGACTGAGTTTGAAAAACAGCTCAATCCATTCCTTAACTATTTTTTTAGAGTTTGTGATTCCAATAATTTTCTCAAAATATACAAGCTTCAATAAAGCAAAGCTCGCTTACAACCCTTTGACAATAAGACTATTCTTCCGTTAATTGCCGTGTAAACGCTTGGCAGATATTTTGCTCAACATTTTGCTTAGCTCGTTGTAAAGCAATTTCGGCATTATCCATAAAATCTTTCAAAGACTGATCTTGGTGATAAGACACTATGCCAATACTTATGCCTTCTGATAAACCAATCTCATCTAGGCGATTATAAGTATCTACCGCAAATTGATGTGCTTCATCAGAACTGGTGTTGGGTAGCATGACCATAAGTTTACCTAATTGACATTGTGCCAATTGATAAGCTTTAGGCAACTCAAGCAATAGACGAATCTCGATGTCATGCTGACGCTTTTCTAACTTATCAATGTCACTCATATGGCTAAAGACGCCTACAGGTCTGATGTCCAATAGCATCATACTGGCGTATAAGCGCTTATCGTCATCTAGGCTCGCAAAATAACTTTCAACCTCGTCGTAACCCATTAAAATTCGACTACGGTGTGGGATCATTTTTTGTTTTTCTGTCTCATCAGAGGCAATCGATGGCACAAGGCTACACACAAATAAATCAGGCTCGTTCATGCTAGCGTCAACACTATTAATCATCACTTCAAAATAAGTGTACTGACCATCATAGAAGTGCTGAGTGCATCCATGCCATTGCCCTGTTAATGCCAACTGTTGCTGAATGTGACCCCATTGCTTTTCAATTTCGCTCCCTAATAAATAGATTAAACTGTCGGAGTTAGACTTACGTTTAAAAGCTTGATCAAATTTGCGGTTAGACTGCTGAATCCTACCTTTAATATTGACCAATACCACAGGAATTGCGGCTTCACTTATCTGATGGTTTAACGCCGCTTGCTCTTGCATCTGTCTTAACTCAGTGATGTCGCTAATGCTGATCAAGAGGTACTGTTCTCGGTCTCCATTAACATGCTGAGTTAATGGTAATGAAGAGAGGGTGATTTTTAACACGCCCAAATCAGCATGGCGAAGATCCAACTCAAATTGATGATGTCTATTTTTTTGGTAAGACTTCATGAGTGTCCGGTATTGTTGCTGCTCTAACCGTAAAACCCCCATTACGTTTCGGTCAGCTAACTCTTCTTGAACCATCGCAAGCATGGCCGCAGTGGTTGGGTTAGAAGCAATCACTCTCCCCTCTTCAGAGGCAATAAGTAAACCTCGTTCATCCTTAAACAGCTGCTCTACTAACTCCATATTAAAAAATCTGGCGCGGCGTTCTAAAGTAAAACGGTTTAACATTACAATGAGGCTCGCGATAAGTAAGGTCAGTAATACTGAAAAGCCAACTAAAATCATCTGCCGATGAGCAAACGCTTTGTTAATATCTTTATCAAGAATGTTTGATAAGAAAAAATAAGGGTAATTACTGTTGTTGCTCTCGCCAAAATCAACTTTTAAGTAGACATAAGTAGACGCATTTCCGTAAAACTCACCAAATTTTTTTAAGGTAATGGCATTCCAAAGCTCAGGAAACTGGGTACTCAATAACGTATCAATATCATCATTAGAGCTTTGTTTCGCGCTAATGAATTTATTACCATCAAACATTCGCCCCTTGGAATCCAATAAAATAAGCGGCGATGAATTACCCCCAAAATTTGGTTTTATTGACTGTAGTGTGCGATTAATAGAATTAAAAGTAACAAAAAAGCCCACCAATTGCTTTTGAGGGTTCATCACCTTAATTACTTGAAACTGATAAGGCTCCAGTACTCCATTGATAGCGATTTTATGGATCTCTGAAGCATACACTTCGTTTTCTCTTAGTAAATACAATTTCGCTAGTAAAGACTGAGATAAAATAGGCATAATCTTTTGATTTTGTGTTACTAACCTTCGATACCCACCTGCATCATAAAAAGCAATCGACAATAGCTCTGGAATATTTTCAGTTAGCGTCATCCATTTTTTATTGAGTTGCTGATGCCGGATTTTACTGGGGCTTTGCAAAAAATGAACAAAAGTATCACTAGAGGCAATGGTCTTAATTCGAAAGTTTTGAAATGCTACCTGATCGGCAAGCAGTGTACTGAACGTTTGCAGTTCACTGTATCGTTGAGTCGCCCATTCACTTTTTAACTGCTTTTGACCTAAGCTAAGTGCGACATTCGTCAGGAGTACCATTGCAATTAATAACATCACTAATTGGCTGGCTAAGGCTAATTTTCGCTGATAGGACCAATGTATGCCCTGAGCAGAGAATAGAGGTTTGGTGAATTGAGGAAATGGACTGAATTTTAGCATGAAATCGTAATGGCATAAAAGCAAAGTCTAATGTTATACCATTAAGTGAGTGATTGTGAACTGAATGCATTTCAAGGGTTAGAAATTGAGGAAGTCTTTAATTGGGAGCGCCCCTAGGAACAAGCTTTGAAGGAAGAAGTTTTGATAACCCTATGGTTCGACGGGCAAACATTGAAGGAGCAGGATTTACAGGGACAGCCCTTAAAGAAGCCGCCTTCTCAGAAAATGAATCTGTAAGTTCGTTTTTAAGAGAATCTACCATTGAAAAGATAACGCTCTTATCGTCTAACTCAGACTTTACCTTTTCCTGTGGAACTTTCTGGGCAGTGAACACTTTAACCACCGAAAATGTAGATGCGTAGTAATTACTTCGGGTTACCGGTTCAATGTTTTCAGGTGTTAATTCTGTCATCTTAAATACTTTTGACAAGTCTGAGGGCTCAGTAAAATAATCTGTTCTGATATTAAAGTTTTCAAGCAGTAGTCTTCGAAAGCCATTTTTACTGAGTAAAAGTGAATTACTGTTTTGACGTAACATAACAGCATTACTATGGGTTAAATGAACACCAATAACAGGACATTTAAGAGTATTATTAAACCAAGAGCGTAACGTAATACTTGATTCCACTTTTTCTAATTCATGCAACTTAATATTAAAAGCCCGTATTTTAGCACCTATTGAATCAGGCTTAAGTTTACCATTAACTGCACCTGCATTTAGCAAGGCTTCAACATTAGTTTGAATTCTATCATTCTCAAAACCCGGCCGTATTCTGAGTGTGCGGTCAGCATAAGAAACCTGAGTGTTATCGCAAAGTTTTTTTATTTCTGTTATTTCCAGCGTATCTAAAGCTACCGTGTAATGATCTTTTAAGTCTTTTCGAAGAGAAAATAGGGAAGCATTCACCTCGAACTTGGCTAACATAAACAATTCTATGCCATAGGGTTCATTTAAATTTATCCGCATTTGGTAGTTACAACCGCCACTATAAAACACATACTGCTCTAATGGGGTGTTTGTGGTATTCCAAACGGCGTCACCGATTGCGTCAATAGAAGAGTCTAGACTGTCTGTGGGTAGCTGGACATGAACATGAGAATCATCATAAGACCACAACAAAAAACCTTGTTCGACTATTACATCTGCTCTAATTGCCACAGTAAACCTAAAAAATTGACCTTTATCGGACAATTTTAAAACTTACTCCATATTATTACTGCTTTACAAACAAAGATTCATTTCGTGTTTATAAAGCAGCAAAATATTACACCAATGACTTTGGCTGCCACCACCATTGATATATTCGCTGGCAGTAATGGCGAATATCTTCATGGATCACGTATAACGCAGGCATTAATACCAAAGTCACTACGGTAGCAAAGGCAATACCAAAGGCTAATGAAATTGCCATCGGAATGACGATTTTGGCTTGTAAACTGGTTTCAAACATAATGGGGATCAAGCCAACCACCGTTGTTAATGAAGTCAACACAATCGCTCTAAAGCGACGGCAACCAGCATTAATAGCCGTTTCAATAACGCTTGTTCCTTGCTGTCGAGACTTGTTAATGTAGTCCATCATTACTAGGGCGTCATTTACCACAACCCCAAATAACGCCAAAATACCATATTGGCTTAATACACTCAGTGGCACGCCCAATAACCAATGCCCAAACACGGCACCAATCACAGAAAATGGAATAACTGCCATGATCAACAATGGCTGAGTATAAGATTTTAGTGGAATAGCCATTAATCCAAAAATCACTAATGCGACAAATACTAAACCTTTCTTAAAGGCGGCATCCGCATCGGCGGCTTCTTGGCTTCGGCCATCCAGTGATGTCGTTAACTGACGATATTTTTGAGTCAGAGTTGGAATAAATTGCCCGTTCACTTCTGACACCATCTTACCCGGCTCAGCAATGGTTTTATCTACATTAGCGGTAACGGTAATTGCTCGGTGACCGTCAGTGCGGTTAATCGAAGCCAAGGATTCGCCAAACTCTATTTTAGCCACCGAACCAAAGGGCACCATACTGCCATCTTTGGTTCGGATCATCATTTTTTCAAGATGACCTAACGTTCGCCGTTGCTCAGCAGGGTAACGCACCATAACTTTAACTTCTTCACGGTTACGCAAAATCCTTTGCGCCTCATAGCCGTAAAAGCCATAACGCACCTGACGTGCTAAATCAGCTAGGGTTAATCCTAGCGCTTGAGCTTCAGGACGAATTTGTAATCGTACTTCTTTACTGCCTGACGAAAAGTTATCGCTGATCCCATACACACCTTCGAAACTTGCCAGTTTTTGTTTTAACTCTTTAGCGGCCGCAGTGAGTTCATCAAGGTTTGTTGCCATCAATCTAAAGGCAACATCGGATGAAGCTCCCGCTTGAGTGCTACCATCGACGGTCAGCTTTTTAACATCAGTAAAAGTCGGGTTCTCTTCACGCCATGCACGTGCAATTGCGGCACCGTCTACTTCCCTGTCTTCCCCTTTTGTTAGCTCAGCAAAAATAAATCCTTTAGTTCGATTCAGCACATCAAGCTGACTGTTTTCTAAAATCGAATAACCAAGTTTCTGCTGCATTTTTGCATCAACACGATAAAGGGCTTGCTCAATTTCCAGCGTCGTTTCTAACGTTTTTTGCTCCGAAACGCCTTTGTTCATCTCAAGGTGAACTTGTATAAAATCCGATGGCACATTAGGGAAGAAGACTTGACGTACTGAGCCACCATCTACCATACCCTTCGATAATATGAGCAAACCTACAAAAACGGCTACCACGGTATAACGCCATGATACGCAAGCTTTGATAAATGGCTGGTAATAATTTTGAACAAAGTTTTGCATGCCTTGGTTAAACTTCGCTTTTAGTCCCAACACGCCGGACTTTGGCTTAGATTTAGGCTTCACTTTTAGATGACGTAAGTGAGCTGGTAAAATCCACTTTGATTCAATCAAAGAAAACGCCAGACACAAGATCACTACCCAAGCGATGGATTTAAAGATCTCACCGACAAATCCTTGTGCGGCATACAAAGATGGAATAAAGGCCACGATGGTGGTCAAGACTCCAAAGGTCGCTGGCATCGCCACTCGCTTGGCTCCTGCTATTACGTTATCAAGACCCGAACCTTTCTCTTCGACCTCGGTATAAACGCTCTCGCCAATGACAATGGCATCGTCAACGACAATCCCCAGCACCAATAAGAAACTGAACAAGGTGATCATATTGATAGAAAGCGAAAATGGCTCAAAAGGCATAATAAATATCGCGCCTAAGAACGAAATCGGGATCCCTAGCATGACCCAAAATGCCAGCTTTAAATCAAGGAAAAATGCTAATAACAAAAATACAAGCAGTGCACCTAACCACATATTCGATAGCATCATATTTAAACGACCGTCGAGATAATGGGTTAAGTCGCCCCAATAATTCACTGTAATTGACTGCGGCAATTCTGGCTGCTTGGCAGCAACATAATTGCGAACTTGTTCACCAATCCTAATCGCGTCTTCATCATCAATGCTAGAAACTTCAATAATGGCCGCAGGTTTGGCATTAAAACGGGTATAGAACAAACCCTCTTGCAAGCCGTCTTTAATATCGGCTAACTGGGATAAGAAAATTCGACTGCCATCTTGAGTCGTCGCCACAAGAATATTGCCATATTCTTCGGCACTATAAGCTTGGCTTTGGGTACGTAATAAAATATCACCATCACTGGCACGAATAGCACCACCGGGAAGATCAAAAGATGAGTTTTGTACCGCTTGTACAACATCATTGAAGCTCAAGCCATATTCTCTTAGCTTATTTTCTGATACTTCAATGGCGATTTCATTGTTGGGTTGATCACGCAGTTTTACCTGAGTTATTCCCGAAAGGTTAGCGATATCTTCACGCACCTCTTTGGCGATTTTTTTTAGCTCAAATTTAGAGACTTCACCTGACACAGCTACCCAAATCACACTGTTTGGAACTGTAGGGTGAGTGATGATGGGCTTTTCAATGTTCCCAGGGAATGTTGAAATGGCATCAACCTGAAGCTTCACTTTATCCAAGACATCTTGAGGTTTATAGCCAGAAGCAATTTCAATGTTGACCGTACCAATTCCATTACCAGAATTGGAGGTAAGTTTTTTTACTCCTCGAATATTTTTAACCGCTTCCTCAATTTTGATGACAATGCCTTCTTCAATCTCTTGAGGGGCAGCTCCTGGGTAAGCAACCGAGACATTAACGGCATTGTTTTCCTCAATTGGAAACATTTCTTTTTTGATGGAAAGCGCACTGAACACACCACCAATCAATAACACCCACATCAACAAGTTGGCTGCCACAGGATTATGGACAAACCAAGCAATCAATCCTTTTGGTTTATCCATTTTTACTTACCTAATGCTAATTCAGACGTTTGAGATTCTGCAACTTCGACACCTTGACCATCATCCAAACGGTCGAAACGCGTCAAAGATACTCGTTCGGTTTGAGCAATGCTGCCATTGATATAAACCCAAGATTCATCTTTGTACACCACATCTAAATCACGAATATCAACCTTGCTATCGGTATCAATTAACGCCACAAACTCATCACGAACTAAGTGCCTTGGTAAACGAATCAAGTTTGATTGTTCTTTACCTTGAATATCTGCATTAACAAAGCTACCAAACTGCAATGGCATTCCTTGCGCTAAGCTCTGGTAAGGCTTTTGTACTTCAGCTACGAGATACACCATCCGGCTTTGGCTATCCACCACGCCCTCACTGCGCACTAGTTTCGCAGGCCATTGATATAGCTTTCCAGCTAAATCCAATTTAAGGATGACTTTGGCGTTAGGCTTTGTGATTGAATTAAGATGGATAAGATCATCACTAGCAACAGGCAAACGGACTTCTGCGGTACTGATATCTAACACTTCACCAACTTCAGCCCCTTTTGTCACATACTGACCTAAGTTTACGACTCGACTTTTTACAATGGCATTATAAGGTGCTCGTATAACGGTACGTTCAAGATTGCGTTGAGCACGCGATAACGCGGCTTTTGCAGATTTTACTTTAGCTTGCTCTTGCTGAAGCTGAGGAATACGTAACCCTAAACTTGGCGCTTGGCTATGACCTTTAAATTCTACTTTAGCTACTTCACCACGCGCTTTCTCAGCATCCAGTTCTGCATTGGCTTTGGCTAAGTTCGCTTCAGCTTGTAATAAATCCGCTTGATAGTCAGCATCATCAATACGCGCTAAAACATCGCCTTGTTTCACCATACCGCCACTGACAAATACATCAGCAAGTTCAACTACACGACCACTGACTTCCGCCGCTAAACGCGTTTGGTTTTTCGGCTTAACCACACCAAACGAATCCAGCACGATCGGCTGTACATAAGGTTCGACCGACATCACCTCAACAATCGGTAATACTGGAGGTGGTGGTGCTTGTTCTGATATTGCTTCGTTTTGGGTTGATAAAAAATAAAGCCCGATAAAAATTATAATTATTATTAATGGGGAGAAACGCCTCACCCATACTGCATTGTCATTCATAGCGCCATGTTTTCCTTCTCAGGGCAAAATCTGGCACACGTTACCAAAGAATCTGTTAATAATAAACGATTAATGTAAAAAAAATGTTAGTCAAAATTTTGGCTAACTTGATAAAATTCAAGCAGCTATCAAAACAACCAAAACATAGTGAGTATTCACCATCAATAAGACCTATATACAGCAAGCTTGAATCCATAAATTGAAACTAACTGATTTTTGGCGGCATCAGTTTGGTAAATCGCAGATATGCTCAAGCAGTATATTTGTCAGAGAAAAAACAAGGCAATATTCGAAGTTGAAATATAAATCAACACAACCAACGAGTTAAACATTTTTCATACACTGCATAATGATTAACTTTCATGCTAGCTTTATTAGTCGTTAATCATTTGATGGTACATCTTGGTATGGAATCTAGAGTTAGCTCCGTTCAACCGACACAAGGTTTTCCTCAGGCGGCAACCCAGTCATCCGCGAAACCTGATGTAAATATCATCGCTTATTTTACTCAAAGCAAAGATCCATCCTGGTGTTGTGACTGGCAAAAAATGGCAACTTGCTTAATGTTGGCAAGTACAGTGAGCCTAATTTCGAGAGAGCATCAGACAGAGGATGAGAGAATAAAAGCGCTATTAAATAGATGGGTAGAAAAACCAGATGCTAACATAAAAAAGCTTATTAGCGTCCTGGAGGAGATAGGAAATCGTCGCTTAGCTTTGCAATTCAAAGAGCAATTAGAGGTAGATCCTCATTATTTTGATTTGAAGATGGACGATAGAACTAACCCAGATACCGCTTCTCAGGTCACTACACAAGCATATCGTGCCCTTCAAGACGAAAATCAACGATTGCAGCAACAACTTCAAAGTATCCAAAGTGAGCTACAAAGAGCACAAGATGAATCACGCGCTCTCAAGCAGCAAGTTGAACAATTAACTCAAGCAGCAAAAGCCATGGAACAACAAACAGAAGAGGCCAAACAACAGCTCTTACATTCAAACAAGCAGCTTATCTCTGCTTTAAAAAAGCATGATCAGCAATCTCATTTGACTTACCCGACCCCATTTCACCAGACGGCAAGATATGGTTCAAAAACTACCAAATTGCATCTTACACCAAATCAAGAGTTCACGTTTAGGCTGAATTTCTTATCTAAGATCCCTGTAGATCGTATCAACAATCTAGTTAAGAGGTATCAACTTTTCAGTGCCAACGGGCAACAGTTCATTGATGCATTGGGAGTAGAGTCAATAAAAAATGAGATTGGAGTTGCACACCTTTCATATAATTCCGACGCTTATAATTATCACACCATCATAACCAAATTATATGAAAAGTGTGGTAGCTCTTTTACTGTCTATGACTTTGTATATGCCTTAGCTCAAGCTAAAGGTGGAGCAAGCACGGCAATTTCTATGGAGTTTATAACGGATATAGAAAAGTTATTAAGATAATATTAAACACCATTTGCTTTGCTATCGTTAAAAACAATCACAACTTGAAATACCCCACAAGAGGCCATATACGGCCTCTATTAAAACCAATCAATTAAATATTATTCATTAAAATTGTATCGAGCATTTTTTATGCTAGCCTCCACAATCTGTTTAATATTTGACCACACCTTCAAACTATGACTATACAAAGCAGTTCAGCTCGCCCTCCACATGTTAATTTCTCTGGCACATTATCATCGAATAAACCAGACATAAATATAATCAGTCAATTTGCCCTAGCAAATCACGACACATGGTGTGGAAGGTGGCATGAGGTGGCAACAGGTTTATATCTTGGAGGGCAAACCGGTTTCATTTCATCTGAAAATAATACTAACAATGCAAGAATGGCTGAAGTCTTGCGGCTATGGGCTAAAAAGCCTGATGCGAACATAAATGACTTTATACATGCTTTAGAACTATCTGGCCTAGGGGTATTAGCAAGAAAGTTTCAAGCGAAAGTAGACCAAAATCCTCAATTTTTTGATGTGACAAAGCCACACGCTCGCAGACAAGAGCTAGGCATGGATGATGGAGCTAGCGATGATGTGACTCCCCAACAAGTTCCACAAATTAACAGGGAACAATTTCATAACCTTCAAGACGAAAATCAACAGCTCAAGCAACAAATACAAAGTTTGCAAACTGAACTGCACGGAGCCACTTCCACAAACCAACAATCACAAATAACAATCAGTTCTCTTCATCAACAAATAAGAAGATTAACATTGCAATTACAAACAGAAAGGGAAGAAAAAAATGCAGCAATAACTA
Source organism: Parashewanella curva (assembly GCF_003675895.1). Taxonomy (GTDB): domain Bacteria; phylum Pseudomonadota; class Gammaproteobacteria; order Enterobacterales; family Shewanellaceae; genus Parashewanella; species Parashewanella curva. The sequence continues at coordinate 16,186 of NZ_ML014776.1, forward strand.
ATATACAACAGCAACTTGAAGCCGCCCTAGTAAATCAAGCCCAACAACCAAATGTTACAAGCATGGCTGGGCAACCTGAAAGCACCTCACCAGTGCAAAATCCTGCGACCTGTAAATTATCAGCTTATCAAGAAGCATTATTTAAAATGCATCCATACACTAAAGTCTCAATGAACAGATTGCTACAGTTTCTTCAAAGACATCAAGTTAACAGATCAAAATGGAAAGAGTTTGCCACCGCATTAGGATTGGGTTCCGAAATAGAGGGGATTGAATCGGATCCCTTTATGTATAGAGATTGCTCAAGATGTTACAGCAAATTAGTAACCATGGTTTACGCTCGACGAGATAGCACATCTTTTAACGTTTACGACTTGGCTCAAGCGGTATCTCAAGCTAGAGGTGACATGAACTTAGTGAAATTTTTCAAAGATATAGAAGACTGTTTACCCAAAAGATAAATCCTATACCGCTAACTGGGTTGAGAAGGTTAGCCTTCTCACTCCAGACTACTTTTTCTTTTTCTTAGCTTTTGCCTTGGCCTTCATTTTCACTTTATCTTTCTTTTTCGCTGGCGCTTTAGCTTCTTTATTTTTTGGACGCAAGCCTTCAATGACTCGACGTTTTAGCTTTTGCTCGGTATAACGTTCAATTTTACCAAGAATACGTACATCATGCGCTTCCACCAATGAAATTGCTGTGCCTTTGGCACCTGCACGACCTGTTCGCCCAATGCGATGAACATAAATATCGGCTGAGCGTGGCATATCGAAGTTGATCACATGGGTAATACCTTCAACATCAATGCCACGGGCAGCGACATCGGTACAAAGCAGTACGTTCACTTCGCCTTTGGTGAACTTACCTAAAGCTTGGAAGCGCTGTTTTTGCTCCATATCGCCACGTAAAAACGCGCTTCGAATGCCCGCTTGTTGCAATAAGCCTTCGAGACTTGCTACTACTTCACGAGTTTTCACAAAAACGATGGTGCGCTTAACGTCTTCGCTGTTGAGCAAGGCACACAACAATTGGAATTTATGGTTCTTGTCGTCAGCTAAATGCACCCATTGATGGATTTTGGCTTTTTCTGAACGAGGAGCATCGTCAATGTTCACTTGAATAGGATCGATAAGTAATTCGTCTGCAAAGCGACGGACACCGCCTGTTTCGAGCGTAGCGGAAAATAGCATATTTTGCTTACGCCCTTGCGCTTCTGTCGCGATACTTTTAACTACCGTAGCAAAGCCCATATCTAACATGCGATCAGCTTCATCTATGATCAGCACTTCCACCATTTCAGCTGAAAACTGGCCTTTATCAAGGTACTCAAGTAAACGCCCGGGTGTGGCTACCAGTATGTCTAAATTTTCTTTTAATGCTGCTTCTTGCGGCGCATACGGAACACCACCTGTGATAATGCCAATGTCTAAATCCAATTCATTAGCAAGGTGCGAAGCATAACGATGAACTTGGCTGGCTAGTTCTCGAGTTGGCGTAAGAATAAGTACACGAGCTTGTCCTGAGTGACGACGAGGAAAGTCGATAAGATGCTGTAATGCAGGCAATAAAAATGCCGCCGTTTTTCCCGTTCCTGTCGGTGCCATCGCCAAAATATCGCGCTGCTCCATTGCCATTGGAATGGTCTGTTGCTGCACGCTGGTTGCCGCTTTATGCCCCATATTTTTTAAGGAGTTAAGTAAACTGGGATCTAAATCGAATTCTTCAAATAACATAGTGACACTCTAGGCAGGCGAGAATAGGACACGAATTATACCCGTGATACTAATGGATGCAAATATTCGGTAAAATACATCACCATTATTCACATTAAAACCGAGCTTTTATGCCCAAAGGTCAACTCATCGCACTTGCTAATGAATACATGAAGCAGCATTCAGCAAAAAATGCAGAAGCCATTGCAAGCCTGTTCGTTCAACATGGTTCAATCCAATGTTGGGGTACCAGTTCGGATGAAGAAGTGCATTCATTAGCTGAGCTAAAAACTATGGTGCAACTCGACTATGACGCCACTCAAACACTTTCACTATCATGTAATGACCTTGAAGTTTTTCATACCGACCACTCTGGTGTGGTTTTTGGCAATTGGAAAGCCGAGTATCGGCTGATAGGGGAAAATATGACTCATGAGTTAATACTAAGAACGACACTTTACGCTGAAGTAATCAATGAAAAGTGGCAAATTAAACATGCTCATTGGTCTGTTGCGGCGGACAATCAAACATTAGCCGAAGATCAACCGATTAAAATAGATATTCAGTAAATAGAGTTCGCATATTATCTATATCAAGCGAACTCTAACGCGACCTACAATATCTAGAAACTAACGATCAGGATGCGCTTCTAAGATCCATCTAAACTTATCAAAATGCTGCTCAAAAACCGTCACTAATTCAGGGTCAAAGTAGGTTCCACGACAGTTGATAATTTCCTGTTTTGCATCTTCCACAGTCCATGCGGGTTTATAGCAACGCTTACTACACAGGGCATCAAAGACATCCGCTAATGCCGTAATGCGTCCTTCTATCGATATATCGCTGCCCGCTTTGGCGTTGGGATAACCCGTGCCATCCCAACGTTCATGGTGATCTCTGGCCAAATTTGCCGCCATTTGAAATGTGGAATTATGATTTCCACTTAAGATCTCCCAGCCTTTTTCAGCATGCTGTTGCATGGTTTGCCATTCTTCAGCAGTCAGTTTGCCTGGTTTGTTAAGCACACTATCCGGCACCCCAACTTTACCAACATCATGTAACTGCGCAGCCAGACGGATGGTCTCGCTAAATACTTTTGATTGACCACTGAGCTCAGCGAGAGTTTTAGCGTAAAGTCCTACTCGAATAACATGCTCTCCGGTTTCTTTTGAGCGTGACTCCATTGCACCGCCCATCAACGAGATGCTCATTTCTTGGGCTTCTTTTAGCGAATTATTTAACAGCAGATTTTCGTAACTGAGCATGACGTTTTTCAGGTAGAGGTCGATCATTTCTATACCCTGAAAATCAATCTCTTCTGAGGCAGAAAACGCAAATACGGTATTGTGTTCATTATCAGATTTGTGGTAATAAACGTAGTAATTGTCTTCTTTAAAGCTTTCTTTAATCGTCAGTGCTTTTGAAAACAACGCCTTGTATTTAAAATTCAGCTCTTCAGCGTTACTGCGGGTGATCACCTCAACCTGTGAGGCTTTACCCGAGAACATTTTTAAATGGCTGTCCATTTTTGAAATGCCAAAACTATCTTCAACATCAATATACATTTTGGTATTGGTGATATTGAGAACTAATTTTAACTGCTCCAACACGGCTTCAGCAAAGATGCGAAGGTTACTGAACTCACAAACATTGGTGATCGTCGCGATCACTTGTTTAAGCACTTTGCGATGTTGCTGTAATAAACAAATGTCACGATAAGCACGTAAAGAGGTGAAAAAAGTGGTCTCCAAATCACTGCGACGCAGCTCAGTTTTGGCTTTGTAGCCATCAATATCATAGTCACGAATGACACTTTGCTCGGGTGCGATGCCTGGTTGCCCTGTCCGCAAGATTATACGTGAGTAACTATTGTTCATTTGCTTACGGATAAATTTGGCAAGCTCCAGTCCTGCGCTGTCGCTTTCCATAACCACATCTAACAAAATTAAACTGAACTGTTGCCCTTGCTCCAAGATAACTCGTGCTTGCTCCCCCGAATATGCACAGTGAAATTTAACCATCTTATTTTCAAACTCAAATCCACTCATAATGAGCTTTGTTGAAGCATGTACATCTTTATCATCGTCAACGATGAGGACATGCCAAACATCTTGCTGTTGTGCAGGTTCATTATTTGAAATGCTTTCTCTATCGTCTTCTAACCATTCCATTTTGAACTCCTAAACATTGTCTATTACTAGCGGTAGCAAGATGGTGAATTGCGTGCCTTGATTTAAGCTTGATTTACAGCGGATCTGCCCATTCATCTTATGAGTAACTAAGTTATAAACGATACTCATACCCAATCCGCTGCCACCTTGTCCTCGCTTGGTCGTAAAGAAAGGTTCAAAAATTTTGGCTTGCTGTTGCTGATTCATACCCACACCATCGTCAGCAAACATCAATACCAACTGCTGATTTTGCATTGAGACATTGATGGTGATTCGACCATGCTTGTTACCATCGTCGTAAGCATGCATTAAGGCATTCATCAATAAGTTACTGATCACTTGTGAAAAAGCGCCAGGGTAGCTTTTGATGACCAGCCCACTTTGAGAAATTTGAGTATCTATGGTGATAGAAGTAGGTTTAAATTTATGGTGCAGACTTCTAATGGTGTCAGTCAGATAAATGTCTACCGTAAATTCTCGCAGTGCTTCACTGCTTTGCTCGACAGCGATTTTCTTAAAGCTGGCGATAAGCTGCGCAGCACGTTCATTGTTGCTGAGTAATAATCGGCAATTCTCGGTTGATGAAGCTAAAAAGCTTTCTAATTGAGTTCGCTTTAGGGTGCCATTTTCAACACCTTTATTGAGTACTTCAATTTCTTGTTCTAAATGCGATGCCAAAGCCATACTGGTACTTAATGGCGTATTCACTTCATGGGCAACGCCAGCCACTAAGTTACCCAAAGACGCCATTTTTTCGGACTCCACCAGCTGATCTTGGGCTAACTTAATTTGCTCAATATTACAATTCAGCTCATCATTTTTGTCATTGAGCTCTATGGTTTGCTTATCCACCTCAGTTTGCAACATTCCAAGTAATTTTGAAGAGGATTTGAGGCGAAAATATAAAATCAGAAACAGACAAATCACGAGCCCTGCAAAACCAAAGATTGCCAAGGTTACAGTACGATTATGATAGGTGTTGAGGGCGCTAATATGTGCAGCTGTTCGCTCATCTTGGAGCTGATAGAACTCATTGATGTACGACATGATTTTCACCTTAGTGTGAAAATACGCTTCGCTATAGAGAATTTTAACCGCACTTAAATCATCAAGGCTTGAGTTTTGCGTTAACTCAAACGCCTGTAACTCCAGTTGCGCTAAATTATCAGACTCAGCTTTGGCTTTATCAAGCTGTAATAACTCCGCTGATTCAATGCCACTTTCTATCATCAACTGATGTAATGATTTACGACTGCCAAGTTCAAAAGGCGGCATGCTGTGTTCAGGCATTAAAAAGTCCCAATACACGCGCTCATAGTTATTGGGTCTTGGAGACTCCCCGTCTCGAATCTTCATGATTTGCTCAAAGTATTTCAAGAACCTTGGGTTCTTGGTAACCGCATAGGCTCCCGCCATTAAGGTTAACTGATCTGAACTCAACCTAAGTTGTTCTGTGAGCAGATAGGACTGATATCGGTTTTCATTGGCATCAAGCAAGCTCTTAAACGAGCGATAGGACAATACGGTAAATACTAGTGACACGATAAGAAAAACAACGGATAAAATGCTTAAGATTTTGGGAATAAAATCCAGTTTTTTGATACTTTTTTGATTAATTGACATTAAATAACCGAACAAATAAAAAGGTAAACCTGTGAAGAACAGACACCGCCATTCTCTGGAAATGCTCCCAGAACAATGATTAATATTTAGAAGAATTCAGAAGTGTTCACTCAAGCGCAGTGTTCACTAATACAGCGGAAAGTGAACAAGATACGCTCAATGTGAGAGAAGTAAATTATCGGGATGACTAAATGTGACATAGAGCAAAAACACCAACCACATTTGTGATACTTATCATATTTTATGACAAGTACCATATCTTACAGTGAGCCTTTATTTAGGTTGATTGCTTTCGCTCCACCTTCGCATTAACCAATTGCCCATCTTGCAGGGTTTCAGCACCTCGGATCACAACTCGGTCTTTATTATAGATATCACCTTTCACCGCAATCCAATCTCCGTCGCCATCACCTAATTCAACCTTGACCTTTATGGCCTTGTCTTGCTCATTGATCTTAAATACAAAAGCACCTTTTGAACGCAAAACAACCGCATCTCTCGGTACCAATGTTGTCAATGTTTGCGGTGCTATCGGTAAGGCTAATGAAATCAGCTCACCAACACTAAAATTATCTTCAATCCCCAATGGAAGGTTTAAACGGATTTCAAAGGTTTGTGAACGAACATCCGATACCGGAATTAAACTTCTGATCGAAGCCGAAAACTCTCCTTCACTGTGATATACCTTAAGGACATCCCCCACTCTGACTCGCTTGCTGTGCTTGAGAGGTGCATGCAGTCGAATTTCTAAATGTTCAGGGTCGGTAATAGCGACAATGGCTTTAGCACGTCCAATATCTTCGCCCTTTTGATGATAACGCTGAGTGATGATCCCAGAAAAAGGTGCTTTGACATCAGTACGATTGAGTTCATCATTAATCTCTTTTAAGCGTACTTTCGCTAAGGTGAGATTTGCTTTAGCCAAATCCCGCTGCGATTGGGCTTCATCAATTTGAGCTTCAGACACATGCTGGCTTTTTCTCAAGGCTTTAAGTCGATTAAACTCTCTGATCAACCTTTGGTGAGACACCTTACTGTGTTGAATTTGCGCTTGTTGTTTCTCTTTTGCGAGTAATAAACGTGTCTTTTCAAGTCGAGCAACCACCTCACCTTCTTTAACGTTAGTTCCCGCTTCTTGTACCCATTCTATGCGTCCATCGACACCTGAAGTAAGCTCAGCACTTTGACGAGAATGTACTGAGCCAATCACATTCACTTTTGGTGATAATGGTCGGTTTTGAACTTCAACAACACTGACCAGACGGGGCTCTTCGCTTGCGTATGAAGTCAAAACCGTTAAAGAGAAAAATAATGCAATGAATATAGAGGTTAAAACTTTCATACTTCATTCCTTGTGAAACTCGTGATACCTGAAGAAAGACGGTTGAATTCCAATCCATGCGTTAATCGCAATAAACTCGGCATTAAAATCAAGGTAAATAAGGCACTAAAGGTCATGCCTCCTACAATCACCGCCGCTAATCCGCGATAAATTTCACTTCCCACACCTGGCACCAGCATTAGAGGTAGCATGCCAAAAATCGAAGTTAAGGTACTCATATACACAGGTCTGGATCGAGTGCGCACCGCTTGTGCAATGGCCGCATCAATATCAAGTCCATTTCGTGTACCTTGACGTGTTTGAACCACCAACAAAATGGCATTATTCACCACGAGACCAAGGAGAATAATAAAGCCTATCATAGTGAGTAAGTCGAGGCTTTGGAAACTCAATAGGTTTAATAGACGCAAGCTAATCACACCACCACACACCGCCAATGGCATAGACAGTAATACCAATAAACTGTCCTTTACCGATTTAAACATGGCCGCCATCAACAAAAATAAAATCATCACAGCAAGGGCAAAGTTAACACTCATTTGCTCAATGGCTTGCTTTAATTTATCAGAGCTTCCTCTAAATTGAACTGAGCTATTTTCAGGTAAATCGGCTTTTATTTTGGGCAATGCTTTCGATGTAATTTGCTCTAACGCTTCATCAAGAGACATATCCGCAGGCGGGAAAATGAGTAAACTCACACTGCGATTGCCATTAACTCGTTGCAGCTGAGTCGGACCCACCGTTCTTTGAATATCCGTCAATTCACCGATGGTTTGGATCCCTGCTTCATGGGTATAAATAGGCGTTGCCGCTAATTGTTCGGGTACTTGCCATTTAGGACCTTTGAGCAACACATCCATACGCTCGTTTCCATCAAAATATTCCCCCACAAATAACCCTGATGTATAAGCGCGAACCGCATTGGCTAATTGACTCCTATCAATCCCCGCTTGTGCAAGTCGACGTTCATCTGGCACCAACTGTAACTCAGGTTGAGCTAACGAGAGTCCCGGAATGGGTCGAACTACTGCTCCGGGTAACGCGTCAGTAATATGTGTCATGCCATTTCGAGCCGTTTCCATCAAGGCTTCAGTATCAGCCCCCAATAAATCGACATTAATCGCTCGCCCGCCATTGATACCGAATTGCAGCAATGTTCCTCGATTGGTAAAAGCTTGCGTATCGGGTAAGTCTTTTAACAACTCGGTTTTCAGTAATTGCATCATTTCGTCAACGCGACTTGGATCTTCAAGATAAATGAATAAAGCGTTAAACGAGTTGAAAACTGAAAAGTTATACCCCTTTATGTAGGGCTGCTGTTTTTTCTCATAATAAGGCTTCAGTCGCTCTGTCATGATTGAGCCAAATTCCTTTTCTAACACTTTGATATTGGCACCCGGAGGTAATGAGAAAAAGGTAGCAATCGCATCAGATTTGGCTTGCGGTAAGAAGTCAGGTCGCGGCATTAATACCGCTGTTAAAACGCTTGCGCCCAGTATCAGGGCGGCACACCACAATAGCGCTAACTTTCTATTACCTGTAATACGTTGAATAAACGCCGTTAACTTATCCCAAACGTTGGCCTGTACTTGAGCTTGCTCTGTAGGTGCTAGCTTCAGCCAAAGTAAGCTGAAAACAGGCAGTAAAGTGATAGAGCTAATGAAAGACGAAACAACCGCAACCGAGAGGGTTAAAGCTAAATCGGAAAACAGCTGCCCTTCGACGCCAGTCATAAATAAAATCGGTAAGAAAATAGCAACTGTAGTTGCTGTTGAGGCTAATAGTGCACCTTTGACTTGCCCTGTCCCTTCCAACACCGCTTGTTTGAGGGAACGACCTTGTTGAAGTAAGCGCACAATATTTTCTTGCACAATAATCGCGGCATCAAGCACCAATCCGACCGCAAAAGCCAATCCCGCTAACGAAATCACATTTAAAGTTCGTCCTAAGCTCTCCAATGCAATAAAAGCGATCAACAAGGCCACTGGGATGGTGGATGCAATCATCAAAGTGGCAGGAAAACTTCTTAAAAAACCGAACAAAATGACTAAGGCCAAAACGACCCCAATCACTATGTTGCTCTGCACCAAAGCAATAGCACGTTTGATATGGATGGAGGCATCAAAAGATAAATCCATCACCAAACCAGCGTCTTTCAACGCCCCAGAATTCAATTCGTTAATGGCTTTATTAACGCCTTCAAGTACATTCACTGTATTGGCATCAAACGTTCCCTCAAGTGTAATGTAATAGGCTGAATAACCATTTCGTTTAGTAAAGCCTTGTTGTTCAGCGTTGGATATTTCAACATCTGCAACTTCATTTAAATAAATCGGGCGACCGTTGTTATAGCTTAAAATCAGTTCTCCTAAGTTCTCAGGATGGTATTGACCGATAAATCTCACCGTGTATTGCCTGCGCCCGACATTAGCCGTACCACCTGAGACATCAGAAGCGCGGAGTAAGACACGTCGAAATTGATCCAGTGTTATTCCTAACGCCGCCGCTCGATAAGGATCAAAATTGATGTGTAACTCTTTTGGCAAACGTCCCGCTAACTGCACATTGGCAATACCTTGAATTTGGCGAAGCCTAGGTTCAACCACATCATCAATAAGTTTTTGATATTGAGTGAAATCTTGATTGGGGTTATCAGGAGCGGTGCGGATCAGCAAAGAAGCCATTCCCGGAGCACCTCCTCCACCACCACCGACATTAATGAACGGCTCCATCGCATCCAATGGTCTGGGAGGTGTTTGATTTAACGCATTAATCACGTTGATCATCGCCTCTTGCATGTTGGTACCTACTTCAAAAGTGAGGGTCACTATGCCAAAACCTTGGGAGATATGTGAGTTAACTTCAATAACACCAGTAACACGTTTGAGCACATTTTCTTGAGGCTCAATAATGTTCGACTCCATCTCTTGAGGCGCAGCCGAACGCCAGTTATTCATCACCGAAATTTGCGGCTGTTGGATATCAGGTAACAACTGAATTGGAAGTTTAGAAATGGCAATCAAGCCAAATACGGCTATAAGCAATACAGCGACAATGGTTCCTGCGATATTCTCGGTACTGACTTTGGTAAGACTCATCGCGGTTCCTTGCGAAGGGTTACAACAATTAGCCCAGAATCCTACCAGCTACTACCTAGAAATGAACAGTAAAACATACACTCTGATTACAATTTGTAACAATTTAGAAATATTAGGATTAAAATCAATCTCCGCCACCTCCGCAGCCACTGCTGTCACCTCCATCTCCCCAACTGGAGCCACCACCGTCTGCACCACTGGAGCTTGATTTTTTTGAGCTGGAAGACCAATTAAATGAACCTGATATCACTAGCAAGATGTAAGCAATGGAAAAAACGATAAAGAGTTTGCGTAAATCAAGATAAGTAGCACCAGTAATAAAGACATCGTAGGCCAATACGCCAAGCATGATGATAAAACTGAGTAAGAGTTTGGTTTTCATAACAACTTTCCTTGTAAAAAAAGCCATATTCAAAACCAAGCTACTGTTCTTTTACGGTAAATGCAATTTATAGATTTAAATAGAAATCCTTTGTAAGGGCTATCATTTCCTCAGTGTAAGTATTATCACGCTCTCTTAATATCAAGCTTTCTTCTAATACTGAACCACCTACAAAATTAAGCTCAAGTAATAACCTCCTTGCCGTTTTCTCTCTTACTGGAATGACTTGTACACGTTTACTGACCTTTATTGAACTCGTCGATAATGTCTTTAAAAAATTGACCTCAACTTCACAGGGCAAAATCAAACTTGCACTGCCATTTTTGCTTAACAAGTTTTGAATGCTTTCGATCAAATGTTCAAACGTGAGGGTATTGGTATGACGCGCATTGGCTCTAGAAGCATCAGTCGTTTGAGGGCCAGCTAGAAAATAGGGCGGATTACAAATGATATGCTCAAATTTGGTATTGGTAATTTCTGCATATTTTTGAATACACATATGCTCAACCTTGATCCGTTCAGGCCAAGGGCTTGCGTCAATATTCTTTTTTGCCACATCGCAGCTCACTTGATCATACTCCACTGCCACAATGGAAGCCTTTGAGCGCTGAGCAGCCATTAACGCTAACACACCACTGCCTGTTCCTATATCGAGTACAGTGTTTGAATGTGAAAGGTTTGCCCATGCTCCCAAGATAATAGCATCGGTACTTACAGGCATTCCGCAGCCCGAGTCATCTATATGAAATTGTTTTAAGGTAAATGGCATAACAAAACAGAAATTAGGGCAATAGTAAGCCAGTAGTGTGATCTTGGGCTGTATTGTGCCTAAAAGTGAACGTTAGAGCTAACATTCTTGTTGCTACTTTTCTTTAAACAGTAGCCAACAGACTTAATTTCGAATAAGTTATCAATAAAAATAATTATTAAATCAAAAAATCTTGTAAATAACAGAGGTCTGCTGTGCAAAATAATCAAATGAGTGTCACTGACACATTTGGGCTTGGCTTTATGACATTCGCCTTTTTTTTAGGAGCGGGTAACTTAATTTTCCCTCCATTCGCGGGTATGTTAGCTGGCGAAAACATGAGCTGGGCCATGATTGGCTTTCTTATTACAGCTGTTGGTCTGCCGCTTTCAGGCTTGATTGCTGTGGCTCGTTCCAAAGGTAATGTTATGGGCATGCTGCCACCCTTTGCAGCTACAGCCTTAGCTGTGGCAATTTACATTATCATTGGTCCTGCTTTTGCCGCACCTCGTACAGGCCTTGTGGCATACGAAATTGGTGTTCGACCATTTTTAGAACATACCTCAGCGGTTTATCACATAGCAGGCTTAGAGTTGAATGCATCTCAAATGTGGTCAACCCTCAGTTTCTTTATCATTGCTATGCTGTTGGCTCTCTTTCCAGGTAAGTTACTCGATAATATTGGTAAAGTTCTGACCCCTGTGCTGCTAACCCTATTGGTAGTATTAGCGATTTCAATCATCATGTTCACAGGTTCAGCGCCAAGTGCTCCAGTTGGCGATTATGCAACTCAGCCACTTGCCAAGGGGATCATCGAGGGTTACAACACCATGGATACCCTAGCCTCTTTGATGTTTGGTATGTTGATCATTGATGTACTAAAAAAGAAAGGCGTCAGCGATCCTAAAGCACAAACTAGGTATTTAGTTAGAGCAGCTATCATTGCGGCATCAGGTCTCGCCTTTGTTTATGTCTCACTTTTCTTTTTAGGCACAAGTGCTGGAGACTTGGCCAAAGGTACGACTAATGGCGGACAGATTTTGACAAACTTTGTTGACCATCAATTTGGCAGCCTAGGCACGATCTTATTATCAGCCGTAGTATCACTGGCTTGTTTAACCACAGCGGTAGGCTTGATTGTGGCGTGTTCAGAGTTTTTTGAAGAACTGATCCCAGCTTTTAGCTATCGCCCATTGGTGATTTTCTTTAGTGCGGTTTGTGCATTAGTGGCAAACGTGGGACTAAGCCAATTAATCTCCATCAGTATTCCTGTTCTTGTCACGATTTATCCTGTTGCTATTGCGTTGGTAGCCATAACCTTTGTTACCACTAAACTGGCTCGACCTGAGTTTTCCCATCGCCTAGTGTTAAGCGTGGCATTGGTGTTTGGTATTGTCGATGGGCTTAAAGCGGCAGGCGTTGATATGAGTGCATTGCAATTCCTACCTCTATTTAATGATGGCATGGCATGGGTTATCCCAACGTTCTTCACCATCATTGCATGTGTCGCAATCCCAAGACATAAAGCACAGCAAGCCTAAGCTTGCTAGTGGGCTTACCTGTTCGTACAATTGAATAACATTATTTTCATATTTTTGTATTTATGGTAAGCCCAACCTCCTATCAAGCCGATCCCATTATCGAGCAATTTTTAGATGAAACTTGGTCTATTCATGGCTTAAGCGATAATACACTTTGTGCTTACCGCACCGATTTGCGCCATCTTGATAAATTTCTTCAGCAGCGCCAATCATCTTTAACCAAAGCTCAACTTAATGACTTGCAGGACTTTATTGCTTATAAAGCTGAAACGGGAACGTCAAAAAGTAGTCAAGCCAGAATGCGCAGTTCAATGCGTCGCTTGTTCTTATTTTTATTACAGAAAAAATTAATTGAAAAAGACCCAACCGCATTATTAGGCAAAACTAAACTCGATGCTCGTATCCCAAAAAGTTTGACTGAAGAGGAGGTAGATCAACTACTTTCCGCACCAAGCGATGATGATGTTATTGAAGCACGAGATAAAGCGATGCTGGAATTGCTTTATGCAACCGGCTTGCGTGTTACCGAACTAGTGTCGTTAACTATAGAGCAAGTCAGCTTACGTCAAGGCGTTATCCGTATCGTAGGTAAAGGTGGTAAAGAACGTTTAGTTCCACTTGGAGAAATCGCATCTGAACAGCTTGAGCATTATTTAAAGTTTATAAGACATGAGCTCAGTGCTTCAGCCAGTTCTGATGTTTTATTTCCGTCAAAGCGAGGTCGACAGATGACCCGCCAAACGTTTTGGCATCGGATTAAACATTATGCTGTTAAAGCCAATATTCAATCTGAGCTTTCGCCTCATACACTCCGCCACGCGTTTGCCACTCATTTGTTGAACAACGGCGCAGATCTGCGAGTCGTACAGCTATTATTAGGGCACAGTGATTTATCTACCACTCAAATTTATACTCATGTAGCTAAAGCGAGATTACAAGAATTGCATGCAGAACATCACCCTAGAGGCTAAAATTTGATTTAACCGTCATTTAACGGTAACTTTTAGCCCACAATTCCGGTCTAAAAAGACGAAGCACTTAATCCAATAGGAATCCTCATGAAGTTTGCCCGTATTATGTCACTGTTTACCGCATTAATGGTGACCTCGGCATTTGCCGCAGCACAATCCCCCCAATTACCTGACGACAATGCCATTAAAGCAAAAGTTGAAGGAACATTGGGCTTGAAAGTACTCTCCATGCAAGACTCTCCTGTTCACGGTTTATACCTAACCATGACCAACCGTGGTGTACTTTATATCAGTAATGATGGTTCTAAGGTTATCCACGGCAATATGTACGATTTAGATAATCGTATGAAAAACCTGACCGAAGCCGCTTTAGCCAAACCTCGTGTTAAGCAACTGAAGAAGTTTGAAAAAGACATGCTGGTGTATAAAGCCAAAGACGAAAAGCATGTAATCACTGTTTTCACCGATATCACCTGTGGTTACTGCCGTCGCATGCACAGCCAAATGAAAGAATACAATGACTTAGGAATAACTGTTCGCTATTTAGCCTTCCCACGTGCAGGCGAAAATTCATCAGTTGCCAAAGAAATGAAATCAATTTGGTGCTCTAAAGATCCATTAAAAGCGATGGACGATGCTAAAGCAGGCAAAGATTTAGCAAATAAAACCTGCCATGCCAATATTGCTGCTCAATATGAGCTTGGACAAAGCTTTGGTGTAAATGGTACTCCAGCGGTTGTGTTAGATGACGGTACGCTTATCCCAGGTTATCAACCACCTGAGCGTTTACTACAAACCATAGAACATCATTGATTAACACTAAAGAGACGTCTTAAAAGCCACTGACTCAAACAGTGGCTTTTTTGTTACACTCAGTTCAGTTTCATAATCCAAAATAAGAGATGCGCCCTGTGATAAAACCCATTGTTCGTCGCCCAACCGTCGATGATTCACACCTACCAAACTCTTTACCACCGCTTTTAAAACAACTCTATGCACGCCGTGGTGTAATGGCGGAACAATGTCAAGCAGGCTTAGCAGGATTGCTTCGACCAGAGACTCTAAAAGATCTCCCCAAAGCGGCCAGCATCATCAGTGATGCCATTGAAACCAATAAGCTCATCACTATCATTGGTGATTTTGATGCTGATGGTGCAACGTCGACTTCAGTGTGTATGTTGGCATTGCGCTCAATGGGTGCCTATAAAGTCAATTTTCTTATTCCGAACCGTTTTGATTATGGTTATGGATTAAGCCCTGAGATTGTCGATTTGGCTCATCAACAAGGTTCTGAACTGTTATTAACCGTTGATAATGGTATTTCATCCATATCAGGAATTGATCATGCGAATAAGTTAGATATTCCTGTTGTTGTAACCGATCATCACCTTGCCGGAGAAGAGTTACCTCAAGCCGCAGCTATTGTGAACCCTAATCAGCCTGATTGCCCGTTCGCCAGTAAAGCCATTGCAGGTGTCGGTGTGGCATTTTATTTAATGACGGCAATTAAAGCTGAGTTAGTTCGCCGTCAATGGTTTGAGAAACACAATATTGCTCCACCAAACCTGACCTTTTTATTGGACATTGTGGCATTAGGCACGGTAGCCGATGTGGTGCCATTAGATGCCAACAATCGAATATTGGTTGAAGCAGGCCTAAGACGGGTACGTTCAGGTCAATGCCGCCCCGGAATAACAGCTTTATTGGATATTGCTAAACGCGATCCAAGTAAGGCCGTTGCCAGCGACTTTGGCTTTGCAGTTGGTCCTCGCTTGAATGCGGCTGGCCGCTTAGATGAAATGTCATTAGGCGTTGAGTTGTTAATGTGTGATGACATGAACAAAGCGAGACAAATGGCTTATAAACTTGACTCCCTCAATCAAGAAAGGCGTGAACTGGAAGCTGGCATGCAGCATGAGGCGATGCAAAAGCTAGCTTCATTAAGCCTTAACGATGATGACTTACCTTCTGGACTCGCTATCTATCAAGAAGACTGGCATCAAGGCGTTATTGGCATTTTAGCGTCGCGGATAAAAGATCGTTATCATCGCCCCGTGATTGCCTTTGCTAAAGCTGAAAACGGTGAAATTAAAGGCTCAGCTCGCTCTATTAAAGGCTTACACATGAGAGATCTGTTAGCCGATATTAATAATCTTGCCCCCGATCTCATTATCAAATTTGGTGGCCATGCCATGGCAGCCGGTTTGTCTCTTAAAGCTGATGCTTTTCCTCGCTTTGCTAAACTGTTTGAGCAATTATCCAGCGAGCGCCTCACTCAAGCACAACTTACTGGAGAAATTTTCACTGATGGCGAATTACCTCTGCAATTAATGGAAATGGAAACAGCTAATCTAATCCGCTATGCGGGACCGTGGGGGCAAGAGTTTGAAGAGCCATGTTTTGATGGGCAATTCCGTATTATCCAGCAACGCATTGTGGGAGAAAAACACTTAAAGTTAGTGTTAGAGTCTGTATGCGGCACCATGATGTTTGATGCGATTGCGTTTAATGTGGACTTGAAAGTATGGCCAGATCTTCAAGTTCAACATGTAGAACTGGTCTACACCCTAGATGTGAATGAATTCCGTGGTAATCAATCTTTGCAATTGATGGTAAAGCAAATAAAGTCAACGTAAGTAATTTACATTTCATACAAAAAAGCCCGAGATAGTTAATCTATTTCGGGCTGATTTCAAAGCCTTGAAATTCTAGCTTCTCAACTCATCTAGACGTCGCTGTGCTTCTCTTAGGTTTAACTCTTCTTGATGAGCATCAATTGAGGGAGAACTGTTAGTCGTACTCCTTTGAAGATCAAGTTCATCATCCTCTTCAATATCTGCATTCTGCAAGCAGCGTTGAAGCCACTCATCCTGAGTTTCATCAGGCAAAGAACTTAACTCTGAAAGAGAAGTTACGTGAGAAGAACTTGATTCAGAACCGTTGTCACTTTCAGCCTCATGCTCAGCCTGTTGTCGTCTCAAGTTCTGTCGTAGTAAGTTATCATTTCTAGTTGAATCAGTATCAAGCTCTAATTCATCTCTCTCATGCAATTCAAATTCACGATTGTTTGCCCATTGTTTGACCCTATCTCGTTCTGATGGAGTTAAAGTTTGTTTCTTAATCATATTGGGAATATCAGGCTTATTTGTATCGGCTAATAGCGTTACCCCTCCTAACCCTATTCGAATACCTGCTGCGATTCTATCTGCCCACTTTAAACGAGTGTCTTCATCTTTAATGTTTAACTTAGTAAAAATACGATGGAGTATTGTGCCAAGTGAATCTCCGTGTAAGGCCGCACCATCATCGCCTTTTTTGCGACTGATAACATCATATACAGCACAACCGGTGTCACTAGTGGCCACCACAAGATTTCCCACTGCGATAACCAATAATGGCGACGCTAAACCTGCACTTAATATAGTCACAGGTATCGCAACCACTGTTAATCCAACACTTAACAATAAAGTACCAACTCGGTAACCCGCTTCTTTTTGGGCAATATCGTTACGAACCTTAGACATTTGAGCTTTATGCTGAGCGTTCACGAACTCATCTTGCATTCTGAGATTTTCAAGCTTACGAGTTAGCTCAGGATTAGCTGACGGATCTGGTGTAGGCTTTTCAAGGTGTTCAAACTCTCTCATAAATGAATCATCTGAATCAACAGAGGTGTTAGAAGTAGAAGAGGCACTAGAAACCGATCGACTTCGTAGACCTGATATTTGGCTTTGAACTTCTTCGCCACTCTCATCGTCACTATCGGAAAGCACTTCGATTGTTGGCTCTAAAGGTTCATGAGCGTTATGAGTTGGAAGGAGAGAGCTTGGTACAGGTCGGCTTTGCTGAGCGGGGATAGGATGTTCGAGAGGTACTTGCTCCCCTTCAAATCTGGCTGCACCTTGTAAACGCGCGCTACGGTTAGTTTGTGAACCTGATACATCAGGTTCGATTTCATTGCCATACTGATCACATAAAGGGACACCCTTTGGTCCTAGATTTACTGCCATAACGAAACCTCAACTGTTATCCCCCGACTTCCTGTTAGTTGTAATAATAGTTGGTGCTTAATAGCTAAGCAATTGAATTAGATTAGGGTTTGATTAAATTTGATTCATAAAAAAACCGCTGAACTCATTATTAATGAGACAGCGGTTTTTTATTTTATTAAAGAATTAAGCAACAATTACTTATTTGCTTCTCTTTCTTTAACGTCAGCAATTACTTTTTCAGCAACGCTTGCTGGACATGCTGAGTAGTGTGAGAACTCCATAGAGAACTGACCACGACCAGAAGTCATTGTACGTAGAGAACCGATGTAACCGAACATTTCTGAAAGCGGTACGTCAGCCTTAATACGAACACCCGTTACGCCAGCCATTTGGTCTTTGATCATACCACGACGACGGTTAAGGTCACCGATTACGTCACCTACGTTGTCTTCTGGGCTGAATACGTCAACGTGCATCACAGGCTCAAGAAGCTGTGCGCCAGCTTTTGGCATAGTTTGACGGAATGCACCTTTAGCCGCGATTTCGAACGCGATAGCTGAAGAGTCAACGGCGTGGAATGCACCATCAACTAGCTCTAATTCAACATCTAGAACTGGGAAGCCAGCAACAGTACCAGTTTCCATCATAGATGCGAAACCTTTCTCAACTGCAGGCCAGAATTCTTTAGGTACGTTACCACCAACTACTGAAGAGCTGAACGTGAAGCCAGAGTTTGGCTCACCTGGACGGATAACATAGTCGATCTTACCGAACTGACCAGAACCACCAGATTGCTTCTTATGAGTGTAAGAATCTTCAACGATCTTAGTGATAGTCTCACGGTAGGCTACTTGTGGCTCACCAACGATTAGGTCAACACCGTAAGTACGCTTCAAGATATCAACTTTAATATCTAAGTGAAGTTCACCCATACCTTTAAGGATGGTTTCACCTGAATCTTCGTCAGTCTCAACGCGGAAAGATGGATCTTCTGCAACCATTTTACCGATTGCGATACCCATTTTCTCACTACCACCTTTATCTTTTGGAGATACAGCGATAGAGATTACTGGCTCTGGGAATACCATAGCTTCAAGAGTACATGGGTGCTTAACATCACATAGAGTGTGACCAGTTTGCACGTTCTTCATACCCACGATAGCGATAATGTCACCCGCTTGAGCTGAATCTAGTTCGTTACGCTCATCGGCTTGCATCTCAACCATACGGCCAACACGCTCAGTCTTACCAGTTGCACTGTTAAGAATGGTGTCACCCTTCTTGATACGACCAGAGTAGATACGTACGAAAGTAAGAGCACCGAAACGGTCATCCATAATTTTGAATGCTAGCGCTTTTAGTGGCTCATCAGCAGAAACGATAGCGTGCTCGCCAGTCTCGTTGCCTTCTTCGTCAGTTAGAGGCTGTGGATCAACTTCTTGTGGAGCTGGTAAGTAATCAACAACAGCGTCAAGTAGAAGCTGCATACCTTTGTTCTTGAACGCAGAACCACAGTATGTTGGGAAGAACGCCATAGTACGAGTACCAGTTCGGATACAACGCTTGATGTCTTCGATAGAAGGCTCTTCACCTTCCATGTAAGCTTCCATTAGATCGTCATCTTGCTCAACAGCCGTTTCGATCAGTTGCTCACGGTATTCTTCAACCATGTCAACCATGTCAGCTGGAATGTCTTCGATGCTGTAGTTTTCAGCTTGTCCAGTTTCATCCCAAACGTAAGCTTTGCGAGAAAGTAGATCTACAACGCCTTTGAATTCGTCTTCGATACCAATTGGCAATACCATTACCAATGGGTTAGCGGCTAGAACGTCTTTAGTTTGCTTAACAACGCGTAAGAAGTCAGCACCCATACGGTCTAACTTGTTTACGAAGATGATACGAGCAACTTCAGATTCGTTCGCATAGCGCCAGTTAGTTTCTGATTGTGGCTCAACACCACCAGAACCACAGAATACACCAACACCACCATCAAGAACTTTAAGAGAACGATATACTTCAACAGTGAAGTCAACGTGTCCAGGAGTGTCAATAACGTTTAGACGGTGCTTGTTCCACTCACAAGTAACAGCCGCTGACTGAATGGTAATACCACGCTCAGCTTCTTGCTCCATGAAGTCAGTAGTAGATTCACCATCGTGAACTTCACCGATCTTATGGATTTTACCGGTAAGCTTAAGAATACGCTCAGTGGTAGTAGTTTTACCCGCATCAACGTGAGCAAAAATACCAATATTTCTGTATTTTGATAAGTCAGCCATGATTCAACTTTAATCTAGTTAGGTTAAGAAGTAGACGGAGTATGCGAATAACCGACACACCACACATCAGAATAAGGCGCATATTGTAAAGTGGAACGGACAATGGCGCAATTAACTAGTGCAATTTTTAGCGTTTCAAATAGTTGCCACATTACAAAGTGAAAAATAACCTATACTAAACAATGCCTTACGGATAAATATTTTTTATATTTTTTTTGGTTTCTTAACATAAATGCAGATATAACGCTGTTTTTAAATAAAAGTGGTATTCGTCACAATGGTTAATCTTTATTTATCAACTCTGGTGATAATGTGAACATGGGAGTAAAAACAACAGGGTTGACCTTATTTAGGAGATAACCATGGCAACTCGCTCTGTAACACTCTACGCTCCACTCCTACTTTCTCTGACATCATTAGTCACTTTTAATGCCTTTGCTATTCCTGTCTCACAAATGAAATCAGGCAACTATCTAGCGTTTTACCAGCATGGACTCCCCAAGGATATGAAGTTATGTAATCAGACATTGAACATCGGCAACACCAATAATTCTCCTATCAATATTAATATCGAGTACACACCGGAAAAGAACATGCCCCCGTGTTCATTAAGCCATACTGATTTAGTTTGTAATGCTAACGGCCTATGCGCAGGAGAAGAAAGTTATGAACAAATTGTTGTTAAATTCATCCACAATAATACATATCAATGGGAAGACATTACGAGAGGGTTTGGTGGTGAGCTGTTACTGAGTAAGTCTCAAAAGCCTAGCAAATAATCATAAAGCCGAAGGTTTATAGCTGAATCAATATAAAATGGGCAATGGCAACAGGACAAAGTGATCCTTTGTCCATATGGTTGCGTATTGCATATAACCCCACAATTAAGGATGAGGTGTGGTTATGTTGTACAACCTAGTAATATTCAGTATCTTGTGGCTGGCTTGTGTACTCTTCGGTAATATGGCTGTCCCTTTCGTCGTTCTATTTTCCGTCTTGTATTTTTTAAAATACAAATCCATTTCTGATCTAAACCTAATTTTATTTATCGTAGCATTAGGTGGATTGGCTGACACCATTTTGATGCACTTTGACATCATTGAATATCGTTATCATAACGAGTTTCAGCACAACAGTTCTGTTGCGCCATTATGGATGTGGGCAATATGGTTAAGCTTTGCCATTAGTGTTAAACCTTTTCTTCAGTGGCTGGCGCAATCAGTATGGGTACAATTGTTATTTGCCGTAACGGCTCCAGCATCTGCATACTTCATAGCCCAGCAACTCGGCGCGATGAAGTTTACCTTACCAAATAGCGAAATATTTATGCTACTCGGCATGATAAGTGCGGTTCTTATTCCATTGTTTACTGCGATACAAAAGTGGACAGATGAAGATAAAGTGCCCACTCACAAGCCAATGCTTATTAAGAATTAATGACACTCCGGTCAAACTCCCCTTTTTCAAATTTAAAGGGGAGTTTTTTATGAAAAAATACCTATAACCTCGGCTCTGTATAACAAAATCAATAATATTTTGATTTACAATCCAAACCTTAAATTTTTATCTACAGTGCTGCTGATTTTGTGTAGTTCAAGGCAGAACAGTTCGTAATAATCGGTCTATTGGGGGCTGTTCTAACACAGAAATACGCATAAGTGGCCGTGCTATAGAGGTTGGCTTATGCAGAGCTGAGGTTATATATGATAGAAACTGACAATCATCTTTAAAATCTGTACGTTACTGTACACAAGATGATTAATTTGTTTTTATCTTTCATTCCGAATGAGAACTCTGCCAAGCATAATAATGACTCCTGAAACCACCAGAGGTCACCACTATGGTTGCAACAATACCTTCTACAGAGCAAGTGCCGAGTAGTTCGGAGCAAGAAACTCCTATTGAATGCTTTGACCCTCAAAAGATGAATATGCTGCAGTTTACTCAGCAGAATGAATTTAAAACCATTAAAAGTGAGTTACATGCACACTTAACCTCATTATCATCTACGCTTGCTCAGCAACACGAAATTCCGGATAACATAAAACAACTAGAGCAATTAGCTCAACTTACAGAGAGTGCACCAGCTAACCTAACACAAGAACAATTTGAACGACTCTTTAGTGAATTTTGTGTTGAAATGAAAGCTTTTAACGAACTTTTCCATAGAGGCACTTATGTGGAGAACAAAGGAGTAAGTAAACTACTAGTAGTCAAAGAACAATGCCAAAGCTTTGATATCGATAACCCGGATTTAACCAGCGATCTGAAAAGGATAAATCAGCAGTTCAAAGAAATAGAAAATGAATTGGACAGATACCAATCAAAATCAGAGAAAGTTTTTAAATTAATTCAACTATCAGAACAATTTCAAGACATCATTTCGCGCAATTTAGAAACACTTCCACCTTTAACGCCATCAGAGCCTCTTCATCAAAGAAATCCATCTGAGGTTTTCCAACCAGATGATGCCTTTGATATTGAAGAACAATTACCACATAGTCATGATTTAGCCGATTCAGTCGTAAGACAAGCTGAAGAACTAGATACACCGCAAGGTAACGTACGAAAATTAAAAGATCATCACACCCACTTAACCTTTCTTTTATGTTCTAGAGTTGGTTTTCCACAATCAGAGGCGCCGGATGCACCTACTCCTAAATACGATGAATCATTTATTCTCGAACTTCTACACTGTGTAAAAACAACAATCCTTACTAAAGTTTACCCAAGCTAATTCGTTGATAAAAAAATCCCCAGACTAAGCTGGGGATTTTTCTTTAGAAAAGGCTTGTGATTACTCGTCTAATGGCGATACCACAAACATCAAGTCACCTTGTGAGATCTGCTGACCATTAGTATTCAAAATACGCTCAATGCGGTATTTCTTATCTTCTGGGTACAACACAGCATCTTTACGGTTAAAGCCTGCTAGATTCACTTGCGAGAACATCTTCATCGCTTCAGTCAGTGCCAGAGTTTGATCAGCAGTAACAATGTCACCTTCTTCAACAAAGTTTGGCTCTCCTGGCGCTGGTGAGGTATAGAAGATACCCGCACCTTGCGATAGTACTTTCAGCTCGTTACTGTCACCAACACGCAGTGATTCCGTTGATACACCAGCGGTTTCTGCCGCGGCTTCCATTTCTTCGATTAGAGCAGGAATATCAAGCTCAGCCATTAGGCGAGGTAGATAGTTGGTATCGTACACACCTTGACGGAAGGTGTTATCTTTCAGAATACGCTTCAACAGTGGAATGTTAGTCGCGATGCCTTTGATCACTACTTGATCGAGATACTCAACAAACTGATCAATCACTTGCTCACGGCTTTCACCACGCATGATCACCTGTGCAATTAAGCTATCGTAGT
Source organism: Parashewanella curva (assembly GCF_003675895.1). Taxonomy (GTDB): domain Bacteria; phylum Pseudomonadota; class Gammaproteobacteria; order Enterobacterales; family Shewanellaceae; genus Parashewanella; species Parashewanella curva. The sequence goes on from NZ_ML014776.1 coordinate 39,417, forward strand.
ATGGTGATACTTCTTTATCGGTTGCAGCAATTGAGATGATTTCAATATCGTCACGCTCTGGGAAGTTACACTCAGTGATCATACCTGGGTTAGGTAGCAACTGAAGTACACCTTCACTATCTAATGCTGCTTTTTCAGCCGTGATACGAAGCTCCATCGCGTAGCCAACTTCTTTTGGCTCTAGCTCAGCGATTGAATTACCCGCTGCTACGTCAAACTGAGCACTTACGATATCAATGCAAGACGTGGCTTCGGTAACCGGGTGCTCTACCTGTAGACGCGTGTTCATTTCCATGAAGTACACTTCGTTGGCATCTAGGTTATAGATGAACTCGACGGTACCAGCACCCATGTAGTCTGTCGCATCACCCAGTGCACGAGTGTAATCCATTACTTTCTGCTTCAATTCAGCAGGTAGCATGGTAGATTCAGATTCTTCAATCACTTTCTGGTTGTTACGCTGTACAGAACAGTCACGAATACCCAGTACTTTGGTGTTACCGAACTTATCACGTAAAAGCTGAACTTCGATGTGACGTAGCGAGGTTACGTATTTCTCTAGGTAAAGGTCACCGTTACCAAAGGCTGCTGCTGCTTCGGTAGAGGTTTTTTGGAACAAGAAGATCATGTCTTCTGGCTTTTCAACAACCTGAATACCTTTACCGCCACCGCCTTGTACCGCTTTAAGCAGTACTGGGTAACCGATTTCATTAGCCACGTTCACCGCTTGCTCAGCGTTATTCAAAATACCGTGAGAACCCGGAACCACTGGAACATTTTGCGCTTGTGAAGTCTTAATCGCATTCGACTTGTTACCCATAGTGGTCATCGACAACACGCTTGGACCAACAAAGTTAACACCATTGTTTACACATAATGCAGCAAACTGTGGGCTTTCAGATAAGAAACCAATCCCTGGGTGAAGCGCATCTACCTGCTCGTATTCAGCCACTTTCAATACAGAATAAGCATTTAGATATGATTCATCTGAGGTGTTACCACCGATACAAACCAGCTTGTCGTTCTCTTTGAGCATTTCTGCTGGAACAGCTGTCATATCTGGATCTGACGCCACCAATACCACATTGATGTTGTTGTCGTGTGCTTTACGGATAAGCTTAACCGCTGTACAACCACGAGCGTGGATAAGTACTTTATCCATTGGCTTCATCAGAGCACGTGGATCGTCTTGCTCGATGATTTCTTCTTCCGTTTGCACTTCTGGTACCAGCGTCGAGAACGCACTTGCGATCACATCACTGATCTCTTGACTCGGCAAAGGCATCAATGGGTCGATGCTTGTTAGCTGTGCATCTAGGGTATCGCTGAATGGGTTATTGACTAGACCATTCATCGCCCCCGGCACTTTCGATAAGTAGTTCGAAAGCGTTGACGTTGATGGCAAGTAAGCTGGAACCACCATTTGACCCGCAAATGGCATGTTAGTGCCTGATAGGTAGTAAGTTTGCACTAATGGGTGAGTCACGAAACTCGCCTGTGCACCACCGGTACAGTCACCATAACCAAACATCATTACAGGTAATTCGTTATCACGGATGAAACGAGTAATACGGTCGTTTACTACAGCCATTGAGAATAGCGCAGCCGCACCTTCTTTAGTCTGCATACCACCAGAGCTGATAAAGCACACAACAGGAAGTTTACGCTTAGCACACTCAATCAATAGCGAACTGAATTTCTCAGCACTTGCCATATCGAACGCACCCGCTTGGAATGCCGTGTTAGAAACGGCAACACCGACACGTTGCTTTTGACCATTGTTGTCAAAATCAGCCAAACCTGTGATCAAACCACACGGACGAATGCCTTTGTCTAATGCATCTTCAATCGATAAACGGAAACCTGGGAAGTTAAGCTGGTTTGCGGTCATCTTATCCGCATCAAGCTCATCAAACTGAGTGAAGAACTTACCGATGATGTTTTCCCAGCTCATCTTGCCAGAACGTTTTTCATCACGAAGCACTTTCTGGATCAGCAAATCTTGATAACCCATAGTCAAACGGTTCCAGAAGTCTTTACGACGACCGATACGCACTGGGTTAATCGCACCTGTATAAGCACTTTGATCGTTTTCACTGTCAAAGTATTCAGGCAATAGACGCTCAAAGAAGTAAGTCAGAATTACGAACAAGCTGTCGTTCAATTGTGGGAAACCTACACTCTTCCAAGACTCAACACGAGTTAGAAGTTCAGCGCGGTTAGACTGAGACATAAAGTACTTCAGCCACTTGTAGAACTTACTCTTATCGTTAGCAATGTCTTGAGTCGAAATCGCTTTATCAATCGACGTGTGCAGTAGGTTATCCACTGACGCACGAGACAAGCTTTTCGCCATCATGGCTTCTTTCGCGATAGACGCTAGGTTAACTACAACATTGTCATACAAAGAGTTGAAGATAAGGATGTTGTAACATTGCCAGATAAAGTCTTCACGTAGCTCATCGTTCACGACTACATCAAGAACGGTCAGTTGGTTTAGTTCAGGCCAATCTTTTTGAGTGACATCGGCTGGTAGGTTTTCAAGATGCGCAATCAAGCCTTTAAAGTTGTTTGCTGCATTACCTTTCCAACGATGGTATAAAGACCAACCAATGTTGAACAATAGCGCCTTACGTGCTTTTTTGTAGTTTTCTTTTGGCTCACCCAAAATCAAACGGGTGATCATGTTACGCTCTTCAGAGATCTCTTCACGCTTAGAGGTAAAGGTTCCCCAAAGCTTGTTTAGCTCATCGTCATAGACGATTTTATCTGGGCTAGATAACCAAGTCTGGAAGACTTTATCTTGTTCTTGCTGAATACGCGCCAGTAAATCACCTTCAGGCACACTTACTTTAGACAAACGACCATATTCGCCTTCTGGAATTGAGTGAATACGGCTACGAAGCGTTAGGTAACGTAGGTAACGATATGCACTACCAAACAGGTTCAGGTGCATGGTTGGGTTACTTGCGACTTCTAGCTCTGCATTATGTTCTAGTGACTGTAGGCTGTCAGAAGGATTTAAGAAACGGTTTAATGAGCGATCATAGTGTTCACGTAAATCGTCAGAATCACGAACAAACTCAATTGCTGCTTTTTCTACCGCTTCAATCGAGCTAATGATTGCGCGACGCAAGTTATGCTGACGCTCATCTTTGTCAAACGGAGTAAAATCAACAATACCATCGATACAGCCGTGGCTGTATAACTCTTCAGGTGATACACCTACTGATTTAGCACACTCTTGCCAAGACAAGTTGTACTTACGAGCGATGCTTTGCAAACCTTGAGGTTGAATCGTATTGAAAATACCATCACGCAGAGATAAAAGAATGTTTGCTGCCGCTAATGGGATCGCACCGCCAGAGTAACCTGCACCGATAACGATACCAACCGTTGGTACGTCAACGTTAGCACTTTCAGCAATCGCTTTAGAGATTGAGTGCGCTTGGTTTTGGCTGTTCGCCGCCTCACCTGCATCCGCTCCAGGAGTGTCAATCAGATAAACGATTGGCATTGACAGCTCAGCAAAATGACGGATTGCTTTACAGGCTTCTAAATGATGCTCTGGCATCCAAGCGCCATTTGATGTTGTACGCTCTTGAGCGATAAAACCAATACGGCGAGTGCGAGCACCAAAATTCAACTCTACTTCTGCACTATAAAAAGGCCCTACAGATTTTTCAGTAACGATTTTACCCTTTAGATCCGCAATCATGCGCTTGGCGCCTGGGCGGTTTTTATCTTGGGTCGGTTGAATAACTTTACTGACGTAACCATCTACATCAAGTAAAGATAAACTTTTTAAATTTGCCTGAATGCTGTCTTCATCCAGTAAACCTTTCACCTCGTCAGACAAGCTTTGCTTGCTGTGTTTAGGAAATAATGAAAAGTCATTGGCTAATTGTTCAGCTTTTAAAAAGAGTACATCAGCACCTTCATTGTGTGTCGTTGCTGGCTGTTTCTTGCTGGTCATCCTAAGATCCTCTGCTTATCCTAGCCTCTAGGCCTTCGCTATTTCTATCTAGCTTTTAGACCTGATTTTTTATTAGAGTAAATATAACTTTTATCTATCTCAAATTGCCATTAAACTGGCTTAGACGCTTTGTTCCATATTTGAGACAGTGGTAAAAACATGCCTGATTTGAATGGGATGATGCTCTTTGCTGCCGTTGTTCGCGCTAAGGGTTTCTCACAAGCCGCCCGAGATACTGGGCTACCAAAATCGACCATTAGTCGTAAAGTTGCTCAACTTGAAGAGCAGCTTGGAGTGCGATTATTGCAACGAGATACACGCAATTTGAGCCTGACTCAAGTTGGGGCCTTGTTCTATCAACATTGTGACAGTATCAGTCACGAAATCGAAGCAGCCAAAGCTACCATCGAAAACACCCATAATGATGTGTCAGGATCTTTGCGAATTGCCATCCCAGTTTCCTTCAGTCAGGAACTGATTGCCAACTTGGCAAGCGGATTTATGCGACTTTATCCTAATGTCACCCTAGATATCCAGTTTACTGACAACGATGTTGGACTGGTCGGAGAAGGTTACGATATCGCCATCAAGTATGGTCCTCTACAATCTTCAGACCTCGTTGCGCGACTTTTGTTCGAAAGGCAGCCCATTTTAGTTGCCAGCCCCGGTTATTTAAAAACCAATGGTACTCCTGCAACACCTAATGAACTCTCTGCTCACAAAGGCATAATGCTTGGTAGTTCTCGCTCTGTTCCGATATGGCCATTAGGTAAAGGTTCACGCAAAACAATGGTGAGCTTTCAAAAGAAGCTCAGTGTTAACAGTGCCACCATGGTAAAAAAATTGGCATTGGATGACTTTGGGGTTGCTATGATTTCAAATACCAGCTGCAAAAAAGAACTTGCTAATGGTACTTTAATTCCAATTTTGCAAGAATGGCCTATCGAAGCAACTAAGATTTATGGTGTGTATTCTAGCCGCAGACAGCTAGCGGCCAATATCAGTACCTTTTTAGACTTCTTTGCTAAGCGCTTCTCAAGCCAAGAGTCGTTACAAATACTAATGAATTAAGGAATAGTGATGCTGCCTTATTTTCAATTGAGCTTGATTGCACTTTCAACTTTTATCTCGGTATCGCTTCAAGCTATGCCTTTAAATGTTGAAGAATCCAGATTACAAACAGCTAAAGACAATATGGCTGAAGTAGTCAACCGCTACCAAACTAATCTCGACTCGTTAGCAGCCAAACTCTCTGAAAAAAACCAACTCACATTAACCCATAATGTGACCCGAAATGCTAAACGCCTCTGGAAGCGTGCGGTAAGTGACGTTCGCTCGGGTCATCAAGATGACCGAAGTTTGTACTGGGCACGTTTGGCAATACGTAAACAAATCAAAGAGTATCAACAGCGAGCAAAGTGGCCTGACTGGCAGCTTAATGTAATTCTTAACGGGGTTGAGTCTGCAACACGAGGTATTGGCGATGTGCATTTCGGTGATAACGTTGATATCAAAATCTTATTAACCGGCTTTGACCCTTTCTTTCTTGATAGGAACATAGCACAAAGTAATCCATCAGAATTAACCGCACTTGCGCTTGATGGTTACCAGTTTAAAGTGAATGGTAAAATAGCTCAAATTGAAACAATGATGATCCCCGTTCGATTTGATGATTTTGATGATGGACTGATTGAATCGATCTTTACTCCTGCCTTTAGAGATAAAAGCGCAGATATGATTTTCACTGTCAGCATGGGACGTAAAGATTTTGATTTAGAACGTTTCCCAGCTTTAAACCGAAGCGCAAAGACCCCTGGTAATTTAAATGTCTACACAGGTGCAACTAAACAACAACCACTTCCGCCCCTCTTAAAAGGCCAGACACTGAATGGGGCTCAATTTGTTGAGTTTACGCTACCCGTAAAAGCCATGCAGTCAGTCCAAGGAAAATGGAAAGTGATCGATAATCGCGAGGTGACGACATTGGAACGTGGTCAATATGAGGCTAAATCATTACATTCACTTCAGCAACAAACCTCTGTAGAAGGCTCAGGAGGGGGTTATTTGTCTAATGAAATATCGTATCGTGCAATTCGGTTAATGCAGCAATTTGAACATACGATTCCTGTCGGGCATATTCACACACCACGCATTAAAGGTTATGAGCCAAAAACAGAAAAACAAATAGTAGATCAAGTTCGTGACATGGTGAAAGCAGCGGCTGGAACGCTTTAAAGTACTTTTGCAATTAGGCCATCAGGGCTTCGAAGTAAGCAGATATGAGCAAAGTTCTCTTTATGAGAGGCATCGGTTTGGCGGCATAAACTTAATTGTCCATGGTTCACAAATTTGACCGGAATACCTTCACCTTCAGCCATGGTGCCAACATCAGCAAGACTCAATGATACGCTTGCAAGTTCAGCTAATAGAGGAGGGTAATGGAAGTCGATTTCGGTCAGTACTTCTTCCACCAGCATCAGTTTTTCCCCTGTCTCAGGATCATCTTGAATACGCACCTTTGCAAGGGGGCGTTGCCACCAGAGAAGAGCTTGGCCTAGCTCAATATCCGTTTCTGCATCAAGCCAAAGACCATTGCCCGCTTCTGGTAATTCAGGTTCAGACTGAGTTTGGGGGATATATCCTGCAATTAGACTTAGTGAGACACTCGGAGAGTCAGTAATACAAGGCGCCCAATGAGAAACCATAGGTTGCCATTCATTGACAGGCCATTGAACCAATACGCATCGAACACCATTGAGGGTCAATATTGGGTATACGTCCTGCTCTAAAATATGAGCACTTGGCGTTTCAGACACCGAATCAACCAACCATTGACCAACAATCTCGAAAATAGCAGCACTAATGCAAGGCACGAAGTCTTCAGGTAATTTATCAAGAACGGATATTCCTGTATTATCAGACACGGCTTTTTTCCAGTCAGATAATGGTACCCATATTCCGATACCTTCGGCAAAGCTTTGGTGTTGCCACAGCAGACCATCACCGCCAATGGATTTGATTTCTAAACGGCAATTCTGGGCTTCTAGTCCTGTGCCTATTACTCGGCTTACTTCTAAAAGTACACTGCTTTCCATCAGGTTTCCTATATTTGGATATTCGTTTACTGTATTGGTTTAGCGAAATTACTCTCTAGACGCCTGAACATTGATGTGAACATGGTGTTTACGACCTTTCAAATTCTCAACGATTTTGGGCATTGCATTATTAATAGCTTTCGCTTGGCGTTCATTTTTGGGGTGCAGGCTTAAACGAATTCCACGTTTATCATAATTAGCCTGAATAATAAGGCCTGTCATGGGACCGTTTAACATGCGATAACATAGCATGTCACCCTGCCTTGAAACTTCAGCACCACCTAACTTACATACACCACCATCATGGCTCAAAATCGACTTAGTAGTTTTAGTAATGTTTTTATTTTTGCTATCGTCCATCTCAAATTCATCTTGCTTATGATGAAATGGGTTAAATAACTCCTTAAAATGGCGCACTTCACGTGATTGTGGGTCGGCTTTTTTATCTTTACTTTCATGCTCGCTTGAGGTGACCTGCTCAGAACGATTGACATTAATGGAATTACTCATCAAACACCGCCTGCAATTTTTCTTGATCCTTTACTAACTGTAGTACCTCTCGATTAAGTTGCTCGATGGTATTATCTGTTTCATGGATTTCATTCTGAATACTCACCACCTTTTCTGCTAATTCTCGCTCTTGTTGATATTGTTTAGATTGCAACAATCTAAATTCCGACAATTCGCTGTGCCCTAGTGATTCACTGGGTATGCTGCCATTGCGTATTTGCTCTATCAGTTGATTGCGCTCACGGATCGTTTGCTGTCGTTGATCTTTTAACTCTTGCTTTTGTTTTTTTATATCATTAATTTTACGACGAAGTTTTGTCTCTTTTTGCGCCCGAATTTTTAAAATCTGTTTTAAGGTTTTTTTATCGTTACCATCCAATGCAGCATCTTTCATAGCATAGCCTTAACGAGATACAGCCTGAGTTAACAGAGCTTGAGTGTCATCGTAAGAGCAGTACTCTTTCACATCCTGCTTTAAGAAACTCATAATGCCGGCATGTAACGCAATGGCCTCATCTGTTTCAGGATCTTGCCCTGACTCATATTCACCGACTCGTATAAGCAACTGAACTTCTTCATATTTTGCCAGCATATCTCGCAATTTCGCAGCCGCCTGTCGTTGCTCAGGACTGACGATTTGATCCATCACACGACTGACACTGGCATTAATATCAATCGCAGGGTAATGCCCTGCTCCTGCTAGTTTTCTGGATAATACAATGTGACCATCAAGCAAAGAACGAACTTCATCAGCGATGGGCTCATTCATGTCATCACCTTCAACCAAAACAGTATATATGCCCGTAATACTTCCTAATTTTGCTGGTCCAGCACGTTCTACTAGTGAAGACAGCTTCACGAATACACTGGGAGGAAAACCGTTAGAAACCGCAGGCTCTCCAGCTGCAAGACCAATTTCTCGAGCACTTCTGGCAAAACGAGTTAAGGAGTCCACCATCAACAGTACATCTTTACCTTGGTCTCTAAAATATTCAGCAATCGTAGTCGCAGTGATGGTTGCTTTCATTCGTTCAAGCGGTGGCCTATCAGAAGTAGAAACGACCAAAACCGTTCGTTTTCGAGCCTCTTCAGACAAGTTATATTCCATAAACTCACGCACTTCACGTCCCCGCTCACCAACAAGGGCTAATACAATAACCTCGGCTTCACAACTTGAAGCTATCATCCCTAATAAGGTAGATTTTCCTCCACCTGCCGCAGCAAAGATGCCAATACGTTGACCAACACCACAGGCCAGTACACTGTCTATGGCTCTGATCCCCATAGGTAATACATCTTTGATTAAACTACGACTGAGGGGATCGGGAGCAGCTCCTTGGTTGTCCCTAATTTCAGAAGCAGAAATATCACCATATTCGTCAATAGGTCGACCAAGTCCATCTACCACTCGCCCTAATAAACTATCGCCTAAAGCAATTTGATGGCCATGACCTAAAAGCTCTACAGGTTCGTCGGTTTGTAATCCAGTGGTGGCGTCAAAAGGAGATAAGATGGCTTCATCTTCTTTAACGGCAATAACCTCAGCATGCAATTTACCTGCGATTTCACAGAGATCGCCTTGATGAGCGCCAGCCAATGTTGAACGTACCAGAGTTGCACCAACTTCTTGCACCCGACCAAAAAATCGAACTGATGGCGCCATACTTTCAATTTGATATGGCTTAAAAAATAATGCCTTATCTATGGCTTTTACGAGAGTAGATTTTTTGGGTAACTGCATCGCTTACCTCTCACTAGGCGTTCATGGCTTCATCAAGGGCTTCACCTACTAGATCCACATGATCTAGAACCTTAATTTCCACATCATCCCCCAACTCTTGGTATGACAATACAGGGGTGTTAAACAAATCTCGTTCAACAATTTTTCTTAAGTAACGACGCACATCAAGCGAGGTTAATAAAGCACACTGTTGATTATCTGGAAGTAGTTCTTTGATGGCATTTAAGATCATCTGGGTTTGAGCACTATTCAGAACTGAATAGGAACCTGCCGTAGATTGACGAATCGATTCCCGAATTAAGTTCTCTATACCTTCACCAACCATGAGTGCCGAAATCCACCCTTGCTGATTAGAAAATTTTCGACGTATATGACGCCTTAGTGCAATACGAACATATTCAGTAAGCATGATGACGTCTTTTTCTTTAGGAACCCACTCAACCAAGGTTTCAAAAATCGTTCTTAGATCTCGAATGGAAATCCCTTCTTCTACTAAACGTTGTAAAATCTCTGCAACCTTTCCTACCGACAGCAAGCGCTGTAATTCACGGATAAGCTCACCATATTTATTCTCCATCGCATCCATTAAGAAACGTGTTTCTTGCACACCAATAAATTCACCAATGTAGCGATCCACTACTTTATTGATCAGGCACGTTGGAATAGCTTCACCTTCAACCACGGTTAAATTTTTCAACTTGGCTTCAGCAATTTGTGGCTCCTTTATCCAAAACAAATTCTGCCCATTAAAAGTCATGGTCTCTTGTCTAGATTCAAGATCGGTAAAAGGAACATCCAAAAGCACTTCTTCCGGCTTGAGTTGCACCTGCAACACAGGTTCTTGGTATAAATGAATATCGCATTGGCCCGGAATGTCTTTTTTTACTACCTGCAGCTGTATTTCAGGAAGAGGCACTCCGAGCTTTTCAAACAGTGACCACCGTAACCGATGTAGATTTTCTTTCATTCCTTGATGAGGTGTATCTGATCCTAGGTAAAGCATCAACGGTACCGCACCTGGTTGCATCTTTGAGTCATCAGAAGCTTCTTCTCCTCCCTCAGCAAATGGAACGGTCTCATCCCCTGCTTCACTTTGTTTCTGCTGTTTTCGCCCTAACCACCATGTGGTAAAGAATGTAAGAAAACCAAGAGAACCAAATACCCACCAAGGAAACCCTGGGATCACAGCAAAAGTAATCATCACTATTCCAGCCATTTGCAATGAAGATGGCTGCTTTGTAATTTGGCTAACAACTTCTTTGCCTAAGTTTTGTCTTGCCTCACCCGGAACTCGAGTAACAATCAAACCTGCCGTAATAGAAATGAGTAGCGAGGGAATTTGCGCAATCAAACCATCACCAACAGATAGAATTGAATAGGTGTTTACGGCTTCCGAAGCTGTCATGCCTTTTTGTAAAACACCAATTGAGATACCTCCAATAATATTAGTAAAAATCACAATAATACTGGCTATGGCATCCCCTTTTACAAACTTCATGGCACCATCCATCGCACCATAAAGCTGACTTTCTTTTTGCACTTTTGCTCTGAGCCTTTTCGCTTCTTTAGCGTCAATCATTCCAGCACGCATATCGCCATCGATACTCATTTGCTTACCCGGCATACCGTCGAGTGAGAAACGAGCTGATACCTCTGCCACACGTTCAGAACCTTTAGTGATAACTATAAACTGCACAATAGTAATGATGGCAAAAATGATAATACCCACCGCTAAGTTGCCACCCACAACAAAGTTACCGAAAGTAAAAACAATTTCACCAGCATCGTGTTGGAGCAAAATCAACCGACTGGTACTGATGGTCAATGCTAGACGATATAAAGTGGTCACCAATAACACTGATGGAAAAACTGAAAATTCAAGAGGGTCACGAATATAGATAGCAATCATCAATAGCATTACTGATAACGCTAAGTTAATGGCAATCAATAAGTCTATTAATGGCGTAGGCAGAGGAATGATCATCATAAATACCGCTACCATAAGCATGACTGCTAAAATTATGTCATGGCGTCCTGATATTTTATGAAGCCAGTTAGTGATCATGTTCATGAATCAGCTCCATACCCAACCCTATCTAAAAATTGTTGCTGTAATTTCAACATTTGAAACCAATCCCGTCCTTCGCTGCTTGAGGGGCATAAGCAACTGATCATCAAGTTTTGCTTAATGGTGAATAGCCGCTGTGGAACTCCCATAAAAATTTGTGGATGCCAACGTGCCAAACAGGGCTTTAGTTCCAAAATTTGTCCGTCTAACAACCACGATGTCATCAGTAAGCGCTCTTCTCTCATTTCCAGCATTAACCCATAAGGCGTCCAGTGATATTCCATATGCTCATCAATGGCTACAGGCCATTTTTCAAGCAATTGAAATAATTCTTCCAATTTTCTGGACGAGCGCAAATCCATAAATTATCAACGCCTATTAGTATAGAAATTAAACACTTTCATAAGCTTAGGACTTCTTCGCAAAAATGATAAATATTTCATGAATATTCTTCATCACACCATTTATCAAGTAAGTCCAACATGGCGTCAGCCACATGTGATTGCTGATCTTGTTCACGAAAACAGGTATTTGGGATCTGCAGCAATAAATCTCGCCAACGACGCAAAAAGCTGATTTGTCTTTCTTCATCTACTATCAATGGTTTTATCTTGCCTTCTAACCATTCGGCGTAAACCCAAGATTGCTCAATTAGCTCTAAACTGATTGCTAATACATCGGCTGACTTCACATCATAAGCTCGCGCGAGTGCATTGCAGTGTTCCTCTATACTCATAAAGATCAGCAATCGCCTTAAATCGTCTATTACAGTAACGATTTTCACCATATCGGTACTGGTGCTATCCTCATTTAAAGAATTGGATAGTGCTCTAAGCAATACTCGAATCCGCTTACGTCTATCTGGCATTTCTTTTAAATGATTAAACCATTTCGCAAGCCCTGCTTCGCCATGCTCAGCACGCTGATAGAGATTCTTTAAGGTCTCAAGCCCAGCTTGATCCAGCGGTAATCCTTCCATCGCAGCGATCAATGCCAACTCTGCACCTTCTTCCGATAGCAATTCTTGGAGTTTCTTCCTGAGTTTTTCTTTTACTTGATCACTCATCTGCCCGGAAGATATTACGGTTGCCAGTAATAACATGACCTCGCCAGAGTCCATATTCATATTGCCGACTTTGGCTAGAATCGCATCGCCATCATTTAAGGCTGCCAGTTCGCTGGCTAAAGCAGCCATGCCTTCAGCTTGCTCACCTTCTAAATTGGCCACTAGCTCTTCAAGTGAATTTAAACGTGTTTCATCTTTTTGGTTTTTACTAGAAAGTTTTTTTAGAAAGTTACTGGCACCTAAGCTGATATCGTCCATGGCCTCCTGCATTGATTCAGCTTGTACTTCAGCAAATTCAGCAGCAGCCAAAGCCGCTGTATTATGAGCAGGGTGCACCTGACCGTTAACGGATTGGTTCTCGGTTTGAGTGTTTAGATTTACGGTATTTGCACCATCAACTCTCATAGAGGCATTTTCCTGAGTTCCAATTAGGGTTCAATTGGAGCTTCATTCTCTTGTGATTGGGCTTCTTCACCTATAGCGAGGATTTCATGCTCGTCAGTGGCCGGCTTACTGATAAATATTTCTAATAGTGTGGCTAAGTGCTGTTCTACGTCGATACGTGCGGTTAAGGCTTTTGAATGTAACTCGGCACAACCTGACGCTAAATGAGGATCGACCTTAATGGTAAATTTGTCATTTAACAACTCAGTCAATTTAGACTCATCGTCAGCGGCTACAGATAAGGTCAACACACCTTCTCCGACTTTTTCTACCACCTCTTCGGTTAGCCTTTGAGCAATCAATGTAGAACTTTCTTGTTCGCCAGCCCATTGAGTGATTACTCGTTGTATTTGCTCGGCAATTTTAGGCTGAAGCTCCTGTAACAATTGTTCAGTAAACTCAGTTTCATCTTTAACCCATTGCACCATTTCTGACATAACCGATTCTTGAGCTTGTTGCTGCCACAGCTGGAGATTTTCTTGCGCTTGAATTTCGGCTTGCTGAAGTAGTTGCTCTGACTCGGCTCTTGCTTGCTCACGTTGTTCATGAGCCTGTTGAAGCGCAACTTGAATGCGCCGCTTAACCTGCTTCTCCATGTCTTGAAGCTCGACCGACTGTTGCAACAGTTCAGCCGTAACAAGGCGTTCTTCACCTCGCAAAACTTCACAGGACTCAACATTGATCATAAAAGCACTCATAGTAGACGCTCCAATCGGGTTAACGAACGGGACATATTGATGGACTGCTTATCTAACGCTTTTAGATGAGCTGTTATTGACTTGGGCAACTTGTCAGTCTCGGTCGCCGGAAAAGTCATCAATAGAGCTCTCCATACAATACTATCGGTCAATTCTTTAGAAAACTGGATCACAGCAATTTGCAATGCAACTTCAACGATGTCTTTCTCAGCGATATCATTGATTACAGGTTTTAATTTAGAAGTAGGCCTTTGTGGCCACAAGGCCCATGCTTGCTGTATTTGATCATCAGTTAATATTGTTTCCAATGCTTGTCGATAAGTTTTGAGGGAAAAGTAATCCTGGCAATTTAAGCTGTATAGACCAAATACCAATAACAATTCATTGAGCTTATCTTTCCTTTGTATTAGTAAGTTATCTTGTTCATTGAGTTTGGTGGGCATAGGTTCATCGATCAACCCGGCACGGCTAACAATCATAGTTTCAATTCGATGTCCCAGTATTGAATCTGGTTCATACTTTTCTTGCCAAGCTTGTACTCCCAGTTTTTTCCACCAACTGGGATGCATGCTAGCCGTAGGTCGCCAAATCAGCTCGAATCCCTGACGTAATGCTAAACCCGAATCGCTTGTTGACGAAAAAAAATCTTCACTCATTACGCACCCTTAATATACAACACGGTCGTTAAGACCGCCTTCGTAACCAAACAACGCCCACTAAACTCAGTAAGAAAATTAATGTCAAACTGATAACCGCTGGCATTTTATTTTCTTCTATTATGGAGATAACTTCTGACCACATATCTTCGTCCTTAAGAGGAGGAGCAGACTGATAACCATAGTTTGCGGCTTGTAAAAACAAACTTATACGTTCATAGCTGAGTCCTGGTACAGCATTCTGAACTAAGCCTTTTATGTCATTTTCTCTCGTCGACAAATTAGCTTGCGGAGAATACTTAATGTAAACCGAAGCGGACTTCTGCTGCTCAACCTGAAATTGATCTTCTTGTGTCGGTTCCGCAATAGAAACTCTGGCGCTGATCACCCCTTCAATATTGGATAATGTACGCTCTAATTGCTGCTCTTTTAAAAACGCAATTTTAGCTTCTTCTTGCGCTGGTGAGGTAACCAACTGACCGGAAGGGAATAAGTCCTCAATATCGGCATATTTGGGTTTAGGTAAACCATTTTGCCTTAATAAAGCTACGGCATTAATAAACTTATGTTCATCAATCATTAGGGTGGCCATGCCTGTTTTATCATCCACCTGAGTTGAAGCACTGATATCATTCAATCTCAATAAAGCCACCATTTGGTTAGCTTCTTCTTGAGAAAGATTACGATACAGTTCAACTTTACAACCCGCCAATAACAAAATAAGTGGTATAAATAATAAAAATCGGATTCTCATTGCATACTCGCTAGCTTGTTAATGGATTGAGATAATGAGCCTGCTATTTTTGCAAATAAATCGACTTCGATAACAGCTTTAGTAATATGACGTTGCCCCTCTAAAGCGGCAAGCGGAGACATACTGTGCCCCAATTTATTGTTATTATTGAAATCTGGATTACCCAGTTTTTTTATCAATTCATTATCATTTCCTGTCGCCTCTAATTTAGCCGCTTTATCAAGATCCCCTGCACCAAGGTTTAACAGCTCTTGGAATTTGGCTGCAAGCTGCTGGTTGGCTTCAGGTTCATCCTTTGTTAACTGTTTATTTCTATTAATTTCAGCGAGTTGGCGTATGGTTTCTAAATTAGGCATGTTGACCTCCGATCACTCAGATAACGTTGTTATTTGTTGGTTCAACGCAACGTCTTTATCTGAATTGTTCATCCTTGCACCTGAGAAGATAACAAATAAGGCTTTCGCCGAATCACTATTGCACGCATTTAATTGCTCTAACGCTCCATAAACATCATTTAGTGCGAAGTAAATTATGCTCGTACAAATACGCCTATCCTCCTCATCTTCAATTAGATCAGGGAATACATTAACGATGGCATAAGATTCTTTTTCTAAGCCATGATTAGCTGCAGCAAGCGCTGCTTCTACCAATAATTGTTTGTGTTCACTTTCCATAATTCACTGTTATTCCTAACGATTAGTAAAAATCAAATCTTGGCAATAATGCCTTGAATCATGTCTTTAATTGATTTAATAATGGCACTTTCATAGCCGACAAAGTTGGAATATTGCTGGATCGCGAATTGAGCCTTCAGCATTTTATCTGGATCATTAATATCCCCAGATTGCATATTGCCTTGAATGTCTTTTGCTGATTGGGCTGACATTTCTGACAACTGACTAACAACTGTACTTAAATCCATATATAGTACTCCTTTAATTCACGCTACTTCTAAGTGTAGTTGGACAACAGGAATATCGCTTTTTAAATGCATCAGTAAAATGAGAGCTATTACTAAAACCACTTTCATAAGCAATATCAATAACTTTCTTATCAGTACCTAGCAATTGCTGCCGGGCAAAACTCAGCCTTTTATCTAACAACCATTTTTTGGCTGATACGCCATAGTTTTTGTAAAAGATAAAGTTAAGTTTCCTTGCATCAACTTTAAGATCTTCAGCAAAACGATTAACAGGCCAAGGCTTCATAAAGTTGGTTTCTATGTAGCGCAAGACTTCATCGTTATAAGTTAAAAAGTATTTGAATAAGTTAGAAAAATAAGATTTATCCATGCTGAGACAATAAATAAACACGAACTTCATCAACATTTCTCGATTTGAGATAAGCTGCTCAAAAACCTTAATTAAATTGTTGTACACAGGAATGGATTTTACTTCATCAGCCCTAAAGTGCTTAAATTCTTGTTTAGTATCAATGAGCTCAGATATTTCGTTATATAGACCGTGTAATTCTCCTGGGTAGCAATACACATTCAACCAACAATCTCGGCTGATGGCTGTTGCTGTAACATCTTCGGAAGTAACAATGAGTTGATTTGCTTCAATCTCAATGACTTCATCTTTCCGATGCAATTTCCCAGGTTGCTTAAATAGCAGTATTTGAATTGCGCTCATGCGACAGACCGTCCCTCATCCAACTGAAAATACCTTATCCCTGAGTGTAATTAAGTTGTAGGAGCGCTTTAATCAGGTAAACCCCTGATTTTAATCATCAGCAATCTAATTGATTACTTACTAGTTAACGAATATTTTGGGCAATATTTTTGTTCATTTCTGATAACAGAGTTTGTATGTGGTTGATCATACTGACTAAAACATTATAGGTTTGTAATATTTTTTGCAGTTGTAATTGCTGCTGAGAAACAAAGTCTGAAGCTTTGTTGGAGGCTGTATCCAATGCATTTTTGACCGCAGTTAGCTGAATATGGTTTAGTTTACCACCATGTTTTTTTAGATAATCGTCAATACCCATGCCATCAACAGTAAGGCTAGCTTGATGAGCGAAGTCTAATATATCAGGTTGCAGTGATACGGTTGCATTTTCGCCTTGATGACTAAGGTTAGCAATTTGCTCATCGACTTCATTAGACATATTATGGGCGTCACGAGAAAAGTTTGCTCTTTCCGTGATCATTTTATATTTATCATTGGCTTGCTCAGAAAACATATTCATGTTGTTGTAGAGCGTATTAATACCATTAGAAAAAACAGAATCTCCCTGAACCGCTGCTGCGACATCTAAGTGATCAGAGTCGGAGTTTTCAAAACTCGTTTTTATCTGGCCTCCAAGGTCACTAATGTTATTCGTACCCATACCCCATCCTTAAGGCGAGTTGGTAAATGTTAGTGTTAATATTATAGATAACTTCTGACTTTTTTCTTTTTCGCTTTAGGCTTATTATCTTCTGCCACATCTAGCACAGTTTGAGTTGGTTGCGTCTCGGCTTCTTCTGAAGTGGCGGTAACCACAGGAGCAGGTGCTTCCCCACTTCCTATATCCGTAAACTGCTGCTCCAATTTTTTAAAATTTTGGCCAAGCTCATTGACTTTAGACATCACTTTTTGTTGCTGCTGATTAAACCCTTGAGGGAAAGCTCTCTGCAAACGAAGCAATTTCTCTCTGGCTTCAGGATCTGTTTTTGCACGTTGCATCAAAGATTGGATTTCAGCCTGCAGTGATTGAAACTCTTGAATTTGGCGGTTGATTGCTTCTTTACGCTGCTGAATATCATTCATCACCGCTTTTAAATCCTGTAATACTTCGTTCATAGCGCCCCCTTAACCTGATTTTTTCTTAGAGACACGTTTTTTAAAGCGCTTATATAAGACATTAACCACACTTTCTGCTGCATCGGCAGCCTCAAGTAACGCCGCTTTATTTTTCTCTTTAGAATTCAGTAATTCCTGCTTCATATTATCAATTTGCTCTTGATAATATTCTTTTGGATATGTTCTAGCTCGAATATTGTCTTCTAACTTGGTAATTCTTGGCATTATTTACTCCTTATAGCAGCAACGGGATATGGATAACCTGTCCGCTTTTACTTAAATCTATTCCATTAATGTCGATAAACTTGATCACATATCCATTATCAATCTCACTTCCTTGCGATAATCGCACGCCATTTTCAAGTTCAATAAAGGGATCGTCGTGGCTACCACCAAAGCTCACAATGGCTGACGTTAAAATACGATTGACTTCATTTCGAACAGGTATATTCTGAAACACCAATTTAATGCCATTTTGTTGGATAGGTTTCAGTGCTCGAGCTGCTTTCATTACCTTCTCTTCCACTTTTCGATCCACTTCTCCAGTGATAACAATAGCCTCATCCAGCTGAGTTAACATTAAATTAGCCAGTAAATCTTTTTTACGGAGTTCATCAATGAGAGTTTGTAACTGCACACCAGATTGATTTAACACATGCCAGCTCATTAACCCTGAGATACCTTTGAGCATTTTAACGGCTTTATCCCATTCTTCACCGGCTTGAATGGCCCCTGTAATCGTCACACTGCCAGGTGTTGGATCTTGAGTGACTGTCACATTTTTAAAGCCATTTTGACCAAGTACCTGCCTTACATCTGTCACCAATTGATCAGTACATTCAGCATGTTCAACAAATAAGATTCCATGATTTTTTACTTCTTCAATGAACTGCGCTAGCTTGCGTGAGTCGTCACAAAAACCGTTAAAAGTAACCACACCATTATCTGACCATAGAGCTTTAATACCATCCAACTCGTTAAGCGTCAGTCGCTGTGATACCCATTCTTGTGGTGTAACTTCGTGTTGAGGAGCTTCAACGGGGTCGACAAGTAAAGCCAAAATCAGCAAAGCAGAGAAAGCTGAAAGCCCGATCAGTAATAAATTGGAGGCTCTCTTTTTAGTGAGTTTACGCTTAGGGATTGCCTTTTTCTGAATTTCTTCGGAGCTAAGCCCTAGAATGAATGCAATGCCTTCAATTTCAATCACTGAGCCTAGAGGGATTTCTGTGATGGTCTCATCAGGTTTTATCCCGTCAATCCATACTGGGGTTTGGGTTATCAGCTCAACTTTTTCTTCATTGACATCAAATTCAATGAGTTTTAGCTTGTCCAATACCGCCAACACATCACCGTCTTCACCAACTGTGAATGTGCCTTCTGGAATAACCAGTTGTCGCCCTGAAAGTGGACCATTTAACCACAATATTTTAAATTTTGACGGCATACTCTACTCATTGATTAACAGGTTCAGCTTTGATCAAAAATAGTCGCATGACACTTTGACGTTGATGTCCTGTCGACCGAAACAACCCTCCTACTAATGGTAGGTCACCTAATAAGGGTAGTTTGTTTTTTGTTTCTTCGTCTTTATCTTGAACAAATCCACCGATAAGTAAGCTTTCACCTGACTTCAATGTCGCTTGAGTCGAGATTTCAGAGTTTTGCACCTGAGGCAAACCATCAGTGCCTTCAACTGCTGCACCTTGCTGACCATCTTGGATATTGAGCACCAAATTAACGGCTTTATGACCATGATCTATAATCATCCTTGGTGTTACTCTTAGCAAAGAACCTGTCGTGACCGATTTTAAATCTGCCACTTTTTCACCAGAAACTTTGGTATAAAAAGTAATGTTCTTATCAAGTACAGCTTGTACATTATTGAGAGTCACCACTGATGGGCGAGACAGTACTTTAGCCTTTGAATTTCTCTGTAAGGCGTTTAGTTTAATTTCAAAGCTACCAGTATTGCCTATCACAGATGAAAAATTTCCACTTGGAGCACGCCCACCAGAAGAACCAGTATCTGAATTAAAACTAATGTTACCGCCTCCCAGTTTTGCAGCAGCTGACCACTCCACTCCTAGCTGATTAAAGTTTGAAGCATCAACATCAAAAATAGATACTGAAATTTCGATCATTATCGGTTTCACATCAAGCTGCCTGATGATGGAAGAATAAGTTTTTTGCTCTTGAGTACTCCCTTTCACTATGATGGCATTTTGTCTGGGATCTGCCGCAAAAGTGGGACCTGTAGACGCATTGGCTGAACCTTTTAAGTTTTTACTCATCTCTTGCAACACGGTTACTAGCCCAGGCACCACTACATCTTGAGTTCGGTAACTGTATTTGGAGTCACCCGCTGAAGCATAATTGAGTTTATAAACTTTCACTTCCTCATGATTAACAGCCGCTTGCTGAGCACTAGCA
Organism: Parashewanella curva; assembly: GCF_003675895.1. GTDB lineage: Bacteria > Pseudomonadota > Gammaproteobacteria > Enterobacterales > Shewanellaceae > Parashewanella > Parashewanella curva. The sequence continues at coordinate 59,644 of NZ_ML014776.1, forward strand.
TCTAATTTTTCAGTTAATTTACTCACTGTACTAATGCAAACAGGCACACCCACTAATTGGATACTTGCGATATCGACGGCGGGACGAACATTGCAGGCTCGTTTGTCTATAACTCCTGCATTAGTTAAATAATTCGTCACATCTGCTGTGGAGATGTTATTTAAAGGTATGACTTCATTTTGCAATTCACTGGTTTTATAAACGTATAAAACGTCAGTGTTATAGTACCAAATCAGTCCATATTGGCGACTCAGCTGATTGATCACTTGCAAGGGGGACTTATTTTGAATTCGCCCGTTAAACTGATCAGTGATTTTGCTGCTGATCACTATTGGAATACCGTAGTTACTGCCAAACTCTTGCAAAACTGCAGCTAGTGGTGTCCCCCGACTGATCATGACAAATGGATCACCTTGCCATTGAATTTCCTTCAACGGTGCAGCAATGCCTCCTGCCATAAAACATAAGAAAAACAGTCCTATCAGTGATCTCATGTTCGCATTCTCATCTCAAATTTAGGTTTTTTTTCAACTTTAGTTTTAAAGCCTTTTTCAAGGTATTGAGCAATCGCAAGTTGAACTGCCACTGCTTTTTTCAATGCTTTGTCGTCTAATGATTCATCATAATGACACCAGAGCTTCCACATCTCGTTATCCAACTGCAAACTACTGTCCTGTCCACCATCAAATGCGGCAAGAACTAGTGTGGCCTTGTGAACCCATAGGCTTTCCTCATGTGGTTCATAACTCGGCTGAATCTCAATGGCAATCGACAACAAGGACTGATGCTCTAGTACAGAGGCTGTTCGATCCGATAACTGCCATTGGTCTGACTTAGGGCTTGGTACTTGAGACTTTAATAACCCCAATTTGATCAATTGCTGTAACATATCGTCACCACACCCATTACGTCATTAAATGTATAGAGAAGTATCCTACTGAACTATCAGGTATTAACCCGACTTTTATAAACTGAAGAATCCCTTAAACAGCGAGAGACTTCATAGCAATACTTGTCATTAATTCAGCCAGCTTTCATTTAGTATATGTGAAAATTAAAAACTTGAAGGACAATTCTAATTTCTTTGGTTTTGAATGCACACATGAGCGTTAAATTTGTTCTAAGCTCTATTGGTATTTCTTTACTCGTGATACTTGAAGATGCAACTTTCAGGGCTTATTCAAGTATCACGAGTATATGTATTAAGGAGAATTAAATTTTCAATGAAAACCCTGTCTGTGGTATCAAAACTGACGATCAGTATTATCACTGTGTGCTGCCTTTGGTGGCTATTGAATGAATATCAGACATATCGCCAAATCCTTCAACAACAAAAGACACAGACAGTAATCCAACATAAATGGATCCAACGTTTTAATATCGAATTGACAAATAATTTTCTGCAAAACGTAGAAATGGATCTGAAAAATTACCGTGATACATTACCGCACATTGATGAAATGGCTGGAACCCAAAGTGGATATTTTTATGTAACAGGTAACCACTCCTCAGTTTCCACGAATCACCAACATTTCTTTCAAAAAATGGTAGCTAAGCATTACTCAAATTTATTACTTAAAACTTCAATGGGAATAGAGATCATGAGTCGTGTTCCCTTAACTAAATTTCAGCAACAATCATTAGCCAAACATTTTGCAGAAGCAAGCCAAACTGCCAAAAAAACAGTACAGTGGCACAGTCTAAATGGTGCTCAATCAAGCGAATTTTTAGCCAATTTATCAGATTCCAGAACAGGTCACACCTATGGCGTTACAATAGATATAGCTCCGTTACTGGCAAAGCTAAATCAAGAGTCTAATCACCAACAAATGCTATTGTTGACCACTAAGAATCAATTTATACCTTCAATACCTAACGAGCTACAACAGTGGATACTAAAGGAGCTTCAGCATCCACAAAAAGCATCTCAACTGATAGATCCTCACCATGGCGATTCTTATTTTTATATATCCAAATTGCAGCATAGCAACTGGGCGCTAATCAGTCGCTTTCCTAGACAGGAAGTTTCCTCAGTCGCCAAAGAGATATTTATAAGTAAACTGCCTCATGCAATTAGCTTATTAATTGTGTTCACTTTACTATTGATAATCATATTTTATATAGTTTTAAAGCGCCCGTTAGCTGAGTATATTCAAACCATTCGCGATCGTAACACTCCAGCTTTAAAGCGACATTTGCCTACTCAATATGGTGGTGAATTTTCAGAAATTGCCAATGCCTACAATGAGATGTTGGATAAAATTCAATTGCATCAACAAAAGCTTGAATTTCTAGTAGCGGAGCGTACTCAAGATCTACTTGCGGCATCAAGAAAAGCCGAACAGGCCAATCAACGTAAGACTGAACATTTAACCAGCATAAGCCATGAAATCCGCACCCCTCTTAATGGAATTTTAGGCGTGCAAGAATTACTTTTAAGTAGCCACACTTCAGAACGACAAAAGAAATTAATTCGTACCGCAATTGATTGCGGTTATTCTTTATTATCTTTGGTCAATAACTTGCTTGATTTCTCTCGTATTGAAGCCAAACAAATTCAACTCAAACCTTACCGATATTCTACGTTAAAGGTGGTTGATGAAGCGATGTCTACTATTGCTTCACAAGCACAAAGTAAAGGTGTTTTACTTATTACCGTAATTCAGAATAACGTGCCTGAATTTGCCATATTTGATCCTGATAGAGTTAGGCAAATTCTGATTAATTTATTGGGAAATGCCATAAAGTTTACTGAGGAAGGCTATGTATCCATTGGTGTTACTTTGTTCCATAAGCAAATAAAATATCGAGTGAAAGATACGGGTATTGGTATCAAAAATAATGAACTCATCACCATTTTTGAACCGTATGTGCAAGGGCGCCACCATAAAGTCGGTTCAGGCTTAGGTTTACCCATTGCTAGAAAATTAGCGAGGCTGATGGGAGGTGATATTCTCACCCACAGTCGCTTTGGCCATGGTGCGTCATTTTCATTAAAAATACCGCTGCAATCCCCAGAATCCTCAATTAGTTTGTTGAACACCCCAGTTCCCGCTCCAAGTTACTTGCATCCGCAACTAAAAGCGTGGGGAGCAACTCCAACGTCACCAATTGAAAACCAGCTTTCGGCACCTGAATTGCGATATTTACCCGACAAACTTTTGCAATATTGCCGTGAGATCCAGCACGATGTACCCCACTTTGCTCAAAGTACTCTGCCACCGCTGTTACCCTGGAAATTAAAAGTTTTGGTGGTAGACGATGTCGACATTAATCGAGAAATTATGTCGCAAATGTTACAAGAGTTGGGCCAGTCTGCCTATACAGCCTCTGGAGCTAATGCGGCTATAAATATGGGGCATAAACATATTTTTGATTTGATTTTGATGGATATTAGAATGCCTGATATTGATGGGTATCAAGCCACGGCCATGTGGCGTAGTGATGAGCAGATACTTGATAACGCTTGCCCCATTTTCGCACTCACGGCTAATGCAGAATCATTTACAAATGAACAACTAGCATCGGCAGGTATTAATCATTATTTGGTTAAACCGATTTCTTTGAGAAGCTTGAATGAAGCGCTAGAGTTAGCTGCTGAATTTCAGTTGGAAAGAGAAGTGCAACCAACCATAAATTCAGAAGCTGACACCCCTTTGATCGATGTGTTACAAACTGATTTAAATCAAAAGTTATACAGCCAGCTAACTGAAATGCTGTTATCACTAAAAGCAGCAATCGAAAGTAAAAACTGGCAGTTTGCGAACCATTGGCTTCATACTTTGAAAGGGACATCTGGACTGGCTGCGCTAAAAGAAATTGAACAAGAAGTTACCATATTAGAAGATTCACTTGAGCAAAATAAAAGCCTAGCCTTGCCTCAACTTAAGCTTCTAAATCAACTCATAAAAGCAGTTGAATAAATACTTAGCCTGAGCTCTGTATAAAGAAATCAATACTGTTTTGTTTTTATAGATAAAATATAAATTCATTCTACAGTGCGTTTCTATTTCGGGCTGTTCTACCCCAGAAATACGCATAAGTAACTGTGCTGTAGAGGTTTGCTTATGCAGAGCTCAGGTTACTTACATTAACCTAAAAACATCAGTTGGCTACGTTCTCAAGCGTAGAAAAAATGGTGGTTAGCAAGGCGAAGCTTGCAGCAAGTAGTTACTCTACTTGCAAAAGTTACAACACAGCTAGCTGCCATTTTAGCAAGCTTGTGGGCGTAGAGCGTTCACTCGTTGGGTGAAAGATGAGATGAGTTAAGCATATTACATCTCATGTAGTTAATCATTTTGAAAGCGTTCAACTGATATTTTTAGGATTAATTATCTTAGACCTAATCTATCAGCCCTAGATATAAGCTCAGCAACGTTGTGGGCATTGAGTTTTCGCATTAGATTAGTGCGATGGCTTTCAACGGTTTTCAAGCTGATCACTAACCCCTCTGCAATATCACGATTTCTTAGACCTTCACAAATTAAGCCTAATACCTGCTTTTCTCGGTGAGTTAATATCGGAAGATCATTGGTTTCAGTATCAAAGGCGTGAATTTGCTGTTCATCTAAGCCGGGGTCAATAAAAGTCTTTCCTCTGACCACTGTTTTGATGGCTGCAAATAGTGTCGATTTGGGGCTGTTTTTTAGCAGATAACCATTTGCTCCGATATCCAATGCTTCCCGTGCGGTTTTTTCTTCAGCTACAGCTGTAAGCATGATGATAAGAATCTCAGGCCAGCGACTTTTCAGCTGCTTAACTACTTCAATACCATTCATCTTAGGCAGCTTTAAATCCATGAAAACAAGATCGGGCTGCAAAGAAAGACACTGCTGATATACAGAAAGCCCGTCCTCTACAAAGCCAACTAACTGCATATCAGGATAAGGCGCTAAACAGCTACTCAGTCCATCGTATATTAGCGAGTGATCGTCTACGACTAAAATTTTTAAGGGTATGGTGGATTCAAAAGACATTCTTGCTTCTCCTAGAACCCCGTAATACAGCTCATTTCATAATTTCACTGATTATTACGGGTATATCTCTAGAGTAGCAAATCACTCATTATAAAATGGTTAATTTTTGTCAACCAAACGTTAATTTACATCCGATTAAACGATGTATCCTCGAGGTCGTTCCCAATTAGATTTTTGATTTGCTGCTGTTAATTTTGTGGTTAAACAAGGCGGAAAATGTGCGGTGTAGTTACTCTACATAAACATTCCTGATTACCCATGAAGCCCAGCCACTTTTAAGAGTTTTTTAGGTAAAGGTGGCGTTCTTACTGCTATGTATATGAATCTGGGCAATAAATCCTCTAATTTGAACCTTCGGTTAAACCGATAACAAA
>NZ_ML014777.1 GCF_003675895.1 Parashewanella curva
TGAAACACCGTGGCAATGAGGACATTGAACATCAATAGAATGGCGCATGACATGCTCTAAAATAAATTAAACCAGCGTGCAACCATGATAGAACAATTCACAAAAGCAGCCCACTACCCCTTATCTTACGTTAACACAATTCATCGACATAGTTTCTAAAGCCACATCACTAAGTGAAGCGAGAATGGTACAAGCTCGGATACTTGAAGGGTTAAGACCTCAATAACAAAAAAGGTCGGCAGTGCCGACCTTTAAACATTTAAGCTAGTTATTACCAGCCAGTTTTCTCACGAAGTGCTTTACCAATGTCAGCCAGAGAGCGAACAGTAGTTACACCAGCCGCTTCTAGTGCAGCGAACTTCTCGTCAGCCGTACCTTTACCGCCAGCGATGATTGCACCAGCGTGACCCATACGCTTACCAGCAGGTGCAGTAACACCAGCAATGTAAGAAACAACAGGTTTAGTTACGTGGTTCTTGATGTACTCAGCCGCTTCTTCTTCAGCTGTACCACCAATTTCACCAATCATAACGATAGCTTCAGTACCTTCGTCGTTTTGGAACATTTCTAAAACATCGATGAAGTTAGTACCTGGGATTGGGTCACCACCAATACCAACACACGTAGATTGACCGAAACCTTCGTCAGTAGTTTGCTTAACCGCTTCGTAAGTCAAAGTACCAGAACGTGAAACGATACCCACTTTACCAGGCTTGTGGATGTGACCAGGCATGATACCAATCTTACATTCACCCGGAGTAATAACACCTGGGCAGTTAGGACCGATCATGCGAACGCCAGTTTCTTCAAGCTTAACTTTAACTTCAAGCATATCCAAAGTTGGAATACCTTCAGTAATACATACGATTAGCTCGATACCTGCGTCGATAGCTTCTAAGATTGCATCTTTACAGAAAGGTGCAGGAACATAGATAACAGTCGCAGTTGCGCCAGTTTCAGCTACAGCGTCTTTAACAGTGTTAAATACAGGTAGACCTAGATGAACTTGACCACCTTTACCTGGAGACACACCACCAACCATCTGAGTACCGTAAGCGATAGCTTGCTCAGAGTGGAAAGTACCTTGACCACCAGTGAAACCTTGGCAGATAACTTTAGTATCTTTATTAATTAAAACAGACATTATTTGCCCTCCGCAGCAGCAACGACTTTAACTGCAGCATCAGTTAGTGACTCAGCAGCGATAATGTCAAGACCAGAGTTAGCTAGAACTTCGCGGCCTTTCTCAGCGTTAGTACCTTCAAGACGAACAACAACTGGTACTTCAACGCCAACTTCTTTAACAGCACCAATGATACCTTCTGCGATCATGTCACAACGTACGATACCACCAAAGATGTTAACAAGAACCGCTTTAACATTGTCATCAGAAAGAATGATCTTGAATGCTTCAGCTACACGCTCTTTAGTTGCGCCGCCACCTACGTCTAGGAAGTTAGCTGGCTTGCCGCCGTGTAGGTTTACGATGTCCATCGTACCCATCGCTAGGCCTGCACCGTTAACCATACAACCTACGTTACCGTCTAGAGCAACATAGTTAAGTTCGAACTTAGCCGCGTGTGCTTCACGAGCATCTTCTTGAGAAGGATCGTGCATTTCACGGATTTTAGGCTGACGGAACAATGCGTTACCATCAACACCAATCTTACCGTCTAGGCAGTGAATGTTACCTTCTTCAGTGATAACAAGTGGGTTGATTTCTAGAAGTGCGAAATCATGGTCAGTAAACATAGTCGCTAGGCCCATGAATACTTTAGTGAACTGCTTCATTTGAGTTGGGTTTAGACCTAACTTGAAGCCAAGATCACGTGCTTGGTAAGCTTGAGGACCTACTAGAGGATCGATGATTGCTTTGTGAATCAACTCAGGAGTTTCTTCAGCAACTGTTTCGATTTCAACACCACCTTCAGTAGAAGCCATGAATACAACTTTACGAGTTGCACGGTCAACTACAGCGCCTAGGTACAACTCGTTAGCGATATCTGTGCAGCTTTCTACAAGTATTTTAGCAACGGGTTGACCATTCTCGTCAGTTTGGTAAGTAACCAAGTTTTTGCCTAGCCATTGCTCAGCAAATGCTCTGATTTCTTCTTTGTCGCCAGTTACTTTAACGCCACCAGCTTTACCGCGGCCGCCAGCATGTACTTGACACTTAACGACCCACATGTCACCACCAATACGTCCAGCCGCTTCAACAGCTTCTTGAGCTGTATCACAAGCGTAACCTTCAGATACTGGTAAACCATATTCAGCAAAAAGCTCTTTTGCCTGATACTCATGCAAATTCATGATGATCTATCCGTTTACTACAAAATTGAATTAAATAACCGCCCATTTAACTTCAAGGGCGGTCGCTAGGGTATTGTCTTATTTCAACCTTTATCAGATTCTGTCATTCCTGCAAAGGCGGGAATCTAGCGACTTTTATTTAAGTAATCTAAAATCACTGGGCACCTGCCTACGCAGGTGCGACGGAAACACAAATTATAGGTCTAGTAATAGACGAGTTGGATCTTCTAAGAAGTCTTTAATAGCAACTAGGAAGCCAACTGATTCACGACCATCGATGATACGGTGGTCATAAGATAGTGCTAAGTACATCATAGGTAGAATTTCTACCTGTCCATTCACTGCCATTGGACGATCTTTAATGGCGTGCATGCCTAAAATTGCACTTTGTGGCATGTTAAGAATTGGAGTCGACATTAGCGAGCCGAATACACCACCGTTAGTAACAGTGAAGTTACCGCCAGTCATGTCTTCAACGGTTAGTTTACCGTCACGACCTTTGATCGCTAATTCACGAACTTTCTTCTCGATATCTGCAAGGCTCATCTTGTCAGTATCACGTAGTACAGGAGTTACCAGACCACGTGGAGTAGATACTGCGATGCTGACGTCGAAATAGTTGTGATAAACGATATCGTCACCGTCAATAGAAGCATTCACTTCAGGGAAGCGCTTAAGTGCTTCAGTTACCGCTTTAATGTAGAAAGACATAAAGCCTAAACGTACACCGTGGCGCTCTTCAAAGATATCTTTGTATTGCTTACGGATATCCATGATTGGCTTCATGTTGATTTCGTTAAACGTCGTCAACATTGCAGTTGAATTCTTCGCTTCAAGAAGACGGTTTGCAATTGTCTTACGAAGACGAGTCATAGGAACACGTTTCTCGCTACGTTCAGCTGCTACTTGAACAGGAGCCGCCGCTGCCGATGAACCTTGAGACTTAACAAACTTTTCAACGTCTTCTTTAGTGATACGACCACCAACACCAGTACCTTTCACTTTGCTGGCATCAACATTATGCTCTGCAATTAGGCGGCGCACTGATGGACTTAATGCATCGTTACTTTCTTCTTGCGCTGGTGCAGCTTCTGCAGCAGGAGCCGCTTCCGCTTTTGGTGCTTCAGCTTTCGCTTCAACAGCACCAGGGATTAGAGTCGCAATCACTTGCTCGCCTAAAACGGTTTCGCCTTCGCCAAATTGGATTTCACCAATTTGACCGTCAGCTTCAGCAACAACTTCTAAAACTACTTTATCAGTTTCAATATCAACCAAGTTTTGGTCGCGAGTTACTGACTCACCAGGCTGAACGTGCCAAGTCGCAATGGTTGCGTCTGCAACTGACTCTGGCAATACGGGTACCTTAATTTCGATACTCATAAAAAACTATCCTTTCTATAAACGATAACTAAGTTTGACCTAGAAAAAGCAGTTGGATTTTTCGCAATTGCTTTTTCTCTATCTTATTAGCAGCTTCACTCAAAAAGAGATTACTCTGCTTTTCCTAGGTTTAATGCGTCTTTGATTAATGCTTCTTGTTGACGCATATGTAAGTCAGCATAACCGCATGCAGGAGCAGCGGAAGCTTCACGACCGGCATAAGTCAAATCAGCACCTGCTGGGATAGCAGTTCTGAAATGATGTTGGCTACAGTACCAAGCACCTTGGTTTTGAGGCTCTTCCTGACACCAAACAAAATCGGTAACGTGCTGATAATCCGCTAGAGCCTTAGCCATTTCCTCATGTGGGAATGGATATAGCTGCTCAATACGAACAATCGCCACGTTCTCAATGTTTTCTTTACGACGCTTATCCACTAAATCGTAGTAAACCTTACCGCTACAAAGTACAACACGGTCTACTTTCTTAGCGTCTAGCTCGTCAATCTCACTAATCACATTTTGGAAAGTACCATTAGCCAGCTCATCCATTGATGAAACTGCAAGTGGATGACGAAGTAGAGACTTAGGAGACATAACCACAAGTGGACGACGCATTGGACGTACAACTTGGCGGCGTAGCATGTGATAAACCTGTGCTGGTGTTGATGGTACACACACTTGCATATTATGGTTAGCACAAAGCTGTAAAAAACGCTCTAGACGTGCACTTGAGTGCTCTGGTCCCTGCCCTTCATAACCATGAGGAAGAAGCATAGTTAGACCACACAAACGTCCCCACTTCTGCTCACCAGAAGATAGGAATTGGTCAATAACTACTTGAGCACAGTTAGCAAAGTCACCAAATTGGGCTTCCCAAATGGTTAGACCGCTAGGCTCAGCAGTTGCGTAGCCGTATTCAAAGGCTAGAACTGATGCTTCAGACAGTACTGAGTCAGTGATATCAATCGGTCCCTGCTCACCCTCTAGATTACGAAGAGGCATGAAGGTACTCGCCGTCTTTTGCTCGTGTAGAACAGCATGACGGTGGAAGAAAGTACCACGACCTGAGTCTTGCCCCGTAATACGAACACGTTTTTGATCATCAAGAATGGTTGCATAAGCCAAGTTTTCAGCCATACCCCAATCAAGCAGTTTTTCACCATTCGCCATTGCAACACGATCTTTGTAGATCTTCGCAACACGAGATTGAACAACGTGACCTTCTGGAATCAACGCAACACGATCAGCAAGTTGTTTTAACTTGTCAGCATCAATGGTAGAAGCGTAATCTTCTTCCCACATGCGATTTAGATATGGACTCCAATCAACGGCATACTTTTCCATTTGACGCCATTCTTTAACCACACACTCGCCAGCATCTAAACCATCACGATAACCGTTGACCATTGCAACCGCTTCATCAGAAGCGATGACTTGTTCTGCAATTAGCTTGTCAGCGTAGATCTTACGTGGCGTTGGATGTTTTTTGATTTTCGCATACATCAACGGCTGAGTTGCACTTGGCTCATCAGCTTCATTGTGGCCGTGACGACGGTAACATACCAGATCAATCACAACATCACGTTTGAATTCGTTACGGTAATCAACAGCAAGTTGAGCCACAAAAGCTACAGCTTCTGGATCGTCAGCATTAACATGGAAAATTGGCGCCTGTACCATCTTAGCGATGTCAGTACAGTATTCAGTAGAGCGAGTATCTTCTTGCTTGGAGGTTGTGAAACCCACTTGGTTATTCACTACAACACGAATGCTACCGCCAACCTTGAATCCATGTGTTTGCGACATGTTAAAGGTTTCTTGAACGACACCCTGACCAGCAATTGCAGAGTCACCGTGAATAGTGATTGGCAACACTTGGCTACCATCTTTACAACCACGACGATCTTGGCGAGCTCGAACAGAACCCATAACCACTGGGTTTACGATCTCAAGATGAGATGGGTTAAACGCAAGTGCTAGGTGAACTAAGCCAGCTGGAGTTTCAAAATCAGATGAAAAACCTTGGTGATATTTAACGTCACCAGAACCGCCATTTGCAGCATGCTTACCCGCAAATTCATCAAATAATTCACCCGGACGCTTACCTAATACGTTAACAAGAACGTTCAAACGACCACGGTGTGCCATACCGATAACAACTTCTTTAGTAGAAGACTCACCAGCACGGTAAATGATTTCACGCAACATTGGTACTAACGAATCACCACCTTCCAGTGAAAATCGTTTTGCACCTGGGAATTTAGCACCAAGGTATTTTTCCATACCTTCTGCAGCGTTTAGACCTTCAAGAATACGAGTCTGAACGTCTTTCCCATAGTTACCATTACCTAAAGATGGCTCAATACGTTGTTGAATCCAACGCTTCTCATCAGTATCGGTAATGTGCATGTACTCAGCACCGATAGAGCCACAATAAGTTGTTTTAAGCGCATTAACCAAATCAGAAAGCTTCATGGTTTCGCCGCCGAAGGCAAACGAACCAGTATTAAACTCACTGCTCATGTCTTCAGCCGTTAACCCATGAAATGCAGGGTTTAATTCAGCAACAGCTTCACGCTTCCATAATTCCAATGGATCTAAGTTAGCATTTTGGTGTCCACGGAAACGGTGAGCATTGATAAGTTGGAGAACTTTAACTTGTTTTGCATCAAGCTCAGGATCAGCGGCTCTTGCTGCAGTGCCGCCACGACTTTCAAGTGCCAAACTACGGAAGTAATCTCGAACTTTAGAGTGTGCAACTTCTGGGGTACCGAATGCTTCACCATTTACGGAAGGAAGGTTATCAAAGACAGTTTTCCAATCTTCGGAAACTGACTGCGGATCTTCTTGATAGGCCTCGTACATCTCCTCAATGTAAGTGGCGTTAGAGCCATACAAATGAGAGGATTCGAGCCAGGCTTTCATAGTGCCTTGGTGCATTTCCATTCCTTTCAAACTTTATATCAATTAGTGGCAGATACTGTAGGTGGGAAAGCGTGTTTTCTTAATGTACAGTTTTGCTTTTCTAAAAGTACTTTTACAGATAGAAAAAGCCACCTCTATAGCATAGAGGCAGCTTTCTATTTTTACACCGTTATATTAACCAAATAGCTTTGGGACATTTATACAGCTCGCTTCAATAGCATTGACTTAATATGACCAATAGCTTTAGTTGGGTTCAATCCCTTAGGACAAACATCAACACAGTTCATGATACCGTGACAACGGAATACGCTGTATGCATCATCAAGCTCTGCAAGACGCTCCTCTGTTGCTGTATCGCGACTATCAATAAGGAAGCGATAAGCATGCAGAAGACCACTTGGACCGACGAACTTGTCTGGGTTCCACCAGAATGACGGACACGCTGTAGAACAACAAGCACACATAATACATTCGTACAAACCGTCTAAATGAGCGCGGTCTTCAATTGATTGAAGGTGCTCACGAGCTGGCGTTCTTTCATCATTAATCAAGTATGGCTTAATTTTTTCGTATTGCTTGTAGAATTGAGTCAAATCTACAATCAAATCACGAACAACCGGCATACCTGGTAACGGACGGATTTCAATTTTCTTACCATTGAAGGTAGAAACAGGCGTGATACACGCTAGACCGTTTTTACCATTCATATTGATACCGTCTGAACCACATACACCTTCACGACATGAACGACGGAATGCAAGTGTTGAGTCTTGCTCTTTAAGAAGGATAAGTGCATCCAATACCATCATATCGGAGCCTTCTTTCACTTCTAGCGTGTAATCCTTCATGTAAGGCTTAGTGTCTACATCAGGATTATAACGATAAACTGAAAAATTCAATTTCATCTTGGCAACTCCTTAGTAGGTACGCTTCTTAGGCGGGAATGCTTCACGGAACTTAGGCTCCATGTTCACATCACGCTTATTCATAGCTTCTGTATTCGGATCGAAGATCGAGTGACATAGCCAGTTTTCATCATCACGCTCTAGGAAATCTTCACGTGAGTGCGCACCACGGCTTTCGGTACGGAAGTTAGCTGCATATGCAGTAGCCAATGCCGTTGCCATTAAGTTATCTAATTCTAAGCACTCAATACGTTGAGTGTTAAACTCTTTCGAGTTATCAGATAGTTTAGCGTTGTCTAAACGCTTACGAATCGCTTTTAGCTCTTCTAGACCTTCAGCCATTGAGTCACCGCTACGGAATACCGAGAAGTTCAACTGCATACATTGCTGTAGATCTTTCTTAATTTGTACTGGGTCTTCACCGTCTTTGTTGTTTTCCCAACGGTTTAGACGCGCAAGACTCGCGTCGATTTGTGCTTCAGTTGCTGCTTTAGGGTTTGGCGTTTCATCTAACGCTTTACCTAAGTGCTGACCTGCTGCACGACCAAATACCACAAGGTCAAGTAGTGAGTTACCACCTAAGCGGTTTGCACCGTGTACTGAAACACAAGCGATTTCACCTACTGCGAATAGACCGGGAATGTCATGCTCTGTGCCATCTTCATTTTGGTGGATAACTTGACCAGAAACCTTAGCTGGTAAGCCACCCATCATGTAGTGACAAGTTGGGATTACAGGGATTGGACCATCTGCTGGATCAATGTGTGCGAATGTACGAGACAGTTCACAAACACCCGGTAGACGCTCTTCAAGCGTTTCTTTACCTAAGTGATCAAGCTTCAAATAGATGTGTGGACCATGTGGACTATCAACACCACGGCCTTCACGGATTTCGGTCATCATAGAACGAGCTACAACATCACGAGATGCAAGATCTTTTGCGTTTGGTGCATAACGCTCCATGAAGCGTTCGCCGTCTTTATTTAGAAGATAACCACCTTCACCACGACAACCTTCAGTCACAAGAACGCCTGCGCCAGCAATACCCGTTGGATGGAACTGCCACATTTCCATATCTTGTAATTGAACGCCAGCACGAGCCGCCATACCAACACCATCACCAGTGTTAATGTGAGCGTTAGTGGTAGATGCGAAGATACGACCTGCACCACCAGTGGCTAAAACAGTTGCTTTAGACTTGAAGTAAACGACTTCACCGGTTTCGATTTCTAATGCAGTACAACCTACGATTGCGCCGTCTTCGTTTTTAACAAGATCCAGTGCATACCATTCAGAGAAAACTTCAGTCTTGTTTTTAACATTTTGTTGATACAAGCAATGAAGCAACGCGTGACCAGTACGGTCAGCTGCCGCAGCAGTTCGTGCTGCTTGCTCGCCACCGAAGTTTTTAGACTGACCACCGAATGGACGCTGATAAATTTTTCCATTCTCGAAACGAGAAAAAGGAAGACCCATGTGCTCAAGCTCAATAATGGCTTCAGGGCCAGTTTGACACATGTATTCGATTGCATCTTGATCACCAATAAAGTCAGAACCTTTAACGGTGTCATACATGTGGTATTCCCAATTGTCTTCGTGTGCATTACCTAGCGCAACTGTAATACCGCCTTGAGCAGATACAGTGTGAGAACGAGTTGGGAATACTTTAGATAAAAGCGCACAGCTTTTACCTTCTTTAGAAATTTGCAATGCGGCGCGCATACCTGCACCGCCAGCACCGATTACTACGGCATCAAATTCGCGAACTGGAATACTCACTTACACACCCCACACTGTAATTGTGCCAACCGCTAGATAAGTAAAAGCGGTAATAACAAAAATAAACTGCAATAAGCCACGTAATTTAGTGCACTTAATATAGTCAGTCAGAACCTGCCAAGTACCAATCCACGCGTGGATTAGTAATGCAATTAAGGCAATCAAAGTAAATACTTTCATTCCTATGGTGCTGTATAAACCAGACCACGCCTCATAAGTCATCGGCGCATTGCAGGCAAAAAAGCCAACTAAAAAGAGTGTGTAACAAGCTAGGATGATTCCGCTTGCACGAATAAAAATGAAGTCATGAACACCGCTGCGTCCAAAACTTGCTGCATTGGTTACCATACCCAAATCCCCGCTACAATAGAAACAACAATCGTTAACGCAAAAGAAACTTTTGCCGATGTTGCACCTGAGTTCAATTCTTCCCAACGCCCTGTATCCATGATCAAGTGACGTATGCCACCAATCAAATGGTAAGCCAAGGCGGTCAAGATGCCCCAAACAACGAACTTAGCTAGAGGGTTGGCAAATAAATTTTGCAATTCGGCGAAGCTTTCTGCTGATGCTAATGAAGAATGTAACATCCACAGCAAGATGCCTGTGGCAAAAATCATAATCACACCGGAAATTCGGTGAAGAATGGACGCAATCGCTGTTGCAGGAAAGCGGATTTGTTGTAGATCTAGATGGACAGGTCTTTGCTTTTTCACGTTCTGCTCACTCAGCCTCATTGAGTTTTGTTTAATTATACGATGCTTGCCAAAATTCCGATCTTTTTTTTAACAACCGATACTCTGGCAAAAATCGTTATTGAAAGTACTTGCTCTCTGAAGCCACTAATTTTACAAATAGAGATCAATCTTATTATTTTCACTTTTGAAACTCTTTCAAAAGCCGAAAAGAGTATACTCGCGGGAAAAGTCAAATACAAACATCACATAACGTAAAATATCAATTTTCCGAAAATTAGTGTTCAGCTGTATAAGTAACGAGCATTGTGAGCCAGATCACCGTTAAAAAAATTAACAATTTTGAATAAAACAGCCATTTGAATTGCAACCTTCCCCTAAATGCGGTTAAAGTATTGCACCTTTTATATATATATTCACTATTGCATTTTTATGCACTACTATGAATATACATACCACTCTCATATGAAGATTGAAGTAAGGAGAACGCGGTATGGCTGAATTAAAAGCCACTTTAAACTTACCGGAAAACGATTCTATCGATTTACCAATCAAACAAGGAACTGAAGGTTTCGATGTAATCGACATCAGCAAGTTGGGTAGTAAAGGCTACTTTACGTTTGACCCAGGCTTTCTTGCAACAGCGTCGTGTGAATCATCTATTACATACATTGACGGTGCGCAAGGCATTTTGCTTCATCGCGGCTACCCTATCGAGCAATTAGCTGTAGATTCAAACTACCTAGATGTTTGTTATCTACTACTAAATGGTGAATTACCAAATAAAGCACAGCACGATAACTTCGTTGAAACCGTGACTAAACACACCATGGTTAACGAACAATTGGCGACCTTTTTTAAAGGTTTCCGTCGTGATGCACACCCAATGGCAATGCTTTGTGGTGTAACAGGTGCTCTTGCAGCTTTCTATCAAGACTCTCTTGATGTAAACAATGAAAGACATCGTGAAATTGCAGCGTATCGCTTAGTTTCCAAAATGCCTACATTAGCCGCAATGTGCTATAAGTACTCAATGGGTCAACCTTTCGTTTATCCTAAGAATGACCTTAGCTACGCAGGCAATTTCCTAAGCATGATGTTTGCTGTGCCATGTGAAGAATATAAGGTAAACCCAGTTGTTGAGCGTGCGATGGATCGTATTTTCATCCTTCACGCTGATCACGAGCAAAACGCATCTACTTCTACAGTACGTCTTGCAGGTTCTTCGGGCGCTAACCCATTTGCATGTATTGCAGCGGGTATCGCTTCACTTTGGGGACCTGCTCACGGTGGTGCTAACGAAGCTTGCTTGAAGATGTTAGAAGAAATCGGCTCAGTAGATCGTATTCCTGAGTTCATTGCAAAAGCGAAAGACAAGAATGACCCATTCCGTCTAATGGGCTTCGGTCACCGTGTTTATAAGAACTTCGACCCTCGCGCTAAAGTCATGCGTGAGACTTGTCATGAAGTTCTTAAAGAGCTAAACATACAAGATCCACTACTAGACGTAGCAATGGAACTTGAACGTATCGCTCTTGAAGATGAATA
The DNA here is from genome assembly GCF_003675895.1 of Parashewanella curva. GTDB lineage: Bacteria > Pseudomonadota > Gammaproteobacteria > Enterobacterales > Shewanellaceae > Parashewanella > Parashewanella curva. The sequence continues at coordinate 11,545 of NZ_ML014777.1, forward strand.
CTTTGTATCTAAGAAGCTATATCCAAACGTAGACTTCTACTCAGGTATCATTATGAAGGCTATCGGTATCCCAACAAGCATGTTCACCGTAATGTTTGCACTAGCGCGTACTGTTGGTTGGATTGCTCACTGGAAAGAAATGCTAGATATGCCTGGTCATAAGATCAGCCGTCCTCGACAGCTTTATACTGGTGAAAAAGCGCGTGACTTTGTGAAATTGGGCGATAGATAAATTCCTATATCCTCTTAAGCCTGCTTTATGCAGGCTTTTATATTGTAATTAATTTATCAGCAACCTGCTTTTTTCAAAAAAAGTTTGATCTTTGTAAAGCACAACAAAAGGTTGGCCTAGTTCAGTGACTTATGAACGTGTTAAGCGTCTATACAAGAAGTTGAAATTTGATACGCTAGCATTCAACACTCCAGATGAAAAACGCAACTTTTGTTGCTTCTCTAGGTATTCCTGTTGGAATGCAAAACGCTGATGCGCCTAGTTTGACTCAATTTTGGAGTTGGGTTATACCATTGTTCCTTTGTCCGACAACTTACTTGGATTTTGTATTGGCGCCTCTTTTTTTGCGCAATCGTAGCAACAATCTTCACCCGTTTCATCACAGTGATACCAAGTCTTAGGAGGAATTCTTTCAGCCTTTCTATTCTCATCAGTTAAATCATAATTTAACCTAAACCTTTGATATGGATTCCTGCAAATATCACATGTCCCCTGTGCTTGCTTTTGAAAGTCTTTCCAACTATTTTCCTCTGCTGTTTTCTCAGCATAGCGATAATAGCTTGGGCCTAACATTCCAATACCAATAGCTTTGAAGCGACAGACTTTACCATTTCTACTAAGCGAAAATGCCCATAGATCTTGTGGTTCTTTGGTTTGTTTCGGCTTGATATGTAATGTATCTTTGAAAGCTCTTTGATAAACACTTGTACAATCTGCTGACCTTGATTTATGAGCCAATTCAAAATCCAACCACATTGCACCAACAGTCGTATCACCTTTAAGGATTCTTTTTCGGGGTTGATTTTCTTCTGCTGTTTCGAAATAGTCCCACAATAACTTAGGTGTTATTCCAAGCTCTTGTAATTGATGAATATGATTAGAATGCTCAGAAAGAATCTTGCTGAGATCATATCTTTGAAATTGTATATCATCTTTCAATAACTGAGCTCTAAATTGTTTAGCTTGATTAATTCCTGCCTTGTCCCGCACAAACAACCTAAACTCTAACTGTTCATTATCCAAAAACTTTATTGGCAAGTTGCTTACAGCATCTTCACTGAGTCCTAGCAAATGAAAAAAATTGAGTATATCGAACAGGTAAAATTGGTCTTGATTAGGTACCAGCGTAAATAGAAGCTTTAGCTCTGGAATCACAGTTATTACAGTTTGTAATGCTTTTTTATTTATTAATGTTTTTTGAGCAGCTATGGGATATTTCGCTTTTAACTCCGCTTGAACGGCTTGTTGTTGCTTTGTTTCAGTATTAGCCAAGTCTATACGCAATGCAGTTAAAAGATCTGAAACTCTAAATGGCTCACCCAACTCGTTCCCTAACGTTTCAATTAATGGTGCACAACCAAGCTTGAGGTATGGTGTTTGCTTACTTTGGTCATCAGTCACTTGGCTTGTTAGCGTTTTTTGCCATTCAGTCTTAAATTTCTCTGCATTTTCTCCATTAACATGGTATGCCTTATATATGCTTAATGACAGTTTGTATAATGGCATTTTTATTAATATTGCTTCCTCTGGGTGGTCAACACAGCAAAAGCAAAACAAATAACAAATATGAGTCATTGCATCCAGAGCATATTGATATCGCTCTGTGCTATGAAGTTTTGAGGCTTTTATCGCGGTATTTGGGTCAATACAAGCAAAAAAATAACAACCACAGGCGTTTGTTATATATCCGCTTTCATCTCTGATTAATGGGTTTTGTGCTAAAAGGAGTTGATAACGACCTTGGTATTTAGCAGTATTAATATCCCTTATGATTCTTGATAGTGCATCTTTTGTATTTGCGAGTAGTAGCTTAGCAGACATGCTTTTAATTTGCTTTATAGCGTCAGAAGTCCCTAAATTAAAGCGTGTTGGCGCTTGAGACATAACTCCTAAAAACGTTAATGTGTGATTAAAATCCACTATTACACCTGTTTTCTTGCTGTTCAGACAGCATGCGTGCGCGTAATCAAATGGCGTATCTGGGTTTGTTCCCCACATTACGAATTGAATATAATTAGTTTTTTTTGTACTTATTCGAGCTTGAGGATAATCTAGCCAAGTATCAATAACATTTTTTTCTCGATTGAGCCGCACATGGCCAGTTCCAACCACTTGTACCTCTGCAACAACACTGTCATTACCAATTCCAAGTTGAGCAGGTACTTGCTGTACTATGACCGGAACTTGAATAACGACTGGGTGTGATGAGAACTGATTACCTTGAAAGGGCATGCCAGGTCTAGTGATCGGCTTAAAGGCACTTGGATTAGGCTGATGAGTAGGTCTAACATAGCACTCTGAAAATTGTGGATGATAATAATTATAAGGTGGGAGATAAGGGTTATCACCATCTAAACGCTTCCCTGCTGAGATGGAAGCATTTTGCATTTGCTGAGTTACTCTTGAAACACTTGTCGCAGCTTGCTTATTAGGGGAGCTAGAAACGTCAAATTGGCTTAGTAGTGAATTAGGCGGAGCCGCTGGAGTCGCTGCTCCGGAATCAGGGGGTAAGCTTGAATTTAGATGATCTTCCCCTTCTGGCTCACTTACACTCCAATCTTGCCCTCTAAAATCTACAGGAGTTGGTTCACCAGTTTGCGAACTCCCTACCCAGTTTCTATCTCCATATTCAGCTGTATATGAGCGATGATCACTATGTCGTGGATCCCAATGATATAAACCGTTTGCCTCAGACATAAAGCCTCCTACCCTTTTAGTATCCACATAAAGAACAGCTTGTTAGCGGATTTTGAAACCTTTGGTCAGTTATATCAAAGATTTATAGTAACGAGTTGAGTATGAAAAAAAATTAACTTATTTATTTGATTGAGTTGTATATGCTTGCCCTATTCGAAACCATCATTCATAAATACACATGTCAACTCAAGTCACACCATCTTTACATTCTCCTGTTCATGAATGCTTGTATACCCATGAAGTTAAAGACGAGAAAGATATTTTTACTTGTAAGACTTGTAATGCTGAAAAGGCATATCTAGTAAGTGGCCGCGTTACTACTGTGGAAACTATCGATGAAAGGTGCCAAGAATTAGATAAGGTAATATCTAAGTTTTTAGATAGGTATCCAGATGAAAATGCTAAAATTTTTACAAATATAAAGCCGGGTAAATTTGATTCTGTTAGCAGTGAAGCCTTCATGGCTATCAGCAATAACCTCACTCGAGCTTTTGCGACATTGACTCCAACTCAAGCGCATATTTTAAAACAGCAAATAGAAGAGCAAGGGTTCTTAACAACAGGATTCTCAATGGAGCTCATTCGAAGAGAGAGAAACCCGAAACAACCTCCCTTATTTGACAGTAAAATAACTCAACGCTTTATTTATGAATTTAAATTAAGAATAAGTAATGATAACCCTCAACTTATGAGAAAACTTCTAGTAGGATTTCATAATGTGCCCAACAGTGAAGTGAAACAATTAGCAACAACAATGATTGAAAGATTAGAATCGGAACTATAAACCCTAGGGCCTGTTGATCTTTCAGGCTTAAATTTTGTGCTATTTGAGCACTTTTCTGTTCAAGGCGTGAGCAGTGAAGCTTAGCCATCTAAGTAAGCTGGTCACAACACAGAACAGGAAGTGCTCAAAAGCATCGAAGACAGCGTAAATTGGTCACTTCTGCTTCGTTATCGTTTGTTTATGTAGCAACGAAGTAACGACAGTTTTGTATGTCGGTAATAACTACACAGCACAAACTCCGCCTTGCACAAGATAACCAATTTGTCGCTGCAAAAATAAGCACGAAAGATCAACAGGCCCTAAATACTCTTTAGAAAACTATACCCAGTATTTAGTCCTGATTTTGTTTAAATGTGACTTTATAGCTTCGAAATCTACTGAACTTAAAAATTCAGGTTGGAGCATATAAACCACCATAAGAAGTAAACTGTCAATTGCGCTTACCTCACCAGATACTCTTATATCTGGCGACAGGGGAGTTTTATCATTAGTTTTTGTAAGTTTTTTCCAATTGGGAGAAGATGTTCTCAGATGACTAATCACTTTAGATTTCATCTTTGAAATGTCTAATCCTAATTGAGTCCAATCTGTTTTTTGCATATTTGTTGATACTAGCTTAGAAAATTTACCAGATAGAATAAAAATGAGCTGTGCAAACACCACAACGGCATTTTGTTTTGACTTATCTGGATCCATTTTTCCAACAGAGACATCACTTTTTATTGGTGATATTTTACGCCATTCTAAAAGAATTGACTGACTTCTCTTGGGAGCATAGCCAAAGTAGGATGGTAGTATTTGGGTTAAATCATAACCTTTGTCACAAAACACCTGCAATCCACTGCAAACCTGTTCTAAAAAATCAACCAGCCAAATATTATTAAACTGATAACCTACTCTATCAAACTCCTCAGAAGTAATACTATTCCTAGCATCAAATAACCCACGAAAATCGAATACCTGAATATCATCAATACCAAGAATAACAAACTGACTTGTATGGGTACTTTTAGTTTCAATAGCTACATCTAATCTCTTATTGGGCAACAATGGATGATCAGGAAGCTCAGACATTAACTGCTTGATATTTTTTAAATGTGACAGACCGCTTTCAGAAGTAGAAAAATCCAGCGTTAGAATTCGCTCAAGGTCATTAGACACAGGATTAAAAAACTTGATTAGAGCAATATTGATATATGGCTGAAGCCTAAGCTCGACCTGAAACAAAGACGTTATTGGAGCCCGTGCGAGATTAGAAAATTCAACACTACATTCAAAGGCATTCAGATTTGGGTTTTTCGGTAGACTTCCATTAGTCGAATAAAAACTATACCAAGCACTACAACAAGCGATTTCGGCGGGAGTAAAATTAGGATCAAGCCTTACATTGTAATAACAACTGAAGCCGTTTCTAAGTCCTAACTTAACTGAAGTGTAAGGCTCAACTGCTTCATCTGTTTGGACAACCGACTTGTGTTGTCCAGAAAAAGTTGCTGTAATTTCTGTAGCCACCGAAAAACCCTATTAAAAACTAACGGCAAATAAATATCATGGTGCAACCTTGGTTTCAATTTTTGCTTGAATGTCTTTAAAACTTGTTCAGTTTGTATAAAGATGCGAAGTTCTCCCCTTTGTTTTATTCAAAGGGGAAACAGAAATGAATCACTCTTGCCAATGTTCGGCACGTTCAGCAAGTAAAACCGGAATACCTTCCGTGATGGGATATGCTAACTTATCAGCTTTACAAATCAATTTTTGAGCTTCTTTGTCGTAGTCCAACTTACCTTTACATACTGGGCAAGCTACAATTTCCAACAGTTTTCTATCAAGTGACATAGCAGTGTCCTTAAGCGGTAATATGCTGAAGTTTATCCAGCAACTTTTTATCAAATTCAGTTTCTAAACGTGCAGTAACTGGTAGATACCACCAGTTGTTTTGTGAAAAAGGAAAGCATTTTATGGCGTCTTTTTCAGTCATTATCAAAGGATATTTGTCACTCAACTTTTCTAACTCATCTGCCGAGAAGGTATGATGGTCAGCAAATTCGATTTGACGTTCAATGTTATATCCCTGAGCTTTTAGGGTATCGAAAAATCGTTGAGGATTACCAATCCCAGCCATTGCCACTGCCGATTGAGTAATATCAAAAGTTCTGTTATCACCAATTAGGGGAACTGGCGCACTAGGCTCAAGCAACATTGAAAATTCATCTTGTTGATCGCTTCCGCCATTGATAACCGTAAAATCAACAGATTGCAACCTACCACTTAATTCTCGTAATGGTCCAGCAGGGATCAAACAACCGTTCCCTAAACGACGTTCACCATCAATGATAGCAATTTCGATATCACGCTCTAACGCATAATGCTGTAAACCATCGTCGCTGATAATAATATCAATATCATGTTCATCAATGAGTTTTTGAGCAGCCTTAACCCGCTTTGCAGCTACCACCATATGCACTTGAGTACGGGCTTTTATCATCGCAGGTTCATCACCTACCTGCTCAGGAGTATGTTCAGACGTAACGGTACGCTCCCCGTCAAACTCAGCGCCATATCCACGACTAATTACGCCGGGTTTATAACCATTAGCTCTTAGCAGTTCGATAAGATGAATCACCATCGGGGTTTTTCCACTTCCCCCAGCAGTAATATTTCCTACAACAATAACAGGCACAGGTGATTTATATTGTTTTTTTAAACCAATAGTAAAAAGTACTTTTCGAATACTCGATACAAGCCAAAATAGACAACTCAATGGCAGTAATAACCATTTGAACCAATGATTTTGATACCAAATCTTATTAACTAGTGAATGCACAAGCTTTCCCTAATCAGCTGCTAAACTGCATCGAGTACAATTTGGCATAATGACCGTCTTGTTCCAACAGTGATTGATGGTCACCTCTTTCAATCACTTCACCACGCTCAACAACCAAAATTTCATCGGCATTTTCAATTGTGGATAGACGATGGGCAATGACAATAGAGGTGCGATTTTGGCGCAAATTCTCTAAGCCTTTTTGGATAGCCTTTTCTGATTCAGTATCCAGAGCAGAAGTCGCTTCATCCAAAATCAATACAGGTGCATCACGCAACATTGCACGAGCAATAGCGATTCGCTGTCTCTGACCACCAGATAATAACACTCCGTTATCACCCACTACTGTCTCTAATCCATCAGGTAATTTTTCAATAAACTCCATAGCATAAGCTAATTCAGCAGCTTTGATTATTTGTTCCCGAGTGACCTCTCCCGGATACGCATAAGCAATGTTATTAGCAATAGTGTCATTAAATAATGTAACTTGTTGAGATACTAGCGCAATTTGGTTTCTCAATGATTTGAGCGTGTAATCTTCAACATTGATACCATCCAGAGTAATTTCCCCTTGCTCTAGCCCACCATAGAATCGTGTCATTAAACTGGCGATTGTTGATTTACCAGAACCTGAACGACCAACTAAAGCCAAGGTTTTACCTGAAGCTACAGAAAAGTTCACATCGGATAACGCTAGGTTTTCTTGTTCAGGGTAACGGAAGTTTACGTGATTAAGCTGGATATCACCTTTAGCACGTTCAACAGTGTATGTGCCCTCATCTTTTTCTGGCGCAGTATCTAACAAGTCAAAAACGGTACTACAGGCGGCAATACCTCGTTGAAATTCTGCATTAACACGTGACAAGTTTTTAATGGGTTGCAGCATAGAAAGCATGGCACCGATCACTGCAGCAAACGTACCTGCTGTTAAATCTGCTTTTAACGCATCAAAGCTGGCTGCAAACAATACAAAAGCCAAAGCAAAAGAACCGATGATCATAATCACTGGTTGACTAATGGCTTGCGCCACTGCCAACTTCATGTTTTGCTGCCTATTGGAATTGTTGATCTTATTAAAGCGCTCTTTTTCAGTATCCTGTCCGCCAAAAGCCAGAACATTTTTATGACCTTTTAGCATTTGTTCTGTTGCCGCTGTTACACCACCCATGGCCGTTTGAATTTGTTTAGATACCTTACGGAATCGTTTACTAACAACAGACACCACTAATCCAATTAAAGGGCCAATGATTAAGATACATAAAGATAATTGCCATGAGTAATAGAACATCAAGGTCAGCATACCAAGAATCGTAACGCTATCTCGAACAATCGTGATTAGCGCACTTCCTGATGCTCTTGCAATTTGTTCCGTGTCAAAGGTAACACGAGAAATTAGATTACCCGTATTTTCACGGTCAATATAACTGACAGGCAATACCAAATAATGATCAAAAACTTGTTGGCGCATCTTCATAATCAATTGCGCACTCATATAAGAGACACAATATGTCGACACAAAGTTTGCTATACCTCTCAAAGTGAACATGCCCATAACAAATAAAGGAGCCACCATCAGCATATCGTTATCGCTATTGAAACCTTGAGAGCTAGGTAAAATATCACCAGCAACGCTGCTCACGGCTGCTGGCTGTGAGAAACCTTCATCAATGAAAGGTTTAATGAAGTAAATAAAGCTGGCATCGACAACGCCATAGGTAATAAGGGCTAATACCGCCATAATAAACATGGCTTTCATTGGAGCAAGATAAGTAAGCAGACGTTTAAAAACGGCTCCAACAGAATGTTCAGAAGATGTTGTCATTCATTAATCCTAATAGCGTCTATCGCTGACATGACATAATTGCGTCAAAGTATACTAAAAAGCGGCTGATTAGGCTCAATTTTGTATTTCTAGCAATTTTAAAAATTGCGGTATTTTACCTAAATTCGCCAAAGTTAAACAGTTGGTTATACCAATATGGCGCAATTGTGCGGCGATAAGTGCGTGTTTTTATAGCACTTGCAGAAAAGACAACACTAATTTGGCCTTCTATGCCGGTTTGTAATTTTTCTGCACCAATGTTTGTGTAGCGAGAAACCACATCAGGCTTTGGAAAACCATATCGGTTTTGATATCCCGCAGTAAAAATTGCTAATTTAGGATTAACGCTATTTATAAACTCATGAGTCGATGATGTACGACTTCCATGATGAGGCACAATTAATACATCTGACTGCAGATGCTTATTAAGATTCACTAATGAATATTCCGCTTCTTTTTCAATATCACCAGCCAACAACAAGCTGTTGTGGGTATCGCTCACTCTGATAACACAGGAACCATTGTTTCCCTTTTCAGGTTTTAGAGGCCATAAAAATTCAAGTGAAAGCTGTTGCCAAGTTATTAGCCCTAAATCACAAGGCAAATCACTGTTCTTAATATCGCCTATCAATTGAGCATCAGCAAATCGATTCCTAATAACTCCAAGTCCACCAGCATGATCATTATCTCCATGGCTCACAACGATATAATCTACGTCGGTTAATCCCTTAGATTCTAAAAATGGTATAACCACAGTCTTAGCGTAACTAAAATCTTGGCCATATTTTGCACCTGTATCATAAAGAAGCACTTTGCCTTGTTTTTCAAGCACTATTGCCAAGCCCTGCCCTACATCAAGAACATGCATTTTCCATTCAGTTTCATTTGTCCTGTTTGAGCTCAAAACTTGTAATATCAGAGGCAAAGATAAAATCACTGCTATCCAATACTTTTTCTTCTGATTTATGAGAAAAGCCAGAGTAACGGCTAAAAATAAATAAGCAGTTGCGATCACCCATGAGGGTTGAATATGAATCCAACTTAAAGGTAAATGTACAACTTGATTAACCAATATTGAAAATGGTTCAAGCAGCCAATTCGTTAATTGCAAACCAAAATCAAATTGAAAACCTAATGTTTGCCCTATCCACCAAACTAAAAAACCAATAAAAGCGAATGGAATTACCACCAAGCTGAACCAAGGTACGGCAAGTAAATTAACCCAAACACTATGAAAACTTAAACCACCAAAAAACAAACTACCTAGCAACCCAAGACCAAATGAAAGTCCGAGCTGGATCATTATGAATATCTTAAATTTTGAGACTACCCCATTCACTCCGGTTACTTGCTCATCGCTTATTACTCGATTAATACACAATAAGATAATGGATAGCGCTCCAAAAGATAGCCATAAACCAGCACTTAAAATAGCAAGGGGATCTAGCAATATCACCACAAACAAAGCGATCAATAATCGCTCCCATGGCGATGAAACTCTCTTCCAGAGAGTCAAAACCATAACCGTTAGTAACATGATCAATGCGCGCTGGGTCGCAATTGCGAAACCTGCTAGGTAGGCATAAAACAAAGCACTAGCACAGGTCAATACAATCGCTATTTTCAGATTCCGTAATCCTTGTGATGGCGTTAACCAACTCAAAACCATAATCGTCAGCAAAAAACACCAGACACTGATTACAGATAAATGCAAACCTGAGATCGCCACTAAATGACCTGTTCCACTTGAGCGTAATGCTTGCCATCGTTGCTCTGTAAAAGCTTGCCGCTCTCCCATCAACAATGCTAACAATAAGTCTCGATTAGATAACGGTTTGGTTTGTTGTATTAATTCCTCAATCAAATAGGCTCGCAAACTCTGACTACTGCTTAACTGCTTTGCTTCAACCACATTAGCCTTACCAATGACATGTTTGCTCAATAAGTTTTTTTGTTGATTAAAGCCACCTTCATTTGACACACTCGTGACACTTTTGGGTCTTAAACTAAAAAGGTATTTATCACCAACTTTAATGTCTTGCTCTGTACGCCAATAAATTCGAAGGTATTGATATGGATATGCAATTAAACTTGATTTAATTATCCTAATATCAGCAGAAAGAAAGTCGCTGTTTTGTGAAACTAGTGATATGATTTCCGCCTTTGCGTTAATGTACTTGCTTTTGGAATCATACTGATAATCGAGCAATAGTTCGGTGAAACCTGATAACCATATGGCAGCACAAATGGCTCCAAGCAAAATATAATTGCGCAGATAAAGTAAAATTAGAGCAATTACCACTCCTGGGATCAGAAACTCCAACGGCAGTAGTGATGGCCAGAAAATCGCTGATAATGACATGGCACAAAAGCCAGACATAAACCGATTCATAGCTATAAGTTAACTAGTATTTCAGTCTATGCCAAAGAAATTTATAAAAAAATATATGCCAGACCCAAATACCATTAGAGAGCATAAGCATCTCAAGATATTTGGTAGCTTACTCAACAAACCCAATTTATGGCTATTAAATCGAAAGTCTGCACCCGGTGCTTTTGCTGTTGGTTTATTTTGCGCATGGGTTCCTATCCCATTTCAAATGGTTTTGGCAGCAGGTTTAGCCATACTATTTAATGTGAATATTCCGGTTTCGGTCGCTTTGGTTTGGATCACCAACCCGATAACAATGCCGATTTTCTTCTATGCGGCCTATTGGCTTGGCACAAAAATTTTAAATACTCCGACTCATGATTTTACATTTGAGCTCACTTGGCATTGGTTAGAAAGCTCACTTGCGACTATAGGTCCGCCATTTTTGTTAGGGTGTTTGGTTATTGGCGTGACGTTTTCAATCGTAGGCTATTTTACCATTAAACAATTATGGTTTAGCTCGATTAAAAAACGTTGGAAGAAACGAAAGGCTTAAATGAAAAAGCAGCTTTACAGCTGCTTTAACATCCAAATATCACAACCATTGTGAGTTGAATCAATATGAGGTTGTTCTAACTGAACAAACCCCATTTTCTTATATAAAGCTATGGCTGACTCCATATTAGATAAAGTATCAAGATAACACTCTCGAAAACCTTGCTCTTTGGCAAAATTCAGGCAAGCTTTCGTTAACCCCTTACCAACACCCAATCCTCTAGCATCAGGTAAAATAAAAAGCTTCTTTAGCTCGCAAGTTTCATTACTATGATGAAATGAAGCAATCCCACTGCCACCAATCACTTTGCCGTTCAGTTCAGCCACAAAATATTGACTCTGATATTCAGTCTTATAGTGACTGCTCATGGCATATACTTCATCATCAGAAGGGCCGAAACCTTCACCAATTGCACCAAATTCAGCTCCAACTGCGTGAATGATTGACTTGACGGTTAAGTCGTCTTCAGCAGTGATAGCCCTGATTATGTATTCCATTGTATTTACCCCATACTCAATGCTCTGGCAGGATGAACTTTACTTGCCATCCAAGCGGGATAAATGGTTGAAAGCAGACTCAAAAGCAAAGCAAGAAAAACCGATAAGTAGACATCTTTTAAGTGTAAATGTGAAGGCAAGAAATTAATAAAGTAGACATCACCAGCAAGTATTTTAAAACTAAAAAGTTTCTCCAGTATTAACGCTAATTCAGTCAGGTTAAGCGCAACCAGCACACCAACCGTAACCCCGAAAGCACAACCAAGCAGACCATTAAGCACACCTTGAATCATGAATACTTGCATCATCTGATATTTCTTAAAACCCATGGTGAGTAAAATCGCAATTTCCGATTGCTTATCCCTTACAGACATCACCAATGTCGAAACCACATTAAAACAAGCAACCGCAATCACTAATGTTAATGCCAAATACATCACCATTCGAACCAGTTGAATATCGTTGTATACATGCCCCTGAGAACGTGTCCAGTCTGTCATATACACCGGTTGTTCTTGCATAAAGCCCAATTCACGTGAAATCCGATTGGCTCTAAATACATCCTCAACTTTTAAACGAATACCTGAAACGCCTTGCTGATAATTAATGGCTTTTTGTAAGTAATCCATTGGAGCATAGGCCGTCATAACTTCTAAATCGCCGCCTAACTTGTAAGAACCTGAAATAGTAAACTGTAGACTTTTAGCAGCAGATAATTGCTTTTTATCAGTGGCTTTATCTAGCACGTATAAAGAAACTATATCCCCCACTTTCAAATTCAATTTGGTTAACAAGTTTTCACCAACAACAATATGGTTACCGCGGCCCTTTGCCAATGACGACCACGCTTCAGCAGACATAAACTTAGGAATTGCCGACACCTTGGATTCTTGCTTAGTATCAATGCCAACAACTTCTAATCCTTGAAATCCATCCAGCTTCTGCACTAAACCATGAATTTTTACAAAAGGAGCAGCATCAACAACGCCATCAAGCTGTTTGGCTTGTTGCAATATTGGCTGCCAATGCTGGAGTGGCTGATCAACACCACCTATCTCAGCTTGCGGGATCACACTCAGTAATCGATTTTCTAATTCTCTTTCAAATCCATTCATCGCAGACAGTAAAATAATAAGAACTGCAACACCAAGCGCTATGCCTGCCGTTGATGCAAAAGAAATAAAACTGATGAAAGAATTGGACTGGCGCGCACGGTAAAACCGCCAACCGATTGTTAACGCTAATCGACTCATGCGACACTTCCATCTAGCTCTGTTAATCGACCATTGACCATTGTCACTTGTCTATCCATTCTGTTAGCAAGGTTTTGATCATGAGTCACCACAACAAATGCTGTACCTAACTGCTTGGCAAGATCTTGTATTAATTGGTAAACCACTTCGCTGCTATTGGAATCCAAGTTTCCGGTTGGTTCATCCGCCAATACTAGCTTAGGTTGATTAATTAACGCTCTAGCAATAGCAACACGCTGCCTTTCACCACCAGACAATTCAGCTGGCGTATGAGTTAAACGATGCTCTAAACCAACTTTTATTAATAACTCTTTTGCAGTTTCAAAAGCGGCACTTTTGTTTTTGCCTTGGATAAGCGCAGGCATTGCCACATTTTCTAACGCGGTAAATTCAGGCAAAAGATGATGAAATTGATAGATAAAACCAATTTCAGTATTTCTCAATCGACTGTGTTTGCCGCTAGACATTTGATACAGGTCTTCGCCATCAAAAAATACTTGCCCTGCTGTTGGTTGATCTAATGTGCCCAAAATATGCAATAAAGTACTTTTACCAGAGCCGGAACTACCCACTATGGCTAATTGCTCTCCAGAATACACTTTCAAATTAACCTCATGCAGCACTTGAGTTTCGACTTCTCCGTCATCAAATACCTTGCTAAGGTTCTCAACATTTAATAATAATTTTTGTTCCATGGTGTATGTATTCTCGTTACTCATAGCGAAGTGCATTGGCCGGCTCGATTTTGGAGGCTTGTAGCGCGGGATAAATAGTGGCAACAAAACTCAGGATTAGTGTACCAACCGCGATAGTTATGACGCGTTGCCATTCAAGATCAACAGGGAGCGCCATTCCCGGCCCTAAAATCGATAATCCCAATGCATTTAAGATGGAATTAATATTAAAGCTCAATATAACGCCAACAATTAAACCACCCACAAGTCCAATCACAGCATTAAACGTCCCTTGAACCATAAACACAGCCATGACATTTGAGGAGGAAAGCCCTTGCGTTTTAAGTACTGCCACATCTGTAGTCTTATCCGTCACCATCATCACCAATGCAGAAATGATATTAAAGGCAGCAACTAACACAATAAGACTTAACATCAGCGACATCATATTGTTTTCCATACGTACAGCACCAAAAAAACTGCCATAAGTTTGTCGCCAATCAGTCACTTGAATTTTTTGTTCAGGGAAAATAGGCGCAAGTTGAGGCTCAATCTCAGGGGCATAAAATGGATCTTTCATAAATAGTCTAAGTTCACTGACCTTAGACGGTGAACGTCGCATCATTCTTCTTGCATCTTTGTAATGAATATAAGCCACGTTAGCATCAACTTGAGAGCCAGTTTCAAATACACTCGCAACGACAAATTTACGTTGACTAGGTACAGGACCAAGGGGGGAATAAATCACTCCTTTACTGCTTACCAAGCGTATTTTATCCCCTATACGTACTTTTAATTTTCGAGCCAGTTCCTGCCCTAATATAATGCGATATTTTCCTGAGACTAAATCAGATAACGCACCGGGATAAATGTTATGGCTAACGGTTGGAATATGATTACCATCACTAGGGTAAACTCCAAATATTTGCACTGCGGTTAGGTCAGCGCTTGATTGAAGCATTCCTTGAATTGAAGTACTAGGAATGGCCGTATTTACGTCACTCAATTGCTCCACTTGTTTAACTTTTTGCTTCCAATCCTGCATTGGCTTTGCTGTGCTTACCGTTACATGCGGAACTGTCCCCAGTAATTTGTTTTTTAAATTACCTTCTAAGCCATTCATTACTGAACTGACAAGAATTAACGCTGCTACTCCCAAAAAAATACCTGATACGGCAAAAAAGGTAATAAACGAAGCGAAGCTATTAGATTTTTTAACGCGCCAATATCGATAACCGATAAAAAAGGCAATCCCAAAATTCATAAATACGATCTTAAGTGCTTGCTAAATCATAAAGATAGGCACGATAATAGGTGGAATAAGATTATAAATAAAGAGGCAAATAATGTTAGATGATTCAAATTCCTATTTTATGGTGCCTCATTCATTTAAAGCTTACCTTGAAGAATGGCCTGCAGGCCAGAACATTCCCTCTGAACATGAACTTGAAGGTTTACAATCAATTGGACTAAAACTGTTAAGTGAAGTTAAAGGCATAGAGTCATCATGCTTGTTGCAACTTCGTAAGCTAGAAGGCGATAGCAAAGCCGTCATTGACTACCTAAAGTTACAATCAAAAAAAATCGACCTGATACTGCAATACGTGCTTGAAAGTGAACACCAGGATGGCCGCCAAGTTGCAGGTTATAAATTTGGTGGAGATGGGATTGAAGTCATTTCTAATGCTGCTGCTGAGGTTAACTCCCTATTTAAAACAACACTATTTATTAGGAACGAATTAATTGCCATTTTAGCAATTACCGAAGTTAAAGATTGTCAGCAGCATCCTGAATATAGCGATCGATATTTGCTTAAGCTTGAATTCAGTCAAATTTTAGAAGCAGATGTTGAACTATTGATTCAGGCAAGTTTAAGTGTTCAGCAAAAGTTACTGAAAGCAAGAAACAACAGGCAGTAGTAACTTAATTAGTCAGTTCATAAGCCGTACTTTCTAATAAGTACTGTTGTAAAATACGGGTTAGCTTGTCAACTATTTCATTCTTACTATATGATTTAACACCTGTTGTTTTAATACAAAAAAATAAGTTTTAACCACATCAAATGTAAGTAAATCTTCTGAATTTTCTACTTCTTTTGAATCAGATTTCGGTACGCTTTTAAACCTCGCTAGCCGCCCTTCTACTTCTTCGGCACAATCGTAAAACTCAAGCTGTGCCATAAAAGACTCTGTTGTTCTTGAAATGCTCCTACCATTGCTATCAATGACCGAACAATTCACATTGAAAAGTCTACTTGCATATCTAGAATCTATATAACGCCTTGGCACAATGTCAGATGGAACAAAACCCTCAAGAGAACTATCTGCTTGAGAATGTAAACCTACATTTATTGTTTCGTAACTTGTCACAGACATTGAAAAATCCTACAGATTAAACCACCGATGCAGATCACATTCATTAACCGTTTATGTTGTTCGCATATAGGTATACAATGACGTAATTTTTGCGTTTTATCAGATGATTAGTTTCTAATGTCCGTTTTTTCAGTTTTTACGCCTCCCGTCAATAATAAACCCTCTTTCGTTCAGTACTTGTCTACTTTAGGTGGAGTTTCGCAAGCTTTAACCTTACAACATATTGTTAATCAGAACCAAAGCACTACGTTACTGGTAACAGCAGACACTCCGACGGCACTCACATTAGAAGCCGAACTAAATTATTTATTTAAGCCATCAAACATTGATGTTTGCTTATTTCCTGATAGAGAAACTTTACCTTATGATAATTTCTCGCCACATCAGGATTTGATATCGCAACGACTAACAGCACTTTCTAAACTTGCAGAAGCCAAACAGCGTGTAGTGATTGTGCCTGTAAACACCCTCATGGTTAAACTGCCACCCAAATCATTTATTAATAATCACGTATTCGAGCTAGAAAAAGGCTCAACCTATCATTTAGATTCGGTCAAAAAGCAGTTAATCGACACTGGCTATCACATGGTTGATCAGGTCTATGAACATGGTGAGTTCGCTGTTCGTGGCTCAATCATCGATATTTTCCCTACAGGAACTAAACAACCATTGCGAATTGAATTATTTGACGATGAAGTTGAATCGATTCGATATTTCGATGCTGAAACCCAACGTTCAGAGAGCCCAATAGATAAAATTAGTTTACTACCCGCTAAAGAGTTTCCAACTGATGATGCGGCTATCGAAGTTTTTCGTCAAAATTATCGACAAGCTTTCGAGAAAGTTTCGAACGCAGCAGAGTCAGTTTATCAGCAAGTCAGCAAAAAGCTGTTTCCATCTGGTATTGAAAACTATTTGCCCCTATTTTTTAGCGAAACAGCGACCTTATTCGATTACTTACCCGATGACACCCAGCTGATCACCGTCGGAGATATTGAAGGTTCTACTAGTAAGTATTTAACGGAAATTGAGCAAAGGTTTGATAATCATAATATCGACCCTCAACGACCTTTACTTCATCCAAAAGATTTATATCTACTACAAGACCAGTTGTTTTCTGCTTTTAAAGCGCAGCCTAGATATCAATTATCAATTAAAGAAAAACAAAGCAAGTTTGCTCAGATTGATGCCAATTCACTGCCAGATATCAGTGCCAACCACAAGCTTAAACAACCGCTATCGGCACTGGCAAAATTCATTGAAGCCAATACCAAGCAATGTTTCTTATTTATCGTTGAATCTGAAGGGCGACGAGAAGCCTTAATCGATCTTCTCAGCCGGATTGATATCAAACCGATTAAGATTGAGCACCTCTCAGAATTCATTGAGCAGCACAATAACTTTGCAGTTTGTGTCAGCCCTCTAACTCAAGGCATGAGTTTTGAGCACAAAAACAAAACACTGAACATCATCTGTGAAACTGAGCTGTTTGGACAACGCATTAGCCAACAACGTCGTCAAGACAAGCAACGTCAGATCAGCAGCGATGCCTTAATCAAAAACCTTGCTGAGCTTAAAGTTGGTCAACCCGTGGTTCACCTTGATCATGGTGTTGGTCTATATCAAGGTCTTGAAGTCCTAAATACAGGTGGCATGGACAGTGAATATCTAAAACTTGAATATGCATCTGACGATAAGCTGTATGTTCCTGTGAGCTCATTGCATTTGATCAGTCGCTACTCAGGCTCTGGTGAAGCGACGCCACCACTAAATAAACTGGGCAATGAAACATGGGCCAAAGCTAAGAAAAAAGCCATCGAACGTATTCGTGATGTCGCCGCCGAATTGCTAGACGTATACGCCAGACGCCAAGCTCGAACTGGTGAAACTTGCGAACTCGACCAACAAGAATATGCTCAGTTCTCTCAGGGCTTTCCATTTGAAGAAACCATAGATCAACAAAACGCCATTGATGCCGTAGTTACGGATATGACCGCCAAAATCTCGATGGACAGATTGGTGTGTGGTGATGTTGGCTTTGGTAAAACCGAAGTCGCGATGCGAGCCGTGTTTGTGGCGGTGAATGCTGGCAAGCAAGTCGTGGTGCTTGTTCCAACAACCCTGCTCGCCCAACAGCATTACGAGAACTTTAAAGACCGTTTTGCAGATTGGCCTTTCCGAATTGAAGTGCTTTCTCGCTTCAAAACCGCCAAACAACAACAGCAAATTTTGGACGATTTAGAAGCGGGCAAAGTGGATGTGGTGATCGGGACTCACAAACTACTCAATGCTGAAGCCAAATTCGAACAACTAGGGTTATTGGTCATTGATGAAGAACATCGCTTTGGCGTTCGTCAAAAGGAGAAGATCAAAGCGCTTCGAGCCAATGTCGATATTCTCACCTTAACGGCGACACCGATTCCTCGAACTTTAAATATGGCCATGTCAGGCATGCGCGATTTATCGATTATTGCCACGCCACCAGCCAAACGTTTAGCCGTAAAAACTTTTGTTCGAGAATACGATAAAGCAACGATTAAAGAAGCCATACTGCGTGAAATTTTACGTGGGGGTCAGGTGTACTTTTTACACAATGACGTAGCCACTATCGAAACCTGCGCAGAAATGATCCGTGAACTTGTACCAGAATCTCGAGTCGTGGTCGCCCATGGTCAAATGCGTGAACGAGAACTTGAACGAGTGATGTTCGATTTCTATCACCAAAAATTCAACGTCTTAGTGTGTACCACCATCATTGAAACCGGTATTGATGTACCTACTGCAAACACCATAATCATGGAACGTGCCGATCATTTCGGTTTGGCTCAATTACACCAATTACGTGGGCGTGTGGGTCGTTCTCACCATCAAGCTTACGCTTATTTGATGACACCTCATCCGAAACGCATGACCAAAGATGCTAAAAAGCGTTTAGAGGCCATTGATGCATTAGAAGATCTTGGTGCTGGCTTTATGCTTGCTACTCAAGATTTAGAAATTCGAGGCGCTGGTGAATTGCTTGGCGAAGAACAAAGCGGTCATATCTCTAAAGTTGGGTTTACCTTATACACCGAGTTGTTGGAATCTGCCGTTGAATCGTTAAAGCAAGGGAGAGAACCATCGTTAGAACAACTCAACAAACAGCACAGTGAAATCGAGCTTCGAATCCCAGCTCTTTTACCAGAAGATTATGTACCTGATGTCAATATGCGTTTATCACTCTATAAACGTATAGCCAATTGCAAAACTGAAGCTAAACTCGACGAAATGAAAGTAGAGCTTATCGATCGTTTTGGATTATTACCAGATGCAACCAGAAACCTAATGGACTTGACGTTACTCAAGCATCAAGCAGCCAGAATTGGTGCCAGTAAAATCGACATTCACGCTAAAGGTGGCAGCGTTGAATTTGCTGAACACCATAATGTAGATCCAGGTTTTATTATTAGCCTATTGCAGCGCCAACCAAAGGTGTATCGCATGGAAGGACCAAATAAATTAAAGTTTGTCTTGCCAGCAGCTGAGAGTAAAGACAGAATAAAACTAGCAAAACTGATGTTAGACCAATTTTCTCAACACCGTCAGGGAGAGTAATCTGTGTTACGCACTTTAACCTTAACACTGTTATCGGTAATCATTTCAAATGCAGCCTACGCAGCATCGGAGCGTTGGTTTGAAGTTGAGGTATATATTTTCAAGCGTGATACAGCGACAACTGAACATTGGTCAGAAGCAGCACCGAAGGTCAAACTTAGAGGCAATATAGATTTAATCACACCTATTGTTCACACTGAGCATGTAGTCACACCTGCTGTAGACTGTGAACCCACATTCCCAAGTTTAGAAGAGGATTTTACTCGCTCATTAATGGCTGATTGTATCCCTCAAGATGCGGTCACTGAAATCACATTTCCAGAAGTTACTCCCGTTAACGTTAGTTCAGTTGACGTTCCAGAAGTCTATCAGGGTGATCCAGCCACTTTATTAGCTTATGAGCAAAATCAATTCTCTGACATCATCAAAAAAATTCAACGTCAGAGAGGTGTTACCAGTCTTCTTCACCTCACATGGCAGCAAGCGATGCTGCCAAAACGTCGCTCAAAAGCCTTGCACCTATTTGGTGGTAAAGATTTCAGTAAAGAATTTCAATCTGATGGTTTCGCCATAAAGCCGATTGAACCTGAAGTTGAAAAAAATATTGAAACAGCGATTGAGTCAATCACTCCGAACACGATTGATCAAAATGCAGCCGTTCCAGAAACGACATCAGATACAACACAAGAATCTGTAACGAAAGCTGTACCACCGATATGGCAATTAGATGGCAAACTCAATATCTATTTGCAGCATTACCTTTATATTGAGACAGATTTACGGCTGCGTGAACCAGAAATGTTATTGGCAAAGCCAAAACCAGAATCGGACCAAATTACTTCCAACCTACTTGCTGAAAGCTCTGAAGCTGACATCGAACCTAAAAAACCACAGGAGTTTTTATTTTCAATTCCGATGATCCAAAATCGTCGTGTTAGAAGCACTGAGATACATTATTTCGATCACCCTAAAATGGGAATTGTGATTCAAATACGGAAAATGAAAGCGCCGGTGGAAAAGCCAGTCCAATCCGAAGATACGACATCAGAAAGTACTGTAACTTCACAGCCCCGTTAATGGGTAATGCCAGTCATGTTATACCTGCGTAGGCAGGTATCCAGCTAGGCTCCTGACTTCACAGGAGCGACGGTAATTTGCTTGGTATTGGTCTTAGCATTACCCGAAACGGGGCAGATTATCTTAACGTTATCCTTTAAATGCTTTAATAGACTTTAAATGAGCCCCTAACGCCGGAAATTTATGTGGCTGCTTATCATCCCAAATAATGTCATAAAAATCAGCTAATGCTTTTTCTGTATCAGCACTATCTAATACTTCATCTTCCCTAGATAAGATACATAATGACTTGCTTTTATTTTTGGTTCGGAATTCAGTAACACACTTTTCAGCGATATCAGCATATTCTTCAGGGCGGTCTATTTTTCCCTGCATGTTATTTTCAGGGTATAAATTAGGGTTGATCATTACACTTCGAGTTTGGGTTAGAAAGCCAATGCGTTCCACCCAATAACCACCTAACCCTACTCCAATAAGTAAAGGCGTTTCATCACTAGACATCGACTTTTGTTTTACTACTTCTTTGAGTAACTGTTGCATATCATGTCGTGGATGTTCTGTGCTATAACTAATTAAACGCACGTCTTCATCTATAAATTGTAGTTGGCGCATTTTTTCGTGATTACCAGGGCTCGTTGAGTCAAAGCCATGAAAATATAAAATCATGAGTCAGTTACCACTTTGAATTGTCATAAATTACTGTCAAGATAACAGAGAAACGTTCCTCGCAGTTTGAGGTGAGTCAAAATACAACAAACTGGATAAAGTGGGTTTAAACATTCCCGCTAAATAGGTAACGATGACACAGACTAATCGACGCTTAACCCATTTAGTGCTTGCCAAAGAATACATGAAATTTTCAGCAGCACATTTCACCATTTTTTCTGTTACTGAGCGTGAAAGGCTTCATGGTCACAATTTCCAAGTCTCATTAGAATTAACGCTTCCCGTAGGGAATGACGGTCTATCCCACAGTTACCGTTTATTTAAAGACCAAGCCAGAGCCTTATGCGAAACGTTAGATGAATATTGCTTATTGCCCAACCACTCTCCATATTTAGATATTCATCAGAATAACAATGAATACCATGTAAAATTTCATAATGAAACATTACGTTTTCCAGTTTCAGACACCTTGTTACTTCCCATCAAAAACACCAGTGTTGAGGAGCTTTCTTTTTATCTGCTTGAACAGATCATTCGAGCCCTTCCACCTGTAAAATATGGTATTGAACACGTTACTGTTTCGGTTTCATCTGGAGCAGGACAGTCAGGTTCAAGCTCTTGGAAAAAAGAGGAATAACAATGCAAAAAGTCATGATAGTTACAGGTGGAAGCCGTGGTATAGGTTATGCCGTCAGCCAACACTTTAAGCAAGCCCAGTTTAAGGTCATTAACTTATCTCGCTCCCCAAATAACATCCAAGATACTTTAAATCTAAAAACAGATTTATCATCGCCAACTAGCCTTAAAGAACATCAAGCACGTTTGATTCAAGAATTGGAAGGTGCAACACAAGTCGTCATCGTTCATTGTGCCGCAGGACATACTGGCGATACTATTTTTACTGCAAATGCAGAGACCTTAAATAAAGATTTAGCCATCAACATTGTAAGTCCTACTTTGCTCAATCAGATGCTGTTGCCACATATGCCTGAAAGTTCATCGGTCATATTTATTGGTTCGACATTAAGTGAAAAGGCCGTTCCCGGATGCTATTCCTATGTTACAAGTAAACACGCCGTTATTGGAATGATGCGCTCTGTCTGCCAAGATCTTGCAGGAAAAGGCGTTCATACGGCTTGTATCTGCCCTGGCTTTACAGATACCGAAATGCTTAGAGAGCATATCAGTCATGAACCAGAAGCAGAAAAATCCATTTCACAAATGGTTACTTTCGGTCGCTTAATCGCACCTGAGGAAATAGCCAAAACTGTGTTCTTTACAGCCAATACTCCAGCCATAAACGGTTCTGTGATTCATGCTAACTTAGGACAAATCGAACGTTAATGAAATTACTGATCATATCTACGCCCGTACAAGCTATAGGGCAAGGTGAAGGTGGTGGCGTTGATACTTCGCTACTCAACATTATTAATGCCCTCACCCCGCTTGGTTTTCAAATTTCTGTGCTGGCACCAACTGGCTCAAAATTACTCACGGATGCAGCAAACTTAATAGAAATTGCCGGACAGTTACAAACTAGCGTTCAAACCGAGTCAGCAACTACTCCTGTTACAATGAGTCACGACAGCACCATAGTAACCATGTGTCGCTACGCACAAGTCCATCAGCATGAATTTGATATCATTGTTAATATGGCTTATGACTGGCTACCCATTTGGTTAACTCAATTCTTTTTTACCCCGATTTATCATCTGGTTTCTATGAGTAATGAAAACCAAGCTGTGGCATCGGCACTTCAAGAGTTAAATGCAACACTTCCAAAGCGTATTGCATTTCGGACTCAAGCTGCAGCGGATACTTTCCAGTTTACTAATCAAGTTCCCATTATCGGCAATGGTTTTGAACTTAGTGATTTTCCTTTTCGTGAAACGCCAAAAGAACAAATTGCATGGGTTGGGCGAATCTCCCCAGAGAAAGGATTAGAAAATGCGTTAGAAGTGGCAAGTAAAGTAAAACTACCCATTCATATTTGGGGGAAAGTGCAGTCTTCATCGTATCAACAGCAACTGATAAAACAATTTTCTGACGTGAATATTCACTGGCGGGGCTTTGTAGCACATCAGCAACTACTCAACGAGATGAGTGAATCAGCTTTGATGCTAATGACACCTACTTGGGTTGAAGCTTTTGGAAATAACGTCGTCGAAGCCAATGCTTGTGGTGTTCCTGTAATTGCCTATAACAAAGGTGGCCCAGTTGAAACAATTGAATCAGGAGTCACTGGTTACTTAGTCAATAACAATGATGAAATGACCGAAAAAGTCAGGGACACTCTTAAACTATCCAGAGCTCACTGCCGAGATTCAGCTCAGCAGAGATTTTCCATTGAACAATATGCAAAAACGTTACTGAACTGGCTTAAAACTGATTAATTTGGTTAGCGATTTCTTTGGCTTTTTGCCATCGAGTTTCATTTTCCAGCGATTTCATTACATTGACAAAATCAGGCTTTAAGAAGCTGGCTGGCTTTTGAGGTGCTGCACTGGGCCACTGAAAATCAGTGAGTAAAGTATTAACTGCATCAGGGTTATTGCACACTAAGATCATGTCACAACCAGCCGTCAATGCTGCATTTGCTCTCTCTTTAAAGCCACCTGCAACACTAGCACCTTCCATCCCTAAGTCGTCAGAGAAAATAACACCTTTAAAATTCAATTCTTTTCTTAGTACTGTTTGCAGCCAATATTCTGAAAACCCTGCAGGACGGTCGTCTACATTAGAATAAATAACATGAGCAGGCATAATGCCTTCTATTTGCTCATCAGCAATAAGTTGCTTAAATGGCAGTATGTCATATGTAAAGATTTGCTCTTTAGTTCTATTATCGACCGGTAAATCAATATGCGAATCGGCTTTAACACTGCCATGCCCAGGAAAGTGCTTTCCAACTGCAGACATACCTGCCTGCTTCATACCAGTAATAAACGCACCAGCTAGCTCAATAATCTCATCAGTTTTTTTACTAAAGCTACGCTCACCGATAACTTCACTAATACCATTAACATCTAAAACTGGTGCAAAACTTAAATCAATGTCGCATGCTAATAGCTCAACAGCCATTAAAAAGCCTAATTCACTCGCCCAAGTTCTGGCTTGAGATAGATCGCCATTAGCGGCAAGTAAAATTTTACTCATAGCAGGAATATCAGTAAATTCACCACGAAAGCGTTGAACGCGCCCCCCTTCATGATCAACAGCAATAAGAATATTGGGGTTAGATTTTCGTACTTCTTTAATCAAGGCCATTAATTGAGCTTTATTTTCATAATTTCGAGTAAATAAAATTAATCCACCAACCATAGAGTGAGCCAATTGTTTTTGCTCATGCTCGGTGACTTTTTTCCCCGATAAATCTAACATTAAATAACTCACTCAACGCCCTTTTCTCAAGTATAAAAACAACTGTAATTAAGTCACAAAGAGCGCTCAAATTCAATCTGTTCAAAAGCTCAAATAGGTAAGGTGATTTTATTCGAAGCTTACTTATTAGAAATACTAATAGCAAAAAATTAGAATTGTGTGTGATACTTATACTCATATTAAAAAGAAGGAATCATTCCTCATAATTAGGTTTTTGCAAAATGATCAGTGTTTTTGACATGTTTAAGATCGGTATTGGGCCATCTAGCTCCCATACCGTAGGCCCGATGAAAGCCGGCAAAATTTTTATTGAACTAGTTTCAAGTAAAGGGCTTCTTAATGAAGTAGATGAATTGCGTGCCGATTTATTTGGTTCTCTTGCCCAAACAGGTCAAGGACATGGTACTGGCAAAGCTGTAATTTTAGGGTTAATGGGTGAAGATCCGGAAACGGTTGATACTGATGCTATTGATGGCATTTTAAAGCACGTATCTGACTCTGAATCCTTAAAACTCGCCAACGGTAAAATCGTCGACTTTACTCGTGAACACGGGATTGTTTATAACCGTCTTATCAATTTAGAAGCTCATGCAAATGCAATGACTCTGTACGCTTACGCTAAAGGTGAATGTGTTTATAAGCGTACTTATTACTCTGTAGGTGGTGGCTTTATTCTCGACGAAGATGAAATCGCTCAACAAGATGCTTCCCTCGCTGCCCCAATCATCTCTGCACCTTTTGATTTTCACAGTGCTAACGAATTGCTAGAACTTTGTCGTAAGAATGGTTTATCTGTCTCTTCATTAATGATGGAAAATGAAAAATGCTTAGCTGATGAAAACCAGATTAAAGAAGGCTTATGGCAAATCTGGATGACCATGAAGACATGCATCGAGCGTGGTTACCAAAAAGAAGGTTTACTACCCGGCGGTCTAAAACTCCGTCGTCGAGCTCCAG
Source organism: Parashewanella curva (assembly GCF_003675895.1). Taxonomy (GTDB): domain Bacteria; phylum Pseudomonadota; class Gammaproteobacteria; order Enterobacterales; family Shewanellaceae; genus Parashewanella; species Parashewanella curva. The sequence goes on from NZ_ML014777.1 coordinate 37,305, forward strand.
CTCTTTACCGCCAATTAAAAGCTGAAAGTAAAACGTGTAACGATCCTTTAAAAGCGGTTGATTGGGTTGATTTATTTGCGCTATCCGTGAATGAGCAAAATGCAGCTGGCGATAGAGTGGTAACCGCTCCAACGAATGGTGCAGCGGGTATCATCCCTGCAGTACTCTGTTACTATGACACCTATGTTGAAACCGTTGATATTGAAATCGCTACTCGATTTTTACTCACTGCTGCCGCTATTGGCATTTTATATAAAAAGAATGCTTCAATTTCTGGTGCTGAAGTTGGTTGCCAAGGTGAAGTTGGAGTTGCATGCTCAATGGCTGCAGGAGCCTTAACGGAAATCATGGGCGGTACTATCGAGCATGTTGAAAATGCCGCTGAAATCGGCATGGAGCATAACCTTGGGCTAACTTGTGATCCAGTAGGTGGACTTGTACAAGTTCCATGTATTGAACGTAATGCCATGGGCGCAATGAAAGCGATTAATGCTTCTCGAATGGCATTAAGAGGTGATGGCAATCACAAAGTGTCTTTAGATAAAGTTATCAAAACTATGATGGACACAGGCATGGATATGAGAAGCAAATACAAAGAAACCGCACAAGGCGGTTTAGCTGTGAATATTGTTGAGTGCTAAAACTTATAAAGGTTGATGAGTGTATTTAACGCTCATCACTTTTGAGATAAATCCTAGCACCTACTTCATCGGCAATTCCATATTATCAAACATATGGTCAATTAATTCTTGATCTCGTAATGCAATGGCTTTTTCAACTACATCTTTGGTCAAGTGTGGAGCAAAGTACTCGATAAAATCGTACATGTAAGTTCGTAAGAAGCTACCTTTTCTAAATCCTATCTTTGTAGTGCTGTGTTCAAATAAATCACTAACGTCGATTGCGACTAAATCACCATCAATTTTAGGGTCAACCGCCATTGATGCAATAACACCAACGCCAAGCCCTAAACGTACATAGGTCTTCAACACTTCTGCACTGGTAGCGGTAAATACCACTCTTGGATCTAAATTCGCACGTTTAAAGGCTTTTTCGATTGCAGATGATTTGTCGAAACCAAATACGTAGGTAACTAACGGGAACTGTGACAACTCTTCAATAGATATTTTACTTCGAGATGCTAGCGGGTGATCTTTTTTGACTACGACCGATCGGTTCCAGTGATAGCATGGCAGCATCACCAAATCGGAATAAAGGTGCATAGCTTCTGTTGCAATAGCAAAGTCAGCATCACCGCGAGCAGCGAGTTCACTTATCTGATTTGGCGTTCCTTGATGCATATTTAGATTCACTCTAGGATAGCGTTCTATAAATCCTTTAATAATCGGTGGCAATGCGTATCTTGCTTGAGTATCCGTTGTTGCAATATTTAACTCTCCCATATCTGGTTGAGTATATTCTTCTGCTACTTTTTTGATGCCCTCTACTTTACTCAAAATATCATTAGCGATATTGATCACCTGCTCACCGGCAGGTGTGACATGAGTAAGATGCTTCCCACTTCTGCCAAAAATTTGGATCCCTAATTCATCTTCCAGCATTCGAACTTGTTTACTGATCCCTGGTTGTGATGTATACAAGTTCTCAGCCGTAGCTGAAACATTAAGATTATGGTTGACAACTTCGGCAATAAAACGGAGTTGTTGCAGCTTCATAGTAGGGCCTCGTATCGTGGCGTCTCAGGTAAGTTATTGGTATCGAAGCAATTCAATACCGTAAATTTCTATCTAGATTTAAGCGTTATAATATATCCTGTCTCTTATTGCAAAAAAATATAAATAGAACGACAAACGTTAAAAAAAGTTATAGCGATGTACACTTGTTAACCACAAAGACTTTGGCTGACGTTTTATTGCACTTTTAAGTGTAAATTTTACCGATAATCGGCCGAAAAATGACTATAACGCTTAACAGTGACAACTGAGATAGCGTAAAATTGGTGTACGACCCTGTTGATAATTAACGACGACTTTTAAATATAGGAACACAATGATTTTTACAATCTCACTTATCGTGATCAGTGCGTTATTACTTCTTATCATTGGGATCAACCTTTACCAACAGCATAAGGAAAAGCAAAACGCTGATCGTCGAGTACAACACCAACAACAACGCGCTAAGATCGATGAAACAGCAAAAGTGTTGGAGCATATCTCGTTATTTCCATGCTCAAACCAGATAATGATTGTGCTCTATAAACGACTAGTAGATGAAATGAATACAGCAGCTAGCGTAGCACCAAACTCCTTAAAGAAAGATTACGAAAGACAATTAATTGATTTTGAGGCTCAAATAAACCAGCTAGAATCGAGCCCCTCATCTCCCCCTTCATTAGACGGAATTCAGATCCCTAATGATGACAAACAGCTTGTACTAATGGTGCAAGTGTTGAAAAAACTGAAAGCAATTTTGCGTAGTGAACATAATAAAGGAAAAATTGATCCTACTGTATTTACGAATGAAGATAATCGTATTAACAGTATGCAACTTAGGATCAATGTTGACACTATGCTATCTAGAGCTCAAAAGGCAAAAGATATCAAGCAATATGGCTCAGCAAAACAAATGCTAAATAAAGCATTGGCAACATTAAATTCAATCAAATTGAATAATCCAGATGATCACTTTGTTCAATCTAAATTGAATTTAGCTCAATCAATCAGCGCAAGTATTGATAACTCTCAGCAACAAAAAGCCATTGAATCTATCCCTACAGCTAAAGCTGCAAACGGTGAAGATGATATTGACGTGCTGTTCCAACCGAAGAAGAAATGGTAGTAACCTAAATTAACAATGAAGTGTAAGTCTTTGTGCTCTTACACTTCAAAACCTTACAATACCTCTCTATCAATAACATACCAGCCTTCCGTAGAATCACCCTCTTAGATTTTCCTAACGCTACTTTTTTAATTACTGATACGAGCAGTTACATAGTCATGTAATCTTCGCAATAATCTACAAATCAAGATGCACTTCTATGACCTTCTCATTAGGTTCATATCTGTTAGAGAAACAATTCACAGTAGTTTTCTGTAGGTAACCTCATCTCTGCATAATCCAACTTGTACAGTACAGCAACTTAAGCGTATTTCGGTGTTAGAACAGCCCGAAATAGAAACGCAGCAACGACAGTTTTGTATATCGGTACCAGCTATTACGAACTGTTCTGCCTTGAACTACACATAATTAGCCGCACTGTAGATAAAATTTAAGGTTCAGATTTAAAACCAAAACGTTATTGATTTCGTTATACAGTGCTGAGGTTAGGTACTATGACTAGAAAAAATAAACAGCTCTTACCATCAGCTAAACTGAATTTTTTCCATAAAAAATGCCGCTAGTGTTAGCGGCATTTAGAGTGGTTTCATCTGGTAATATTAGAACTTGTAACCTACTGAAACCATGTAAACCATTGGGTCTATATCTGTTTTAACTTTTACAGCAGCACCATCTAGTTTGAATTTAACATCTGTAGAGATGTCAGCATACCAAATTGAAGCATTCACAAGCCATTTTTTGTTAAGTTGAACATCTAGACCAACTTGAGCAGCAAAACCTAAAGAGTTACTCATGCTTAAGTCAGATAAGCGACCACCAGCAGTATTGGTAAACTTATTATCAAAGAAGTTAGTAAAGTTAATACCAGCTCCAACATATGGGCGAACTTTAGATTGTGCGTTACCGAAGTAATACTGTGCAACTAAGGTTGGTGGCAAGTGCTTAGTTTCTGCAATTTTGCCTAAAGGACCTAAAGAAACATCATGACTAAATGGAGTAGCAGCTAGCAGCTCAACACCAAAGTTATCAGTTACCATGTAACCAAAGTTCAGACCTAACTGAGTGTTATTATCTACCTTAAACTCTCCTAGGTTGATAGTAGTGCTTGCACCTTTTGCAGTAGGAATAACAATATTAGGGCTAGACTCATTTGGAGCAACCATTACTGCACCGGCACGAACAATGATATCACCCGCTTGGTGTGCTTGAGCGCCAAAACCAGCAGCAATTAGACCAGCAGCAATTAGACCTTTTACAAAACGCTTGTTCATCATCTTTCTCCATTTAAGATGTTTACCACTCATTGATTTATTTTTGAGTGATATGAGTTAACTGGCTTCTTTGAATTATTAGGTTTTCAATACGAACCAGTAGTTTTTTGTGTCGTATCACATTTAGGTGCTAATTTGCCAGATGAATCAGATAATAATATTGATCTAAATCAATCGAAAAACGCCTCAAATGGAACATCGTTTCATTACATGATCTCGATCATAAAACAGAGTCAAAATAACAACAGAACGTTGTTATTTTGAGCATTCAATGAGAACAAATGACAGTAAGTTTGGGATAGGTTAAAAGCCAGTGTTTACTTTTAACTCTTTGATTAAAGGCCGACAAACTTCTTTTAGGGTTATATGTAACTTCTAAAGAGAACAGTGATTGCAAATCAAATGCAGATTGAACAACAATCTCATTATTTTCAAGCCTCACACCTATTGCCGTTTCTTTCTCAGGCCAATAAGACATAGCATCAATAATGGATACGTAAGGGTTATCCCCATTTCTAATATGCATTCTCGCTTGATTCTTGACAGACCAAGGTAAACGCAGCTGCTCATTAAGCATAGCTTCTAAACTTTTATCTTTATCTTCAGAAAGCTCATTCGCTTCATAGTAAATCACATCTATATCAGACAAAGATGTTATAAGCTCCTTTGAATGGAGCTTATCCCATACCAAGTTTCTTACAAAGCCAGCCGCTAATAAATAATCCTTTATACCTTGAGCTTGCATCACTTGCTCGGCAACCTCTAATGCCCTCACTCTGCTGGGATCTTGGTACAGCCACTCTGTAATTTGTCGCTGATGTTTACAGTTCAATGCTCTCCTCTCCTTGAGTAATTGTTGGAGGAGCTGAAGCCAAGTTTTGTTTTTCACAAAATGGAAGAACGTCATCTACTGCTAGTGGACGTGAAATATAGAAACCTTGAATCGCCGAACACCCCATTTGTTGCAAGAAATCGAGCTGTTCCTTGGTTTCTACGCCTTCTGCAACAATTTTCATACCTAGGCTATTTGCCATAGACAAAATAGCGTCAACTAACTGTATCGCGTCCTTTTGATGAGGAACATCTTTAATAAATGAACGGTCAATTTTTAAAGTATCAAATGAGAAACGACGCAAATAACTCAGGGATGAATAACCGATTCCAAAATCATCAACCGCCAGATGAACCCCAAGCTTATGTAGCTTATTAAACGTTTTCTGATTTTCTTCTGAATTCTCAATTAATGCTGATTCAGTCAATTCAAGCTCTAGAGCCGAAGCAGGAAGCCCGTGCAGTGCAAGACCTAAATGAACATCATCAACAATGACATTATTAAGAAGTTGTCTGCTAGAAACGTTTACAGACACATAACGAGGCCCATGTTCGTGTTTACGCCACTTCTTAATTTGGGCGCATGATTGCTCCAACACCCATTCTCCAATAGTGCTGATCAATCCAAGAGATTCAGCTAATGGTATAAAATCAGCAGGCGAAACATGACCTAACTTCGGGTTATTCCACCTAAGTAACGCTTCTACACCAATCACAATGCCTGTATCACCTGAAATGATTGGTTGATACAAAACATATAACTCATCACGTCTCAAGGCTTGTCTTAATTCATTTTCCATTTCAAGACGCGACTGAACTGCATTGCTCATAGCATTAGAATAGAACTTTAATGCATTTCGACCAGCCATTTTACTTTCATACATGGCAGCGTCGGCATTTTTAGTTAATGCTTCATAATCATTACCATCTTGCGGGAAAGTAGCAATGCCAATACTACAACCAACTACAACCTCATGGTGTTGTATCAAAACTGGTTGCGAGCATGACTTATTTACTTCTTCCGCGATTAACTGGGCATTAGCTACTGAATGAGGCTCCGTTAAAATAATCACAAATTCATCACCACCAAGACGTCCCAAGGTATCATTTGGGTTGATCAAGTGACCAATTCGTGAAGATATTTGCTTAAGTAAAGCATCGCCAGCGTTGTGACCAAAGCTATCATTAACTTTTTTAAAGTCATCCAAATCTAACAACATCAACACTACGGATGTGTTATTTAATTTAGCAATGTTAATCGCACTGGTTAAACGCTCAAATGTCATTCCCCTGTTAGGTAGACCTGTTAACTCATCAAAATTAGCTTTGCGATACAATTGATCTTGATATGTCCGCTGCTGAGTCAAATCAGTAATTGAAGTAATTACTGCTTCGCCATCAGTATATTCAACAACTTTTGATGATAATGAAGCCCAAATCAAGTCCCCAGCATCCGATTTTATTTGCACTTCAAAGCCATCTACACGATTTTGAAGAGTCAAGTATTCAACAAATAAATTTCTATCTTTTGGGTTAACGTAAAATTCGGCTGCGTGTCTGCCAGACAAGGATTTATCACCGGATGTGAGTAACTCGTTTGCTCTCAAATTCCCATATAAAATTTTCCCTGTTTGGGGTTGAGTAATCAGCACCGCAATTGGTGCAGAGTGGGCGATTGAATGAAAATGGTTTTGTGACTCGGCGAGCGAGCGTCCTTTTTTCCATACCAATTGATTTTGTTTATATTGCAACCATAAACTAACAGCAACTCCAGTGATAAATAACGATAATAAAAAGACAAACAATTTCATCCCTTCACTAATTGTAGAAGGTTTAGTGGCTACACTAAGCCAAAGTAAGTTATGCAGTTTAGAGATAGGGGCGTTATGTGCTAAATGATATGAGCTAAAGTCTGTATCACTTTGGTACAAAAGTTTATGTTTATTATCCTGCATTGAAACCTGATATTGCTCAGAAAAATTCTCCGCAACTAAGGTATCAACCAATTTGGGAATCGAATAAATAGCCCCAAGATTGCCTATAAACTTCTCACCCGAAAAGATAGGCACAAATAAAGCAAAGACTGGCTGTGCTTGTTCAAGCATAAAAGGTTTAGTGTAAACTACTGCACCATACTTTTTGGAAAGTTGAGCTGCTTTTTCCAATTCAGTTAATGCCAACTTTAGCGCAACACTGCTTTGTGTTTGAGTAGAAGATACTCGTTTAACAAGTTTAAAGTTACTATCACTGAGAGAAAAATGAAGCAAACTAGAATGAGGAAGTAAATAATCCTTCAAACATTTCTCTATATCTTCATTTTGCAACCCTACTTGCGGGATTTCCGTTGCAAGGAGGTACAAAAAATTTTCATCAAGCGACAATTGAGTCTCAATTTTGCTGACAGAATGAGACAATTTAGTACTTAGAAGCTTGCTATCCGCTCCTCGGTCTTGCTCTTTAATAAAGTAGTGTAAAGCAGCTAAAGAAAGCGTGATGGTAGCCGTAGCGATAAACGGCATAACAAAGCTTGATTTACGCTTCCTTAAAAAGTAGTTAGTTGGCTCTGAGCCAAATGAAAATATCTGATCAGGTTGCGCCTTATTTGAACGAAGCTCTGTGAAAACCAGAAAGACTTGATGATAAAAAATATACATAGCCCCTAACAAAAGGAACATAAAAGCGGCAAGGAATACTCGAAATAAATCAGCTTTATTTTCAACTTCAGAATTTTTGATAATAGTGGCAGCAGCGACTTCCCAATGTCGTGATGGCAAGTTAACGGTAAAACGAAGTAAACTGTGATCAAACAATTCTGGATCACCAATAAAGTCTTTACCTTTGTCTGTTCGAAATGCCATTTGTAATTCTGGATTACTATCTATTAGTTTCGAAGCCAATACTGAAGATGTTAAATTAACGATTATAGAAGCACTGCCCCAGTACTCACCTTCCCTGTATATCGATTTCGTTAACGCTACCCCTTTACCACCTAACTGCAAATCAAAAGGGTCAGATACCACTAACTGATTTGTTTTAGGTGAAGAGTCACGACCGACAATGTAGGAAACCCCATTAGAAGGAACAGTAATATTTAAGCCATATCGATTAGTAACTTGTAATGATTTTAGCCCAGAATTAAGTTCAAGCATGGCTTTCATTACTTGTTTAACATGAGTTCTATTGACAGTTTCAAGCCTAACATCTTCGTGGACTTCACTTTCAACTATCGAAGCCAAACTTGACACTAAGAGTCCATGGCGACTCATTATGTCTTCAAGTTTATCGACTTTCTCTTTGAATTTTTCTGAAACAGAGACATGATAATTTTCATATAAATAATTCTCGTACCAATTAGTGGTTTGCCACCAAATAGTAACGCAAGTCAGCAAGATAAAGACAATTGCTATTGTTCTTTTTGTAAACATAAACGTATCTTGGGGAAGCTTTCAACTTAGTAACCTGAGCTCAGGTTAAGTAAATTTTGCCACCCTCTTATTTTATTAAATAACAACCGACTTTTTATCGGTCAACAACTATAATCTTTAAAGTAAATTTGTACTTTACTTGGCAGGTTGCATAATAACTTCAACCGTAGTTTTACCATTATTGATAATAGGGTAGCGATTATAAGTCTGAAAAATCACTCGATCTTGGTTCTTGATCAAAGCAACAACTCCATAGTTTACTTTTTTATCAATGGACTCTGCTGGCAAAATAAACTTAAAAGGAATCGGCTGAGTAGCAACATTAAAGGTCTTTTGAGCCAATATGACCCCTGGTGTATCCAAGTCAATAATGGCTACAGTAAACATGCTATTCATGGGTAGTAATATTTTTTGTAAATAACCAGCAGCGCCATTGATCACTATCGGCTTCGGTTTCTGAACCGTTACACATGCCGTCAAACTCATTGCCATTAAGAGTATTAGCAGTTTTTTCATTTGTGTTTCTCACTTATTCTCATTAAGCCTTCTTGGGTTGCCGATGCTACCAACTTACCATTGCTATCATAAAAATGGCCCTTAACAAATCCGCGTCCACCGCTGGAACTTGGACTTTCAATATTGAATAAAATCCAATCATTCATATTTATCTCATGATGGAACCACATCGAATGGTCAATTGTAGCCATTTTCATGCCAGGCGTTAAAAAGCTAACTCCATGTGGCTGTGCAGCCGTTACTAAAAAGTTAAAATCCGAGGCATACGCTAAAAGATATTTGTGGACTCTAGGATCATCTGGTACCTGACCATTGGCACGGATCCAAACTTGCTTTGTGGGGGCTGATTTTTCTGGATTAATTGGGTTAAGAGGATCCACTACTCTCATCTCGAAAGGAGATGGCTTGGTGAAAGTGGATAATAAGCTTTGTGGTATTGAACCCGCTAAACTTTTTGCGAGTTCTTGATGATTTAGTACACCTTCTGGCCCCGACACATTTGGCATCGAAATTTGGTGTTCTAAACCACTTTCTTGCGACTGAAATGAACAAGTCATCATAAAAATGGGGCGACCACTTTGTATCGCGTGCACACTTCTGGCACTAAAGCTGCCACCATCTCTTAAGTTTTCGACTTGATAGATAATGGACTTTTTAGGATCGCCGGCTCTTAAAAAATAAGCGTGTAACGAATGACTTGAACGAGCATTGGAAACCGTTTGTTTCGCAGCATTGAGTGCTTGCCCCATAACATGACCACCAAAAAGATGTCCAAATCCTATATCATGTGGTTGTCCGCGAAATAAATTATCATCGAGCTGCTCTAAAGATAATAAAGATAAAAGTGAATCTAAGATGTTACTCATAGCACCCTTCATTTATTTGGTAACAAGATAAGACTATCTTAAAAAGATCAAAGAAACTATATACTAAATAAGATTAAACCTATCATTATTACGAATAATTATCTTTAAAAAGTACAGCTAAACGCTAAAATGTCGACTTTTGCGATTGATTAAACAAACAATGAACCCTTGGATAATCGCCATTCGGCCTAAAACCCTATTTGCAGCAATAAGTCCTATCATTTTAGGCAATACAATGGCTGCCTCTTCACCTTATTTCGAGTGGTCGATTGCAATACTTAGTTTAGTTTGTGGCGTGTTTTTACAAATCACAGTCAATCTGGTTAATGATTATTCTGATCATAAAAATGGTATCGACAGCCAGCAACGGCTTGGCCCAATTAGAGCATGTCAATCCGGTATAATCACGCCGAATACAATGGTAGTCGGCATATCCATTAGTACACTGCTTTCAATTTTATCGGGCTTATTTTTAGTCTTTCATGGTGGTATCGGCTTTCTTTATCTTGGTGTCGCATCAATAGCCTGTGCGTTCGCCTATAGTTTAGGCTCAAAATCATTGGCCAATCTTGCATTAGGCGAACTAGCAGTATTCATTTTTTTTGGATTAATCGCCGTTTGCGGCAGTTATTACTTGCAATCACACGCCTTAAATACTGACATCATAATCATGGCTGTATGTTTAGGGTTATTAAATGCTGCAATAATGTTTGTGAATAACACCCGAGATAGACTGACAGATGAGCAGGCTGGAAAGCGAACGTTAGCGGTTAGAGTTGGAAGTACAATGTGTTCACCTGTCTATCGAGCATTGGTTTTTGGTGCTTATGCGATAATGGTAACCGCTTACTTTATGGGGGCATTGCATGGTTTGCCAGTATTACTTGCGGGTTTGAGTTTTGTTCTTGGTAAAAAGCTAACTCTAGACTTTGAAACCGCCAAAGACACTGAGTTTAATGCTATTTTACATAAAACAGCATTACTAACTTTTATGTTCAGTTCACTCTATTGCATTGGTTTAGCTTTGACCTGAAGTAGCTTGAAGCATATCTTCATAAATCACTTTGATAAAAGCATGCGCCTGTTGAAGGCTTGGGCGGTTTTGCGGGCTTTCTCTAAGCATGTAGGTCGCTAAACAGAGTACATTTAACTCAGGTGATAATTCCTTGGTATGTTTTGGTGTTTTAAACTCCATTGGGCTTACATTTTTCTCTGAGCCTCTTTTTGCACTTACTCTAAGTATTGTTGATACTTTTTGTACACTTTTTAACTTTTTGATAGGGTTGGTATAGGTTTTCCAATCGCTTTTTTGTCTAGAAAGATACTGCTTTGTAAATGCTTTTAATTGGCTATCACTAATATCAGATCTAGCACTATTAATATCTTGCAGTGCATTTAAGTAATTTTGCCCATATTCCTGAATCTTGCCAGATATGAGCACAAACAACTTCCCTAAAAAAAATACAGCACGGCTTTCACAATTTGCTTTACAAGAAAGGTCGAGCGTACTCATGCGCACATCTTTTCCTGTGGAAAAGCCGTTTTCACTTTCTTCATCTTTTTTGGCTTCAAGGCTGGTAGTTTTAGCTAAAAAAGGCTCAAGTGTACTTTCCTCAACCCCTATATCCGTCACTGGAAGAGTGCTCACATCAAATCCAAGTTCATTCAATGCAACGAAGCCATCAATCAACCTGAAAACGATCATTATAAACTCTTGCTCAAGTAAAGTATTTTTCAAATACAGTGGATTACCCTCTGTGATAAAAGGCGCTCTGTGAGTGGTAGTAAAATTTTGGATTGCCAGCAATTCCAAAAAACCATGCTCAGCTGGTTCAGATATCAATACAGCAAATGGAACATCATCACGGCTTGCTTTATAAAAAACACAAGGCGATGGAAAAAATCGATGACCGGTAAAAGCCTCAAATTTTTGATATTCCTGTTCAATTGGCGCAAAGTCACCATTCATTTGCGGAAAACTGAACACTAGACAAGTTGATGGTTCATAAGCATTTTTTTCATAAAAATAAGCAAAGTAACTATTGAGATTAGCGGCCTGAAAATGAGTTTCAAGCTGAACTTTGAAGACCTTGGCCTGAAGAGAATCTCCAAGTTCAGTTTCAACAGAAAAGGGTTTGCTTTTTCTTTCAGTCGGGAAATGGTTATATGCAGTATGAAAATTGCTTATCGCCAGCAAAACAGCAGCTTCTTCAGAGGGGATATTATACGGGCAAGAAAATTGATAGCTTTTTGAAAAACCGCCCCGAAGCCTGACTTTTACAGTTTTAATTTCGTTCACTTGCATTGGTGACGGACAGTCTACACGCAATACTTCATTTAACGGTAATAAATGCTCGTTTTTAATTGCCATCTTACGTTTCTCATGAATTTAAAACATAAAGAGTATTTTAAGCAAAGTAATCAGTACTCGGTTTTGTTCTCGTACAAAGCTAGAAGGCAAGAACACGTATAGTTATGAGTCCATAAAAAACAGATGCTTTTTAAAATTAATAAACATGAATAGAAACTGGGTCAATTATTGTTCCATCTTGCGAGAAATAAATTGTTTTTTTGAGAGACAGATATAAAAACAGATGGAATTAACGTGCATTTATTGGTTATATTCGGTAATCGACTTGAACTTTTAGCTAAAGCAGAATGAGTTAATTTTTTGACTATGCGATTTTGGTTCAAGAGAATATGTATGGTTCAGCTTTATCCCCCGCTGTATATTACGGGGGATTGTAAACAAGCTTCTAAATCGAGATTTGCTCTCGACTAGTGCTACTCCACTCTAAATGAAATTTTTTACCTGACTTTTTATCGATGCGCTCATAGGTATGAGCACCAAAATAATCTCGTTGACCTTGTAGCAAGTTGGCTGGCAAGGTTTCGCTTCTAAAGCTGTCATAGTACGCCAATGCTGAGCTAATACATGGAGTAGGAATCCCATTAAGCACTGCAAAGCTTGTTGCTTGACGCCAATTTTGCTGAAGCTGAGATAATTGCTCAGCAAAACTGTAGGCTAAAAATAAATGAGCCAAATTAGCTTGCTGCTGATATGCCTGAGTAATTGATTGCAAAAATGATGCACGGATAATACAACCAGAACGCCAAATTTTTGAGATTTCAGCAAAGTCTAAGTTCCAGCCTTGCTCTTTAGCAGCCATAGCCATTAATTGGAAACCTTGAGCATAACTGGCTATTTTTGCGCAGTACAAAGCATTTTCTAATTGATCAATGATTTGCTGTCTGGATTCCAAGGACACTTCATTAGTCTCTTTACCTGCTAATTTAGCACTTAAACTAACCCTTAGTGATTTTTGAGTACTGATGGCTCGAGCTGAAACCGCTTCAGCAATCGTAGGTGCAGGACAGCCTAACTGTAAACTACTGACTGCTGTCCATAAACCAGTGCCTTTTTGCCCTGCTTTATCTAAAATCATTTCAACTAAAGGGCGATTGGTTTCTGGGTCAGCCTGTTGAAGAACATCGGCACTGATTTCAACAAGGTAACTATTCAGTTTTCCTTGATTCCATTTTTCAAATACCTTACCGATTTCTGAAGCAGTCATGCCGCAGCCACTAGACAAAATATGGTAGGCCTCGCAAATTAATTGCATATCAGCGTATTCAATGCCGTTATGCACCATTTTTACGTAATGACCAGCGCCAGCGCCACCAATATAAGTCGTGCATGAATCACCATTTTCTACAATTTCACCTGCAGAGGTTCTTTCTATTGGCAATCCCGTCTCAGAGTCAACTTTCGCTGAAATAGAATGCCAGATAGGTGCAATACGTTCCCAAGCATTAGCGTCTCCACTTGGCATTAAACAAGGGCCAAATCGCGCCCCTGTTTCACCACCAGATACCGCAGAACTAAAAAAACTAAATTTATCTTTATATCGTTTTTCACGTTCTACCGTGTCCGTCCATAAACTATTTCCAGTATCAACAACAATATCTTCAATTTGAATACCAGCTTCTATAAGGGCATGACAAACACCATCGACAGGCGCTCCTGCAGGGACAGAGAGTACAACAATTTTTGGGCTAACTAGCTGATCTAAAAGATGCTGGATACTCTCACAGCCAATGACCTGAGATGGATATTTACGAGCCGAAGACTCTGCATTGAACTGACTCAAAAACTGGCTAACTTTAAGAGCATCAAGATCGTACGCTGCAACATTAAAACCATTGTCAACTATATTAAGAGCAAGGTTTTTTCCCATTACTCCAAGTCCAATGACCCCAATATCCATCTGCTGCGTTTTTTCTGGCATGTGATTCTTTTCCAAATGATCTTATACCGTTCGTACTTATCAAGTATTCAATAAATGCAAATAGTATGTTTAAAAAATTCGCGCGATTATATCTGTAATAATTATGCAAAACTATAGAGTAAAAACTGGAAAGATGTTTCGTATTTTAGAACAATGGAAGTGGTTGAAACCTGTTTAACATACAACGTTTAATTTTTGTGCTAATTGAGCTTGCTTTTGTATAAGTCGCAACCGATAAGGCCTCTTATTGTCTGTACCCAACAAACTTTAAGTTGCAAAGGATGTACAGTATTCAGCCCGCGAAAGGAAACAATTACAAAGTGATAAACTCTATTTTTATTATCTCTTCCAATTTTTTTAACTTGGATTCTTAAAATCACGCCCTCTTAAAACTTTACCTTTACGTCAACTTCCTGTACCTTTTTGATAAATTGTTTTGCTAGGTACAATAATGAGCATCAAAAGCAACTCCCCAACCAGTTACTCGATTAGTGATCTCTCCAAAGAGTTTGACATCACCACTCGTAGTATTCGGTTTTACGAAGATCAAGGCTTGCTAAAACCGAGTCGTCGTGGCCAAACCAGAATTTATAGTCTTAAAGATAAGGTAAGGCTAAAACTGATATTACGAGGTAAGCGACTGGGATTCTCGCTAGCAGAAACGCGACGCTTATTTGAGCTTTATGACGCAGATAAAACCAGCAACAGTCAGCTAGATACCATGCTCAAGCTAATTGCGGATAAAAAAGCCGCGTTGCAGCAGCAAATGGATGATATTCAGGTGGTATTGATGGAACTCAGTTCAGCTGAACAACAATGCCGCGATGCTCTCCAAAAATAACAATATTAAACAATTAATGATGTAGTAACTATTTACTACATGAATACATCATGCAAAGGACCTTACAATGAGCGCAATGTACTCAAGCTTAAATTTTGGATTAGGTGAAGATGTGGATATGCTGCGTGATGCAGTACAACAATTCGCTACTAATGAAATTGCACCACTTGCAGAAAAAACAGATCAAGAAAATGCCTTCCCTAATGAACTTTGGCCTGTTCTTGGTGACATGGGCTTATTAGGTGTAACCGTTGATGAAGAGTTCGGCGGTGCCAACATGGGTTACCTTGCTCACGTTGTAGCCATGGAAGAAATTTCACGTGCATCAGCTTCTATCGGCTTGAGCTACGGCGCTCATTCAAACTTGTGTGTAAACCAAATCAACCGCAATGGTAATGCAGCGCAGAAAGCTAAATATCTACCTAAGCTGATTTCTGGTGAGCATATTGGCGCACTAGCAATGAGTGAACCCAATGCCGGTTCAGACGTAGTATCAATGAAACTGCATGCACGTAAAGAAGGCGACAAATACATTCTTAACGGCAACAAAATGTGGATCACTAATGGTCCTGATGCTCATACCTATGTAATTTATGCAAAAACAGATGTAGAAAAAGGTCCGCACGGTATCACAGCCTTTATTGTCGAGCGTGGATTCAAAGGTTTCTCTACAGCACAAAAACTCGATAAGTTAGGGATGCGTGGTTCAAATACCTGTGAACTTGTTTTTGAAGACTGTGAAGTACCAGAAGAAAACATTCTTGGTAACCTAAACGAAGGTGTAAAAGTCCTAATGAGCGGACTTGATTATGAGCGTGTAGTACTTGCAGGTGGCCCACTTGGCATCATGCAAGCCTGTATGGATATTGTTGTTCCATATATTCACGACCGCCAACAGTTTGGTAAATCAATCGGTGAATTCCAGCTAGTTCAAGGCAAGCTAGCTGATATGTATACTCAAATGAATGCTGCGCGCTCTTATGTCTACGCTGTAGCTAAAGCTTGTGATCGTGGTGAAACCACTCGTAAAGATGCTGCTGGCGCTATTTTATACAGCGCGGAGCTTGCAACAAAAATGGCGCTAGATGCAATTCAGTTACTAGGTGGTAACGGCTACATTAATGAATATGCTACAGGCCGCTTGCTGCGTGATGCCAAACTTTATGAGATTGGTGCAGGTACCTCTGAAATCCGCCGTATGTTAATTGGACGAGAGCTGTTCAACGAAACCAAGTAAGAGTCGAACATTATGCCTGCCTTTGCAGGCATTTTCGTTTCTAATCCTACTGCAACGATTTTGAGGAATTAACCGTGACGCAAATTACCAGTCGTATTAATGCTCGTAGCGACGAGTTCAAAACAAAACATAATGATATGTCTGAGCTCGTTGCTGACTTACAACAAAAGCTTGAACAAATCCAACAAGGCGGTGGCGAAGTAGCCATGCAACGTCACTTATCACGTGGCAAATTAGCACCAAGAGATCGCATCGAAAAACTGCTCGATCCAAGCTCCCCTTTTATTGAGCTATCGCAATTTGCAGGTTACGAAGTCTATGACGATGTTGTGCCAGCTGCAGGTGTTATTACAGGAATCGGCCGTGTTAGTGGCGTTGAATGTATGATTGTGGCTAACGATGCGACAGTAAAAGGTGGAACCTACTACCCTCTTACAGTAAAAAAGCATGTTCGTGCACAAGAAATTGCTGAGCGCTGCAACTTGCCTTGTATTTATCTTGTTGATTCAGGTGGCGCATATTTACCACTGCAAGATGAAGTTTTTCCAGACCGTGATCATTTTGGTCGTATTTTCTTTAATCAAGCGAAAATGTCAGCAAAAGGCATTCCTCAAGTAGCAGTAGTAATGGGATTATGTACCGCAGGTGGCGCTTATGTTCCAGCTATGGCTGATGAATCCATCATTGTAAAAGAACAAGGAACGATTTTCCTTGCAGGCCCTCCATTAGTTAAAGCTGCAACAGGTGAAGAAGTCAGTGCAGAAGAGCTTGGTGGTGCTGAGGTTCATACCAAAATTTCAGGTGTTGCCGATCATCTCGCACAAAATGATGAACACGCATTAGAAATTGCCCGCAATTCAATAGCTCGTTTGAATCACAACAAACAAATAGAATCAACAGTGGATCAAGTTAAGCCACCCAAATATAGCATTGAAGAACTTTATGGCATTGTCGGCACAGACTTGAAAAAGCCATTTGATGTAAAAGAAGTGATTGCTCGTATTGTTGATGACTCAGATTTTGACGAATTCAAAGCAAACTATGGTGCCACATTAGTGTGCGGCTTTGCCCGCATCCATGGCTACCCTGTTGGCATAGTGGCCAATAACGGCATTTTATTCTCAGAGTCAGCCCAAAAAGGCGCTCACTTTATTGAGTTATGCTGCCAACGCAAAATCCCACTGCTGTTCTTACAAAATATCACTGGCTTTATGGTGGGTAAGAAATACGAACATGAAGGCATAGCCAAACATGGAGCCAAAATGGTAACGGCCGTTTCTTGTGCCACTGTTCCTAAGTTCACCGTACTCATTGGTGGTAGTTATGGTGCCGGTAACTACGGTATGTGCGGCCGCGCATTTGATCCAACAATGATGTGGATGTGGCCTAATGCTCGTATTTCTGTAATGGGTGGCGAGCAGGCCGCAGGTGTATTGTCCACAGTGAAAAAAGATGGTTTAGCTCGCAAAGGTCAAAGCTGGACTGAACAAGAAGAAGCTGACTTTAAAGCACCAATCGTAGAACAATACGACAAAGCTGGTCACCCTTATCATGCCAGTGCGCGCTTATGGGATGATGGCATTATCGACCCAGCTCAAACTCGTGATGTTGTTGGCCTAGCGCTTTCAGCTGCCTTTAATGCACCAGTAGAAGACACCAAGTTTGGTGTGTTCCGCATGTAATTCGGAGACAAAAATAATGACTACCGTCTTTGAAAACGAACAATTTCAGCACATTTTGTGCGAACTAGAACAAGGTGTCGGCAAGCTAATTTTAAACCGTGTCGAAAAACACAATGCATTTGATGAAGTCATGATTGCTGAAATCATCAAGGCATTAGCTTTGTTCGCTGCTAATAGCCATTGCCAAATACTCGTATTAAAAGCAAATGGTAAACACTTTAGTGCTGGCGCAGACTTGAACTGGATGCGCAAACAAGCACAAATGGATTTTGAGCAAAACCTAGCAGATGCCAATGAACTTGCTCGATTGATGCACGACTTAGATAAATTCCCAAAGCCTACCCTAGTTCAAGTTCAAGGTGCGGCGTTTGGTGGTGCATTAGGTCTGATTTGTTGCTGCGACATCGCCGTTGCATCACCAAAATCCAGTTTCTGTTTGAGTGAAGTAAAGCTAGGGCTTATTCCTGCGGTGATCAGCCCTTATGTTGTTCGTGCAATGGGCAATCGTGCTTCACGTCGCTACATGTTAACGGCTGAACGCTTTGGTGCAGAAAAAGCGCTCGAGCTACAAGTACTTCATGAAGTCAGCGACGATTTAGACGCTGCCAGCCAGCCGCTGATTGATGCATTACTTTCGAACAGCCCACAAGGCATGGATTGGTGTAAAAAGCTCATCGCTCGTATGGAAAGTGGTGAAATTAACCAAGATACCCTCGACTACACCACCGACAGAATTTCTAACATTCGTGTATCTGATGAAGGTCAAGAAGGCCTAAACGCCTTTTTTGAAAAACGTCAGCCTAACTGGCATAAGGCAGAGGAATAATAATGATCACAAAACTACTGATTGCCAACCGTGGTGAAATCGCCTGCCGCATCATGGATACCGCTCGTAAAATGGGCGTTAAAACCGTTGCAATATATTCAGATGCAGATGCAAACGCTCGCCACGTAGCAATGGCTGATGAAGCCTTTTATCTAGGTGGGAGCGCGCCAGCAGAATCATACTTACGTGGCGATGCCATCATTGACGTAGCTAAACGTGCGGGAGCACAAGCGATTCATCCCGGTTATGGTTTCCTTTCAGAAAATGCCGAGTTTGCCAAAGCCTGCGAACATGCGGGAATAGAATTTGTTGGACCTGGCTCAGCCGCCATTGATGCTATGGGCAGTAAAAGTGCAGCAAAAGCGATTATGACTGAAGCCAATGTACCGCTGGTTCCCGGCTATCATGGTGACGACCAATCAGATTCATTACTCAATTCAGAAGCCGATAAAATTGGTTTTCCTCTGCTAATCAAAGCCGCTTACGGTGGCGGCGGCAAAGGCATGCGAATTGTTGAAAGCAAAGCTGAGTTACAAAATGCAATCGACTCAGCGCGTCGTGAAGCTGCTTCATCGTTTGGTAACGATAAGCTGCTGATGGAGCGTTACTTACGTCAACCTCGCCATATCGAAGTACAAGTATTTGCAGACAAACATGGAAACTGCGTTTATCTATCGGATCGCGATTGTTCAGTACAACGTCGTCACCAAAAAGTTGTCGAAGAAGCCCCTGCTCCGGGTTTAAGTGACGAACTTCGTAAGCAAATGGGTGAAGCCGCTGTTGCGGCAGCTAAAGCAATCAATTACGTTGGTGCAGGTACCGTTGAGTTTTTGTTTGATACTGACAACAGCTTCTACTTCATGGAAATGAATACACGTCTTCAAGTAGAGCATCCCGTCACGGAACTGGTCACAATGCAAGATTTGGTTGAATGGCAACTTAAAGTGGCCGATGGCCAACCGCTGCCACTTCAACAAAATCAAATTGAAGTGACAGGTCACTCTTTTGAAGTGCGTATTTACGCAGAAGACCCACAAAACGAGTTTTTACCTGCAAGTGGAAAATTAGATTACTTACAAGAGCCTGAAGCCAATCCTTATGTACGTATTGATTCTGGTATTCGTCAAGGTGATGTGATCAGTAACTTCTACGACCCAATGATTGCCAAACTTATCGTTTGGGACAAAGATAGAAAGCTAGCATTGCAGCGTATGTCCAAGGCTCTTGAAGATTACAAAATTTCTGGCCTTAAGCATAACATCCGTTTCTTGCATGCCATCATCGAACACCCTGCTTTTGCAAGCGAAAACTTTAGCACGGACTTTATTGATCGTTATGGTAACGAACTGCTCACTCTAACATCAACCGATGCTCAGACTGCTCAAGCTTTAGCTGGTTTGTATCAAGTGCTTTATCGTAAGCAGCAAGCCAATGCTATGTTATCCGATCACTCAGACAGCACTTCACCTTGGTCAACACTTTCTGGTTTTAGACTCAATAGCCCTAAGCAACACGCGGTAAGATTGCTTGATGACGAGCACCAACAAATTGATTTACGTTTAACAGAAGTTGCTAATGGCTACCAAGTAATTATTGGTGATAATAACTATCAATTAGATGGCCTATTGAAGGATAACCTGTTTAAAGTACAGCTCTATGATCACCGCTTTACATTACAAGTGGCTCAAGTTGATGATGACTTTACACTCTTCACAGGTACAGAGCAGTTCCATTTCAAAGCGATACAAGCTCAAGAACTAGATCAGCAAGATGATGCAGCAGACAAGCTTAAAGCACCAATGAACGGCACAATTGTGACTCATCTAGTTAACGCAGGAGATAGCGTAAAGGCTGGTCAAGGACTACTTGTCATGGAAGCCATGAAAATGGAGTACACGATTGAAGCTCCATTTGATGGCACTGTCACTGAGTTTTATTTCCACCCTGGCGACTTGGTCAGCGATGGCTCACTACTCTTAGATGTTGAGGAAGCTTAAATGAGCAAAGTTAGCATTTTTGAAGTAGGTGCACGCGACGGTTTGCAAAATGAAAAAGCCGTCAACACTCAAGATAAAGTGACGTTGATAAATGAACTTGCAAGCTCAGGCGTTCGTCGTATAGAAGCGGCTAGCTTTGTTTCGCCTAAGTGGGTGCCACAAATGGCTGACTCATCAACGGTAATGGATCAAATTGAACGTAATCCGAGTGTAAAATACAGCGGTCTCACGCCTAATTTAAGGGGCTTAGAGGCCGCTATTGCAGCAAACGTCGATGAAGTTGCCATATTTGGTTCTGCTTCAGAAGCTTTCAGCCAAAAAAACATCAATTGCTCTATCGAGGAATCAATTTCTCGCTTTAAACCTGTAATGGAGCTAGCCAAAGAACATAACTTACCTGTTCGAGGTTATGTTTCTTGTGTCTTAGGTTGTCCATACGAGGGTGAGATAGCCGTAAGTGAAGTCGTAAGAGTGACCGAACTTCTTAATGATTTAGGTTGCTATGAAGTCTCATTAGGTGACACGATTGGAGTGGGAACACCAGCTAAAGCTAAGGCAATGCTAGAGGCTGTGATGCAAAGTGTACCAGTAGAAAAACTGGCCTTACATTTTCACGATACTTACGGGCAAGCCTTAGCCAATATCGCTACTTGTTTAGACACAGGAATAAAAACGTTTGACTCTTCTGTAGCTGGCTTAGGTGGCTGCCCATATGCTAAAGGAGCCTCAGGCAATCTTGCCACTGAGGACCTAATATACATGCTGCACGGCTTGGGGTTAGATACTGGTATTAACCTTGAAAAATTAGCTCATTCTGGTGATAAAATTTGTAAGGCTCTAGGTCGAAACAACGGTTCAAAGGTCGCACTTACCTTACTTAAGCAATAATAAATGGGATTTATCTCATTTGTTTTGACTGGGATTATTGAAAAACTTAATATAAATGCGTGATTTGTGAATATAAAAACAGAGGTGATAAAGAGTACGGAACATCACTCCCTCTCTCACTTCAGCAATTCATGCATAAATAAAGAACAAATAATAAAAGGAACAAACATGGCAGGATTGAATAAATTAGTCAGTAGCTATGAAGAAGCACTGGCTGGCCTACAAAGCGATATGACAATAATGGTCGGAGGCTTTGGTCTTTGCGGTATTCCTGAAGGTCTTATCAATCAAATGACTAACATGAATATCAATGGACTAACGGCAATCTCTAATAATGCAGGTGTTGACGATTTTGGCCTTGGCTTACTGTTACAAAAGCGCCAAATTTCTACCATGATTGCCTCTTATGTTGGTGAAAATGCCACTTTCGAAAAGCAGATGCTATCTGGCGAGCTTGAAGTCATTCTTACTCCTCAAGGTACCTTAGCAGAAAAGATCCGTGCAGGTGGTGCTGGTATTCCCGCATTCTTTACCGCAACTGGCTATGGTACTCCTGTCGCTGAGGGCAAAGAAACTCGTGAAATTGATGGTCGTCACTATGTTCTAGAAGACTCACTAACAGCGGATTTTGCATTAGTAAGAGCATGGAAAGCTGACACCATGGGTAACCTAGTTTTCCGTAAAACGGCAGCAAACTTTAACCCTATGATGGCAACGGCAGGTAAAATTACGGTTGTTGAAGCCGAAATCATTGTAGAGCCGGGTGAGTTGGATCCTAATCATATTCATACATCTGGTATTTATGTTGATCGCCTTATCCAAGGTACATTCGAAAAACGCATTGAGCAACGCACCGTTAAAGCATAAGGGAGAAAGAGCATGTCACTAACAAGAGAACAAATGGCTCAACGTGTCGCCAAAGAACTACAAGACGGCTTTTATGTAAACCTAGGCATCGGCATCCCTACCCTTGTTGCGAACTACATTCCTGAAGGTATGCAGGTAATGCTGCAATCTGAAAATGGTCTATTAGGTATGGGAGAATTTCCAACTGAAGAAACTATAGATCCAGATTTGATCAATGCAGGCAAGCAAACGGTAACAGCGGTTGATGGCGCTTCTTTCTTTTCATCAGCTGAAAGCTTTGCCATGATCCGTGGCGGCCATGTTGACCTTACTGTACTTGGCGCCTTTGAAGTAGATGTAAACGGCTCTATCGCATCATGGATGATCCCGGGCAAACTAATTAAAGGCATGGGCGGAGCGATGGACTTAGTTGCTGGCGCTGAAAACATCATCGTTACCATGATGCATGCTGACAAATACGGAAATTCAAAACTCCTTCCTCAATGCGAATTGCCCCTGACTGGTTATGGTTGTATTAAACGCGTTGTTACTAACCTAGCCTACTTAGAAATCAAAGACGGTGCTTTCCACCTAATTGAGCGCGCTCCTGGCGTTTCAGTTGAAGAAATCAAAAACATGACTGCTGGTGACTTAGTTATTCCAGATCATGTACCTGAAATGACATTTTAAATTTCATAAGCTTTGAATATAAGGCTGCAGTTGCAGCCTTTTTTAATCCATCAAAGATCACTTAAAGGGCTTCTCACTCCACTCGCCCCAGCTTGAATCACATGCGTATAAATTTGAGTTGTTCTCACATCTTGATGCCCTAACTGCTCTTGCACAGTTCGTATATCAGCGCCACGCTGTAAAAGGTGAGTTGCGAACGAATGCCGCAAAGTATGACAATTCACATCTTTTGAAATTTTAGCTTTCCTCGCTGCAGCCTTAACCGCTTTTCGTACCGAAGTTTCATCAATATGATGCCTTCGTAATTGACCTGAATGAGGATCAACACTCATTCTTGTCGAAGGAAACAAATAATGCCATTTGAAACTCGTAGCTGCATTGGGATACTTTTGCTCCAACGCATAAGGAAGCCAAACACCGCGATAGTTTTCTAATTCACTATCAACAATAAAAAAACTTCTAGCTTGCTCAATCTGTTGTTTTAGCGGTTCAACTAATTCGGACGCTAACGTTACCCTTCGATGCCGCCCGCCTTTACCATTCCAAATCAGTAATGAGTGATAGTCAAAATCAATATCTTTTACTCTTAGTCGAACGGCTTCCATCAATCTTAGTCCACTCCCATACATCAATTTCGCCACAAGACTTCTGTTTGCTTGAACGTGTTTTAGTAAACTTGCTATTTCAGACTTAGTTAAAACGACGGGTAATTTTGCTTCACGCTTTGAGCGATTAAATTGCAAGTCCATTGATAAGGGTTGCGACAAGAAGTCATTATATAAAAAG
Source organism: Parashewanella curva (assembly GCF_003675895.1). Lineage (GTDB taxonomy): Bacteria > Pseudomonadota > Gammaproteobacteria > Enterobacterales > Shewanellaceae > Parashewanella > Parashewanella curva. Next base: position 61,095 of record NZ_ML014777.1, read on the forward strand.
TGCAAAGCGTTTAGCGCGAGCTTTTGGGTCGCTGGCGCGACATTCTTTTGATTTGAAAGGTAACTCAAGAACAGCTCTACTTCCCTTTCTGCAAGTTTTGAGGGATGCTGCTTGCCATTAAAAATGATAAAGGCTTTGATCCAATGGAGATAAGTTTCGATAGTTCGTTTCGCAAAATGACGAGTAACCATAAACTCAGAAATATGAGTGAGAAATGGCGAATGTGACATGAGAATCATCCTTGATTGCACTGTATCAAAAAACAGTATTACAGTTTTTCCTTCTTTCCACAAGAAATAAGGATTTTTTCCTCCTTTCACGCAAATCAGATTTCATACAAACAATAAAAGTGCTTGATTTCGTATTATAAAATGGATAATTTATCCGAATGTTAAAAACAATTAACAGGCGGTAGCGTGCCTGTAGAAAGAAGGATTTTTTCCTTCTAATAAGCTGTTATGCGTTGTAAAAACTTCAATGGTTTTTATGTTGTACCATGCAAGGTTCAACTGCGGTAGCAATGGAAATTCAGCTTAAATAATGCAGCTGTAGATCAACCACGAAATTGCATTTATCAATGTTATTTTTGGCTGTTTTAAAAATTATTAAAATCGGCAAAATCATTGGCAGTATCATAAAAACAAAGTTGGGCACACTCCAAAACGTCTGTAATATCAAAACGTAACTGGTGCGCCTAACAAGGCATTTAAGACGGACAAATACTTGCAGGCTTTTGTCACTTCGTTCCAAATTTTAGCCTGCAACCATTTGCCGCTTAATGCGGCGTTATATGGCTACTTAAGCATCGTCTATACTTCAATATTTTTTGAGGAGCAGTATGGAACCAAGTTTTCAGTTTCCAAAATCGATGAAGGATTTCTCTAGAAATCCATTAGGAATAATTGCGTTATTTATTGTTCTAGTTTATGGGTTTGCCTGTATAATCTTTGGCTATTCATCCCCTGCTCTACAACCGGATGAAAGAACACCCATTATTTGGTTCATAGTTTTATTTCCACTTTGCATTCTATTTTTGTTCGGTTGGCTTGTTTCAAGGCACCATGACAAATTGTATGCCCCCCAAGATTATCGAACCGACGACTCGTTCCTGAAAACCTTGACGCAAAGAGCAGCAAAGGATAGTGCAGTTTATATTGATGACTTGCTCCAATATGGCGGAGATCTAGAAATAATCAAAGATCAAGAAACAAAGATAAAAAACGATCTTCATAAAAGAAATTTGTCATATGACAATGATACAAGCAATGTTCTAATACGACAGCTTGCAGCTTCACAAGTATTATCATGGTTTGAGCGTATCTATAACGCTATCTTTGGTTCACAAATAAAACTACTTACAGCTGCAAAAGACGGTGTTGAATTGAAGGTGGTTGAGGCTGCATTCCAAACTGTAAAAGAAAACAATCTTGAGCAATTAGGTACATGGAACTTAGAGCAATATCTTCTGTATTTAACAAGCACAGGACTTTTGCATAAAGAAAACGAAACTTTTAAAACAACAAAATATGGCAATGACTTTCTATTAATTCTTGAAAGTTCTGGCTTTACAAAAGATAGGCAATTCTAGTAATCGCCATATAACAAGTAAATCCAGGTGACGCCTACGGCGCACCTGATTTAGGCGTTATACGCACAGCGGAGGGAATCGTGCAAAAATTTATTTTCATATGTATATTAACTGCTCTTTCATTTTCTAGTTTCGCTCAAGAACCTCTTTCAAGAGACCAATTATTAGAGAAAGCAAACGGTTTTATTGCAGCTAAAAACGCACGCCAACAACCTGACTCGTCAACTAAGGATATTGATCATTTCATATCTTTACTCGCAAACGAGTTTGTTGACGAGCATATAAAGCACAATTTCACATATACAAACAAATCCAGCCTTAGAAAAGATATGCTTGCAAAGTTAAAGGATGAGATTGCTTTCAGTAATATCAAAATTAATACAATTATGGTTGGTGCTAATGTTGTATTTATTAACTATACCGAATCAGCAAAAGTTAAGCCTTTTCATTTAGATAAATTCATTAACTACAGCAGTACCAATATCGTTTCATTGGAGTTTGATAAATCAGGGCTAATAAAACGTATACGCAGGCATGCTGGGTAATGTGCGTATAACAAGGCATTCAACAGGACGCAAAATCGTTGGCTTTGCTCCTGCGTCGCAAATTATAGCCAACAATTTTCCGCCCGTTAATGCGGCGTTAGCTGCTAATGTGAAACATTGAACATATGGAGATGAAAATGAGGAAATTACTAGGGTTAGCACTTTTTCTAGGATTAATTTCAAGTGCAAATGCCAACTACTTGGTAAATGTTAAGCTACTGAATAATGCAGAAACAATTGCAAATCCAACATTAGTCGTTAGTCCTGACAAAGAAGTAAGTGTAGAGGTTAGTAAATTATATAACCTCAAATTAACTGTATCTCCTGAAAGTAAGTCAACTGTGAAAATAGCAACTCAGTTAAGCTTAAACGGTGAAAAAATGTCTCCTGTTCTTATTACCGAATTAGGCAAACCTGCAAGCATCCAAGTAGGTAATAAAGAGATGTCAATTCTAATCACTGAGAAACGCAGCTAACAAGCGCTTCAACAGGACAAATACTCGTTGGCTTTTGTCGCTGCGCTCCAAATTCTAGCCAACAATTATTTGCCTGTTAAGACGGGCGTTATGCGTTGTAAAAACTTCAATGGTTTTTATGTTGTACCATGCAAGGTTCAACTGCGGTAGCAATGGAAATTCAGCTTAAATAATGCAGCTGTAGATCAACCACGAAATTGCATTTATCAAT